>DAIRVG010000019.1:37561-42551 GCA_036802945.1 Vicinamibacterales bacterium
CGCGGGAGACGGCGCTGGAACATGAACGTCAGACCGTCATAGCGCGACTGGTTGATCGCCGCGAGGATGCGGGTGGATCCGAGGTACGTCGGGTTCCCGAATACGCGCTGGAAATCGTTCGCCAGCAGCCGGCGGCCGCCGATGAGCGGATTGAGCTCCGTGCTGCGCACCTCACGACGTCCCTCGATGCGCGTGTAGTCCACCGCCAGCGTCGTATTCGCCGCGAGCGTGTGCGCGTAGCCGATGTGGATCTGGTGCGTGATCGGATCGTCGTAGTCCGGATGGATCCACTGGCCGGTCGAGTTGTTCGCCAGACGGTCGCCCTGGGTCGGTTGCGCCGGCAGCGGATCGATCCCGAAACGGAACGTCGCCAGCTCGCCCGCGCCAATCGCAGTGTTCGTCCGGGTCGCGAGCGAGTTCAGCGGGCGGGCCGACTGTCCGGTGATATCGCCGGCGGAAGCGGCCGTATTGTACTGGTCGATGTAGAGACCGTAGCCGCCACGGATCACGCGCGTGCCTTGTCCCGACAGGTCCCACGCGAATCCCACGCGCGGCGAGATGTCCAGGTTGGGCGTCTTCGGATACGCTCCGAAGGGGTGGCCGATCGCTTCGAGCGCCATCCGCGTGGCGTTGGTGCCGAACTTTTCCTGGACCATCAGGTTGAAATCGTGGTCGTAGCGAATGCCGAGGTTCAACGTCAGTGATGGCTTGATGCGCCAGTCGTCCTGGAACCACACCCCGACCTGCTGCGCGTTGCTGGTCGTGTCCTGCCAGCTCCCCTGTCCCTTCACCGCGCCGCCGTTGGCCTGCTGCCACATGCGCACGATGCCGGGGGTCTGGAAGCCCTGCGGATAGCGGCCGTTGGTGTTGTTGAGGATGACCGACGGATCGTCGAAGAAGGCAACGGTTGCGTAGTGCTCGTTGCCGTTTCGAATGCCCAGGTGCCAGAGGTAATTGAAATTGGCCCCCAGCTTCAATTGATGGTTGCCTTTCAGGAGCGAGAGGTCGTCGCGGAGCTGATAGACCATCCGGTCGGACTGAGTGCCGGCATCGCCGCCGGCCCCCGTATTGACCGACGGGAACGTCAGGCGCGGCGCGAAGATGTCGACCGTCGGGAAGTCGCGCGTGTAGTGCTCGCCGGTGATATTGCTCACGACGTCGGCGAGGTAGACCATCCGGTTCACCTGACCGGTGATCTGGTTCAACCCTGCGCTGCCCAGGACGAGGCTGTGCTGGCCCACCGCGCTCCAGGCATTGATGACCATGTTGTCCGGCTGCCCATTGTCGTTGTTCGTGCTGTAGGTCACCGCGTCTTGCTGCTCGTCCTGACCCGCGTAGCGGAACATCACGGACTGCGCGTTATTGAGTTGCAGATTCGTTTTCAGCGAGTAGGTCCGGAGCTGGCCCGGCAACACTGCGATCCGCGGATGTTTGTCGTACACCCATCCGGCCGGGACCTGCCCGCGTTGCATCGCCTGGACGAGGAATTCGATCTGATCGTACTGATTTGACGGAACGAACGTGCCCGTGTCTTTGACCATCTGCTCGATCGCGCCGAAGTAGAACATCCGGTTCCTGATGATCGGGCCGCCGATCGATCCGCCGAACTGCTGCCGGCTGAATGGCGGTTTCTCACCGTTGGCCTGCTTCTGGAAGTAGTCCTTCCCAGTCAGCTTCTTGTCGCGTTCGTACCCGAAGATCGAACCGTGCACGGCGTTCGTGCCCGACTTCGTCACCAGTGAAACCGCTGCTCCACCCGTGCGACCATCAGATGCCGAGAACTGGCTCGACGCGAGCTGGAACTGCTCGAGGCTCTCGGTCGTGAAGCTCATCAGCGGACCGCTGTAGTGGTTGTCGCGATTGTCCGCGCCGTCCACCGTGGGTGTGACGTTGCCACCGGAGGACCCGGCGAACGACACGGTCCCGACGTTCTGCTTCGTCCGATGGAGTTCGCCGACCGGCGCCGCGCCAGGCAGCAGTTCCAACATCCCGCTGATCGTTCGGGTCAGCATCGGGAGATTCTGCAGCTCCGTGGTCTGGATGGTATTGGCGACCTTTGACTGCGTCACCTCGATCATCGGGGCCTCGCCCGTGACTGTCAGCGTCTCGTTGAGTCCGGCCAGCGCCAGCTTGAAGTCGATCGTGAGGGTGGCGTTGAGCACGAGATTCACGTTCTGTCTCGTGGAAGGCGCGAACCCCGTAAGATCCGTCTTAACGTTATAAACGCCGGGCTCGAGCCCAGGCATGTAATACGATCCCTCGGCGTTAGTAACGGTCTCCCGCGTCACGCCAGTGCTGACGTTGGTCGCGGTGACAGTTACCCCCGGGAGCACGGCATCGCCCTGATCGAGGACGCGCCCGTTGAACGTGCTGGTTGCCTGACCGAACGCTGGAGCCGCGGTCACGACCATGAGTGCCGCGACTATCCACAGACGCATATTGCCTCCTCCTAAGAATCACGAACCCGAGACCGAAAAAGAGCTACTTGCGTGCCGTCGATGCCTTGTGCCCGGAAGAATATCCGGTTTGCCTTCTTCGAGTTATGGAATTGTTGAGTGGGGGACTTGTAACATTGGGACCCGAGGGGTGTCAATAAGGACAAGACGGGGTAGAGTAGCCGCGCCTCTAAAATGAGTGACAAAAAACGGCCACGCGCCGTTCAAACCGTCGCTTCGCCACGATTCCTGCCCGGCGTCCTGCTTCTGTTCGTCGGCAGCGGCTGCGCCGCGCTGATCTACGAGGTCGTCTGGTTTCAGCTGATGCAGCTGGTAATCGGGGCATCGGCGGTATCGCTCGGTGTCCTGCTGGCCACATTCATGGGTGGCATGTGCGCGGGAAGCCTTCTGCTCTCGCGCGTCGTCTCTCCGGACCGGCACCCGCTTGGCGTCTACGCGCGCCTGGAATTCGGAATCGGCGCATTCGGCATTCTCGTCCTGTTCGCGCTGCCAGCGCTGGGCAACCTGTACGTCGCCAATGTCGGACACGGGTTCGGGGCGATTCTGTTCCGCGCGGTGCTGTGCGCAGTGTGCCTCCTGCCGCCAACGGTGCTCATGGGCGCGACCCTGCCGGCGATTGCGCGCTGGGTGGAGACGACGCCGCAAGGCGTGTCGTGGCTTGGATTCTTCTACGGCGGCAACATCGCGGGCGCAGTGTTCGGCTGTCTGTTCGCCGGTTTCTACCTGCTGCGCGTATATGACATGTCGACCGCTACCTACGTGGCGGTCTCGATCAATGCGGCTGTGGCGGCGATCGCGCTCCTGCTTGCGCGGCGCACGCCATACGCTCCGGCCGTCATCGACGGGAAGGTACCTGCTGCGCTCGTACATGCAGGATGGCCAACGTACGGGGCCATCGCGCTGTCCGGGACCGCCGCACTCGGGGCTGAGGTGGTCTGGACCCGAGTGCTGTCGCTGCTGCTTGGCGGCACGGTCTACACTTTCTCAATCATCACGGGGGTGTTCCTGGCGGGGCTTGGAATAGGGAGCACCGCTGGCGCGTGGGTTGCCCGCACGACAAAGCGCCCGGGTCTGCTCCTGGCCTGGTCTCAGGTTGGGGTCGTGGTCTCCGTCTCATGGGCGGCGCTGTTGCTGAATCGCGAATTCCCGTTCTGGCCGATCGATCCGGCCCTCGCTGCCGGTCCGTGGTTCAACTTTCAAATCGATCTCCTGCGCGCCGCACTGGCGATCCTGCCTGCCGCGTGCTTCTGGGGCGCCAGTTTTCCACTCGCGCTCGCCGCCGTGGCCTCTCGCGACCAGGACGCTGGCCGCGTCGTCGGTCGTGTCTATGCGGCAAATACGATCGGCGCGATCGCCGGTGCGCTCGCATTCAGCCTTCTGATCATTCCCGGGCTGGGCACTCAGGACGCGCAGCGCTGGATGATCGGCCTGTCCGCGATGGCCGCTGTCGTGATGCTGGTCTGGACGTCACCTGCCGACGCGCCGCTCGGGGCCACAAGACGAATCGGCGCGATTGCCGCCGCAATCGTACTGGCCATGATCGCGGCCACAAGCGTGGCGCCCGTACCGGCCGACCTCATCGCGTACGGCCGCCAGATTGCGACCTTCAAGGGCGCCACGTTCCTCTACGCAGGGGAGGGGCTCAACTCATCGATCGCGGTGTCCGAGGCGGAAGGCGGCGTTCGCAACTTTCACGTGAGCGGCAAGGTCGAAGCGTCCACCGAAGTGCACGACATGCGGCTTCAGCGTCTGCTCGGCCACATGTCCGCGCTGATGCATCCGCGCCCGCGCTCGGTGCTCATCGTTGGCTTCGGAGCGGGCGTCACTGCCGGATCGTTCGTGCTGCATCCGAGCGTGGAGCGCATCGTGATCTGCGAGATCGAACCGCTCATTCCGCGAATGGTTGCGCCGTTCTTCAGCAAGGAGAACTACGACGTCGTCCATGACCCGCGGGTTGAGATCGTCTACGACGACGCACGCCACTACATCCTGACGACACGCGAGAAATTTGACGTGATTACCTCCGATCCGATCCATCCATGGGTGAAAGGCGCCGCGTCGCTTTACACGAGGGACTACTTCGACCTCGTGAAGGCACACCTCAATCCTGGCGGCGTGGTCACCCAGTGGGTTCCGCTCTACCAGAGCACGGAAGAGGTCGTGAAGAGTGAAGTCGCCACCTTCTTCGACGTCTTTCCGTACGGGACGATCTGGAGCAATCAGTACGCGAACGGCGGCGGGTACGACGTCGTCATGCTGGCAAAGCCGGAGCCGCTCACGATCGATCCGGGTGCGCTGCAGGCGCGGCTCGATCGTCCGGATCACGCGCGTATCGCGCAAGCCCTCAATGAGGTGGATTTCCGGGGTGTGCCGGGTCTGATGGCAGCGTATGGCGGCCAGGGTCGCGACCTTCGACCGTGGCTGGTAGACGCCCAGATCAACAGGGATCGGAATCTGAGGCTTCAGTACCTGGCAGGGATGGCGAACAACGTCTATGACAATCGCATCTACCAGGACATGCTGGCGTATTGGCG
>DAIRVG010000019.1:42651-51880 GCA_036802945.1 Vicinamibacterales bacterium
GTCAGAACTGAAGTGCTTCCAGCGACGAGGCGGTAACCGAAACGATCACGTCGTCAACGAGGATCTCCAGCTCGCTGGCCACGCCGTCCTCACTCTGAGCGCCGTTGACGATCCGGAACGTCGGCCGCTCACGGTAGTAATCGACCAGCGGCTTCGTCGAACGGCGATAGACGCTGAGTCGGTCGCGCACCACGCTCTCGGTGTCGTCGGCGCGCTGCACGAGTGCGCCGCCGCACCTCCCGCACGCAAGCGAGGCCGTCGCCTGAACAGCGTTTGTGCCGCATGCCGAGCATATGCGCCGGCCAGCGAGGCGCCGGACGAGCTCACCCTCGGGGACCACCAGGTCGATGACGATGAGCGGGCCACGGCCACGTTCGTCCATGATCGCGTCCAGGGCGCAGGCCTGCGCCACCGTTCGCGGGAATCCGTCGAGCACGAAGCCACGATGCGAATCTGCCCGCATCAGGCGCTCGCGGACGATGGCGATGAGCGTCTCGTCGTCTACCAGCTCTCCGCGGTCCATCTTTGCCTTCGCGATCAGTGCAATCGGAAGCTGCGCCTTGATGCCTTCTCGAAGGATGTCACCGGTGGAGATGTGGATCAGCCCACGGGCGAGGGCCAGCCGGCTGGCCTGCGTACCTTTACCGGCACCCGGTGGGCCCAGCATGATGACGTTGATGCCGACGCGGTTCTCGCGTCTCGGAATCATTAACATCGTTGACCAGTATCGAGGACGCGCCGTCGGATCTCAAGGCAAAAGATTAATCCGGTACGCAAAGGAGATTGACCGTTGTCACGGCGCGTGTGCAAATCTGAAAATCTTGTAAAAGGAATGCCTGCGGGTTAGGCTATCGCGCCATGGCCGAATCCAACCTTGGCGGGAAAATCCGTGCAATGCGTCGCAGCCATCGACTGACGCAGGTCGACCTCGCGCGGCGTTTGGGGATCTCGCCCAGTTACCTCAATCTGATCGAGCACAATCGCCGGTCGTTCACGGCGGATCTGCTGGTGAAGCTGGCGGAGATCCTGCCGGTCGATATCAAAGCGTGGTCGACCGAACACGATGGGCGGCGCGCCGCTGAACTGCTGGAGGTGTTCGGGGATCCGCTGTTCGAGAACCTCGACGTCCTCACCACGGACGTGCGCGAGGTTGCGATGTCGCATCCTCACACCACGGAAGCGATCCTGCGTCTCTATGAGGCGTTTCGCCATAGCCGCGAGTCGCTGCAGAACCTGGCCGGGAAGATGTCGGAACACGGCGGGGGCGAGAGTGGGCATCCGTCACGCTTTCCCTCGGAGGAGGTCAGCGATCTCCTTCAGCGTCACCTCAATTACTTCCCGGAGCTTGAACACGGCGCCGAACAGCTCGCCCGCGATGCGCGGGTCGAGCACAGCGACTCTCTGTTCAGCAGCCTCGCGGCGTATCTCGAACGCGCGCACGGTGTCGCCGTCCGCATCGAGCGCACGAGCGCGATGGACGGAGCCCTGCGACGATTCGACGCGGCAAGCCGGGTGCTCTGCCTCTCCGAAGCGCTGCGTCGGGGGAGCCGCAACTTTCAGCTGGCATACCAGGTCGGCCTGCTGACGCAGGGCGCCGTCCTCGATCGTATTGCCAGCGATCCGCTCCTGACGAGCGGCGAGTCGCACGCGCTCTGCCGCGTGGTGCTCGCCAACTACTTTGCGATGGCGATGTTGATGCCGTACGAGCCGTTCCTGCGCGCGGCGAAGCTCGAACGCTACGATATCGAGCTGCTCGGCCACCGGTTTCGAACGAGCTTCGAGCAGACCTGCCACCGGTTGACGACCCTCCGCCGACCCGGCGCCGAAGGCATTCCGTTTCACATGATGCGCATCGACATCGCGGGGAACATCTCCAAGCGTTTCAGCGCGTCGGGGATGCGCTTTGCGCGCTTCAGCGGAGCATGTCCGCGCTGGAACGTCTTCGAGGCGTTTCATACGCCGGGCATCATCCGCACGCAGCTTTCGCAGATGCCGGACGGACAGATCTATTTCGAGATTGCGCGGACGGTGCGCAAGGAGAGCGGCGGGTTTCACTCGCCGCGGACGCAGTACGCGATCGCGCTCGGGTGCGCCCTCGAGCACGCCAAGGATCTCGTGTACGCCGTCGGTCGAGACCTGAGCAACCGCGATGCGATTGTGCCTGTCGGTCCCGCCTGCCGCATGTGCGACCGCCTCGACTGTGAACAGCGCGCCTTCCCGCCGCTGCAGCATCCGCTGACGGTCAACGAGCACATGAGAGGCGTGTCGTTCTACGCGCCGCTACGCGCTTGATCCTGTAAGTTTAAAGTGGAAAGTTCGAAGTCGAGAAGTAAGTGCAAAGTGCACCGCGCCAACACCGCCATACTTTCAACTTACTTTTCACTTTGAACTTCAAACTTCGAACTTGGAGAGCCAAAGCATAAATGCCCGACAGCCGCGCCGTCTGGCTCGATACGCTCGAATTCTTTCGCCGCGACGCCGACAAGCCGGCGAGCGATCGTTACTGGTCGACGCTCGATACGATCTCGCGCGACGAGCTGCGTGCGATCCACGACCAGAAGCTGTCGGCCGTCGTCCGCTACGCCTATGACTACATTCCGTTCTATCGCCGCAAGTTCGATGGCATCAAGCTGCGGCCGGAGGAGATCCGGTCCGTTGACGACCTCCAGCTGATTCCCGTCACGACAAAAGCGGACATGGCCGAAGACGCCGCGACGAATCCGCCGTGGGGCACGTTCACCGCGGTGGACGATGATTGCTGGCGCGAGCGCGGATGGCAGACCTTCGCCACGTCGGGAACCACCGGACAGCCACGCATCTTCCGCTATACCGAGCTCGATCGATCGTTGTGGGCCTGGGGCAACGCGCGGGCGATGTGGGCCATGGGTTTCAGGCCCGGGCGCGATGCCGCAATGCTCGCGTTCGGCTACGGACCGCACGTGTGGCTCTGGGGCGTCCACTACGCGCTCAATCTGATGCGCATTCCGATTGTGACGGCGGGCGGGCTTGACACGCGCACTCGCGCCCGTTTCATCGATCTCTACAAGCCGACGATCCTCGCGTGCACACCTTCGTACGGGCTCTATTTCGCAAGCGTCATGCGTGAAATGGGGATCGATCCTCGGGCGAGTTCAGTGCGTGTCCTGTTCTGCGCGGGCGAGCCGGGCTTCAGCGTGCCTGCGACACGACGACGCCTCGAGGAAGAGTGGGGCGCCGATCTCCACGAGTTCTACGGCTGCACCGAGGCCGCTCCTGCGGCGGGTGGCTACACGTGCGCGGACGCTGTCGCGGAAAAGGATGGTCCCGCGGCCACGCACCTGATGGCCGACACGCACATCTGGGAAACCGTCGCACCGGATACGTGCCAGCCCGTGGAACCAGGGCAGCGCGGGCTGTCCGTGGTCACAAACCTTTTCTCTGAAGCCTCGCCGCAGCTGCGGTTCCTCGTGGGCGATTTCACGACGCTCGACTCGCGTCGGTGCGGGTGCGGGCGGACTCATGGCTGCGCCGCGGGAGGGTTTCTGGGGCGTGCCGACGACATGCTGAACATTCGCGGCGTCACGCTGTTTCCAACCGCAATCGAGGACGCAGTGCGGCGCGTCGCGGAACTGGCCGAGGAGTTCCAGATCGTCGTGTCGACCGAGCGCGAAATGGACGTGCTCACGGTGAAAGTCGAACCACGTGCCGACGTGCCGGCCGCGCGGTATCAGACGCTGATGAAGGTGGTTGAAACCGAAATCGTGTCGCGCTGCGAGGTGCGCCCCAGTATCGAGTTGGTCCCGCCGGGCACGCTGCCGAAGACCGAGTTCAAGGCGAGGCGTGTTCGGGATTTACGAACTCTGTAGGGATCGGGGATCGGGGATCGGGGATCGGGGATCGGACGGAATTCAACCACGAAGAACACAAAAATCTCGAAGGCCACGAAAACCGTAAAAGGAATTCGTGACCTTCGCGTCTGTTCGTGAGCTTCGTGGTTGATTTCCTTGGGATTTGGATCTTGGGATTTGGGATTTGGGATTTAGTTCGTGGTATTCCCCTGGCCGACCGCGCGCCGGAAGTCGGCGAACGGCACGATCCGTCCGTGGAGCGGCGCGATCTGCGCGACATCGAGTTTCAGCCGCTGGATGTTGTTCCAGAGATTCAACGGCTCGGCGGCGGCGACTCCCGCAGGAGCCGGGGCGTTCGCCTGCGCTGGCGGGTTCCACATGTCGGCTTCGACCAGGACCTTGTCCTTCGGGAAGTAGGCAATCAGCATCGTGTCGGAGTGATTGCTGCCCTGGATCCTGTATAGCTCCATCGTCTGCGTGCCGTCGGTGAACACGCGCTTGTCGGTGACCGCCTCGACTGACGGCCGCTTCGTCGGCGCGGTCTGCTGCAGGCGATCCGGGTTGACGGTGTGCTTGTTGATCAGCACTCTCTCGTAATACGGCTTGTTCGCCTGGGCAGTGACAATGGTCGTCCCCTCGGCGACCGCGTCGCGGAGGCCGCCTGCGTGATCGAAGTGATTGTGGCTGTTGATCAGGTACCGGATCCTCTTGTTCGGAAACTGCTTCCTCACCGCCTCGAACATTGGCACCGCGCGGTTGTCGCCCAGCGGGCTCTCGATCACCGCCACGTAGTCCTTGAACTCCACCGCGATGCTGTTGTGGCTGGCGCCGGTCACGAGAAACACGCCCGTGCCCGCCTTCTGGATTTCCACGTTCGCCTGCGGGTTGGGTGAGGTTGCCGCGAACGCGCGCTCGACATTCTCCGGCACCGGCATCACGACGTACGGGTTGTACATCCGCGCGTTCCTGAGCGTGATGTCGAGGATGGGCATACCGCCAAGTTTCTGAACGTGATGCATCGGGAAGGGGATGTCGCTGAGATCGGGATCCTTGTAGCTGTCGTAGTCGACCTCGAGTTTCGTGTCTCCAAGCACTGGATTGTCGACCGTGACCTCGACGTGCTCGACAAGCTTGCGCTCATCCAACCGCACCCTGGCGGTGTAGTTCGACACCGGCGCCGGCAACGGGAACGTGACGACGTACTTGGTGCCCTCCATGCCGACTATCGCCTTGTCGCCCGCCATGCGCATCGCCTTGACGGCGCCCTGCGGCAACATCCAGATCTGGACCAGGCGATCGTTCTGCTGGCCAAGTGCGGGGGTCGCGGGACCGCCAGGCATCATCGTTTCGTTCCACGCGCGGTTGCCACCAACCACGAGGATCTGGCGCTGCGGCGCGGCGAACGGAAGACCACCGCCGCCCTGGACCTGCCCGTCGGGATTGGTGCGTTCGAGATCGATCCGCATCCCGGGCACGGAGTAGTTGATCCACACGTTGTATTTCGTCAGCTTCGCCGCGGGCCACGGCCCACCCGGCTGAAACGCCTGTCCGACGATGTACTGGGTGCCGGTGGCCTGGAACTGCGCGGTTGTCGTCGCGTCGTTTTCCTGCAGCCCTCGCAGCATGCCGTGCGCGCGGCCGATGTCGCGCACGAGCGTCTTCGCGTCGGGCAATGCCGGCGCCGCGGGCTTGCCGCCTCTTGCAGGTGGTGGAGCGGGCTTGGCGGTGGATGGTGTGGCAGGCACTTGTGCCGCGGGTCTCGTGGCGTCCTGGGCCTGCATTACGGGGACCGCAAGCATCGTGATCGCGGCGAAGGTCAGTAGTGTGGTTCGCATGCGCGCCTCTCCTCCTGGCCGCGTACGGAGACACGTGGTGCGGAACCCTTCCGCATTCGAGGCGTCCGCCGTGGAAAACCCGCAAAGGGTACCATAGAATAACGGTTCTGTTTCCTTCGGAGGACTCGCATGAAGGCTCGGTTAATTGGTGGTGGGATCGCCGTCGCAACAGCCGTCGCGGCGCTGGGATTGGCTCCCGTCGCCGCGCAGCAGCAGCGTCCCGCACCGGCGCAGGATGACGCTCCGACACCGCGCATGACCGACGGTCATCCGGACCTCAACGGGTGGTGGGGCGGCGGCGGTGGATTTGGTGGCGGACGGACGCTCGCTGATCTGACCGACGAAAAGGGCAACATCACGTTGCAGCTGAATGCCCGGCCAGAAGGGTCGGCGCTCGGCACCGCGTCGGGTCAGTTGGCGACGAACTTCGAGCGCGATAGCGGCATCGGCCAGCGCGCCGATTCGAACAAGCCGATCTACAAGGCCGAGTTCTGGGACAAGGTCCAGTATCTCGACATCAACGGGAACGCGGAGGACCCGACATTCAGCTGCGGCCCCGCGGGCGTGCCGCGCATGGGCTTCCCGAACAAGATCGTTTCGAACCCGAACGAAGTCGTGTTCCTCTACGACAACGAGAACACCTTTCGCTGGATTCCGATCAACAAGCCGCATAACGCGGATCGCGATGCGACCTACAAGGGCGACTCCGTGGCGACATGGGAAGGCGACACGCTCGTGATCGACACGAACAATTTCAACGATCAGACGTGGCTCGGTTGGCCGGGGTATTTCCACAGCGACGAACTGCGTGTCGTGGAGAGGCTGACCCGCACGGGCAACGCAATCAAGTACGAAGTGACGGTTGAGGATCCGAAGGTGCTGATGAAGCCGTGGGTGTGGAACCCGCGCATCATGCGCGTGAACACCGACCCGAAGGCGGCCTTCTGGGAGGATCCGCCCTGCGACGACAAAGACCTGGAGCACATCGTGACGAAGGAACGGGGTTAGCAGGGTCGCGGACCTGATTAGCAGGTCGCGGACCTGAAAGGTCCGCGCCGCAGTCATGAGGGCTGGGCCCCTGTGATATACAAAAGCCCGCATCCGGCATTGCCGGGCGCGGGCTTTTTCTTTGTCCGCGGAGGCTTCCCATGATCGCTCGACACACAGGCCTCGCCCTCGTGATTGCGGCACTCGGAATCGGTCCAACTGCCGCGCAACAGCAGAGCGCGCCCGATCCCGCAGCCGCACCTACGCCGCGGATGGCCGACGGACATCCGGATCTCAATGGCTGGTGGGGCGGCAACTTCGTCTTCGGCAGCTTCGGCAAACAGATCACGGAGCTGACCGACGAGAAGGGGAACGTCAACTTCAGTCTGCCAGCCCGCAGCCAGGGCTCGGCGCTCGGCACCACGTCGGGCCAGCTTGCAGTGAACTTCGAGCGGGATAGCGGCGTAGCCGACCGAGCCGATCCGAACAAGCCGATCTACAAACCGGAATTCTGGGACAAAGTGCAGTACCTCGACTTGAACGGCAACGCCGAGGATCCGACGTTCGCGTGCGGTCCCGCAGGCGTGCCGCGCATGGGGTTCCCGAACAAGATCGTCGCGACCCCGACGGAGGTGGTGTTCCTGTACGACACGGAGAACACCTTCCGGTGGATCCCGATCGGCAAGGAGCACAACTCCGATCGCGATGCGACGTACAAGGGTGACTCGGTCGCGCGCTGGGACGGCGATACGCTCGTGATCGACACCAACAACTTCAACGATCAGACATGGCTCGACTGGCCCGGATATTTCCACAGCGATCAGTTGCACGTCGTCGAAAAGGTGACGCGCAGGGGCAACCTCGTTACCTACGAAGTGACCATCGACGATTCTGGCGTGCTGCAGAAACCGTGGGTGCGCAACCCGCGGCGGATTCCGCTCAACACGGATCCGAAAGCGGCATTCTGGGAGGACCCGCCCTGCGACGACAAGGACCTCGAGCACATCGTAACCAAGGAGCGCGGCTAAGGATGGAGATTCCGCTCACACCGCTCGAGTTCGCGCGGCGCGCGCGGCGTTTGTACCCGAGCCGCGAAGCGGTCATCGACGGTGAGCAGCGCCTGACCTACGAGCAGTTCTTCGACCGGTGCGATCGGTGGTCGTCGGCGTTGCAGGCACTCGGCGTGAAGCAAGGCGACCGGATCGTCTACATTGCGCCGAATACGCACGCGCAACTGGAGTCGTTTTATGCAGTGCCGCAGATCGGTGCGGTGCTGGTACCGGTCAACTACCGCCTGACACCGGATGATTTCGCCTTCATCATCAATCACTCGGGGGCGCGCGTCGTTTGTGCGGACGCGGACTATCTCGGGGCGGTAGACAGCATCCGCGGCGAGTTGAAACGGGTTGAGCATTTCGTGGCGCTCGAGGGGTCTGGCACGGGGTGGATCGAATACGAGCGGATGGTGAACGCCGCGTCGCCCGATTTCAAGCCGGCAGCGATAAGCGAGCGCGACCTGCTGACGATCAACTACACGAGCGGAACGACATCGCGGCCCAAGGGCGTGATGATCACGCACCGGAACGCCTACATGAACGTCGTCGGCACGCTGATTCACCTGCCGATGACGCCGGCCGATCGCTATCTGTGGACGCTGCCGATGTTCCACGCCAACGGCTGGACGTTCGTGTGGATCATCACCGCCGTTGGCGCCACGCACGTGTGCCTGCGCAAGGTCGACCCGGCACTGGCGTTTCAACTGATCCAGCAGGAGTCGATCACGGCGCTTTGCGCGGCGCCGACTGTCCTGATCTCCCTGGCGAACGCGCCGGAGCCCATGCGAAATGGCGCGCCGAGGGGAGTGCGCGTCATCACTGCGGGGGCGCCGCCTGCCGCTGCGACGATCCAGCGGATGGAGGGTGAGCTCGGGTGGGACGTGACCCAGATGTATGGCCTGACCGAAACCGCGCCGTTCATCACGGTGTGCGAGCCGCGGCCGGACCACGAGTCGCTGAGCCTCGAGGAGCGCTGCGTGATCAAGGCGCGCCAGGGAGTGGAGCTGGTCACATCCGGCGATTTGCGCGTGCTGGATGACGCCTTGAACGAGGTCCCGCACGACGGCCAGACACTCGGCGAGATCTGCGTGCGCGGCAATGTCGTCATGGAGGGGTACTACGATGATCCGAAGGCGACGGAGGAGGCCATGCGCGGCGGGTGGTTTCACAGCGGCGATGCCGCGGTCGTACACCCCGACGGCTACGCGGAAATCCGCGACCGGTTCAAGGACGTGATCATCAGCGGCGGCGAGAACATCTCGTCGGTCGAAGTGGAAGGCGTGTTGATGCGCCACCCGGCCGTGCAGGAGGTCGGCGTGGTGGGAGTGAAGCACGAGAAGTGGGGCGAGGCTCCCCAGGCCTTCGTCGTGTTGAAGCCCGGCGCGTCGGCGACCGACCGCGAGCTGATTGACTTCGTGCGCGAGCGGCTGGCGCATTTCAAGGCGCCGCACGCCGTGACGTTCGTGAAGGAGCTCCCGAAAACCGCGACGGGGAAGATTCAGAAGTACGTGCTGCGTGGCGGACG
>DAIRVG010000019.1:51980-55715 GCA_036802945.1 Vicinamibacterales bacterium
AGCTCCCGAAAACCGCGACGGGGAAGATTCAGAAGTACGTGCTGCGTGGCGGACGATCTGCTATCTCCACTCAGTAATTTCACATCTTCAGCACAATCTTTCCAAACTGATTCCCGGCTTCCATTCGGATGTGGGCGTCCGATGCCTGCTCGAGCGGGAACACTTTGTCGATGACGGGACGCAGGTCTCCTTCGTACAGCTTGAGCATCGCCGCAAAGTCGCTCGGTGGTCCCATCGTGCTGCCGAGCACATTCAACTGCTTCCAGAAGATCCGGCGAATTTCCAGGTTCTGGGCGGCGCCGGTCGTCGACCCGTAGCTCACGAGGCGGCCGCCTGGTTTGAGCACGTCGAGCGATTTGTTGAACGTCTCGCCGCCAGCGCCGTCGATCACGACGTCCGGCCGCGCGCCAATGTCCGCGATGAGCGTCTTCGTCCAGTCGTCCTTCCGATAGTTGACGCCGCCGTCCGCGCCATGCCCGCGCGCGGTCTCCAGCTTGGCATCACTTCCCGAGGTCACGTAGACCCTGGCGCCAAGCCGCTTCGCGATGAGAAGCGCACAGATGGCAACGCCGCCACCGATGCCGGTCACGAGGACCGTCTCGCCCGGCTGTACACGTGCCCGCGTGACAAGCGCACGGTAGGCGGTGACCGAGGCCAGCGGCAGCGCCGCAGCCTCTTCCCACGAGAGCTGCGCCGGCTTTGGATGAAGGTTTGCCGCCGGCACAAGCACTTTCTCCGCGTACGTCCCATCCACCGGCAAGCCGAGGATGTTGAACGAGCTGCCTTGCGCGCGGTCGTCGGGCCCCCAGTTGAACGACGGATCGATGACGACCTCCCGCCCCATCCAACCCAGGTCGACACCTTCGCCGACTTCCGAGACCTGACCGGCACCGTCGGAGCCGAGCACGATTGGCAGCTTGATGCCGGCGTACTGGCCGCGGCGAATCCAGACGTCGCGGTGGTTGAGCGCCGCAGCACGGAGGTGGACGACGGCTTCGCCGGGTCCCGGATACGGATCCGGCCTCTCCTCGATCTTCAGGTGTTCGGGATCACCCAGGGTGTTGAGGACAACAGCTTGCATAAGAGGGCTATTGTAAACTGCCGGCTCGCGGCTGCATCAGTCGCTCGCCCGTGAACCTTGAAGGTTCGCGCCGCAGGACCATGACTTATTCATCACGGACAATCGCGTCCCTCTTCGATCTCTCAGGTCGCGTGGCAATTGTCACGGGCGGATCGCGCGGCCTTGGCGCCGAGTTCGCCGAGGGGCTTGCGGAAGCCGGGGCGTCGTTAATGCTCTGCGCCCGCCGGGACGAGTGGCTCGTCGCCGAGGTCGCGGCGATGCGCGCGCGCGGATTCACCACCGAAGGGATGCGCTGCGACGTGACGAACCCCTCGGAGGTCCAGGCAGTGGTCGACAAGACGGTCCAGCAATACGGAAAGGTCGACATCCTGGTGAACAATGCCGGCGTGTCCTGGGGCGAGCGACCGGAGGCGATGGCGCTCGAGCAGTGGAAAAAAGTGATCGACGTCAACCTGACAGGCGCGTTCATCTTCTCGCAGGTCGCCGGGCGGGAAATGCTGAAACGCCAGTACGGCCGCATCATCAACGTGGCGTCGATCGCCGGCATGCAAGGCAACGTCAACGGTCCGTACTATGCGGCCTACGCCGCCAGCAAGGCGGGCCTCATGGGATTGACGCGCGAGCTAGCGACGTCGTGGGGTCGACAGGGCGTGCGTGTGAATGCCATCGCCCCTGGATTTTTTCACTCGCGCATGGCCGATGCGTCGATTGCGATGGTCGAGGACGGCATCCGCGCCGTGACGCCGATCGGACGTGTGGGTGAGCCCGGGGAGTTGAAGGGCGTGGCGGTCTTTCTCGCATCGGACGCGTCGAACTACGTTACCGGCCAGGTCATCGTGGTCGATGGCGGTGGGACAATCGCCACAGGTTTCGGAGGAGCGCCGGCATGAAAGCGCTGACAATGGACTACCCCCTGACGCTCTCCGCAATCGTGCGGCGGGCGGAGGCGCTATTCGGTCACAAGCACGTCACCTCTCGCCTTCCCGACAAGAGCATCCAACGTCATTCCTACGCGCAGGTCATCGATCGCGCGCGGCGCCTGGCGGTGGCGCTGCGCGGCCTGGGCGTGCAGCCCGGCGATCGCGTGGCGACGCTCGGATGGAACCACCATCAGCATCTCGAGGCCTATTTCGCGATCCCCACAATCGGCGCGGTTCTTCACACGCTGAATCTTCGTCTGCACCCGGACGATCTAACCTACATCGTCAACGACGCAAACGATCGCGTGCTGCTCATTGACGAAAGCCTCCTTCCGCTCTTCGAACAATTCCGGTCCAACGTCGATATCGACCGGGTGATCGTGATGGCGCGAAACGGCGGCGACGCGAACGGCGCGCTCGACTACGAAGAGGTGATCGCGGCCGCCGATCCGTCGCGATACCAGGCGGCAGACTCCTGCGAGAACGACGCCGCAGCCATGTGCTACACGTCGGGCACCACGGGACGGCCGAAGGGGATCGTCTATTCGCATCGCGCCATCGTGTTGCACTCGCTCATGAGCGGTATGGTCGACGGACTGGCGATCGGCGAGGGCGAAACGGTGATGCCCGTCGTGCCGATGTTTCATGTCAACGCATGGGGCCTTCCGTTTTGTTCCGTCATGAGTGGCGCGAATCTCGTCTTACCCGGTCCGTGCCTGGACGTCGCGAGCCTGTTGGAATTGTGCGACCGGGAGCGGGTGACCTTCGCGGCCGGCGTCCCCACGATCTGGCTCGGTGTGCTCGCGGCGCTCGATTCGAAGCCAGATGCGCACAACTTGAAGTGCCTGCGCACCATCATGACCGGCGGGGCGGCGGCGCCGGTCTCTCTCATTCGGTCGTTCGAACAGCGCCACGGGCTGCGCATGCTTCATGCTTGGGGGATGACGGAGGCGGCGCCAGTTGGCAGCGTCTGCTGGGCCCCGTCGGATCTCGCGGATGCTTCCCCGGGCGAAAGGTACGCCTACCGTTCAAAGCAAGGACCCCCCGTGCCATTGATGGAGTTCCGAGCCCGATCGGAACAGGGCCTCGCACCCTGGGATGGGGAGACGATGGGCGAGCTCGAAATGCGAGGCCCCTGGGTAGCCAGCGCCTACTACAACGACGCGGACCTCAACGATCGCTTCACGGACGACGGTTGGTTCAGGACCGGCGACATCGTCACCATCAGTCCGCGCGGGTGCATTGACATACGGGATCGCTCGAAGGACCTTGTGAAGTCCGGCGGCGAGTGGATCAGCTCTATCGCGCTGGAGAACGCATTGATGGGGCATCCGGCGATCGCGGAGGCGGCGGTCGTCGCGGTGCCGCACGCCAAATGGGATGAGCGGCCACTGGCGGTCGTGGCCGTCAAACCAGGGCACAGCGTCACGGCCAGCGAACTGATCAAGTTCCTCGAGCCCGACTTTGCGAAGTGGTGGCTGCCGGATGCGGTTGCATTCGTCGATCAGATTCCCCGAACCTCGGCGGGAAAGTTTCGCAAGTCCGAGCTGCGCGAGCGCTTCCGCACTCACTACGCAACACCCTCGTGATACAAATCTGACGTGCCGTATACGAAGCTTCGCTACGACGTTGCCGGCGGCGTTGCGCTGATCGCGCTCGTCGAACCCCCGGCCAATACCTATTCGTACGAGATGATGCGCGAGCTCGACGACGGCGTGCTGGCGGCGCGGATGG
>DAIRVG010000020.1:0-20189 GCA_036802945.1 Vicinamibacterales bacterium
CGACCTTTGGGTTATGAGCCCAACGAGCTACCGGACTGCTCCACCCCGCGACAGGCCCGCAAGACAGGACTTCTACCTGCGGCGGAACACTCAATCTAACACGTCAACTCCGAACCTCCAACTCCCAACTCCCAAAAACACCTCACTTCGTGACACCAACCGCAACGCGAAGACCGAGCCGAGTCCGCTCTACCCACCCAACGTTTCGCCTTGAGAGTTGGGAATTGGGAGTTGGGAGTTGTCAGGCTTCGCGCCGACGAAACGCAAGCATCGCCACGCCGATGATCACAAGCGCGAGCGAAACGAGATGCGCGAGCGTCAACGGTCCCACGACACGGACGTTGACGCGAATGAACTCGATCGCAAAGCGGATCGACCCAGCCAGCACCAGATAGCGTCCAAGGACCACGGCATCGGGCACGTTTCGCCGGCGCCATCGAATGAGCAGCCACGCGACGACCGCCAGCGCGAGCGCTTCATAGAGCTGCGTTGGATGCACCCGCATATCGGTTGGCGGCAGGCCCTGCGGAAACGCGACCGCCCACGGCACATCGCTCGGCCGGCCGTAATCGTCGCCAACCAGAAAGCATCCGATGCGTCCGATCGCGTGCCCGATCGCCAGGGCCGGCGTTGCCGCTGCCAGCGTGGGGATAATCGGCACGCGCTGGCGCCACATCACGACCAGCGCGGTACCAACTCCGCCAGCGAGCCCCCCGAACCAGCTCATGCCCCCGCGGCTGAAAAGCAGGTCCCTGAACGGCTCCTCGCCAAGATGTTCGGCGACCCAGAGCAGCTTCGCGCCAAGCAGGCCCCCGAAGACGCCGGCCATCGCCGCATCGCCCGCCGACGCCGGCAAGCCGCTCCGCTTTAGTTCCCGCCCGAATACCCAGAGGCCGACCAGCGCGCCAATCGCGACCAGGACGCCGAAGCTCGTGATTTCGAAATTGCCAATGCGAAAGAACGTCGGATACATCTCTGTGCAAATTATCCGTGAACGGTCTTGCATCCGCTACGGTCCAGGTTATGATCGTCGACCTCGCCCCAAGACAACTGAAAGAGGTCCCCTATGGCGCGCCCACGCAAGGCGACTGTTGATCCGTTCACCGATCTGCAGAAAAAAGCGGCCATCCTCGAACGCGAGATGGAGAGGCAGCGCGCGGCGATGGAACGCCTCAAGCAGCCCGCCGCTCAGGAGCTTCATTCGACGCACGGCCCCCCGAGCAAGCTGGACCAGCGGCTGTCCCGCTGAGGCATCGCCTGTGCATTTACGCCGGAGGCCATGCCGACATCGCAGGACGTCCTCCTTGCCTGGCACCGCCTCCGGAACGCGCTCGGCGCCGCGGGCGTGGGCACGTGGCACGTGGACCTGCGCACGAACGTCGCCATTCACGACGAAAGCCTGAATCGGATCCTCGGCCTTGACGCCGTTGAGACCGAGGGTTCGCTGGACGACGCCGACTTCACCAGAATCCATCCCGACGACAACGCGCGCGTCCTGCGCGCGATCAACGATGCGGTTGCCGAGCGCCGCGAATACGGCCTCGAGTACCGCATCGTCCGGACCGGCGGCGAGATCCGCTGGCTGCAGGACCGCGGGCGGATCATCCTCGACGATGACGGCGTCCCACGATTTGCGACGGGCGCCGTGATGGACGTCACCGAGCGCCGGCAGCTCGAAGATCACGAGCGCGCGCTCGCCGAGGAACGCGCACAGCTGATTCGCGACCTCGAGCAAGCGAACCGCGTGAAGGACGAATTCCTCGCCATGCTCTCCCATGAACTGCGCACACCGCTCAACGCGGTGCTCGGATGGACCCGCATGCTGCGCCGCGGCACGGTGCCGCCCGAGCGGACGGCGGCCATCCTCGAGACCATCGAGCGCAACGCGGCTGCGCAGGTGCAGATCGTCGAAGAACTGCTCGAACTGTCGTCGATGGCCGCGGGCAACCTTCGCCTCAACGTCACGCCGGTCGATCTCCGCGATCTGATAGGCGGCGCGGTGGAAACGATCAGGCCCGCAGCCGACGCGAAGACAATCACCGTCCAGGTCTCGATTGCAGAGTCGGTCCGCGACATTGCCGGCGACACGTCGCGGCTGCGCCAGGTCCTGTGGAATCTGCTCGCAAACGCCGTGAAGTTCACGCCAGCAGGCGGGTGCGTCAAGGTCAACGCGGTCGAAGGCCCGACTGATGTCGAAGTCACCGTGAGCGACACCGGCCCGGGGATTCCAGTCGATCTTCTTCCGCACATCTTCGAGCCGTTTCGCCGCGGCGAATCACGCTCCACGCGCACCGCAGGCGGGCTCGGTCTCGGTCTCGCGATCGTCCGGCACGTCGTCGAAGCGCACGGCGGGACGGTAACTGCCGACAGCGACGGAGCCGGAGCAGGATCGGTGTTCGTCGTCCGCCTTCCGACGGGTCGACCGGCGCTGGACGACGCCGATCCCACGCTGCGTGGCCTCACACTTCGGGGGCGGCGCGTCCTCGCGGTCGACGACGACGAGTCGACCCAGGAACTGGTGGCGACAATGCTTCTGATGTATGGCGTGTCGGTGAGGACGGCCGGTCGCGCGTCCGACGCGATGCGGATCCTGTCGGAATGGCGCCCCGACGTGTTGCTGACCGACATCGCAATGCCTGGCGACGGCGGCTACGCGCTCATGCGGCGCGTGCGCGCACTGCCCTCCGCGCTTGGGAATATTCCCGCGGTCGCACTCACCGCGTTCACCGATCCGCAGAGCGTGCAACACGCGTTCGCTGCGGGCTTCGATGCACATCTCGGCAAACCCCTGGAGCCGCACGTGCTCGCGGACGCGCTCACCACAGTGCTGCGGATCAGGAGATCTGCCTAGCCTGCGCGTCACCGTTCAGCAGCCGGCGGAGCGCGGAGCGATCACGTCGGGCGGGCACGGCTTGATCAGCACATGCGCGATGCCTGCCTTGGCGAAGCGATCGGGTTGATCGAGATATTCGGAATGACCGGCGACGGCGAGGATCGGAATGGCGCGCGTGGTCGCCGACTAAGGAAATGATTTCTTGCCGTCAAAATCGGCTGGAGCCGGACGAACGTGGACGCGCGTTCGGAGGACCCACCAGACGCGGAATCCCAGCAACGCGGTCAACGCCACCGCCCAATACGTGACTTCTGTCACCAGCACCTTCCCTACCATCCAGAAATGCGTCAGCGCCGTGATTGCGGCGAGATAGATCAGCCGATGAAGCTGCGTCCATTTCCGGCCAAGCCTTCGCATCGACGCGGTCGTCGAGGTCACGGCGAGCGCCAGCAACATCAGGAACGTCGCCATGCCGAGGGTGATGAACGGGCGCATCACGATGTCGTCGGCCATCGATCGGAAATCGAAGAACCAGTCCAGCACCGACCAGGTGAGAAAGTGCAGCGTCGCGTAGAAGAACGAGAACAGACCGAGCATGCGGCGCAGTTGGATGATCGGGTTCCACCCGGTGATGCGCCGGATCGGCGTGACGCACAGCGTGATCATCAGGAACCGAAACGCCCAGTCGCCGGTCCTGTCCGTGATGTAGTCGATTGGATTGGCGGTGAGTGTGCCCCTGAAGGCGCCGACGATGAGCATCGCGGCGGGGATGAGCGCCGCGACGAAGATGACTCGCTTGAGGAGGACGATCGCCTTCAATAGTTCTTTTTCAGGTCCATCCCCCCGTACATCGACGCGACCTGATCGGCGTATCCGTTGAACGGGAGCGTCTTGCGCTTGAAGAACTCGCCGATGCGCCGCTCGCTCGCCTGGCTCCATCGCGGATGGCTGACGGCGGGATTGACGTTCGCGAAAAAGCCGTATTCGCTCGGCTGCATCACCTGCCACGTATTCTTCGTTTGGTAATCAACGAACCGTATCTTGACGATCGACTTGATGCCCTTGAAGCCGTACTTCCACGGCACGACCAGCCTGATCGGCGCGCCGTCCTGGTTCGGCAGCGTCTCCTCGTACAGACCGACCGCGAGAATCGACAGCGGATTCATCGCTTCGTCCATGCGCAGGCCCTCGACGTAGGGCCACGGCAGCGACCGCCCGGTCTGCGCTGGCATCTGCGCCGGGTTGAGCGCGGTGACGAACTCGACGTACTTGGCCTGCGAGGTCGGCTGGAAGGTGTTAATGACGTCCTTCAGCGGGATGCCAACCCAGGGAATCACCATCGACCACGCCTCGACGCATCGCATCCGATAGACGCGCTCTTCGAGTGTGTAAGGCTTGGTGAACTCTTCGAAGCCGAACGTGCCCGTCTTGGCCGCGAACCCTTCGACCGTGATCGTCCAGGGCCGCGGCTTCAGGCGCCAGGCATTGGCCTTCGGATCCTCTTTGTACGGACCGTACTCGTAGAAATTGTTGTAGCTGGTGATGTCGTCGAACGACGTGAGGGTTTCGCCGGTGGTACTGAGCGGGCTCTTCTTGACGTTCGCGAGCTTGGCCCCGTGTCCGGTGCCCTGCCCCTGCGTCTGCGCCTCGGCGTTCGCGGCAAAGGGAGGGATCAGAGTGGTGGCCGCCGCGCCGAGCGCGGCGCCTGCCGCGGCCTGCAGAAACTCACGCCGCCGCACGTACAGCGATTTCGGGGTGATGTCCGAGAAGCGGAGGTCAGGAGCCTTGCGTATCAGCATGCGCACATTATGACGCGGAAACATGAAGATAGGCCGGCCGGATAGCGCGAATGGATGCAGGCCATACGCCGCAGAAACGCGCTCCCGGCCGAACTTTCCTGACCGTCCGTCTCAAATTCAAGTAATTCAAGTGATATGCCATGACGAAATGGAAGTTTTTTTCCGCCGACGAGCGTACACAGCCGAGCTTGTCCCACGGCGCATGCGTGATAGCCTCCCGTCTGGAGGAGGACGCCGGCGTCGCTGCGCCGGGTTCTTTGACGATATCGAGACCATCCACGAGCCTCTTGAACACGACCGCTTCCCGCGCGCGATGTCGCTTGCGGTGCACGAACTCCGCACGCCGGTCACGGTTGTGTGCGGATATCTGCGAATGGTGTTGAAGGAGCACGGCGGACCGCTCACCGACAAACAACGGAAAATGCTGGAGGAAGCCGAACGTTCGTGCGCGCGCATCAGCGCGCTCGTCGCGGAGATGAGCGACCTTGGTAAGCTCGAAGCGAAAGAGCTCGCCGTCTCTCGCCACGAGGTGGATATGGCTGTGCTTGTGGCGGAGCTGGCGAGCACTATGCATGAGGGCGAAGACCGCGGGGTGCATCTGAATGTTCGCGTGCCGAATCGGCCAATCGTCGTGACCGGCGACCGCGGGAGGCTCTCGGCGGCAATCACGACGTTGCTTCACGCAGCCTTACGCGAGCGCGGCGAACCGGGTGTAATCGTGGCGGAATGCTCCGTGATGGCCGACACTGCCCCCGCGTGGGCGATTCTGGCGGTCGGTGACGACGCGACGCTTCCCTCGTTGCTGCAGGCCGCACGCGGTGCTCCACCACCTTTCGACGAATGGCGCGGCGGCCTCGGGCTCGCCCTTCCGGTCGCACGGCGCGTCGTCGAAGCGCTCGGCGGCGCGCTCTGGTCAGCACCGGGCGAACGGCCGCGTGCAGGCTCCGCACTCCGCTTACCTCTTCGAACCTAAGGGACAGGACAACGAATGTCGACAGTGGCCAATACGGGGCCTGACGCGGGCGGAAGCGTGACCAACGATCGCCGCCCGGCGACGATCGCGGTAGTGGATGACGATTCCGGCTTCGCGGGATACCTTCGCACCTTCCTTGCGCTTCGAGGGTACGAAGCGCGCGCCTATTCGCGGGGCGACGAAATCGTGGCAGCGATCCGGCAGGGAGAGCCTCCCGACATTGTTCTGCTCGACGTCGCCATGCCCGGGATGGATGGCCTGCAGACGCTCAAGGCGCTCAAGGCGGCGCGGCCCGAACTGCAGGTGATCATGCTGTCGGGCCGCGAGCACGCGCAGACGATCGTCGAAGCCGTGCGCCTCGGCGCAGCCGACTACGTCGTCAAGCCGGACGATCCCGAAGGGTTGGGAGAGATCGCCCTCGACGCGGCGATCAAGCAGGCATTCGAGCGCAATCGCCTGGTCCACGAGCTGACGGACCTGCGGCGGCAGCTCAGCGACGATCAGAGTGATGCGTTCATCGGCTGGAGCGACAGCCCCGCCATGCGTCAGGTGGCCTTGATCATCGAGCAGGTCGCCGACAGCGACGTGACCGTGCTCATTCGCGGCGAGAGCGGTGTGGGCAAGGAGCTGGTCGCGCGCGCGATTCACCAGCACTCGACTCGGAAGCAGCGGCCGTTCGTGAAGGTGAACTGCGCCGCGCTCCCCGCGGAGCTCCTCGAGAGCGAGCTGTTCGGGCACGAAAAAGGCGCGTTCACCGGCGCGGCGACCACGCGCATCGGCAAATTCGAGCAGGCGCACTCGGGAACGATCTTCCTCGACGAGATCGGCGAAATGAAGCCGCCGCTCCAAGCCAAGCTGCTCCACGTGCTGCAGGACGCGGAGTTCACCAAACTTGGCAGCAACAAGAGAATCAACGTCGATGTCCGCGTGGTCACCGCCACCAACCGGGACCTCGAACAGATGCTGACGCGCGGAGAGTTCCGCGAGGATCTGTACTATCGCCTCAAGGTCATCGAGGCGTACGTGCCCCCCTTGCGCGAGCGGCGTGACGAGATCCTAAAACTCACCGACTTCTTCATCGCGAAATACTCGCAGCGCTACAACCGTCCCGTGCGGACGCTCTCCGATGACCTGCGCGGGAATTTCCTGACGTACGAGTGGCCCGGAAACGTCCGCGAGCTCGAGAACATGATCAAGCGGTTCGTGATCCTGCAGGACGAGGCGCTCGTATCGCGCGAGCTCAGTAAACCCCGCTTCGTGGCGAATCTGCCTCCGGTCGAGCCCGCGCCGCCGGCGTATCATGCACCTCCGACACATGCCGCGGCGACGTACGGCACGCCGCCGTCCGCGGCCGCCGCGCCGCCGCCCGTCGACGAAGACGAGGACGACGATGTGGATGATGTGGCACCGCCACCGAGCCAGGATGGCCGCCGCCTCTCAGACGTGGCACGCGAAGCGGCGCTCAACGCCGAGCGGACGGTGATCGGTGAAACGCTGCGCCAGGTTCATTGGAATCGCCGCAAGGCCGCCCAGCTGCTTGGCGTCAGCTACAAGACCCTCCTTAACAAGATCAAGGAAACAGGGATCGAGCGTCCCTAGTACGTAAAAGTGCCGACCCCAGGTCGGCCTTAAAAGAGGAACGCGCTTCCACACTGACAACGCGTTTCCACTTTCGCCGCCTCGATTTTCCTTTACCCCCGATCTTCCCTACTGTTCCAACAGTTTTCTTCGATGGCATTTCGCTTGCTCAATGGACCCCTGTCCGGGAGAGCCGGACGGAAGGACAGGGGTACAGGGCTAATGAGTCAGAAGTCCCAGGTGCTGGTCGTGGACGACGATCTCGCGATGTGTGGCTTCCTCCGCACCTTCCTCGGCGCGCGCAGCTACAACGCGCTGACAGTGACGAACGCGGACGAGGCAGTACGCCGCTTCCACGCCGAGCGCCCTGCCGCGGTGCTGCTCGACGTCGTGATGCCCGGGGGCATGGATGGCCTGGCTGCGCTCGCCGCTTTCAAGAAGATCGACAAAGACGTTCCCATCATCGTCATCTCGGGGCAGGGCCGCACAAGCGTCGTCGTCCAGGCCATGCGGCTGGGCGCCACCGATTTCCTCTGCAAGCCATTCGAAGAGGACGAGCTCGAAGTCGTCCTCGACAAGGCGCTCAAGCAGCACCAGCTGACCCAGGAGGTCGCGAGCCTTCGCGCGCAGCTCAAGGAACAGTCGCGCTACACGATGCTGTTCGGCCACAGCCAGCCGATGACCGAGGTCCGGGACTTGATCGAGCGCGTCTCCGACACGGACGTGACCGTGCTCATTCGCGGCGAGAGCGGCGTGGGCAAGGAGCTGGTCGCGCGCGCGCTGCACGAGCAGTCGCTGCGCAAGGACAAGCCGTTCGTCAAAGTGAACTGCGCAGCGCTGCCAACCGAGCTTCTCGAGTCGGAGCTGTTCGGATTCGAGAAGGGTGCGTTCACCGGCGCCATTCAGCACAAGCCAGGGAAATTCGAGTTCGCGAACCACGGCACGATGTTTCTGGATGAGATTGGGGACATGAGCTTCCCGCTGCAGGCGAAGCTGCTCCAGGCACTTCAGGACGGCGAGTTCTCGCGTCTCGGCGGCAAGGCCGACGTGCGCGTCGACGTTCGCGTGATCACGGCGACCAACTGCGACCTGGATTCGGCGGTTGCCTCCGGCAAGTTCCGTGAGGATCTCTTCTACCGCCTCAACGTCGTCACGATCACGATTCCTCCGTTGCGCGACCGTCGTGAAGAGATCCCGTGTCTGACCGATCACTTCCTGAAGAAGTATTCGGTGCAGTACAACAAACCGTTCCCCGGCATCAGTTCCAATCTCTCCAGCCTGTTCATGGAATACAACTGGCCTGGCAACGTCCGCCAGCTGGAAAACCTCGTCAAGCGGATGGTCGTCCTCGGCAGCGAAGCGCCAATCGTTCACGAGCTCAAGCAGCCCGTTGTGCAGTTCAACCACTGGCCCCAAAACGCGGCCCCGTTCGTTCCGCGTCCGACAAGCCAACCGCTACAGCCGGTCATGCCTCCCCCGGCTGCGGCGGCCGCGCCGATCGCCGTCGCGTCCGCGCCTGCTGACGTCGACCGCGCCACGAACGCCGCGTCCGGAGAGCCCTCCGGCGCAAACGCATCGGGAAACGTGTCGCTCAAAGACATCTCGCGCACCGCGGCGCGCGGAGCGGAGCGCGAGCTGATCCTCCGCATGCTCACGAGGACCCGCTGGAACCGCAAGGAAGCGGCGGAGATCCTCGGCATCAGCTACAAGGCACTCCTCTACAAGATCAAGGAAAACGGCTTGGACAAGGCCTCGTAGAATGGCGGACGCATTTTTCGAAGAAGACTCGCGCCTGCTGACGCCGCACGCGTTCGAATTCGTCCTCGACGGCGAAATGAAACGCGCGGTGCGCTCCCAGAACTACCTGACACTTGTCGTGCTCGAGACACGCCGTGAATGGGACGGGATGACGATGACCGCCGACGACGGGACGATCGATGAAGTCGCGAAGATCGTCGGCCACGAGGTCCGCGATACCGACCTGATCGGCAACACCGAGACCGGCGTGCTGTCGCTGGTGCTGCTCGACGCCGACTACGACAACTGCACCAAGGTGATCGATCGCCTCGTCCAGCGCATCGACAACTACGACTTCGCAAGGCCCCTCCGCATCTCCGTTGGCGCAGCATGCTATCCGACGCATGCGGTCGATATCGAGTCGCTGAAGAGTCGCGCGCTGGCCCAGCCCGTCGTCAACTGGCGGGGCGGCGAGGCAGATTCGCGCACCCGCCACTAGGCATCCAATGACAGGGCTGCGATCTCCCCGGTCGATCCATCGATCGGGTCGACTCAGACTCCGCCCGCGCTTCATCCGTCGCCCGGGCTGCTGTGTCGCTCGCCGACTCCTCCGCGATCGACAAGGGAAACTTGTTGCCCATCGAGCGCGCTGGAGTGGCGACGAGGCGACGTGAACGCCTCGAAAAGCGTCTCGCTGAGGACTTTCCGGTACGGCGATGGTCAAAAAGGCGAAAACGGTGCTCAGGGAAAAATGTGAACAGTTATTGCACTTCAGCCGCGTCGTAGGTGAGCTCGTTAACGAGGGACCAGACATGAGAGCCGCAGCCGTCACGACGTTGTTCATCGCCGCCATCGTCTTCCAGGCGGTCGGCGCTGCGGCCCAGTCGCACGTCGAGGCGGTGCCGTCGTTGACGATCGGCAGCATCTACGACGACAACCTGTTCGCACAGACGCAAGGCGACGCGGGACACATGCTGATGTTGAGGCCCGGCCTGGGCACGGCGATCGACACCCCACGTTTGAGTCTGTCGAGCCTGTTCACGTTCGACGCGCAGCGCTCCAACCATCGCGACCTCACGATGATCGACGCGCGGCGTCACGGCGACGCCAAGGTGCAGTATCGGACGACCAACGCGACGACCGTCGGTCTCATGGCCCAGTACGACCGGACGGAAACGCCAGGCGAGATCAACATCGGGACCGGCATCCTCACCGACCGCCGGCAGGCGCAGCGGTGGGAGGTGTCGCCGAACTTCGCCCACAGATTCGGCCCCCACACAAGTATCACGGGCTCATACGACTGGATGGCCGAAAGTCTCGTGGACAACGGCACCGGACGTATGCAGGTCGTCCGCACGGGCCTCTCGCAAATCTATACCGCCCGTTCGGCGGTGACCGGGTGGGTAATGGCGCGGCATTTCGCCGATCCGAGCGACGCCACCAACGGCAGTGACTCCGTTGCGGTGCTTGCCGGCTGGGATCACCAGTTCTCGCCGGGCTCGCGGTTCTCGATCCAGGCGGGGCCGCGCGTCTCCTCTTACCGCGGCCTGCTGCCGGAGGTGACGGCGAGTCTGATGCGGGGCACACCGCGGCTCACAGTCGGCGTCGACTACGCCCACAGCGAAACGATTATCCTCGGCATCCGCGGACCGGTCACCTACAGCGGCGGCGGCGCGCGCATCACGTTTCCGTTCCGCCGCACGATCGAAATCAGCAGCCACTCCGCGGCAACGGTGATTGACACGCTCGACGCGCATCGCCTCACGTCCTATCGCCAGACGTTCATCACGTCGTGGACACCCGGCGGTCTCTATACCTTCAACGCCTCCTACGGCGTCGACTTCCAGCAGGGCCATATCCGGCGTAACGTCTTCACCGATGCCGACGTCTGGCGGCATGTGTTTGGCGTAAGTGTCACCGTGGCTCCTCGATACAGCCGTTCCATCAAGGGGCCGGACGATCCGGCCGTACGCGCGAAAGGGGTATTGCAATGACCAGCCGTCTTCCAGTTCTTGTTCTCTCGGCCGTGTGCGTCGCGTCACTCGCGCACGCCCAGGAGGCGCCGCCTGGAACACCGTCGGCGGCGGAGGTGACCGCGACAACGGCGGCGGCCGCAACCGCCGCAGCGGCAACACCCGCGGTGGAAGCGGCAACTGCACCCGCAGCGCCGGCGCCCAGCCCCGCTCCGCGCATCGCACCGGTGGTCCGCAGCGCCAACGCGGTCGACATGTCGAAGGAGTATCTGATCGGACCCGAAGACGTCCTCGACATCACGGTGTGGAAGAACTGCCCGGACTTGTGCCGCACGGTGCCGGTGAGGCCCGACGGCAAGATATCGCTGCCGCTCGTCAACGACGTTCAGGCGGCCGGGTTGACGCCGATGGATCTGCGTCAGCACCTCACAGAGCAGCTCGCCGAATACCTGCCGTCTCCCGAAGTCTCGGTCATCGTGCGCGAGGTGCACAACTTCAAGGTGGCGGTGGTCGGCTCGGTAAAAATGCCGGGCGACTATGAGATCAAGAGCCAGGCAACGGTACTCGAGCTACTGGCCCGGGCGCAGGGACTGACCGAATTCGCCAACCGCGATCGCATCGTCATTTTGCGCCAGAAGGGTTCGGCGACCACGCGCATCCCGTTCAACTACCGCAAGGTCGCTGAAGGCGACGACCAGGACAATTTCTACGTCCGGGCCGGCGACATCATCGTAGTTCCGTAGAAGAGGATTGCAATGGCCCGTGACCTGCTCGCATCAAACGCTGACGATTCGCTGGCGCTCCGTGCGCTCGACATCCTCCGCCGCCGGCGCATCCTCGCGTTAACGGCCTTCGCGTCCGTGGCTGCCGCGGCGATTTCCATCGCCGTGTATCTGCCGGACCTGTATCGCGCGCAGGCACTCGTACTCGTCGAACGGCCGGTGGACGAATCATTCATCCGCCAGTCGGTCAGCGGTGAGCTGGAGAGCCGTCTGCACATCATCAAGCAGGAGATCCTCAGCCGCGATCGGCTGATGACCCTGATCACCCGGTTCAACCTGTATCCAAAGCTGCGCGAGAAGGGGTCGATCGAGGATGCGCTCAACCAGATGCGCACCGACGTCGAGGTCAATCCGTCAGGACCCGAACAGGTCAACGGCAGAACCAAGACCGTTTCGTTCACGCTGAACTATACGGGAGCGTCCGCGAAGGGCGTCGCGGAGGTCACCAACGCGATCGCCTCCTTCTATGTACAGCAGAACGAGGAGATGCGGTCGAACGAGGCGCTCGGCACATCACAGTTTCTGCGCGAGCAGCTCGCGCAGGCGAAGCGTCAGCTGGATCAACAGGAAGCGGCCGTGACGCGGTACACGACGCGATACACCGGGCAGCTGCCGCAGCAGGTGGGCGTCAACCTCGCGACACTCGAACGGATGAATACGCAGCTGCGGCTGAATGGCGAGCAGCAGATCCGCCTGATCGAGCAGCGCGAAAAACTGTTCGACGGTCTGCGCGACACCAGCGTGATCGCCCGGGCGGAGAACGCCGACGCCTCGCCGCAGACGATCGAGCGGCTGAAGCAGCTCGACAAGCTGAAGCAGGACCTCGCCCAGCTGGAAACCAAAGTCACCAGCAAACACCCCGACGTGCTGCGTCTCAACGAGCAGATTGCATCGCTCGAGCGCGAGCAGGCGCAGGCCGAGGCCGCGGAGAAACGGAAGAGCGAGGCCGCCCTGGCGGCGGCGCTCGCCGGTCACGCAGCCGATGAGGACTCCAAGGCGCCGCGCCGCCGCACGATCGAGAGTCTCGACGGGGAGCTGGCGAAGCTCAAGGAGGAAGAAACGGCGATCCGCGCAACCATCGCCTCGTTCGAGCAGCGACTCGAAGGCGCGCCGGAGCGCGAACAGGAATTCGCGCTCGTCACCCGCGACCGGCAGGCGGCGAAAGATCTCTATGACTCATTGCTGAAGCGCTACGACGAGGCGAAGCTGGCGGCCAGCATCGAGACCGATCGCCAGGGCGAGCGGTTCCGCGTGCTCGAGCCGGCGCTGCCACCTGAAGGCCCAACGGCGCCGAACCGCATCCGCCTGATCATCATGGGCATCCTGCTCGCCTTCGCCGCGGCCGTCGCAGTGGTCATGGCCGCCGAACAGTTCGATACCTCGTTCCACGGCATCGACGAGGTGCGCGACTTCACGAACGTGCCCGTCCTCGTCTCGATTCCGCCTATCGGCCCGGCGCCGCTCCGTCGCCGCCTGGTCGTCGGGCTCGCGACCGTGTCTGCGATTGCGATGATTGTCCTCATCGCCACGCTCTCTGCGTACTTCGCCCAGGGCAACGATCAGTTGGCCCGCATCATCGAGCGCGCCAGTTAGGCTCGCCAGGATATCTGTCATGGCTCATAGAGATAGACGACTCGACTCGCATCTGGTGACGCTGACCTCGCCCGGCTCGTTCGCGGCGGAACAGTACCAGGGCCTGCGCCTCACGATTGAACGCCTTGGGCGTAACCGCACGCTGCAGGTGATCGCAGTCACCAGCCCGGCGGCGGGCGAGGGCAAGACGTTGACGGCCATTAATCTGGCCGGTGCACTCGCGCGCGGGTCCGACGACGCGCGCGTCCTGCTCATTGACGCCGACTTGCGTCGGCCTGCGGTCGCGCGGCAGCTCGCCATGGAGGACGGCGGTGGAGGATTGGCCGAAGTTGTCGGCAACCCCGCCGCAACGCTCGACGGCGTCACGCAGAAGCTCGCCACCCACAACCTGTCAGTCATTCACGCAGGAACGCGGAACGGCGCCGTGCACCACATCCTGCGTTCGCCGCGACTCCATCAGGTACTCGAGGAGGCGCGCCGGCGCTACGACTTCATCGTGCTCGATACTCCGCCGCTCCTGCCGGTGTTCGATTCGGCGCTGCTGGCGAACTCCGTCGACGGCGTGTTGATGGTCGTCGCGGCCAACCAGACGCCGCGCAAGCTGCTCGGCGAAGCGCTCAACATGCTCGATCCGGCCAAAGTGCTCGGCATCGTCTTCAACCGCGACGCGCGGCCGATGTTTGGGTACTACGACGCCTACTACAAGGACTACTTCCCCGACGTGTCCCGAGTGGCGACCGGAGCCTGAAGCGTACGTTCCAGGGCCCCCCCATGGTGACCAAACTTCCGGCGGTAATCGAATTCGCTCCAGTCGTGCTTTTCGGCTGGCACGTCGCCTTTCCGACGAGTGGGCTGGTGGTGCTGATCGGCACGCTTCTCGTCGCGGTGTTGTTCGCCACCGTCCGTCGCATGACGCGAGACATGCGCGAGAAGTCGCGCCGCGTGCTGATCCTCGGGTCGGGGCCGCTGGCCGCAACCCTCATCGAGGAGATCGAGTCAGCGGGCAGCCCGCGGTACTGCGTGGCAGGCACCGTCGACCTCCTCATGCCCGATTCGGATTCACCCGAGCGCGCGCGTTGGCTCGGTCCGTCAGATCGCCTGAGGGAGATTGTCGAGCAGGTTCATCCGGCAATCATCGTCGTCGCGGTCGCCGACCGCCGCGAAGGGCTGCCGTTGCAGTCGCTTCTCGAAGCGCGCGTGCGCGGCATCCTCGTCGAGGACGCGCTCGAGTTCTCCGAGCGATTGATGGGCAAGATGGCGATCGAAGCGCTGCGACCGAGCATGCTGATCCTCGGGAAGGGCTTCCGAAACCACGGCTGGGCCGACCTCACCGCGCGCGCGGTCAGCATCTTCGGCGCGGCCGTCGGGCTGGTGCTGTGTGCGCCACTTCTCGTCGCGATCGGGCTTGCCGTGAAGCTCGATTCGCGCGGGCCGATGTTCTTCATCCAGCAGCGCGCCGGCAGGAATGGCAAACCATTCGGCCTCCGGAAATTCCGGACCATGCGTCCGTGCAGCGAGCCGACGTCCGAGTGGGTGTCCGACAACGTCGGGCGGATCACGCGCGTGGGTCACTACCTGCGTCGCTTCCGGCTGGACGAGTTGCCGCAGCTGGTCAACGTCCTGCAAGGCGAAATGAATCTGGTCGGGCCGCGGCCGCACCCGGTCACCAATCAGGTCGTCTTCATGGAACGCATCGCTTACTACGGACTGCGTTCCACCGTTCGTCCCGGCGTAACGGGGTGGGCGCAGATCCGGTACGGCTACGCGAACAACCTCGAAGAAGAAACCGAAAAGATGCGGTACGACCTGTACTACATCAAGAACCGATCGCTCTGGCTCGACCTGCGCATCATGGTCGAGACCGTCGGGACCATCCTGTTCGGCACGGGGGCCACCGAGGTCAGGCGGCGACGCGCGCCACTCCGGCCCCAGGTGACCTGGACGACGTCCCGCACCCGCGCCGAGAGCGCATATATGCCGTGGCTGCCGGGGTCGACTCCGACTCCTGCCAGACCTTCTGCAGGACCACAGTGAATACCATCGCCGCTCCTTTGAACGCCGGGGCGACGTGGTGGCAGCCGCAGTCGGCAGCGCGCCGCGTGCCAGCCAGCCTCACAGGAAGCCGCACGGCGTTTCTTGCGCTGGTCTTCTTCACATGCGTGCTGCTCCTGTCGCCGCAGGCGTGGTTTCCGATTCTCAAAGTGATCCGGATCGCGTTTCTCGCCGCGGGTGTCGCCATGGCGGCCCACGTCTTCGAGCGCACGGCCCACAAGCAGCCGATTACCCCGATGGCGCCGGAAATCGGCATCGCGCTCGCACTTGTCGCGTGGTCGGTGATTACGATTCCGCTCTCGGTCTGGCCGACTGGCAGCCTGAGACTCCTCACCGACCAATATCTGAAGGCGATCGCTTTTTTCTGGCTGCTCGCCACGATCATCACGACGCCGACACGCCTGCGCGCGATCGTCTGGGCGCTGGTGCTGTGCTCGATCCCGCTTGCGGGCACGGGCATCTGGCACTATTTCTCCGGCGACGTCATGTCGACCGGCGTCCAGGGCTTGGTGCGCATCGTCGGCTACCAGGGCAGCTCGGGACTGACGGGCAATCCCAATGACCTGGCGTTGATGCTGAACCTGATCATCCCGCTCGCTGGTGCGCTGGCCCTCAGCTCGCGCGGGATGCCACGCTTGATCGCCACCGGCGCACTGCTCCTGGGCGCCGCTGCGGTGATCATGACGTTTTCACGCGCGGGCTTTCTTGCCCTGGCGGCCATCTTCATCATGTTCATCGCGGTGCTCGCGAGACGAAAGTCCGGAGGCGCCGCCATTGCCCTCGTGGTCGTCGCGCTCTGCGTACCCGCGATGCTCCCTCAGACATATCTCGATCGACTGAGCACGATCACGAACATGAGCGAGGACAAGACTGGATCGGCCCAGGGCCGCTATCAGGACTTGTACATCGCCGCCGACGTGGTGGAACGCAATCCGATCATCGGCGTGGGGCTTGGCCAGGACATCATCGCGCTTAACCAGGCGCGCGGCCGGTCGACCTGGCGGTCGGTGCACAACGCCTATCTGCAGTACGCGGTCGATCTTGGCGTGCCGGGATTCCTGCTCTTCGCCTGGCTGCACCTGCTGTGCTTCCGCAGCGCCCACGCCGTGGAAAAGCGCGCGATGCGTGACCCGGCGCTCGAGCAACTCGCCCCGCTCGCGACGGGCGTGCAGGTCTCCCTCGGCGCCTTTTTCGTGGCCGCGATGTTCCATCCGATCGCGTATCAGTTCTATTTCTTCAGCATCGCGGGACTGGCCGTGGCGCTCAAGAACACCGTACGCGCAGAGATTGCTCGGGGGCGCGTGTTATCGGTTGTCGAATCGTGACGACCGCACGCGTGTTGAACGTGGTGCCAACACTCATGTGCGGTGGCACGGAGAACCAGTTCATGACGCTCGGACGACTGCTCGATCGCACCAGGTTCGACCTGGAATTTGCGTGTCTGCGTCGGTGGGGACCGTTCGTCGACGAGCTCGTCGACCGGGGGATTCCGCTCACCGAGTACCAGGTCTCGACTTTCCGCAGCGTGAACGCCCTCGCGCAGCAGGCCAGACTGGCGCGACATATCACGCGGCGTCGCGTCCAGATCGTGCACGCGTACAACTTCTACGGGAACGTATTTGCTATCCCGCCCGCGCGGCTCGTAGCGCCCGTCGTCATCGCCTCCATTCGCGACTGCGCCCCGTACCTGACCGCGATGCAGAAGCGTGTACAGCGGTACGCCTGCCACTTCGCGGACAGCATCCTGGTGAATGCCGACGCCGTGAAGGATTGGCTCGTCAACGACGGCTACGACCCCGCGAAGATTGTCGTCATCCGCAACGGCGTGGATCTGACCCGATTCGACGCGACTCCCGAGCCCGGGCGGCTTCGCCGCGAGCTGGGCCTGGCCGACGGCACACCACTCGTGGCGGTGGTCTCGCGGCTCACGAGACTCAAGGGTCTCGAGTATTTCCTGGAAGCCGCAGCGATGGTCAGCGCGCGCGTTCCTGACGCGCGGTTTCTGATCGTCGGGGAGACGAGCCCAGTGGACCGCGACTATCTCGGTGAGCTCGAGCGGTTCGCCGCTCGTGAGGGCGTTGCCGACCGCGTGATCTTCACGGGGCTGCGGACCGACGTGCCCACGCTGCTCGCCAGCGTCAACGTGTCGGTGATGCCCTCGTTGAATGAGGCGCTGTCGAATGTGCTCCTCGAATCAATGGCCGCTGGCACGCCAACCGTCGCGACGCGTGTCGGCGGGACCCCCGAAGCGTTGATCGACGGCGTTACCGGTCTGCTCGTGCCGCCCGCGGACGCCGATGCCATAGCGACCGCCATCATGCGGATGCTGAGCGACGACGCCATGGCCGCCCGAATGGGACACGCGGCACGTCTTCGGATCGCGGAGATGTTCTCCGTCAAGCAGATGGTGCGCGCCACCGAAGACGTCTACCTCGAACTTCTGGACCGGAAGCTGCGCAAGCGGCTTCCGGCAGCAGCATGTTAGGAACGCCTCAGCCGGGATTCGGGGTTCGGGATTCGGGACTCGATCGAGAGTCGGAACTCGTTCGGGACTCGGGAGTCGCGACTCAGGAGGCCGCACTTGTCGAATCCCGAATCCCCAATCCCGAATCCCGACTCGGTGTCGACGTCACCACCGAATACGACGCCTTTGTCGCCCTCGAACCGGAGTGGAATGACGCCGTCGAGCGCGCGCACATTCCACATCCGTTCCTGCGCCACGAATGGGTCCGCACGTGGTGGGACAGCTTCGGGGCGAACCACCGCCTGCACATCCTTGTCATCAGGGACAACGGGCGGATTGTCGCCGTTGCGCCGCTGATGAAGGAATCGGCGACGGTCTATGGCGTTCCCGTGCGCCGCCTGGCGCTCCTGGCTAACGATCACACGCCGCGAACGGACTTCATCGTCGTGGAACGGGCCGAGGACGCGTATCGCGCGATCTGGAACTCGCTGCTTGAAGATGCCGACCGATGGGACGTTCTGCAGCTCACGCAGCTTCCGCGGGCGTCGAAGACCTTCGAGGTGATGTCGAAGCTCGCGGCTGCGAAAGGGCTGGCGATCGGCACGTGGCACAGCAGCGATTCGCCGTACCTGGAGCTCGTTGGCACCTGGGATCAGTACTGGGCAAGCCTGCCGGCGAAATTCCGCTCGAACATCAGGAATCGCATGTCGCGCGCCGCGCAAATGGGCGACGTGGCGCTCGAAATCCTTCGCGACAGAACGGCGATTGAGACCGCGTGCGATGACGCCTGGCGGCTGGAGGCATCCGGGTGGAAGCAGAACGAAGGCACGTCGATCTGCTCCGATCCCGCAGTGCATCGCTTTTACACGCTGCTCGCCGAGCGGGCTGCGGAGCGCGAATGGCTTCGACTGTTGTTTCTGACAGTCGGAGGGCGCCGCATCGCCGTGTCCTACGGCGCGTGCTACGACGGGCGGCTGTTTCTGTTCAAGACCGGGTACGACCCCGAGTACCACACCTGCTCGCCGTTCAAGCTTCTGACCTATTTCGCCACGCAGGATGCCTTCGCCAACGGCGTGCGTGAAGTCGATTTCCTCGGTGAGTCGGAGCCCTGGAAGCAGGAATGGACGCCGGCGACGCGAGGGCATGACTGGTTGTTCATTTTCTCGAATACGAGACGAGCCCGGCTTTTGCATTCGATCAAGTTCCAGATGGCGCCGGAGTTGAAGAAATGGCGAGCGTAATCGGAACCTTCGTGCCGACGTACCAGGGGCTGTCCGCCAGCCACTTCGTGCGGCCCGTGGTATCTGGCGCAACGCCGTTTCCCTTCAACGTCGCCCACCGGCTGCCCTACTACCGCGCGCGCAACGCCATCTATCACCTCTTTCGCGCGCTGGTCGAGGCGAATCCCTCGCTCACGGTCCTCGCGCCGGACTACTACAGCGGGAACGAGATCATGGCGATCCGCGCCGCAGGCGCGAAGATTCACTACTGCCCCGTTGGCGCCGACATGCAGTGGGATCCAGCCGAGGTGGAGCGCCTGTGCCGCCTCCACAACCCGGACCTTCTCTACGTCATTCACTACGTTGGATGGCCGCAGCCGATGGCCGCGCTGACCGATGTGTGCCGACGTCGCGAAATGCTGCTCGTCGAAGACTGCGCCCTCTCGCTCCTCAGCGAAACCGCCGACGGCCACGCACTCGGATCGTTCGGACAGTGGTCGGTCTTCTGTCTGTACAAGACGCTTCCGCTTCCCAACGGTGCGCTACTCGTGCAGAACGAGCAGCGGCTGGAATCGCTGGAGCGGCTGAAGCTGCGGCGCGCGGGGTCGGCGTCGGTCCTCGGACGCACCGCCGAACTGGTCGTGCAGCGGATTCGCGGCCGCGTCAACGGCGTCGGTGCCGCGCTGCAGATGGTCAAGCGTGGAATGGGTCGCGCCGCTGGTGCCCTTGACGTGCAACGCGCGAACGTCGGCGACATCGGCTTCAACCTGGACGAAGTCGATCTCGCGATGTCGCCGGTGTCCGAGCGCCTGCTCGATCGACTGGACTTCGAAGATATCCGCCGGCGCCGCGTCGAGAACTATCGGCAGCTCCTCGGGCAGCTCCATCCCGACGTCATTCCGGTATTCCACGAGCTGCCTGCCGGCACCTGCCCGCTGTTTTTCCCGATCATCGTGCCGAACAAGGCTGCGGCGGCCACGGCGCTGCGAAACGGCGGTGTCGATGCGCTGGAATTCTGGAACGACGCGATCGGCTCCGGCGACGAGATGTCGCCAAATGCACGATTTTTCCGGCAGCACGTCCTCGAGCTGCCGATTCACCAGGATCTCTCACCGCGCCACATCGCCCATGTCGCACGGCAGGTGTCGAATCTGAATCTGAGGATGGTGGCGTGATGCTTCCTGC
>DAIRVG010000020.1:20289-43304 GCA_036802945.1 Vicinamibacterales bacterium
CTGGCGCCGACGGCGACGGCGTGTGATCTCGCGGATCAGCTCGCGGCCGATGGCTGGACCGCGTCGACCGCGACCGACGGGGTGTGCCCGTATATTCCGCTGGCCGGTCACACGTGGGATTCGTATCTCGGAACGCTCGGGTCCTCGCATCGCGCCAACGTCCGCCGCAGGATCAAGGCCCTCGGCCAGAAGTTCTCGATGCGCTTTGAGCGCGTCACGACGGAGGCGCAGCGCAGTGAGGCGCTCGCCGCGCTCGTCACGTTTCACGAACGCCGGTACGTCGGGCGAGGCGGATCGACCGCTTTCATGACACCTGCCCTCCGCGCATTTCACGACGAGGTCACCAGGCGCGCGCTCGATCGCGGCTGGCTGCGACTGTTCGTGCTGCGCGTCGACCACGCGCTGGTGGCGGTGATGTACGGCTTCATGTACAACGGCCGGTTTTATTTCTATCAACACGGCTTCGACGGTCAGTACCAGCAGCACAGCGTGGGCCTGATCGTGATGGGACTCTCGATTCGTGCCGCCATCGACGAAGGCGCGGACGAGTTCGACATGCTCTGGGGCGTCGAGCCCTACAAGTGGCTGTGGGCGCGCGACACTCGCGAGCTTCGCAAGATCCATCTGTTTCCCCCGCATCTCGGGGGCCGCATTCACCTCGGCGCTTCCCGCGCGCGCCGGAGTCTCGGGACGCTGGCGCGCCGCGTGCGCACCATCACCAAGCGAGAGACCCATGCCGGGTAAGAGCGTCCGGCGTCTGCGGGGCAACCTGAAGACCGCGATTGCCGCCGCGATCACCATGGCACACGACCACGGCCTGGCGAGGCCGCTCGCACGCCGCACCTATCGGCCGCTCGTCCTCGGATATCACCGCGTGGTCGAAGACTTCCAATCGGAGTCGCGCGTCCAGATGCCGAGCATGCTCACCAGCCGCGCGATGTTCGAGCGTCATCTGGATTGCCTCGCGACGTCGTTCCGGTTCGTCACGCTCGACGAGATCGGCACTCACCTCCAGAGCGGCATCCCGTTCGAGAAGCCGGTGGCCGCAATCACGTTCGACGACGGATATCAGGACGTCTACGACAACGCGCTGCCCGTCCTCGAGCGCAAAGGCATTCCGGCCGCGATGTTTGTCGTGACGGATCTCGTCGACCGCCCGTTCTGGCAGATTCACGACAAGCTGTATCACCTCGTCGCCAAGGCGTTCGCGTCCTGGAACGACCCGCGACGCCAGATGTTCGGGCTGCTCAGCGATCTCGGCGTGCCCGCCCACCATTTGACGCATCGTTCGGCACTCGCCAGCCCGATGCTGGCGGTGTCGACGCTGCTGCCGTCTCTCCCGCAAGCCGACATCCGCCGCGTCATGGCTCGACTTGAATCGAGCGTCGGGAACGGATTTCAAAACGTGCCGCTCGCCATTACGTGGGAAATGGCTGCCGACATGCGGCGGCGGGGGTTCATCATCGGCTCCCACACACGCACCCACGTGTCGCTGCCGATGGAGAGCCCCGAGACAGTGGCCGAGGAGCTCGAAGGTTCCAAGCAGGAGCTCGAACGGCGGCTTGGCGAAACGATCCAGCATTTCGCGTATCCCGGCGGACAGTTCACCAGCGACATCGTGGGCGCGGTGGCGGACGCTGGGTACCAGTACGCGTACACGGCTTGCCCGCACGACGTGGCGCGCCATCCCACCCTGACGATCGAGCGACTGCTGCTCTGGGAGGGATCCTCCGTGACCGCGGACGGCGACTTTACGCCGAACATCCTGAGCTGCCTGGCGCACGATCTCTGGCCGCCCGCCCGCCGGTGCGAGAGGGTCCATCAACAGTGAGCGCGAAGGCCAGGACCGACGTGACACGTCCGGCGGCGCTCCTCGTAACGGGTCGCGTCATCGGCCTGGTTGCCTCGTTTGCAATAGGGATCGTGCTCGCGCGCCTCTTCGCGCCAGCCGCGTTCGGCACCTATAAGCAGTTCTTCCTCGTATACGGAACGCTATACGGGCTGGCGCAGCTCGGGATGGCTGAAAGCCTCTACTACTTCGTCCCCCGCAACCCGGCCCGCACAGGCAGGTACGCCTTCAACGCGCTCGTCACGCTGGCACTCGCCGGCGTCGGGTCTTTGGCGCTGCTCTACGCCTGGCGGGCACAGATTGCCGTCCGCCTGACGAACGCGGGACTCGCCGACTACATGGTGCTTATCGGCCTGTTCCTCACGTTCATGCTGATGTCGACCGTGCTCGAGATTGTGATGGTGTCGCGCAAGCAGCATCTCATGGCCGCGATCACGTACGCAGGCTCCGACATTGTCCGGACGCTGTTTTTCATTGCGCCAGCGTTGCTGCTGGGCAGCCTTCGCGCGGTCTTCATCGGCGCAACGGCATTTGCGGCGCTGCGACTGGTGCTGTTGCTGGCCGCTCTCTGGCGTGAGTACGGCCGCGACTTCCGCCCTGATGTGACGATCTGGCGCGAGCAGCTGGCCTATGCGCTTCCCTTCGCGCTCGCGGTGGGCGTCGAGGTGGTGCAGCTCAACTACCACCAGTACGTCGTCGCCTCGCGGTTCGATACCGCGACGTTTGCGATCTATGCCGTCGGCTGCCTGCAGATCCCGCTGGTCGACATGATCATGACCTCCACGGTCAACGTCCTGATGGTGAAGATGGCGGAGGAAGCCAGCAACGGTAGTGCGGCGGTGGCGCTGTGGCACGAGACGATCGGTCGGCTGGCGTTCCTGATGGTTCCGTTGTCCGTGTTTCTATTCGTCGTTGCGCACGAGCTCATCGTGACGCTCTACACGACCACCTATCTGGCCAGCGTGCCGATTTTCATGATCTGGTCGCTGACGATTCTTCCGTCGATCTTCGCGGTGAACGCGGTGCTGAGGGTCTTTGCGCAGACGCGTTTCCTGTTGATCATGAACCTGATACGCCTGGCGATCGTGGCTGCCCTCATCGGCTGGTTCCTGTCGATGTTCGGCATGGGTGGCGCTGTGCTCGTCACGCTTCTGAGCACCGCCCTCGTCAACATGCTCGGCGTCGCCCGCATCGCGCGGCTCCTGCATCTGCGGTTTCGCGAGTCGCTGCCGTGGTCGCAACTGGGCGGTATCGCCGCACGCGCTGGTATCGCGGCCCTTCCCGTCCTCTGGCTCACCCGCGAGACGACGCTTTCGCCTGTCGTGGGGCTCGTGGCCAGCGGTGCGGTGTACGCGGCAGTCTATTTCGCTCTCAGCTACGGTTCGAACATCGCCACGCGTTTCCTGCCGTCGTCGCCGGGAGAAGCTGCGCTGCAGGCGGATCAGATGTAATGCGTCGCGTCCGCCTCAAGGCGGGCGCTACCGACGGTCATCGGTAGTGACCGGCGTCAGCCGGACACTTGGTAAGGAGAGAGTCCCGTGTGCGGTATTGCAGGCATCATTCGCTGGGACGGACGGCAGGTTCGCGAGGACGAGATCCGCGCCATGTGCGGCGTTATTGCGCATCGCGGCCCCGACGATGAGGGCGTGTACGTGGGCGACGGCGTCGCCATTGGCATGCGCCGCCTGAGCATCATCGACCTCGACAACGGCTTCCAGCCGATCTCCAACGAGGACGGCACCATCTGGATCGTGTTCAACGGCGAGATTTACAACTATCGTGAGTTGCGACGGGATCTCGAGAAGCATGGCCATGTGTTCCGCACCGCCAGCGACACGGAAACCATCGTTCACCTGTACGAGGATCTCGGTCCGCGATGTGTGGATCGGCTCCGTGGGATGTTTGCCTTCGCCATCTGGGATACGCGCAAGCGACAGGTCCTGCTGGCGCGCGATCGCCTGGGCATCAAGCCCCTGTACTACTGCGAACGCGACGGCGAGCTGCTCTTCTCGTCGGAGCTGAAGCCAATCCTCCAGATTCAGAACGTCGAGCGGACGCTCGACTGGGAATCGGTCGGCCACCTGTTCGCAACGCTGGCGACGCCTTCGACGCGCAGCATCGTGAAAGGCGTCTCCAAGCTGGAACCGGCGCGTATCGCGGTGGCAAGTCAGGGGCGCAGCATTCGCGTGGAGCGGTACTGGGACGTCGATTTCGAGCCCAATGAGCATGCGACGGAAGACGAGCTCGTCGAGCAGCTTCGCGAGCGCCTGGCGGAATCGGTCACGCTGCACCAGGTGAGCGACGTGCCGGTCGGGGCGTTTCTCAGCGGCGGACTCGATTCAAGCGCCATCGTCGCGATGATGTCACGTCCCGACGGTCGGCCACTGAAGACGTTCTCGATTGGTTTTGCCGAAGCGAGCCACGACGAGCTGCCGTACGCGCGCCAGGTCGCGGCGAAGTTCGGCACCGACCACTACGATCTTGTGCTTCGTCCCGATGTGGTCCAGATCGTCGAGGATCTCACGTGGTATCTCGACGAGCCATTCGGCGACACGTCGGCGATTCCCACCTACATGGTATCGAAGCTGGCGGCCGAGCACGTGAAAGTCGTGCTGAGCGGTGACGGCGGCGACGAGCTGTTTGCCGGTTACGACAAGTACCTCGTCGAGGGGCGCGAACGGAGGCACGACCACCTGCCGGCAGCCATCCGGAAGGCGGCCGGCACGATCGGCGCTTTGATGCCGCACGGCATGCGCGGCAAGCGGTTCCTGCGGCATCTCGCGCTCGAGGGGCCGAAGCGATATCTCGATGCGTCGACGATGTTTCACGCCGACGAGATGACCAGCCTGTTTCAACCGGAGGCTCGCGCGCAGATTGCCGCGCACGACCCCTGGTCCGACGCGCTCTCGGACTGGCGCGAGCCTGGTGGCGACTGGCTTGCCGCAGCACAGTACAACGACATCAACCGCTACCTCCCCCTCGACATCCTGACGAAAGTCGATCGGATGACGATGGCGCACTCGATCGAAGCCCGGCCGCCGCTGCTCGATCACAAGCTGGTCGAGTTTGCGGCTACCGTCCCCGCCCGGTTCCGGCTCAAGGACGGGACGACGAAGTACATTTTCAAGAAGGCGATGCGCGGGATCCTTCCTGACTCGATCATCGACCGTCAGAAGCACGGTTTTGCGGTCCCGCTGGCTAAGTGGTTCCGAGGCGAGCTGGCCGGATTCTCACGCGACATCCTGTTGTCCGGCACCTGCCGCAACCGTGGGATCTTCAACATGAAAACGGTTGAGCGGCTGTTCGAGCTGAACGCACGAGGGCGCGAGCTCGATCTTCAACTGTGGACCATGCTCTCGTTCGAGTTGTGGTGCCGAAGGTTCCTGGATGGATCGACCGTTAGCGACGTCGCGCCACAGCGCGTACGGCAGACGATGCGTCGGCTGTCGCCCGCCATCTTCGCAACGGCGGTGCGCTAGCCTACGGTTCAGTCGGTAATTCTTTTCCCTTTCCTCCCACCGCGCTGCCGCACGCAATCCAAATGTGCCGCGCCATCACCCATTCGTGACCGTATCTCTCTGGAATACGGCTATTTCGGCGGCACTGATATTGATCATCCATCACCCGCATGCGGATCCTCTGGGTGAAGATGGGTGGCCTCTGGCCGGCAACGACGGGCGGCCGCGTTCGGACTCTCAACACGATTTCCGAGCTGGCTCGGCGTCATCAGGTCACGGTCATCACCACGCATGGCCACGGCGATGACCCTGATGGTCTGAAGCAGCAACTTTCCCACTGCGAGCGCGTGATTTCGGTGCCGTATGCCGTACCCAAGCGCGGCAGTGCGGCGTTCGCGGCGGCCGTCGTCGGCTCGTGGTTCTCGCAGTCTCCCGTCGATCTCTGGAAGTGGCGTATCGCTGACGTCCGTCGTCAGGTGCGTTCCGTGATTGCCGACGGCGGTATCGACCTGTGCGTCGCTGATTTTCTGTTCGCGGCTGCAAATGTGCCGATGGAGGGCCCTGTCCCGGTCATCCTCTTCGAACACAACGTCGAGTACCTCATCTGGAAGCGACTCGCGGCGCTCGAGACCAGCCCCTGGAAGCGCGCTCTGTTTGAGATGGAATGGCGGAAAGTGCGCGCCCGCGAGGCCCAAGCGTGCCGCCAGGCCGACCTCACCGTGGCCGTTTCAGAGGACGACAAGGAGCTGCTGCAGGAACTCGGATCCGATATCCGTGCGACCGCCACCCCCACGGGCGTCAACACTGCCTACTTCAAGCCCGGCGCGTTTGCCGAAGTTCCGACCCGCCTGGTGTTCAGCGGATCGATGGACTGGCATCCCAACGAGGACGCCGTCTGTTACTTCGTCGAGAACGTGCTGCCGCGTATCCAGTCCGAGGTGCCCGGCGCGTCATTCACCATCGTCGGCCGCAACCCGGGCGCGCGCGTTCGTGATCTCGCTGGCAGACCCGGCGTCGAGGTCACCGGGACCGTCGACGATGTGCGTCCAGCGATCGGCGCAGCGAGCGTGTACGTCGTGCCGCTCCGAGCAGGCAGCGGCACACGCATCAAGATTTTCGAAGCGCTCGCCATGGGTAAAGCAGTGGTGTCGACCACCGTGGGCGCGGAAGGCCTCGCGCTCGAGTCGGGTCGCCACTTCCTGGCGGCAGACACCCCCCACGATTTCGCGCAGTCGGTGATCAGGCTGCTTCGCGACCCGGCCCGGCGGCAGGCCCTTGGAGACGCAGGCCGCGCACTCGTCGAAGCGAATTACTCCTGGGCGACGGTTGCGCGCCAGTTCGAAGAACGCTGTGAGGAGGTTGTTGCGGAGCATGCCTATGCAGGACGACACGCCGACTGTGGTGCTCATCTGTCACGAGCAGGATCACCTCGACACCGAGGGGCTCGCGTCGTGGCTGGCGAGCACAATGCGATTGGCTGGTCTCATCATCATTCGTGATCCGCGGAACCGGCTCTGGCGCGCGGGCAGGCGCGAAATCCGTCGAGTGGGCTGGCTGCGATTCGTTGATGTCATCGCGTTTCGCGCCTTCGCGCGGCTTCGCCTCGCCCGCCGCGATGCGGCCTGGAAGGAATCCGAGCTGCAGCGGCTGCGGCAGCGCTATCCCGCCGATCTCGAGTCCGTGCCGAGCATCGTCGTGTCGTCGCCGAACTCGGACGAGTCGAGGACATTCATCGAGCGCCTTCGGCCCGACATCGCGATCGCGCGCTGCAAGGTCATTCTGAAGCGCGCGATCTTCGAAGTGCCTCGCGCGGGCACGTTCGTGTTGCATCCGGGGATCTGTCCTGAGTACCGCAACGCGCACGGCTGCTTCTGGGCACTCGCAAGGCGCGATCTCCATCGAGTTGGAATGACGCTCCTGCGCGTCGATCCCGGCGTCGATACGGGCCCCATCTTTCTGCACGGCACGTACGACTTCGACGAAGTCGCGGAATCGCACTCGATCATCCAATACCGCGCGGTGTTCGAGAACCTCGATGCGATTGGTGCCGTTCTCACGTCCCTCTGCCGCGGGGAGCATGTCGAGCCGGTCAACACGGACGGCCGCGAATCAGCGGTATGGGGTCAGCCGCGCCTGACGACGTACCTGAGGTGGAAATGGCACGCGCGCCGGAGTCGACATGAAAATCGTGTCCCTGCTCTTTCATGACGTGTATGCGTCGGATCCCAGCGAGAGCGGGTTCCGGTCGCATGCCGCCGATCGCTACAAGCTGTCGATTCCGGCGTTCGAGGCGCAGATCGACGGCCTGTCCGACGCAGGCATCGACGCACCGCTCCTGGCGGACGCGCTGGTCACGTCGAAATACAGCGACACACGGATCCCGGATCCCGGATCCCGGACCCCGTCATTGATCACCTTTGACGATGGCGGCGAGTCGTACTACACGTCGGCGGCGGATCGCCTCGAAGCACTTGGCTGGCGTGGCCACTGCTTCGTGACGACCGATTTCATCGGTCAGCGTGGATTCCTCACCGCGGCGCAGATCCGCGAGCTCGACGCGCGCGGACACGTGATTGGAAGCCATTCCGCGACACACCCGGCTCGATTCAGCGCGCTAAGCGCCGCCGAGATGCGCCGCGAGTGGTCCGACAGCCGGGTGGCGCTCGAGGATCTGCTTGGCCATGCCGTAACCGTCGCCTCGGTGCCGGGCGGTTATTTTTCGCCGGCCGTCGCGCACGCGGCAGCTGTCGCCGGACTGCGCGTGCTCTTCACCTCCGAACCGACGACAAAGGTGTCAGTCCACGAGGACTGCACCCTCATCGGCCGCTTCACGATTCGTCGCGGGCACGCACCTGACATGGCGAAGCGATTCGTCCTTGCCGCGCCATGGGCACGTTGCGGTGCGTGGGCCGGCTGGAACGCGAAAGCGATCGTGAAACCACTGCTTGGACCGTCGTACTCGCGTATCGCGGACCGGCTCCTCGCCACGAAGACATCGGCCAATCATGGTTAAGCTCGCAAAAGGATTTGTCATCGCGGGGACGGCGCTGCTGCTGACGGGCTCGCACGTGCCGTACGTGGCGTCCTCGGCATTGGCCACAGTCGGTGTGGCCCCCGAACGGACATCGGCACCAGAACTTCCCCGAACCAAGGTCGACATCCCCGAGCTCACGACGGAAGGGCGCACGATTCATGTACCGGCCGGTGGCAACCTGCAGAAGGCGCTGGACGAGGCGGAGAGCGGGGACCGCATCGAGCTTGACCCGCGGGCAACATACGAAGGCCCCTTCCGGCTGAAGGCGAAGGAAGGCGACCGGTGGATCGTGATCACCTCTTCCGCCGTGCCACCGAAGCCGGGGCATCACATCCAGCCATCGGATGGCGCACAGATGCCGAAGCTCGTGTCCGCGGATCACTACGTCGTCCTCGCGGAACCGGGCGCGCATCACTATCGACTGGTCGGTCTCGAGATCACCTCGAAGGCCGGCTCGTTCGTGAACACGATGGTCCAGCTGGGCGGGGACGAGACCTCCGCGGACGCCGTACCGCATCACCTGATCGTAGATCGCTGCTACGTGCACGGCGACCCCAAGACAGGAGGACGCCGCGGCGTTGCATTAAACGCACGTCACGTCGCGGTGGTCGATTCCTATCTCGCCGATTTCAAGGAGGTCGGTGCGGATTCGCAGGCGGTGTCGGGCTGGAACGGTCCAGGGCCGATCAGGATTGCGGGGAACTACCTCGAGGCAGCGGGTGAGAACATCATGTTCGGCGGGGCGGATCCGGCAATTCCCAACCTCGTGCCCGCGGACATCGAGATCGTCCACAACCATCTCGCGAAACCGCTGCGCTGGAAGGCCGGTCATCCCACGTTCGAGGGCATCGAGTGGACGGTCAAGAACCTCTTCGAGCTGAAAAACGCGAGGCGCGTGCTCGTTGACGGAAATCTGTTCGAGTACAACTGGCCGCAGGCCCAGAACGGCTTCTCAATCCTTTTCACGGTGCGCAACCAGGACGGCGGCGCCCCGTGGTCGACGATCGAAGACGTCACCTTTTCGAACAATCTCGTCCGGCACGTCGCCGCGGGCATCAACATGCTCGGGCGCGACGACAACCACCCCAGCCAGCAGGCGCGCCGCATCACCGTACGCAACAACGTGTTCCTCGATGTCGGAGGGACGTGGGGCAACGGGCGGCTGTTCCAGCTGCTCGACGGGACGAGCGACGTCACGTTCGATCACAACACCGCCTTCCAGACCGGCAGCATTCTGTTTGGCGGCGACCATGCGCCCCACACCGGATTCGTCTTCCAGAACAACATCGCGCAGCGGAATGAGTACGGCATCACAGGATCCGGCAAAGGCGAAGGCACCGAAACCCTCACACACTACTTTCCAGAGGCGGTCTTCCGTCGCAACGTCATCGTCGGCGGAAATGCGGGCCGATACCCGTCCGATAACTTCTACCCAGCATCAATTCAGGAGGCCGGCCTCGCCATCCCGCGCGAGGGTGACTTCCGCCTGACGCTCGTTCGACCGTACTCGCGGGCAGCGACCGACGGCCGCGATCCTGGAGCGGACCTCGACGTCGTCGCCAAGGCCCTCGACGGGATCCCGGCTGCCGGACTGCGGCCGCGTACGACTGCCCACGCGGATGTGATAGGAACGATCGGGACGCTGCCGTGGTGGCCAGGCAGCCGCCTGGTCTTCTGGTTCTCGATCGTACTGCTCGGCTATGTGTACCTGGGTTATCCCGTGCTCGCGGCGCTGCGCGCGACTTTCATGGAGAAGCCGCGACGACGGGCGCCGATCGAGCCGACGGTGTCGATCATCGTGATCGCGCACAACGAAGCTGACCGAATCGCCCCCCGGATCGAGAATCTGCTCGCCCTCGACTATCCGCGCGACCGGCTCGAAATCGTGATCGGCTCGGATGGATCGACCGACGATACGGTGCAGCGGGCTCGACGGTACGGGGATCGCGGGGTGATCGTACGGGCGTTCCGTGAGCACCGCGGCAAGCCGGCGATCGTCAATGCGCTCGTCCCGATCGTGCGCGGCGAGATTGTGATCTTTGCGGACGCTCGCCAGCGCTTCGATGCCGGGACCGTCCGCGCGCTTGTGGCCAACTTCGCCGACGCGCAGGTCGGCGCTGCCAGCGGCGAGCTCGTGTTGACAGCCGAAGGTGGCACAGCCGCCGCGGGACACGGGACCGCGTTCTACTGGCGCTATGAGAAGTTCATCCGATCGACGGAAGGGCGGGTCGACTCAACCATCGGTGCAACCGGCGCGATTTACGCCATCCGGCGCGAGCTCTTCGAGACGATTCCGGAGGACACGCTTCTCGACGACGTGCTGATTCCCCTGCGGATTGTCCGCCGCGGTTACCGTGTCGTGTTCGAGCCGGAAGCCCGGGCGCACGACACGGCGTCCGCTACCGCGCGGCAGGAGTTCGTCCGCAAGACACGCACGATCGCCGGCACGTTCCAGCTGCTGTCACGTGAGGCGTGGCTGCTCAACCCGGTCAGCAATCGACTCTGGTTCGAAACCGTGTCGCACAAAGTGCTGCGTCTTGCGCTGCCGATGCTGCACGCAGCGTTCCTCGTGTCCACCGCCGCGCTTGCCGATGCGGGATTGTACGGATTGATGCTCGCCGGGCAGGTGATGTTTTACGCCGCCGCGCTGATCGGGGCTACCCAACGGCAGACGCAGCGGCGATCGATTGTCTTTACGGCACCCTGTGCAATGTGTCTCCTCATCTGGGCGACCATTGTCGGGTTCGTCCGCTTCATCACCCATCGTCAGCAGGTGACGTGGGAGCGCGTTCCCGCCCCGGCGAGACGCGACGTGGCGGCCTAGCGCTTTCTGACCGGCTTCGAGCCTGCCGGACGCGCGACCGCATGGCGAGTGCCGGCAGGTGCGGTTGACGCCGCCGCGGACAGCGCCGCTGACGGTGCCGCGGGCACCTCACCTGCGGCTGCCGCCCCGCTGCTGCCGATCGTCACGTTGCGGATCGATCCACTTGGATCGAAGAACACTGCGACAGCGCGTAGAGGAGACGTCGCTGCGCCGGCGCTCGTGTAGAAAACGCTGCCGTTTTTCGCGTACGTCACCGCACCGTTGTTGACGATCACGCTGAACGTATCGCCTGCGCGGAATCCAGTTTCGGTCTTGTAGACGCCGGACTCGCGCACTTCGGCGACACCGCCCTGCAGGCGGATCGCGAAATTGATACCACCAGGCGCAGTGCCGATCCCTCCCGAGCCCAGGCCCACGAAGCGGAGCGAGCTGGTGTCGTCGGTCGCAAACTGCAGGGTGCCACGGCCGCTGATCTGCTGCTGGGACACCGCGCTCGCGTCGGGACAGCCGCTGCACCCTCCGCTCTTCGTCAATGTTGCGCCGCTGGCGGTCACGTTGACCAGGCTCATCCAGGTCGCGCTGCCGGTTGAAGGCGTCGTTGGCGTTGTCGGAGCAGGTGTGATGGGCGCCGGTGTCGGCGCCGGCGTCACAGGAGCCGGCGCTGGCGTCGTCGGGGCGGGCGTGGTCGGCGCCGGCGACACGGGTGAGGGCGCTGGAGCACCAGGCGTCACGCCCAGCTTGTCCTGCGGAATCCGGACGATGAACGCATCAAGCCGGTTTGATCCGGCATTGCTCGTCCAGATGAAATACTCGCCCGTCACGTCGATGTTGCCCTTCGGATCCTTCCAGTAGTCGTCACTTCCGCCGCCCGACGCATTCAGGTCTACCATGTTCGGCGCCACAACAAGGGTGCTCATCGATCCGTCGAGACGGAAACAGACAATCTCGTTCACCCGCGCCAGGTTCTTGCGGGTCGAACTGCTGACGCACGCCATCTGCCCAGTCGAGTCCCCCGGTTTCGCATTCCCGTGGGCGACGTGACCGAGGCCCGCCTCCCACGACGAGATCTCGTAAACGAGCCTGCCCTGTCCAGAGGCGTGAAGGTCCTGCCCGAGCTGCCACACACGAGTGGCGCCAGGCTTGGAATAGAAGTTGTCTTCGGCCACCATGTAGCCGTACCCGAGGTCCGAATGACCGGCCGCGCCGTCCCGGTCGAGAAACAGTGTCTCCACGCCGGTCTGCAGGTCGATGATTCGGTTATCTTCGCCGTCCTTGCCGTCAACGTTTTCCTTGACCACGAGATAGCGGCCGCTCTTGTCGATCTGGCATTCGTCGAAGTCGCCCTTCGCCGCGACGTAGGTCGCTGGAATCCCACTCTCGTAATAGACGACGCAGCCAAGCATCGCGTAGGAACTGCTGTCGCGAACGGTCGCTGAGTGCACCTTGTCGTCGTTGCTGGAGTGCATCTGCCAGATGACTTTCCCGCTCCCCCGGATCGACTCGACGTTGTAGACCACGCTCATCGCGTGGCTCATGACGTCGTACCGCAACATGCGCGGACCGTCGTTCATGTAAATGGTGTTCGGCTGGCTTGCGCTGAAGTACCAGCCCTCGCCGGAGCTCCAGCTATACGGACTGTCGGCCGAGAACATCGGACCAAGATTCTTCGTCTCGCCGGTCTTTTTGTTGTAGCTGAAAAGCGTCGGGCCGCCGCCGCCCTTGCGGCGCTCGAGCCCAAGGAACACCAGCATCGTGTCGCTGCCGACGTGATTGTTGGTGTTGTTCCAGTACGAATAGCCCACCGACGAGACGCAATCCTGGCCGCCACAATCGCTGGCATTCGTCAGGCGAACGCCGGTGGTGGAATACGGCGAGGGAAATGTGAACGTCCCGCGTTGCGGCAGGAAGGTCTGTATCTGGCCGGCGGACAGCATCGGCCTGAGGCCGTTGCTGGTGGCCGAATCGAGAAACCCCCCTGACGGTTGTGCCTGCGCCCAGGCGACGCTTTCAGTGGTCGAAATCGTGGCAAGAACAAACGCGAACCAACACAGGACCGAGATGATGCGACGGGTACCCACGAGCATGCTTCCTCCCCCGCAACTCCGGTGTCCCGCCGCAGGCGCACTGCGGCCGTTCTCGCGACGCCACTGACATGGGAACTTGTGGGAACCCCAGGGACTTCGGCGAGTGGTCGACTCGTTCCCTCACCCGTCCGCGCGACGGCACACCGTGCGGCGAGCGACCACCCGAAAGTGGTTCGAGGGGAACGAGCTAACTAGTTGGGAATGCCGAAACTGCTGGTGGCCCTAAGCGCAAATGAAAGACCGTGCAGCTCTGCCAACGGCTCGACGAGAAATGCTCGGGAATTCGCGGATTTAGAAGCGGGCCGCAACGAAAACCACGAAAAAGCGTCAGCGAATTGGCGCTCCAAATTCAGAACTGTAAGTGGAGCGCAGCTACACGTTCATCCATTTCGCGGCGATCGCGCGATTGGAAGAACCCGATTTGATGGCGAAAACCCGCATCCCGGTGGCCCTCATCTCCGGTGCGCGGCGTATGCCTTGCACTGGAAGGGCTGCGGAATACCTCTACCGTATGCAAGATTCAGTACCAGCCCCCCTGCGCGTCGCCATCGTCGTGGCGTCGTTGCGAATCCTGGGGGGCCAGGCGGTGCAGGCGCAGCGGATGCTCGATGGATGGCAGGGCGACAACGCCGTGGAGGCGTGGCTGGTGCCGATCAACCCCGTCCCGCCCGCCCCTTTCGATCGACTCCTGCGGATCAAGTACGTCCGAACACTCGTGACGCAGCTTTGGTACTGGCCTCTGCTCCTCCGCGACCTGCGGCGGACGGACGTCGTCCATGCTTTCTCTGCGTCCTATTCCTCGTTTCTCCTCGCGCCCCTCCCCGCGATCATCGTCGCCAGGCTGCTCGGCAAGCCGGTCATCCTGAACTATCACAGCGGTGAAGCACCGGATCACCTACGCCGGTCGGCCATCGCCCGCCGAGCGATGCGGAATTGGGTGGATCTGAACGTCGTACCGTCGCCGTTTCTGCGCGACGTGCTGGCATCGTTCGATATCGAGGCGCAGGTCGTGGCGAATACGATCGACCTGCGGCAGTTCACCTACCGGAGACGGGACCCGCTGCGCCCTCGGTTGATCTGCACGCGCAATTTCGAGCCGCTCTACAACGTGTCCTGTCTGCTGCGGTCCTTTGCACACATCCAGGCGCGTCATCCGGATGCGAGCCTGATGCTGGTCGGGAGCGGCTCACAGGACGCAGCGTTGCGCGCGGAGGCGGCGCGGCTTCAGCTGCGCCACGTCACGTTCGCCGGACGCGTCGCGCCTTCGGAGATCGCGCGTTACTACTCCGACGGCGACATCTACGTCCAGACACCATCGATCGACAACATGCCCCTGTCGCTGCTCGAGGCGTCTGCGAGCGGACTGCCAGTGGTGTCCACAAGGGTTGGCGGTGTGCCATCCATCTTGAGAGAGGGCCTCGACGGACTGCTTGCGCCCGACAACGACGACGCGGCAATTGCGGCGCACGTGCTGAAGCTGCTGGACGAGCCCGCGTACGCGCGGCAGCTGGCCGCGGCCGCTCACGCCACGCTGTCGGCGTACGAGTGGCCTGTCGTCCGCGAGGGCTGGCTTCGTGCCTACCGCCAGGTGGCGGGCGACCACCGCGATGTCGTTGACGCGCGCCCGGTCACCACTGCCCCGTCGAATCCAGCATGACCCTCGGCCGATTCAACCGTTTGACGCAGATCACGTTCGACGAATGCGCGTGGCGCGCACGCGTCGTCGCCCGCACGACCGCAGACCGGTTCCACGTCCGGCTTCGCGCTCCGCGATGGGAACGCGAAGATCTTCAGTACGCGCTGGCGGCGTCCGTCATGGACACGGAGATGCGCAGCGCCATCGCACGAAAGGATTGGGACGGGGTGCATGACAGTCTCGCGCACCGTCTCCGACAACGCGAGGGACGCTGCGCGCTCGATCCGGCGGCCGCACGCAACGTGCGCGACGCCGTGCTGTCGCGCTGGCCGTCTGCCGCCGAAGACGCGGCGGCACGAGCGGGCCGGATCCTCGACGGCCGCTACGACCTCCTCGGGTATCGCAGTCTGACCTTCGCACTGGCACCATCGAACCATCGCACGGGCGTGTCCAGTGTCGACTGGCACCTCGATCCCGTGCACCGGCGCCGCGCGCCGCAGATGTGCTGGGCCGACGTGCCGTACCTCGACTCGTCCGTCGGTGACCACAAGATCATCTGGGAGCTGAATCGTCACCAGCACTGGCTTCAGCTCGGACGGGCATCGTGGCTGACCGGCCAATCGCGGTACGCGGTGGCAATCATCGAGCAACTCGGGCAGTGGCTTGCCGCGAATCCGCCACTCGTTGGTATGAACTGGGCCAGCATGCTGGAGATCGGCCTTCGCGCGATCTCGTGGACGTGGGCCCTCCAGTTCCTCCTGGCTGACGTGCATGACGAACGCGACGACGTGCGACGGACTCCGTGGCTCGTGGACATGCTCGTCGCAATCGATCGTCAGCTTACGCACGTGGAGCAGTACCTCTCCTACTACTTCAGTCCCAATACGCATCTCACGGGTGAAGCGCTGGCTCTCTATGTCGTGGGCCATGCGCTTCCGGAGCTCGCGGCAAGCGATCGATGGAGAGCAACGGGCCGACGGATCCTGCTGCAGGAAATCGATCGGCAGATCCTCGCGGACGGCGGCCACGCCGAGCGGTCCACGCACTACCAGCGCTACACGCTCGACTTCTATCTACTGGCGCTGCTCACGGCGCAACGAGGCGGCGACCTAGAGGCGGTCTCCCGGTTTGCCGACGCCGCGTCGCGGCTCGCGGAGTTCACGCGCACGATGGCCGATGATCGCGGACGGCTGCCGCTGATCGGCGACGATGACGGAGGCATGCTGTGGCCAATCATGGGCCGCGAGTGCCACGACGTACGAGACTCGCTTGCAGTGGCGGCAGTGGTCCTCGAGCGTTCGGACCTGGCCCCATGGGGTGTGCCGGAGGAAGCGTTCTGGGTCGCCTCGCGCATGACGATCGAAAGGGCCCCGGCGATCGACCACGCACAGCCGGACCCGAGTGCCTGGCCATCTCGCACACTCCCTGACACCGGGTACGTTGTCTCGCATGATGCGGCGGGTGGACATTCGGTGTTCGACGTAGGCGGGCACGGTTACATGAACGCCGGTCATGCCCACGCCGATGCACTCTCACTGACGATCTCTGTGGCCCATCACCCGCTGCTTGTCGACCCCGGAACATCGACCTACACGATGGACACGCGGCTTCGCGACCGGATGCGTGGGACGGCGAATCACAACACGGTCACGGTTGATGGCCGGCCACAGTCAACACCGGCGGGGCCGTTCCGGTGGGGTACGACTGCCAACGGACGTCTGCACGCGTCCAGGCACAACGCCGGATTCGACTGGGCGGAAGCCTCACATGACGGGTACTCGCCCATCGAGCATCGACGGTCGATCGTCCGGGCTGATAGCGCCGGAAGGCTGGTCGTAGATGAGATTGTCGCCGCCTTCGCCAAGGCTTCGGCGCCCAAGGCCGCCTCCGCCCAGGCTTCGGAAGACTTGCCCGCGGGCCGTCATTCCTTGCCCGCGGGCCGTCATTCGGTTGCGACGCATTGGCACTTCGATCCGGCGTGGACGCTGAAAGCGGAGGCGCCTGGACGCCTCCGAGCGACTCATATCGAAGGTGACGAGGCGTGGCTGCTGAACGACGCGGGGGATCTGTTGCTGACGTATGGCGACGACGAGTCGGGTCTCGGATGGTTCGCGCCCATCTACGGCACGCTCGTTCCCACGTGGACCGCACGCGTCACACACGAGGGTGTCGCGCCCTTCTCGATGCTGACGTGGATTGGCGCGGCGGCTGAGACGGCACACGGTGCGCCGTCGCTCGAACGCATTGCGGCTACGCCCGACCCGGCCGGTCGCGTGATCGCCGCGCGCATCGTCACCGGCGACCATTCCTCTATATTTCTGCTGCGGCCAGGAGAGCCATCCTCCCGCGAGAGCCGCGCGTGCGAGGTCGGCGAATATCAAACCAACGCCCGGATGCTTCATATCCGGACGAACGGCGATTGCCTCCTCGCCCTCGATCTCGTTGACGGGAGTCACGCGCTGGCGCTTCACGACGGCTGGATCAGCGTTGAGGCGGATGGACCCGTCGCCGATCTTCATGTCGCTCTCGCTGACGGCGTCCTCAATCTCTTTGCGTCGACGCCGCCTCGGCGGCTACGCATCCAAGGCCATCCCATCGCGCGAGTGCGAACCGTCTCACTCAATGGGCGCCCGGCTCCGGACCCCGCCGGCCTCACCGAAACGCTGCTTATTCCCGGCACTGACTGGGGCGCTCACCCGCTCTTCCACTCCGGTGCGCATTTTGCGTTGGAACTTCACGCGCCTAGCTGCGTGTGAAGAATTTTGCCTTTAGGGAGAGTTCAAGGTGATCAAATCGACGACGTTTCGACGTAATTGGGTAATGGCGGTGTTCCTCGGCGCCTTGGCGGTCGCAACGACCACCTGCGGCGGCGTCGAACCGTCACCGACTGCCCCTTCGACGGCTACGCCGGCGCCGGCGCCGGCCCCGGCGGCAACACCGGCGCCTACCCCGACGCCGACGCCCACACCGACTCCAACCCCGACGCCGACTCCGTCGCCGTCGAATGGCGGGGTACTGCAGGTCACAATCTCACCGAACCCGGTTCCACACAGCGGTTCGCCGATCCCGAATTGCACGCTGCCGAATACGTGGACGTACGAACAGAACCTGGACAATGTTGGGACCTCGGAGATCGTTCTGAGCGATCGGACCGATTTCTTCGACGGTGCGCTTTTCAGCCAGAAGAGCGGCCTTGGCATCGTCATTCCCGCGGGCTCCAAGCAGAAGCTGACCACGCGGTTCTGCAGCGCGAATGCGTTCGAGCATCACACCCGCACGGACTTCACCGGCACCGATGCGAAGAACAACCGCATCAACTACAAGGGGCCTGAAGTCACTTTGCGGGCGAAGTGACCTCGCCCACAGTTCACTGAGACGAAGACACGGAGACATTTGAGTCACCGTGTCTTCGTCTCCTTCTGGCAATTCATTTCCCAAAAATCTCCACATACCGCCAGTCCCACTTCTTTTCCACCCGTGCTGAGCAGAAACACTGGCATTTCAGGAGAAATTACTGGCATTTCGCTTGCTCAACAGACTCAGCGTGAGCCTCATCTGGTTCCGGAAATCTATCGATGGCGCGATGCGGGCGCCGGCGAACCACTCGAATACGCCGTGCTCGTGAAGGCTGCCTGACATGTGTGGAATTGCGGGAATTGTTGCGACGGATCGCGTGGCGCCGGAAGACGCGGCGCGTGCAGTCGCCATGCGCGATGTCATGAGCTATCGCGGTCCAGACGGCGCGGGCCTCCATGCTGATGCGCAGGCCGTGCTCGCCCACCGCCGTCTCAGCATCATCGACCTGGCGGGCGGACATCAGCCGCTGTCCAACGAAACCGGTGCAATCTGGGTCACCTACAACGGAGAGATCTACAACCATCGCGACGTGCGCGCGCAGCTCGAAACTGCCGGTCATACCTATCGCACGCGGAGCGATACCGAGACGATTGTCCACGCGTACGAACAATGGGGCGACGAGTGTGTGCAACGCTTCCGCGGCATGTTTGCATTCGCCCTGTGGGATTCCGGCGCCCGTCGGCTGCTGCTCGTGCGGGATCGCCTCGGCGTCAAGCCGCTCTACTGGACGCTCGTCGGTGATCGCCTGCTGTTCGCGTCCGAGATCAAGGGGATTCTCGCAAGCGGCCTCGTCGCGGCCCGGCCGAATCACGCCGTGCTCTCGGAGGTGCTCGCCACACGTGGGACCGCCGGCGTCGAGACGCTGTTCGAGGGCATCTATAAACTCCTTCCCGGGCATCGGTTGATCTTCGAGAACGGACGCGTGCGGACCGAGCAGTACTGGGACCTGCCGCTCGATGGCCCCGATCCGGAACTCGAACGCGTGGGCGACGCACAGGTCATCGCCCGCTTCCGCAACCTGCTGCAGGAATCCGTTCGCCTCCGCCTGATGTCGGATGTGCCGCTCGGGATGTTCCTGTCGGGCGGCATCGACAGCAGCGCCATTGCGGCGCTGATGGCGCGCGAGAGCGACCGCCCTATCGAGACCTTTTCGGTCGCGTTCGCCGATCGACGCTTCAGCGAGCTCGAGTACGCGCGCGCGGTCGCGCAGGCCATTGGCGCGAACGCGCACGAGATCGTCATCGACGACGACGACTTCTTCGCGGCACTGCCCAAGTTGATCTGGCACGAGGACGAGCCGATTGCCCACCCGTCGAGCGTGCCGCTGCATTTCGTCTCGACGCTCGCGCGCCAGCACGTGACGGTCGTCCTCACCGGCGAGGGGAGCGATGAGCTGCTGGCAGGATATGGCAAGTATCCACGGGCTCTGATCAACTGGCGAGCAGGCGGCGTCTACGAGCGCGTGGTTCCGGCGGCGGTCCGCGCGAAGGTGGCGGGATCGATCGTGCCGCGGTTACCAGGGCAGGCCGGCCGCTACGCGCGGCGATCGTTTCTGGCGATGCCGCGCCATCCGTCGGCGATGTTCCTCGACAACTTCGCGGGCGTCCCGCTGCAGCTTCAGCGCGAGTTGATGGCGCCCGCGGCGCTGGCCGGAGGCGACCCCTACTCGACATCGCTCGATTACTTCCACCAGGTGAACGGGACGAGCGGCATGCTCGGGCGGCTCCTCCACACGGACATCAAGACGTACCTCGTCGAACTGTTGATGAAACAGGATCAGATGAGCATGTCGGCGTCGATCGAGAGCCGCGTTCCGTTCCTCGATCACGTGCTCGTCGAGTTTGCCGCCCGTCTTCCCGATCGTATGAAGCTGCGCGGCTTCACCACGAAGCGGATCCTCCGGGAGGCCGTGCGCGGCCTGCTGCCGGATGAAATCCTGACGCGGAAGAAGATGGGATTCCCCGTCCCGTTCGGCCAGTGGACGCGGGGGCGGTGGCACGCCTCAGTCCGCGACGTACTCCTCGATCGCCGCACGTGCGAACGCGGCCTGATCAATCCGGCAGCGGTGAGGCGTCTACTCGACAACCATCGCGACGGCCGAGTCGCCGCCGGCGACGCGATCTGGGCGTTGATGAATCTCGAACTCTGGTTCCGTACGTTCATCGACGGGGGCGGCGTGCAGTCGCTCTCTGAGCCCACACGGGCGGAATCGTTCGCGCCCGCCGAATCGGCGGCAAGGGCTATCGCCTGGCCCGCTGCGTAGCAACGGAGAGGAAACGGAACGCATGAACGTCGCAGTATTCGGTCTGGGTTACGTCGGCAGCGTGTCGGCGGCGAGCTTTGCCGCCGACGGCCATGATGTCGTCGGCGTGGACGTCAACGCTGAGAAGGTCGCCGCCATCAACGGCGGCCACAGCCCCATCGTCGAGCCGGGACTCGAAGAGCTGCTGCAGAAAGCCGTCGGCGAGGGACGGTTACGCGCCACCACGAGCACGGCGGACGCGATTCGCGACACCGATCTCTCCCTCCTCTGCGTCGGAACGCCCAGCCGCAAGAACGGCAGCCTCGATCTCAGTTATCTGGTGCGTGTCTGCGAGCAGATTGGCGAATGCCTCAAGGACAAGCCTGCGTATCACGTCGTCGTCGTTCGCAGCACGGTGCTTCCGGGCACGACGCATAGCCATGTCATTCCGACGCTGGAGAAGCATTCGGGCAAGAAATACGGTGAGGGATTCGGTGTATCCGTGAACCCCGAGTTCCTTCGCGAAGGCACGGCCTTGAAGGACTTTCGACAGCCGCCCTTGACGCTGGTGGGTCACAACCACGCGACCGACGCGGCGCCCACCAGGGCGCTGTACGACAACGTCGAGGCGCCGCTCTACAGCACGAGCATCCGCGTGGCCGAGATGATGAAGTACACGAGCAACACCTGGCACGCTGTGAAGGTCGTCTTCGCCAACGAGATTGGCAACCTGTGCAAGCGGATGGGCGTGGACAGCCACGAGGTGATGGACATCTTCTGCCGCGATGAGAAGCTGAACCTGTCGCCGTACTACCTGAAGCCCGGGTTTGCCTTCGGCGGTTCGTGCCTGCCCAAAGACGTGCGCGCCCTGCAGTACCGCGCTCGGGAAGTCGATCTCGAGATGCCGATGATCAACGCGGTGCTCGGGAGCAACCGCCAGCAGATACAGCACGCGATCGATCAGATCGTGGAGACTGGCAAAAAGCGGATCGGCATCCTCGGGTTCAGCTTCAAAGCCGGCACCGACGACCTGCGCGAATCACCGATGGTGATCCTGAGCGAGGCGCTGCTCGGGAAGGGTTACGAGCTGTGCATCTTCGATCGCAACGTCTCGCTGGCCCGCCTCATGGGCGCCAACAAGGAATACATCGAACAGCAGATCCCCCATCTGTCGCGGCATCTCTGCGAGTCGATGGATGATCTCATCGCCCGCAGCGACGTCATCGTCATCGGGAACGGCGCTCCCGAGTTCTCGGAAGCAGTGGCCCGATGCCGCCCCGACCAGACGGTCATCGACCTGGTCCGCATTCCCATCGATTTCAGCACGCTCCGGGCGCAATACGATGGAATCTGCTGGTAATGGGCGTGCGGCACGCCTTCGGCTTCTTCCTGACCTGGTGGGGCGCCTACCTGCTGGGCGCGCTTGACGCGACGATGCTCTTCTTTCTTCCGTTCGGCATCGACGCGCTCGTGATTTACCTGGCCGCACGAGACAGCACGTTCTTCTGGCTTTATCCGATGCTGGCGACGGCGGGATCGGTCACGGGTGCAGCCGTGACGTACTGGATCGGGCGCAAGATTGGCGAAATGGGCCTCGAGCAATTCGTGCCCGCCAGGCGGCTCGAGCGGTTTCGCACCCGCGTGCAGAAACGCGGCGCCGTGGCCATGGCCTTTGCCGCAGTCATGCCGCCGCCGTTTCCGCTGACGCCGTTCGTGCTCACGTGCGGCGCACTGGAAGTCGATCGCTGGACTTTCTTCGGGACGTTCGCCGCCATGCGGCTAATCCGATTTGGTAGCGAGGCGGCTTTGGCGCGTGTCTACGGACCGAGCGTGCTGCGCTTCATCGAGTCCCCTCCGTTTCAGACAGTCATCATCGGCTTCCTGGTGATCGCCATCATCGGTACGGCGATCTCCGGAATGATGCTGTGGCGAAGCACACGCCAGCCGCGTGTCAGCCACGCCTGATTCAATTCGTGATTGCTGAGACTCCTCTTCTTTCTCCGATCGACAGCCCTGGACTGTTCATGCGCCTGGTGTACCGAATTGCGAAACACCGGTACGGCAAGGTATTGATGCCGCTGCGGGTGATCTACAGCCGCGCGCCGGCGTTGCTGTCCGTCGGCCTGAACATCGAATGGATCCGCAACCACGCCTTGACCCTGGACCCGGCGCTGGCGGCGCTCGTCCTCGTGCGCGTGTCCTCCCGGCATCACTGCGACTTCTGCGCAGACCTCAGTCTCGCCACAGCAATTCAGCAGGGCATCGGAGTCGACCGTTTCCGGGAATTGGACCGCTGGCGAGAGAGCGCGATCCTTTCACCGCGGGAGCGCGCGGCGCTCGAGTATGTCGACGACATCCTGGAAGACGGGACGATTGAAGAGGCGACGATGGAAGCCGCCAAAGCGGTGTTCTCGGAGCGCGAGATCGTCGAGCTGACCTGGCTGCAGGCGTCGGAAACGTACTTCAATATGCAGGCGCATCCGCTGCGGATTGCGTCGGACGGCCTCGTGACGATCGCCACGAAGAACACG
>DAIRVG010000020.1:43404-52514 GCA_036802945.1 Vicinamibacterales bacterium
CGTACGGCGCGCCAATCCTGTACCCTCTCGATCTCGCGCGCAAAGCACGCCTGCGCCCGCGCCTCGGCTTCTCGCTGTGCTGGAGCTGATACGGCAAGCGTCAGCTCCGCATCCGAGGGGCACGGCGTGCGAGGCGAGCCGGGACGGGGTGCGCTGGTACCAACTTGAGAGAAGTGCCGTGCGGCGCCGACTCGCACCCAGACGGGACGGCCACCGAGGGCTCCGGCAACGAGCAGTTCGGCAACCGCCAGCCGCACGGATGCCTCCAGTCCCCCACGTTGTTCGAGGACGGCGACCGGGGCAAGATCGATCCTCATCCCGTTGGCGACCTCGCTCACCCACCACGGCCGGTTCGTCGCCATGCGGAACGCGTTGAGGGTGTCGTGCAGACGGATCGTGATCGGAACCACCGATGTCCCGAGCGTCTTTGCCAGATCCGCGTGCACCCGCACCGCCATTCGTTCGAGATCGGCTGCCGATACGGGCGACGTACGCGGCACCACGACGGTAATGCCGGTCGGTCCAGGCGGCACGACGACCGCCGCCGCAGGCGCCGGGACCCCCGCTCGCGGCGGCGATGCGGTCAGTGCGGCGGAAGGTATCACGGCTGACAGCGGCGTCAGGTCGAGTCCCGGATAGTACTGCGCCAGGATCGCTCGCGCGGATTCGCCGCGCATCGCACGGCGCCCCGCGCCGATGACACACATCCCTACGCCATGTCCGAACCCGTGGCCGGTGAAACGCAGGCTCTCACCGTCTCTGTCGACGCTGAACGCAGTGCTTCGCAGATTCACCGCGCCGACCGCCAGCCGGAATTCATTCCCGCCGATGACGTCGGGCCGTAAGCCGGACAACTGGAGACGCGCTACACGTCCCGACGTGGTCCGCGCATCCACCCGCACGTTCTCCAGGCGTTCGCCTTCGAAGCCAACGCGCGCGAGCGCCGCCTGCACGCCACGAAGCGTGAATTCGGCAGTCCACTCGGGGTCGTCCTCGCAGACGTCGTCCTTGCGCGAGACGAGGTACGGATAGTCGGCGCCCGGCCAGACGTCCCCGGCCCGCTCGGACCGCCCTCCGCAGGACGCCGAGTAGTAAACCTCCGCGACGTCGCCGCGATACGTCAGTATCTGGCCGGCCGTGGCCATCGCCGCCCGGCGGGACGAGGGCGTCGAGGGACGCGGGACCTGGCAGTGCGTGCTGTCGCAGAGATCGAAGCCATCGCGGGCATGGCGATCGACGTTCTTGAGGGTATAGGTCCGGATAGCGATCGCCAGCGCCTGTTGTGTCGCCTCCGCGGCGCGCGGCTCACCTTCCCCGGCCAGCACGCGCGCCACGTAGACTTCCAGCGGGATTACGGTGACACGAGCGTCGACGGTCGATCCGATCCGAAGCGTTCTGCCGGCGCTGGCGGCGACAAGATCCGGCTCGCCAATCTCAGTCTGGGCGGGCACTGAGATTTGAACCACGAAGGTCACGAAGAACACGAAGAAAAACACAATGCTTCGTGAACTTCGCGTCCTTCGTGGTTGATCCGTCTTTGTGTCCTTGACGGCAATCATAAACGCCGCTTGCAACCGGGCCGGCACCGGCACTCGATGACCTGCTCGCCGTCGGTGTAGTAGTCGTAGGCCAACTCTTCTCCCGGCTTGATGTTGCGTCCCGCGCGGATCCAGATCGTCTTGCCGATGATCTGGCTATAACAGTTCGGCTTGCATGCGTGGTTGATGTATCGGGCTAGATTGCCGTCAATATTTGCGTCTCGGACCCACCGGCGATTCACGGTAAAGCACCAGATACAGCCTTGCTTCAGGTATTTCGTCTCGCGCTTCAGGCTCTCCTTGTGGTCAATCAACTCTCCTGCGTAATCGATGATGCGTGTGTTCTTGTTGATGGGATCGCGGGTGAAGACGCCCCACCCGTGAACTTTCGAACGGCGGCGCACGAGACGCGGAACTCTTGTATCACGAGGCATTGCCTCAGAGAATAACAGAGCATAATAGTGGTTGATATGAGTGCGCATGGTGTTGGCGGCCGCGAAATAGTCCAGGCATGGGGTCGTATTCTCGCGGGCTATCGACCGAACATTTCGATCGAAATCACGCGCGAGTGCCCACTTCGGTGTCCCGGGTGCTATGCGTACGGCGATGATCACCTGGGTGGCGAGGTCACGCTTCGAACCCTCGCCGACTACAAGGGCGACGAGTTGGTCAGCCGGTTCATGGCGCTTGTCGACCGCCATCGCCCGCTGCATGTCTCGATCGTCGGCGGCGAGCCGCTCGTACGCTACCGCGAGTTGGGACAGATTCTTCCGCAGCTCGCCGAGCGAAGGATCCATGCGCAGCTCGTGACGAGCGCGGTGCGCCCGATTCCACGTGAATGGGCGGCCATACCGAAGCTTCAGATCGTGACATCAATTGACGGACTTCAGCCCGAGCACGACGCGCGGCGCACGCCCGCGACCTACGAGCGGGTCCTCAAGCACATCGAAGGACACCAGATCACCGTCCACTGCACGATTACGCGGCAGCAGGTGCGGCGGGACGGCTACATCGAAGAGTTCCTTCAAACGTGGCAGGCGAATCCCAATACCCGGCTCATCTGGATCAGCCTTTACACGCCCCAGGTTGGTGAGATTTCACAGGAGCGCCTGACGAAAACGGATCGAGCGAAAGTGATCGCCGACCTCCGCCGGCTGATGCCGCAATTCTCGAAGCTGCAGTTGCGCGACGGCATGCTCAAGGTGTACGAGAAGCCGCCGGAGTCACCGGAGAACTGCGTGTTTGCGAAGACGACAGACTGCTATTCTGCCGACCTGGAGCGTCGCATCATGCCATGCCAGTTCGGTGGGAACCCCGACTGCTCGAACTGCGGGTGTATCGCATCGGCAGGGCTCGAAGCGATCGGTCGCCATCGGCTGGGCGGCGGCATTCGCGTTGGACGCATCTTTTACGCGTCGCTTCGGGTGGGGCGCGCGGTCGAAAGGCTTCGTACGGCAGGGAGTACCGCGGCAGGGATCTAACGAGCCGCGACTTCGGCGACTTCGGAGTGCGCCGACAGCTTCTTCTGCTCCTTGATCTCTTTCTTCACTTCCTTCGCTTCCTTCGCGGCCAGGTCCGTCTTCGACCAGTCCTCCTCGAATACTTCAAGCAGTCGCTTGACCGTCTTCAATTCCTTGACGATCAGGCCGACCTCGCGGCGCGCGTCGAGCTCCAAGGCCCGCAGGCTCTGGCTGCCCACGAACGCGGCTTCGCCATCGCGAATCATGGCCCGCACGTGCATCCGGATCCCCGGAAGCTTCTGTACGCGCATCCCGCTTCCGCGCTTCCCCACCTTGCCGAGAACGCGGACGTCCACTCCCGCCTTGATACGCTGATTGATGAGGCGGATCATCTGCAGGTCCGTGACCTTCGGGTCGTAAATGAGCAGCTGCTTCTTGGCGCGTTTGATGAACGTCGCGAGCTCCTCGCGCGCGTTTTCCGGGCTGACGACGAAGGAGCCTTCCTCGTCCTGCGGCTCGTAGTCCTGCCTGAGCGTGTCGGCCTCGAAGACGCGAAGCGCCTCCATTACCGCCTTGCGGTCCTTCGTGACGATGCCGAAACTGCGGCTCTTGAGATCGAGAGACGTGTAGTTGAACCCGTAAACGTGCAGCTCCTGCCGGTCAACGATCATCATCTTGCCGTGGTACCGCACGAACGCGTCCCCAGTGCGCGCGACGATGATCCCCTTTTCGAGCATCCGCATCTCGAGCTGGCGCAGCCGCTTGTCGCCCTGGGAGCTCTCTCGCGCGATCAATGCGCGGATCACGACGCCGCGCGACGCCGCTGCTTCGAGCGCCTTCTCCATCGGCATCAGATCGAATCGGAAGATCACGATGTCGATTGATTTCTGGGCGGCCGTGACCGTCTCGAGCAGCGGTTTCATACCATCGGCGGGCTGAACGATGAGCTCCACGAATCCTCCGCCCAGGACGCCAACCTCAGCTGTATGCGAGACGGCCGTACGAACCTGGCACCGAGTCATCAGCAAAGAGCTGGCCGTTCGCCGTCAGCCTAACCAGCAATTTTCGGCGTTGGGCGCCACCAGCCGCTGTTGGTATTCAATGCGGCGACGCTTCTGCGTGCCAGGCGGCACTACAGACGCCGACATCAGGCGATCGCGCGCCGCAATTCCATGGCGCGCCTCAGGGCCGCATCCACGTTCGGCAGGATATTTTCGGCGCCAACGTGGCGATGGAATTCCGCCTGCGCCATCAGGGCCGCGGGCTGGGACGGGGCGCCGCACAGCAGCAGGGCCCGGCCGGACGAGCGGAGCGCGTCCGCGAAATCCCGGATGGCCCGTAGTCCGGTGGCATCAATCGCCGTCATGTTCCGCAGCCGCAGCACGACGATCGGCGTCATCTCGTGCACGTGGCTGGTCAGGTTCGTGAGCTTGTCGGTGGCTCCGAACAGGAACGGACCGTGGATGCGGTAGATCGTGACGTAGTCCGGGATCGTCTTGTCCTGCAGCACGTGCTGCCGGCTGTGCTCGACGTAGTCCCGTGTCACCTTTGTCACGCTCGTCGTCACCGAGATCCGCCGGATGAAGAGAAGCGCGGCGAGGATCATCCCCGCTTCCACAGCCACGGTGAGGTCAGCGACCACGGTCAGCACAAATGTCACGAGCCATACGAGACGATCGGTCCAGCTCTCCTTCCACAGTTTCGGGGACCTCGTGCCACTCGCCCATGTTGTAGCAGACGACCATCAGGATTCCGGCAAGCACGGCCATCGGCACCGCGGCCGCGAGCGGAGCCGCGAAGAGTAGGATCATGAGGAGCGTCGCCGAATGAATCAGGCCGGCAACCGGTGTCCTGGCTCCCGATCGGATGTTCGTCGCTGTCCTCGCGATGGCGCCAGTGGCAGGAAGCCCACCAAAGAGTGGCGACACAATGTTGGCAACGCCCTGGGCGAAGAGTTCCACGTTCGAGTTGTGACGCGTGCCCGCCATCCGATCTGCCACGATGGCTGACATCAACGACTCGATCGCGCCAAGCATCGCCACCGTCAGCGCGGGGGACAGCAGCTGGAGGACCAGGCCAGCGTGGAAGGTAGGGATCTCCATCGACGGTAGCCCGGCGGGAATTCCCCCGAACCGGGTGCCAATGGTTTCAATTGGTAGCTGCAGCAGCATCGCCGCAACGGTCCCGGCGACCAGGGCGACGATGTACCCCGGGACGCGGGGGACAAAGCGATTCCAGACGACGATCAGCATGACAACCGCGATGCCGAGCGCCGCCACTGGGGGCGACGAGGCGCCGACGTGCGAGCCGAGCACGCGCAGACGGCCGACGAACTCGCCGGGAATCGGCCCATCGACCGCGATGCCGAAGTCCTTGAGCTGGGTGCTCGCGATGACAATGGCGATGCCATTCGTGAACCCCATGACGATCGGCCTTGGGATGAACCGGACTGCGGTGCCCGTGCCTGTAATCCCCATCAGCAGGAGGATGACGCCCGCCATCATCGTGCAGGTAAACAGCCCGTCGATACCGTATTGCGCGACGATCCCGTACACGACCACCACGAAGGCGCCGGTCGGTCCGCCGATCTGCGTCATCGAGCCGCCGAGCGCCGAGATGATGAATCCGGTGACAATCGCGGTGTAGATGCCAGCCTGAGGCGGCAGGCCCGAGGAAATCGCGAAAGCCATGGCCAGCGGCAGCGCCACGAGCCCGACGGTCACGCCCGCGATCAGATCGGCGGTAAACGTCCGCGCCGAGTAGTGCCGAAGCGCAATGACCGACGCCGGCAGAAATCTCTTCGTCTTGGGCATCAGCGTGCAGCTATTTTCCCACGCCCCGCCTTCGCCTTCGGCTTTGGCGAGGCAAGCCGCCTTCGCCAAGGCTTCGGCGAGGCAGGCCCGCCTTCGCCTTCGGCTTTGGCGAGGCAAGCCGCCTTCGCCTAAGGCTTCGGCGAGGCAGGCCAGAGCCAGGCGGCACCGCGCACGCCGCTCGCATCGCCGTGACGGGCGCGGACGAGGCGCGTCTGCACTCGGGATTCGGGATTCGGGACTCGGGACTCGGGACTCGTTGCGGCAAACACAAATTCCGCCCAGAGGCGTGGCACGTTGACATAGAGACGCTCGATGTTGGACATGCCGCCGCCGAGCACGATGACGTCTGGATCCAGCACATTGATGACGCTTGCCAGCGCGCGCGCCATCCGCTGTTCGTAGCACGTCAGCGTCATCTCGGCTTCCTGTTCGCCGGCCGCCGCGCGCTCGACGATCTCTGGCGGCGACAACCGCTCCCTCGCGCGTCGTTCGTAGTCCGTCGCCATGCCGGGGCCGGACAAGAACGTCTCGATGCAGCCGCGCCTCCCGCAGTAACACGGCGGTCCCGGCATCTCCTCGGCCTCGGCCCACGGCAGCGGGTTATGTCCCCACTCACCTGCAATCGCATTAGGGCCTGTGACGAGCTGTCCCCTGACGACAATGCCGGCTCCCGTACCGGTCCCGACGATGACAGCAAAGACGACCTCGGCGCCGGCGCCGGAGCCGTCGGCGGCTTCAGACATCGCCAGACAGTTCGCGTCGTTGGCAATCCGAACGGGTCGTCCCAGGATCGACTCGAGATCCTGCTGGAGTAACTGTCCGATGAGCCAGGTCGAGTTCGCGTTCTTGACGCGGCCAGTCGAGGGTGACAACGCGCCCGGAATGCCTACGCCGACGGTTGGGAGCCGGGATTCGGGATTCGGGGTTCGGGATTCGATGGCCCGCTGTTCGAGCGTCGCGACCAGGCGTACGATTGCGTCGAGCGTAGCGGCGTAATTCTCGCGCGGCGTCTCCACTCGAGTCCGCGCCATCTCGTCGCTGCCGTCGAGCGCCACCCCTTCGATCTTCGTCCCGCCGACGTCTATTCCGATACGGATTGGCACCCGGTGAGCTTACAATCCCCGCATGTCGAGACGACGCTTTCTCAAGGCCTCAGCCCTCATCGGCGCCGGAGCCGTCGCCGGTGGCTTCCCCGTCACCCCAGCGTCCGCCGCTCAGCAGAAGGCGCCTACCAGCGCGACGAAGAAGCCGATCAAGATCCTGATGGGCGGATACGGTCCGCCGACGACCGGTTTCAGCCTGGCGTTGAAGATGATGGGCGATCGTCTCCAGGCGAAATTCGGCAAGGACGTCGAGGTCAAGTATGTCTACAACATCCTCGACCTCGGGTACAAAGGCGAGGACATCCTGTGGCTCGTTGAAGACGGTGTGCTGACGATTGGCTATCAATCGAGCAGTTACCTCACCGAGCGCGTGCCCGATCTCGGCATAGCCGACCTCCCGTTCATCTTCTCGGACAATGACGGCGCGCGCGCGGCCATGGACGGCCGCTTCGGCCAGACGCTGGTGCAGCGCATCGAAGCGAAGATGGATTACCGGATCCTCGGCTGGTTCGAGAACGGCTTCCGGCACATCTCCAACAGCCTTCGACCCGTGCACGTGCCGGCCGACATGAAGGGCATGCGCATGCGGGTGCTGCCGAGCAAGGTGCAGGAGCGCACGTTTGCGCTGCTCGGCGCCAGCCCGAAGATCATGGATTTGTCAGAGCTGCTCCCCGCGATCAAGGCGGGCACGATTGACGCACAGGAGAACCCGTTCTTCAATACGGTCACCTACGGCGTCCACAAGCTCCACCGCTTTCACACAGCGAGCAACCATTTCTACCTCTCGCGTCCGATCTTTTTCCATCGAGCGTCGTTCGACGCCTGGCCGAAGGCGGTGCAGGAGGAGATGCGTGCGGCGGTCCGCGACGCAGTGGCGTTCCAGCGCGGACTGCACGTGAAGGAGGAAGAAGATTCGATGGCCGCGATTCGGGCCGAAGGGGGAACGATAGTCGAGCTCGCGGCCAGCGAGCACAAGGCCTTCGTGGACGCTGTCACGCCGATGTATGGGGAAGCTCGCGGCCAGTACGACCGCGAACTGCTCTCTTTAGTAAATCTGTAGGGGTTAGGGATTAGGACTAAACTCTCGATCCCTGACCCCTGACCCCTGACCCCTAACCCCTCGTCTCTAGCGAGTTCCCTTCGATCCCAGCTCTTTGTACGCCAGCGTGGCGTTGTTCTTCACGCGGTTCTGGTCGGCGGGCGTCGCGATCGGCGCGTAGCCGTTGTACTTCGCGGGAATTTTCCAGCTCGCCGCCACGTCCGCGGCGGACTTCCCTGCCTTCATCCCCGTCTGCACATCGCTGATGAACTCACGGTTGAAAGCGATGTACTCCCGCAGATCCGCCGGCACCATCTCCGTCGAGTGGCCGGTGACGATCGTGTCGTACTTGCCGTTGAGCGCGTTGGCCGCCTTCTCGAGGGTATTGGCGATCTCCACCGCGCTGCCGCCGTTGTTCGCGTCGAGCAGCGGGATGTTCTTGCCGGAGAAGATGTCCGCCGCGTGCAGCACGCGCAGCGACGGGAACAGGACGAACGCGTCGCCGTTGGTGTGGCCGCGGCCGAAGTAGAACAGATCGACTTCGTCCGCTCCCTTGCCGAGCGTCATCTTGTCCTTGAACGTCCGCTTCGCCAGTCCCTTGTTGCCGTTCTGCTGGAAGATGGTCTGCGCCGGCACGGTCTGATCGGCGGCCGTGCTGTTCGGGATCATCTTCACCATGTTGGTCTTCGTGTTCTCCTGGACGATGATGTCCACCGTCGCCGGGAACTCCACATTGCCGCTGACGTGGTCGCCGTGCGTATGCGTATTGATCAGCGTCGTCACCGGCTTGTCGGTGAGCGTCTTGATCTTGTCGAGAATCGGCTGTCCCCAGCCCGGGTTCTTCGAATCGACCACGACGACGCCGGTGGCGGTGATGAAGACCGAGGTGTTCCCGCCGCCCCCCTTGAGGACGTACAGGTTGTCCTTGAGCTTCGCGACCTCGACGACCCGCGCCTGCGGTTGCTGCGCGACGACGGCGATTGACAGCCCGCCAACAGCAAGTAACAACCCCAGGATGATGCTTCGCTTCATGCGTATTCCTCCGGTGACTCGTAGTATTGCCGATACATGCCCCTTCTGAACAGCCATCCCCCGAGCGGGCCGAGCCAGTTCAGCACCTGATACATGTAGCCCAAATCCATCAGTTCGATCAGATT
>DAIRVG010000020.1:52614-55680 GCA_036802945.1 Vicinamibacterales bacterium
ATGCCGCAATGGCTGAAAGAGCGTGCTTTCATGCGCCTCCACGCCGGGTCCACGAGGACCCGGCCTACATCAGATGGGTCTCTTTGATGTGATCCGCCACTCTCAGTGCCTGTGCCGCGATCGTCAGGCCGGGGTTGACCGCCGCTGACGAAGGAAAAAACGAGGCGTCGATGGCAAACAGATTGTCGATGTCGTGAGATCGGCAGAACGGGTCGAGCACCGATTCGCGCGGATTCGTCCCGAAGCAGAGCGTGCCGCACTGGTGCGTCGTGTTCTTCTCCTTGTGGGAGTGCGCGACGACGACCCAGAAGCCGAGGCGCCGGAGAATCCGCTTGGTTTCCGCGACGAGCTGCTCATGAGGCGCAACGTTGTTTGGACGGTACTGCAGGCGGATGCGTCCGTCGCGCTCCACCGTCACGCGGTTCTCGACCCTGGGAAGATCCTCGGAGATGGCGAGCCAGTCCACCCCGCGCGACACCCATGCTTCGTACGCCCACAGCGGGATCCACGGAGCGACGGTCTGTGCCATGACGCCGTGTGTTCTTCCCTGCGACTGAATCTGCCCGAGCGGGTACGGCGTCGCGAGGCCCCGCAGGTAGAAATCGTTGATCGCGACCGTCTTCTGAAAGACCGTTTCGTTCCGGCGGAACGGGTGGAAGCCCTGCATCATCGTCGCGAGATGCGCCATGTACCGCGTTCCAACCAACCCTGAGGAATTCGCCAGGCCGTTCGGATGCGCGTCGTTCGCGGATCGCAGCAGCAGCGCGGCGGAGTTGACCGCGCCGCAGGACACGAGAAACAGAGGCGCCTCGACCCGAAGCGTCTCACCATTGCGCTCGACTTCGACGGCCTGGACTTTCCGCCCGGCGGCATCGGTGATCAGGCGGCGGGCGTACGCATTCGTCCACAACCGGACATTTGGCCGCTGTATCGCGTGACGGATGCAGCAGACATCGGCGTCGCTCTTGGCATGGACCTTACAGGGGAACGAGTTGCACGTGTTGCAGAGGACGCAGCCGTCCGGCTCGCCTGGCCGGAGCAATCCGAGCGGGAGCGGCGACGGGTGCAAACCCATTGCCTGCAGCTTGGTGACAATGTTCGCCATGCCGGCCGAGTGCGGGACCGGCGCGTACGGAAACGCTCCGCGAGGGACTTCCGTGGGATCGATGCCATGCTGCCCGCGAACGTGGTAGAGGCGCTCGGCCCGCTCGTAGAACGGCTCGAGCGTCTCGTAGTCGATCGGCCACGCCGGTGAAACGCCGTCCGCGTGCTCCATCGCCTCGAAGTCTTCGCGGCGAAGGCGGTAAAGCACGCTGCCCCAGAACTTGGTGTTGCCGCCGACACAGTAGTGGGTGTACGGGCGGAACTCACGGCCGCGCTCGTCGAGCCAGTGTTCCGCGATCCGGTAGCGGAGATGTTTCCACACCGCTTCCGGGTTCCAGTTTTCGTCTTCCTGTGGAACGAAGTCGCCGCGTTCGAGGATGAGAATGCGCGCCGAGGTGCCCGCCAGTGACTGCGCCAGCGTGCCGCCACCTGCCCCGCTCCCGATGATGATGATGTCGTAGCGTTCGTTCGGCATCGATCAGGGAGCGACCGCCTCGTAAATCTGATCCATGAGCCTCTGGTCCTCGATGGCCCGCTCGAGGCTCATCTCCGGCACCCCTTGTTCGTGAATCGCCCGCGCGAAATCACGGTACATCGCCTGGTAGCCGCGGATGTCGCGAAAACCGGGAAAAAGCAGCGACGGCATCCCTTCCCCGCGGACGAACACGAACAGGCCGTTGGATTCGAAGGTGATGATGCGCCGGCGGCCGAACAGCTTGGAGAGTCGAAGTCCCCGGAGCAGTGATGGAATCTCGCGCGAGTAGTAGAGCGAACCGACGGCGCCGTTATCGTACCTGAAGGCGACCAGGATGCTCTTGGGGCGCGTATCCGGCCCTTCGCTCGACACCGATGGCCGATACCCGTGGATCGTCTCGATCCGAGGTCCGAGACTGCCTGCCAGGTGCAGCCAATGAATCCCTTCTTCGAAAAAGGCGTCTCCTCCGGCCATCGTTTCGTCGTTGCGCCAGTCGTCGGCGGTCTTGAACTTGCGCGCGATCGTCGTGAAATGCGCGAAGACCATCTCGCCCAGGACCCCTTCCGCGAGCAATCTGCGCAGACAGACCGCGAGCGGCTTGTAGTGATCGTTCTCGCCGACGAGCACGACGCGCCGGGAACGGTCTCTCGCCTCCATGACCGTGTGGTAGTCGGACATGCAGACGTAGGCGGGCTTCTCGACCAGGACATGCTTGCCAGCCTCGAGCGCCTGCAGCGTCAGGTCGAGATGAAAGCGCGGCGGGACCGCGATGACGACGGCGTCGATGTTCGGGTCCTGAATGGCGGCGGTGTAGTCCGGGTAGCTGCCAGCTCCCCCATGCTCGCGGCAGAAGGCGTCCGCCCTGGCGCGATCGCGGCTCGCGTAGCTGCAGGAAATCTCGTCCCTCAACGATCTCAGGTGCCGGCTGTGCACGCGGGTGATGAAGCCGCAGCCGAGAAACGCTATTCGCAAAGGGGTCAAGGATTCATCAGTTTACGACACGTGGACCGGAGCCTAGGGGATCAGGGATCGGGGATCAGGGATCAGGGATCGGATCGGGATCCGGGATCCGGGAATCCAATGCCGTCCCGAGTCCCGTCTCAATAGAAGTCGTGCGCGTCGACGGACGCTGCGCCGTCGATGCCCTGCAGCCGCTCTGCCTTCACCGAGAGCACGCCGTCCTGGTGCTGCAGCACGCCTTCAACGAGCAGGAACGGCTGGCGGATCACGGTCATGCGGTCGCGATCGAACAGATCGGGGCGGATGATGATGTTGGAGATCCCGGTTTCGTCCTCGAGGGTGAGGAAGACAAACCCCTTGGCGGTGCCGGGCCGCTGGCGCGTGATGACCATGCCGGCGACACGTACCCGGCGTCCGTCGCGCGCCTGCGAGAGATCCGAGGCACGCAGCACACCGCGCAGCGCCAGATCATCGCGACGCAATGACATCGGATGGGGGCCTATCGTCAGACCCATGCCCGCATAGTC
>DAIRVG010000021.1:0-23628 GCA_036802945.1 Vicinamibacterales bacterium
GAAGTCATACGGGAGCTTGGGAAGTTCATGCGCCATGCGTCCTCCTCGTCGGTCGATCAAAAAAGGAATCGTACATCACAAACGTTGGAGGTTGGGAGTTAGGAGTAGCCGAGCTATCGAATAGACAACATTCGATCGAGGGCGACACGGTTCCAGCGCTTCTCGTCCTCGGGTACGACGATGCGGTTGTGCACGCGGCCGTCGACCAGCTCTTCGAGAATCCAGAGCAGGTGGTTCGGCGAGACGCGGAACATCGTCGAACACAGGCAGCCGAACTGATCGAGCGACACGACCGTGCGCTCCGGTGCGACCTGCTGCGCGAGACGGTTGACGAGATGCACTTCCGTGCCCACGGCCCAGACGGAGCCCACCGGGCTCTCCGTGACCGTCTTGATGATGTATTCAGTGCTGCCGCTGTCGTCGGCTGCCTGGACGACGTCCCACGGCACTTCCGGGTGAACGATGACGCGGATGCCCGGATTCTGCCGGCGGAGCGCGTGGATCTGCGCCGCGGTAAATCGAACGTGGACCGAGCAGTGCCCCTTCCACAAGATCATCCGCGCGCGCTTCACGTCATCGGGGTCGAGGCCACCGAAGATCTCGTTCGGATCCCAGACGACCATCTCGTCGAGCGGAATGCGCATCTTGTAAGCAGTGTTGCGCCCGAGATGCTGATCGGGAAGAAAGAGAATCTTTTCGCCGCGCTCGAACGCCCACTTCAGCGTCGCCGCCGCGTTTGACGAGGTGCAGACAGTTCCGCCGCGTTCGCCAACGAATGCTTTGATCGATGCCGCGGAGTTGATGTACGTCACCGGGATCACGCCAGGCTGCCCCGAGACCCGTCGAAGAGTGACGCCCATCTGCGTGAGTTCTTCCCAGCACGTCTCCAGCTGGTCCGGAGCGGCCATGTCCGCCATCGAGCACCCCGCGGCGAGGTCAGGCAGGATCACCTGCTGATTCGGAGCGCAAAGGACGTCGGCGCTCTCCGCCATGAAGTGCACGCCGCAGAACACGATGAATTCAGCTTCGGGACGGGACGCAATCTGGTTCGCGAGCCGATACGAGTCGCCCGTGTAATCGGCAAACCGGATCACTTCGTCGCGCTGGTAATGATGCCCAAGGATGACGAGCCTATTGCCGAGTTTCGCGCGTGCCGCGGCAATGCGCGTGTCCATCTCGGCGTCGGAAAGCCCCAGGTACTGCTCGGGCAGGGCCTGCCGCTCTGCGATGTGCTCTTTCTCGAACTCCGTGAGCAACGGAATCATCGATGCCATTAACCTAGGGAAAATTATATACGCCCAGAACGGTCGGCGATAGGTCAGCAGGCGGCGGCCAGTGAGGCGAACGGGGCCACTTCGCTCCAGGTGGAGTCCTTCGGAAGCGTACGAGTCATCCGCCTGTCAGCGCACGGTTCTGCGCGCAATCACCACATTGTCGAACACAAGGTTGACCGACCAGATCCAGCGCGCGCCAGAGAACAGCTCAGGATAGCGAGAGTAGGCCGGCAAGGCCGTCGTACCGATATCGGTGTCCGTGTACTCGTACGCGCGCGGCCAGGTCGAGTCGTTGAATGTCGGGGACTGCCAGCCGGAGGGGACCGGGTAGTGCACGGCGTAGCACTTCTCCTGGCAGTCCGGCTTCCTGGCGACCGGGTGAACGCGCCCGAGAGCGGTCGTGTCATGCAAGTTCCCGCGCTCCACGACCTCGTCCGGAGAATTGAGCGGCGCAATGTAGAAGGACTGCGCCTTCCAGTTGCTGTCGGTCACGGTGCCATCGCTGAAGCGCGCGATGAGGCCGGCGTCGCCAGGGTACCAATCCTTGCCGGCAGGCGTGTTGGGAAACACCTCCATCCCCTGGCCAAGGTGCGCGTCCCAGTCCACTGCGAGAAACGCGAGGGTGTACGGCCGCTTGGCCCTGAACTTGACGATCGTCGAGTTGAACGGGGTGTAGGGCGTGTTGTCGACCGACACAAGCGTACCGTTCACGTACATCTCGTAATAGTTGTCCGCGACGATGAACCCGGTGATCACGTCACCGTCTCGATCGACCTCGATAACCGGCACCTTGACGGTCGAGACGTCGGCCGACTTCTGCGGCGTGACCTGCGTGCATTCGTTGTAGAGATCTACACTCTTTGGTCCCAGCCCCATTTGAAAAGCCGTCACGGCCGGCATCGTGATGACCGTCCCATCGGTCGCCGTGATCTGCCCCACGCCTGACGGACGATAGTTCTCGACGGTGACCGGGCACTGATACATGTTCTCGACCACAGCTTTGGCGGGCCCCTGAGTCACCATCCGCTTCGGTGCAGTCGTGTCTGTCTGGGCTGCGGCGCTGGCGGGTACGCTCACCTGGTAGCCGAGGAGTGCCGCGACACCGGCCACGACGAGTACGGTCGTGCGGACAACCGCCAGGGTCTGATGCTTGGTCTGCATGAATTCTCCCGTTGGTTGGACGTCGCTGCAGGACCGCACGTGGCCAACGCAGCGACTACGTGGAAAGGACAACCGATTTCTCCGGATCGATCAGAAACGTCCAAATGAGAGCGCCGGCAAACATCACCGCGGCAGACACGAAGAATGGAGCTACCCAGTAGCCCCTATCAAATAGTCCGCCGTACACCAGTGGAGTCAGCGACGCCGCCAGGGCGCCTGCCATGACCATGACCCCGGTCACCGTGCCACTGAACTGCCCGCCCACATCCATCGGCACGGCCCACGCGGGGCCGATTACGAACTCGAGAAAGAAGAACGAGAGGGCCAGGCACAGGATGGAGATCCCGGGACTCTCCGTCATCGCTGCAGGTACAACGAAGACCCCCGCCAACAGAAAGCCAGGAGCGGCCACCGCGCGACGGGCCAGCGTGGCGTTCCCCGTGCGCTTCAGCAGCATGTCGCTGAGGTACCCGCCAACCACGTCTCCCAGCATGCCGGCCACAAGGGGAAGCGAACCGATCAGTCCCAACGCCTGCAACGTCAGATGGCGATGTTCCCGAAGGTACGTGGGATACCAGGTGAGATAGAAATTGGTACCGAAGAAGAAACAACAGTACCCGAGCGCGATGAACCACATGTTGCGCGAGCGACCGATCGTTCCCCATGGCACGGAGAGTCGCGCGATGTTCGGGTGTTTGATGGAGCCGTCCGGGTTCAGGCCTCGAATCCGCGCGAGCTCCGCGCGGTTCACCCCGGCATGTTCTTCCGGCAGGTTTCTGTAGACGATCACGAACAACACGGCCCACGCCAGACCGACCGCGCCAAGAATGTAGAAGATCGCGCGCCAGCCGAAGGCGACCATGATGCCACCGGCGACGAGCGGTGTAATCGCCACGGCGAACCGGCTGAAGAAGTGCGTAATCCCCTGGATGCGACCGCGCTCCGCCGGTGCAAACCAGAGCTGCATCCCGCGGCTGGCGACCGGGAACGCCCCCGCCTCGCCGATGCCGAGAAACAGTCGGGCGCTGAACAAAGACGTTAGCCCAGTCGCCGCGCCAGTCATCAAGGCGGCAGCCGATGTGAACGCGAGGAGTGCGGTGAGCACCTTTCTCGGGCCGAAGCGGTCTCCAAGCCAACCGGCGGGAACCTGACCGAAGGCATACGCCCACGTGAACGCCGCGAGCACCAGGCCCATGTCGCTGAGGCTCAGGCCAAACTGCGCTCTGATCTCCGGCTGTGCGACCGAGATGATGCCGCGGTCCAGATAGGAGATGAGATACATCAGGCTGAACAGACTGAGCATCCACCACCGTATCTTCGTGGGCCGCGCCGTCGTCGCGTCGACGTCCCGCATGGCGCCCACGACGGTCAGTGTGTCCGCGCCCCTCGCCTGCAGCTGCATTACGCGAACGTCGGTTCGGACGTCGGCTCCGAAGACGAAGCCGCGGTCAGGTCAACCGGCTGCCCCGTCTCGGCGGACAGATCCGCCGCCCGGTACACCTGCATGACGAGCCGCGCCTGCTCGCCGGTTACGAGGGGCTGTTTGCCCATCGCCACACACTCCAGGAAGTGCAACGTCTCGGCCTCCATCGGACCCGCGTACACATGATTCACCTTTTCGCCGGGCATCGACGAAATCGGAAACTGGATGCCCTTCTTCATCGTGGTGGTGTACACGTCGCGATGAGTGTCATCGACCATCACCGCGCCTTCAGTGCCGACGAACTCGATCCAGGTGGACGAGAAATTTGGATACGCCGGCGGCAGCACCCAGCCCGCGCCAATCGTGAACGCCGTCCCGTCGTCCATCGTGACGATGATCCAGACGCAGTCGGGTACGTTGTACTGCCCCTTCATGATCTTGTGGACTTCCTGCGCATAGACGCGAATCGGCTTCCGTGGCGCGAGGCACCAGAGCACGAAGTCGATGTCGTGCGTCGCTTCCATCGCGGCGGGTGACAGCTTCACGCGGCCGCCGATCTTCTTGCCAAGGTTCCGGGTGATGTGGCGGCTGACCATCGCACTGCACGGCTCGCCGATCGTGCCGTCTTCAATCGAGCGCTTCACCAACGCGAACTTCGGGTTGAACCGCTGCGAATAGCCGATTGTGAACGCCAGCTTCTTCGAGTGCGCCAGCGCAATGAGCTCGTCGGCCTCGTGGAGTTCCATGGCAATCGGCTTCTCCAGGAATACATGTTTGCCGGCCAGGAGGCTCTCTTTGGCGATCGGATAGTGTGTCGGCTCGGGGGTCGTCGAGATCATCACCGCGTCGATCGATGGGTTCTCCACCAGCACGCGGTAGTCGGTGGTGGCGGTCACCGGCGTGGTCAAGGCGGCGATCTCTTTGAGGCGTTCTTCCTTGATCTCTGCGATATGGAGTTCATTGACCCACGGGCTCGCCGCGACGGCTACGGCGCGGATGCCGCCACACCAGCCGGTTCCGATGATGCCGACATTGATTCTTGGCTTCATATCTGCGTCCTGCCCTTCGTGGGGCCCCCCGCATCAGGCGGAGCGTTCCCTCTCTATCGCAGAGTGTAACGGGGAGGGCGAGTTCCGTCGTAACGATCTCGGGAATGATGCACGGCGATCAGCAGGCCGCGGCCGGAACGTTGACGATGTTGTAGAGCGTGTCGCGCTCGAGCGGTTCGCGGCCGGCGGCTCGGACGAGACGCGTGAGCTGGGCCGTCGTCATCCCTTCGGGCGTCGGCGATCCGGCCATATGGTAGATCTTCTCTTCCTGCACGGTGCCATCGAGGTCGTCGACCCCGAACCACAGCGCCGTCTGCGCCACGTCCACACCCGTCGCAATCCAGAACGCCTTGATGTGGGGGATGTTGTCGCACATCAGCCGCGCGACCGCATGCACGCGGAGGGTGTCCGCCGCGCTCGGCGCGGGCAGCTTGCGCATCTGGTTGTTGTCCGGGTGAAACGCGAGCGGGATGAACGCCTGGAAACCACCCGTCTCGTCCTGCAGCGCGCGCGACCGCATCATGTGGTCGACGCGCTCCTCCATCGTCTCGATGTGACCGTACAACATCGTCACGTTCGTGCGCAGCCCGAGACGATGCGCGATGCGATGGATGTCGAGATACCGATCGGCGCCGCATTTGTCGTGGCAGATCTTCCTGCGTACCCGTTCCGCGAATATCTCCGCGCCGCCACCGGGAAGGGAATCCAGGCCGGCGTCAATGAGCTCGCGCAGCACCTGCTCGTCCGACATCTTGTAGAGATCCGCGAAGAAAGCGATCTCCACAGCCGTGAAGCACTTCAGATGAATGTCCGGCCGGATCTGTTTGAATCCGCGCAGCAGCTCCGTGTAATAGCTGAAGGGGAGATATGGATTGAGGCCGTTGACGATGTGCAGCTCCGTGAGCGGCTGATTTGCGCGGCGACGCAGTTTGTCCCACGCCTGCTCGAGCGACATCGTGTAGGCGGCGGAGTCGGACGGCTGCAGCCGCGCGAACGAGCAGAACAGACAGCTCGCGACGCAGACATTGGTCGGCTCGAGCCGCAGGTTGTAGTTGAAGTACGTGCGCGCAGCGTGGCGCTTCTCGCGCTCGCGATTCGCCAGCGATCCCACCGCCAGCAGATCCGGCGAGTTGAAAAGCGTGACGCCATCGTCAAACGTGAGTCGCTCCGCTGCGCGGAGCTTCGCGTCGATCGCGGTCAGTCCGGCCGCCTGGATGCGTGAATTCACGTGGTCCTGTTCGAAAAATTGTACGTGCTATACTCGCCGGCCACAACCGACTCGGCCCGGGAATTCTTTGTAGGCGGACTTGAAGGTCCGCCTCTACGAAGTAATCGTATTATCCCGTAGGGCGGACCTTGTCAGGCCCGCCGGAGGGAAGCAGGGGAAGTGGGTGAAAGTCCCACGCGGTCCCGCCACTGTAAGCGAAGCCGCCGTCCACCGGAACGCCCTAAACGGCGTTCCTTGGTTGCTTCGCGAGTCAGGAAACCTGCCCCGCGGCTCCTGTCCCTTTCACCGGCGCGTGAGACGCCGGAAGGAGACGCCAATGGTTCCTTTCAGCGGCACGCATGCTGCGCGCTAAGGCCGTCTCGTTCGGCTATGCGGGCGAGCGCACAGCGTTTTCACTCGCTGACGTGAGCGTCGAGATTACGCCGGGATCGCTTACAGGACTGTTGGGGCCCAACGGCTGCGGCAAGACAACCCTCCTCAAGCTGCTCTGCGGAGTACTGCGACCGCATGGCGGCGCTGTCATGCTCGACGATCGGCCGCTTTCGGCATTCACGCGACGGGAGCTGGCGCGCCACATAGCGGTCGTTCCGCAGGAGACACACCCGGCCTTCGATTACTCGGCGATGGAGATGGTGCTGATGGGGCGCCATCCCCACCTCGGCGCGTTTCAGCTTGAGGGGCCGGCGGACTTCGCGATCGCGCGCGAGTCGCTCATTGTGACCGGTACGGCGGACCTCGCCGATCGCAACTACATGACGCTCAGTGGCGGTGAAAAGCAGCGCGTGATCATCGCTAGCGCGCTGGCGCAGGCCACGGAGCTGCTCCTTCTCGACGAGCCGACGGCGTCGCTCGATCTCGGCTACCAGCTCGAGGTCGCCTCATTGCTTTCGCGCCTCAACCGCGAGCGGCAGGTGACCATGGTCCTTGCAACGCATGATTTGAATCTCGCAGCGTCACTGTGCGATCGGCTGGTGCTGCTGCGCGGTGGGCGTGTATTGGCACAGGGTTCGACAAACGACGTGCTTACCGGGGCCATGGTGCAGCAGTTGTATGACGTGGACGCTGACGTGCAGTTTCATCCGCGCGCTGGCCACCTCACCGTTATTCCCGTGAGCCGGACCCGATGAACATCCCAACACCGCGGCGCCGACGATGAGTACCTCCGCAGTGCGGCGCGGACCCTTTGGGTCCGCGGAACAGGGCGAGGCCCCTTCGATCCGTACTCGGCTTGCTGTCACGATCGCCGGCTACGGCGCGCTCGCCGTCGCCACCTGCGTACTGGCGCCGCTGGTCGGGAGCACCCAGATCAATCTGGCGCGCGTATTCGACCGCTCGATTCCCTTTGCCGACAACGTCGACGCCCAGATCTTTTTCGTCGCGCGGATGCCGCGTGTGCTGTCTGGCGCCGTCGTGGGCGCGACGCTGGCGTCGGCCGGTGTGGTGATGCAGGCGCTCCTGCGGAATCCACTGGCGACTCCGTTCACGCTCGGCGTGTCGGCCGGCGCTGCGCTTGGCGCGATCCTGGTGATTACCTTCAGCACTGCCGTGAGCCTGGGCGCGCTGTCGCCGGTGCCACTCGCCAGCCTGGGCGGAGCGCTCCTCGCGTCGGCAATTGTCTACGGTCTGGCGACCCGGCCAGGGCGCACGATGTCGACGATGGTCCTGCTGCTCGCGGGTGTCACGCTCAATTCGTTTTTCTCCGCGCTCATCCTGTTCGTGCAGTACATGGCCGACTTTACGCAGACGTATCGGACCGTGCGCTGGTTGATGGGCGACCTCGACGTCGGAAGCTTTGGTCCGATTGTCGCGTCGCTGCCGCTCGTCCTGGTCGCGTTCGCGATGTTCGCGGTGTTGCCGCGATCGCTCAATCTGCTCAGCGTCGGAACCGACGCCGCCTCGACGCGAGGCGTCGACGTCGGCCGGACGCAGCGACTGGCGTTTCTGAGCTCATCGCTTGCCACGAGTGCGGCGGTCTCGCTCGCCGGTCCTATCGGCTTTGTCGGCATCGTCGTGCCCCACCTCGTGAGATTGATGGTTGGCGTTGATCACCGGATTGTGCTGCCGGCATCCGCGCTGTTTGGCGCGGCCTTTCTCGTCGGTTGCGACCTGGTTGCGCGCACGGTGCTGGCACCCGTCGAAGTGCCGGTCGGTGTCGTCACCGCGATGTTGGGAGGGCCGTTTTTCCTATGGCTGCTCGTGCGAAAAAGCTGACTGCCGCAATCGCGACCGTCGTGGCACTGGTGTTGTGCGGCGCGAACCCTTCGGGTTCGCGAGGCGAGCCTGAAAGGCTCGCCCCGCTGCAGCAGACAACGAGACCAGTCCAGCGGATTGTGTCGCTCGTCCCCGCCCTGACCGAGATGCTCTTCGCTGTTGGCGCGGGATCGCAGGTCGTCGGCGTCAGCAGCTACGACGATTTTCCACCCGAGGTGCAGTCGCGTCCACGGGTCGGAGCACTGCTCGATCCAGACGTCGAAAGGATCCTCTCACTGAAGCCGGACCTCGTTGTCATGTACGGCTCGCAGACCGACCTCCAGGGGCAGTTCGCGCGCGCGGGCATCCGCGTCTACAGCTATCGCCACGGCGGTAGCGGTAACGGTATCGGCAACGTGCTGCAGACCATTCACGAGCTCGGCGCGCTGAGCGGTCACAAGGTCGAGGGCGATCGCGTCACTGCCCAACTACAGGCACGGCTCGATGCCGTTCGCGCGCGCGTACGCGGCCGACCGAGGCCGCGCACGATGCTCGTCATGGGCCGCGATGCGATGGCGCTGCGTGGGGTCTACGTGAGCGCTGGCGTCGGCTTCCTGCACGAGCTTCTGGAGGTGGCCGGCGCGGAGGACGTGTTTGCCGATGTAAAGCGCGAGGGTATTCAGCCGTCAAACGAGACGATGCTCGTCCGCGCGCCGCAAGTCATCATCGAGCTGCACCCGGGCGCCGAACCGACGCCGGAGGTCATCCAGAAAGAGCGTTCGGTCTGGTCTCTGCTCTCCTCTGTTCCAGCCGTCCGGAATAGACAGGTGCACCTGCTGTACGGCGGCTACCTCATGTCGCCGGGTCCGCGTCTGGCGGCTGCGGCGGAAACGCTCGCGCGCGTCCTTCATCCGGACGCCTTCGTAGGGGTGGACCTGAAGGTCCTCCCCTAGAAATGCCACGCTATCCCTCACGCATCGTCTGCCTGACCGAGGAAACGACTGAAACCCTGTATCTGCTGGGCGAAGGCGATCGGGTGGTGGGCGTATCCGGCTATACCGTCCGGCCACCGGAGGCGCGGAACAAGCCGCGTGTCTCGGCGTTCATCAACGCGCGCTTCGACAAGATCGAAGCGCTCAGTCCCGATCTCATCCTCGCCTTCTCCGACTTGCAGGCGGACATCGCGGCGGAGCTCGTGCGACGCGGCCACACCGTGCTCGTGTTCAATCAGCGCAGCGTGCCCGAGATCCTGCAGATGATCAGAATGCTCGGCGGGCTCATCGGATGCAGCGATCGCGCGGACGCGCTCGCGTTGCGGCTCGAGGCGGATCTCGATCGCGTTCGGGCCGCGGCCGCGCAGTCTCCGCACCGGCCGCGTGTGTATTTCGAGGAATGGGATGATCCGCTCATTTCGGGCATCCAGTGGGTCGAGGAGCTGATTGAGATTGCCGGCGGCGACCCGATTTTTCCGGAGCTGCGGCACGCCAAGCTCGGAAAGGACCGCATCGTCCCGCCGGAAGAGGTCGTGCGCCGAAACCCCGACGTCATTGTCGCGTCGTGGTGCGGCAAGGCGGTGCGGAAGGAGAAGATCGCGTCGCGTTCCGGCTGGGAGGACGTCACCGCGGTCCGCAATGGCGCGATTCACGAGATCAAGTCCGCGTTCATCCTGCAGCCAGGCCCCGCCTCGCTAACCGAGGGACTTCGACAGCTGCACGAGATCATTGCTGGGGTCAGACTCGGGTAACGGCTTGTAAGCGAGTCAGACTCGAGAACGACTCGACTCAAGGTTGTCAGGCGGCGATAAATAACGACTGCTTCACGTCTGGAATGATGCCGGTCCCCGCAGCGCGCGCGAACAGGAGTTCCACGGCGCGCTTCCCTTCGACGCCGAGATCGACCGAATACGCGTTCACGTACAGGTCGATATGCCGGTACATCACCTCTTCGCTCATCTCCTGGGCGTGCTCGCGCACGAACGGCAGGCTCGCGGCACGGTGGGCAAACGCATATTCGACGCTGCGACGCAGCACGCGATTCACGGCGCGCTGCACCTCGCCGGGAAGAGAGCGATTGACGACGATCCCGCCGAGCGGAATCGGCGCGCCAGTTTCGCCTTCCCAGAATTCGCCGAGGTCGATGATCTTCGTCAAGCCCTTCGCCGCGTAGGTGAAGCGGTTCTCGTGAATAATGAGCCCCGCGTCGAACCGCCCGTCGAGCACGGCCGCCTCGATGTCCGAAAACAGCAGCTCCGACTTGTTCAGCGCAGCCGGGAACGCCAGGCCGAGAAGAAAGTTCGCTGTCGTGTACCTGCCTGGAATCGCGATCGCGAGCGTCCCGGCCGCGACCTCCTCCACCGCGATCGGCCGCTTCGAGATCAGGAGCGGTCCGCAGTTGCGTCCAAGCGCGCTGCCGGCATCCAGCAGGACGTAGTCGCGCGTGCAGTACGCGTACGCGTGATAACTCAGCTTCGTCACGTCCGCCTGGCCGGCAAACGCCGCCTTGTTCAGCGCCTCGACGTCCGCCATGCGGATCGAAAACTCCAGGCTTTCGAGATCGATCCGCCGGTTGACGATTGCGTCGAACATGAAGCAATCGTTCGGGCACGGGGAAAAGCCGAGGGACAGTTTCATGCGTGATCGAGAATATTGAGCGCCGTCTCACCCAGGCCGTAAATCGCCTCCGCGATCTTCCATGCACTACGATTCCGCTTCTCCACTACGTTCGAAACCGCGCGCACCTCGGCGCACGGGAGGCGGTGGATCAGGCAGGCATACATGAACGCGGCGCCTTCCATGCTTTCCACCTGGGGCCTGAAACGCTCCACGACCGCGGCGATCGATTGCTCGTTGCCGTGAACGGTGTTCACCGTGATGCCGTCCACCGACGGCAGCCGGCGCAACACGAGGTTCGGAGGCGGCGCGGCGTTCACCATTCGTCCGCCTTGAAACGGAAACTCGTCGTCGCCGAGCAGCTTCAACTCCTGGATGGTGAGGAACGCTCCATCGTCTTCGGCGCCAAGCTCGGAAAAGCACTCCGAGACGACGTGCACAACGCTTCCTGGCGCAAGGGTACGATCGAAGCTCCCGCACACCCCGAGGTTGAGCGCGATGTCGTAGTCCCCCGTGGCCAGGACTCGCGAGCACCACGCCGCGGTCGCCACCATGCCGACACCGGCCGTCAGCACGTCGACGCGGTGCGCGCCGCGTGTGTACCTGCTCACGGGGGAGTCACCCTCCGACTCGAAGCGGAGTCCCGCGATGAACGGATCGATTTCCGCGCGGGTGGCCGCCACGACCAGGATGCGCATCCAGGTCGAAATTCTATTTCTTGTTGCCGCGATCGCCGAGCCAGCGAAGGAGCGCGCCGAAATCAGCGATTGGCGCGCGGAATTCCTGAGGCGTGACCTGGTAGATCATTTCGCCGTGCGTGGGCGCCCCGTACGGTACTGGTCCGGTCTGGAGGTTGTCTTCCTTGGTGAAGAACTCGATCCGCGGCGCGGCCCCGTAGACGTCGATCGTGTAACGGATATGCAGGCCGTTGGGCAACTCGGTACTTTGGGTCTGTCGAAGCTGGCGCGTGATCTTGGCAAGGTCGATCGGCAGGCGATTCACATCGACCGGGATCGCCACGCGGCTCACGTCGGCCGAGGTCTGTTGCGCGGCCGCCGCATGCGCGACGCCGATGATGAGCAACCCGATGAGTAAGGCCCGCTTGAGCTGCATGGCTGTTGAGACGTCAGTAAAAGCCTACTGGTTGTCCTTCCATTCTTCGTACCAAGCCATCTGGATCGCCTCGAGCTTCGGCTCGTTCGAGGTTTTGGGGTCGTCGTCGAATCCGTCGAGCTCAAGCACCCGCTCGCGCAGATCGGTGAATCTTACGGTGAGGGGGTCGATATCGGGGAATTTTTCCTGTAACGCGATGCCGATATCCTCGGTGTCCGTCCACTTCACGGACGCACCTCTGCCTCTTTGGTCTCCTCTTCCTTGCGATCCGACTTGCCGAGCTGAATTGCGCCGCCTTCCTGTACGTAATTGCGCGTATACATCGGGAACTCGACCACGACATCGCCCTTGACCACCGCCTGGCATCCCAGTCTCGACGTCGTCGTCAGCTCCCATGCCGTGTCGAGTCGATCCGCTTCTTTGTCCTCCATCTCGCTCAGGTTTTCCATACCCTTACGGACGATGACGTGGCAGGTCGTGCAGGCACAGCTCCCGCCGCAGGCGTGCTCCAGCTGGATTCCGCGGTTCATCGCCACATCGAGGAAGGACTCGGGCAGCCCGTGCTCCTTGTATTCGAGCTTGCCGTGCTCGAACTCCACGGTCTGCTCTTTCCCGTCGATGATGAAAGTCACTTTGGGCATCACACGTCCTTCACGTTCCTGCCGGCGAGCGCTTCGCGCACCGAGCGGTTCATCGTCACCTCGGCGAGGTGCTGTGTCGCATGGTTGAGCGCGTGCGTCTTGTCCTGGATGACGGCGCGGTCGGTGTTGCCCATCGAGGCTTTTAGCGCCGCCAGCGCCGCATCGATGCGCTCCCGTTCGCCGGGTTCCAGCTGCTCGGCCGCGATGGTCGCGAAATCGGGCCGCCGCAAGACCTTGTCCGTCGCCTGGATCACACTTTCGGCTTCGTTGCGCGCGTCGATCAGCAGCCGCGCCTCGAAGTCGGCTTCCGCATGCTCGAACGACTCGATCAGCATGCGCTCCACTTCCTCGTCCGTCAGCCCGTACGACGGCTTCACTTCGATCGCCTGTTCGATGCCGGTCCGCAGCTCGCGGGCGGCGACGCTCAGGATCCCGTTGGCGTCGATCTGGAACCCCACCTCGATGCGAGGCAGCCCTGCCGGCATCGGCGGAATGCCCTTCAGGTGGAGGTGCGCGAGCGACCGGCAATCGGCCGCGAGCTCCCGCTCACCCTGCAGCACGTGGATGTCGACGCCGGTCTGGTTGTCGACGCCGGATGTGAACATCTCGCGGCCGCTGGCCGGGATCGTCGAGTTCCGCAGGATGATCTTCGACACCACTCCGCCCATCGTCTCGATGCCGAGCGAGAGGGGCGTGACGTCGAGCAGGAGCATTTCGCGGCGCCCGCTCAGGAGAATGTCGGCTTGGACGGCGGCACCAAGTGCGACCACTTCGTCAGGATTCAGCTCGCTGTGTGGCTCGCGGGCGAAGAGCTCTTGGACTACGCGGCGAACCAGCGGAATGCGCGTCGAGCCGCCGACGAGGACCGCTTCGTCAATGTCCCGTGCTTCGAGACCCGCATCAGCAAGTGCCTGGCTACACGGATCGAGGGTCCGCTCGACCAGCGTCCGAATCAGTCGTTCGAAATCGGCGCGGGTGATTCGCTTCCGATAGCCGCCGGGTACGCCAGGAGACGACTCAACCCTGATCTCGGTTTCCTCGACGTCAGACAGATCCCACTTTGCCTGGATGACCGCCTTCCGGATCTCCTGGATTGCCTGAGGAGACAGTTGCGGCGCGGACGACGGTTGCGGCACGGACGACGGTTGCGGCGCGGACCCTTTGGGTCCGCGAGACGAGATCTCCGCAATCACCTGCTCGACCAGCAGCCGGTCGATGTCGTCGCCGCCGAGGTGCGTGTCGCCATTGGTCGCCAGCACCTGGAACACGCCGTCCTCGACCTTGAGAATCGAGATGTCGAATGTCCCCCCGCCAAGATCGTAGACCGCGATCGTCCCGCGATTACGCTTGTCCAGGCCGTACGCCAGCGATGCCGCTGTCGGCTCGTTGATGATGCGGAGCACTTCGAGACCCGCGAGGCGCCCCGCGTCGCGCGTGGCGGTCCGCTGCGCATCGTTGAAGTACGCGGGCACCGTGATGACCGCGCGGTCCACCTCGAAATCGAACTCACCGCGCCGGCGGAAGTGCTCTTCGGCGCGATGCTTCAACTCGCGAAGCACGAACGCGGATATTTCCGGCGGCGTGAACTCGCGATCCGCGATCCCGATGCGGACGACGCCGCCGGTCTCGCCGCTGATCCGAAAAGGCAACAGATTCGCTTCGCCACGGACGTCCTCGATGCCGCGCCCCATGAAGCGCTTCACCGAGTAGACGGTACGTGTCGGCGCCGTCAGCAGGCGGCGCTGTGCCTCGCGGCCGACGAAGATCGTCCCGTCTTCGCCAACGGAGACAATCGACGGCACCAGGGCATCGCCGCTGTCGTCGCGGATGACCACCGGCACGCCGTTGTCGACATAGGCGACAAGGCTGTTGGTGGTCCCGAGATCGATGCCGACGACTTTGCCCATCGTCTACTTGCTGCCAGCTGCCGGCTGCCCGCTACCGGTGGAAAGGTTCGCGACCTCACGTTCGATGGTCGCGAGCAGGTTGTTGATGTAGTTGCGCTCGAGGAGACGCTCGCGCAGCGCGTCGAGGGTCGCTCGCTTCTCTGCCGCCGGCGCCTGCTCCTGGCTGTCCCAGCGGGCGCTCAGCTCCAGCAGCTGCCGCTCGTGCTCTTCCCGCTTCTCATCGATTGGCCGTCGCGCGGATTCGAGCCTGGAGCGAAGTCGTGCCGGGTCCGTCCCTGACTCACGCAGCTCGCGAATCTCGTCCAGCTCCTCATTCAGCGCGAATACTTCCTCGAGAAGCGACGGCGGAACTTTCGCGGTGCCCTCTTCAGATTTCGCGGGGGGCAATCCTTCGATCGCGAGCAAGTGCTCGACCCGCGAGACCGGATTCTTCAGCGCTCGATACGCATCGTTGAGGTACGACGACCGTTCGAGGCTCGCTAGGCGCTCCGTTGGCGTGGCGTTGTAGTAATAGTCCGGGTGGAACTTGCGGCTCAGATCGCGGAAGCGCTTCTCGAGGTCCTGCGCATCGATCGTCAGGCGTCGGGGAAAGTCGAGGAACGCAAAGTAGTCACCATGCCGGCCCAACGCCAGGATGCGGCTGCATTGCGGGCAGAAATGCTCGTCGACAGGAGCGCCCGCGCCGCAGCTGCGGCACTCGAGCATGGAAGGCGAACGGACAGGAATCGGTTCGGGAGTCATGGTGAAGCAGACAGCTGGCAGCAGGCAGCTGGCAGGCCCGATTACCTTCTTTTTCCGGCTGGATGCTTACTGCCAGCTGCCCGCTGCATGCTGCCAGCTGTCATGCGCCGAAGGAGCTTCCGCAGCCGCAGGTCGACTTCGCGTTCGGGTTGCTGAAGACGAAGCCCTGGGTCAGCAGCGCGGTGTCGTAGTCGAGAGTCGTCCCCTTGAGGAAGAGCAGGCTCTTCTTGTCGACGAAAATTTTGGCGCCGTCCGGTCCCTCGAACACCTCATCGCCCAGGCGCGGCGCGCGTTCCCACGAAAAGGTGTAGCTCAGACCTGAACAGCCGCCACCCTTCACGCCCACACGAAGACCCCCATCGCTGATGCCCTGCTTGGCCATCAGCGACCTGATCTTCCGTGCCGCGCCTTCGCTGATTTCGATCATGGTCTCCTGGTCCGCCTGAAGGCGGCCACTACGTACTTGTACGACGCTTTGCCTATGCGCTCGGTTGCGCGTGCTGAGCTACCGGCTTCGCGCCCTTCAGCTCATCCTGCTTCTTCTTGTAGTCGGCAATGGCCGCCTTGATCGCATCCTCGGCAAGGACAGAGCAATGAATCTTCACAGGCGGAAGCGATAGCTCGGCGACGATGTCGGTGTTCTTGATGGCGAGCGCCTGGTCCACGGTCTTACCCTTCAGCCACTCGGTCGCAAGGCTGGAACTGGCAATCGCGGAGCCGCACCCGAACGTCTTGAACTTCGCATCGTCGATGACGCCAGTGTCGGGATTGACCTTCACCTGGAGCTTCATGACGTCGCCGCATTCCGGCGCGCCGACGAGCCCGGTGCCGACGTTTGCGTCATCCTTCGGCAGCGAGCCGACGTTGCGCGGATTCTCGTAGTGATCGACGACCTTGTCTGAGTAAGCCATTTCCTTCTCCCGGCGGGTCGTAAAGACCCGCCCCACGGTGTAGGGCTCCTACGGGTGTAGGGCGCCCCTTGACGGGGCGCCTAATGGGACACCCACTGCATCTTGGAAAGGTCCACGCCTTCCTTCACCATCTCATACAGCGGCGACATCTCGCGGAGTCTCCGCACGACCTTCGTCAGCTTCTCGACCACGTAGTCGACCTCTTCATCGGTGGTCCATCGGCCGAGACCGAAGCGGATCGACGAATGCGCCAGGTCATCGCCGGCGCCAAGCGCCTTGAGTACGTAGGACGGCTCGAGGCTCGCCGACGTGCACGCCGATCCGGACGACACCGCCACGTCGTTGATGCCCATCAGCAGCGACTCGCCCTCGACGTACGCAAAGCTGATGTTCAGGTTGTGCGGCAGCCGGTGCTCGATCGAACCGTTGATGTAGATCTCGTCAAGGCTCTTGTGGAGCTCCGCGTTCAGGCGATCGCGCAGCTTGCGCAGGCGCTCGGTGTCCTTGACCATCTCCTGCTTGCACAGCTCCGCGGCCTTCCCGAGGCCGACGATGCCGGTGACGTTCAGCGTCCCTGAGCGCATGCCGCGCTCGTGGCCGCCGCCGCTGATCTGCTCCGCGAGCAGCACCCGCGGATTGCGGCGCCGCACATACAGCGCGCCGACGCCCTTCGGGCCGTAAATCTTGTGGCCGCTGATCGAGACGAGATCCACTTTCAGCGCAGTCACGTCGAACGGCACCTTGCCGACCGCCTGCACACCGTCGGTGTGGAACAGGATTCCCTTCTCCTTCGCGATCGCGCCAATCTCCGCGATCGGCTGAATGACGCCGATCTCGTTGTTGGCCGTCATGATCGTGATGAGGATGGTCTTGTCCGTGATAGCGGCGCGGAGGTCATCGAGGCTGATGCGGCCGTCCTTCTGGACCGGCAGGTAGGTGACGCGCAGTCCCTGCTTCTCGAGCTTCTTGCACGTGTCGATCACCGCCTTGTGCTCGGTGACGCACGTGATGATGTGATTGCCCTTCTCGCGGTACATCTCGGCGGCGCCCTTGATCGCGAGATTGTTCGATTCGGTTGCACCGCTCGTGAAGATGACTTCCTTGGGGTTCGCGCCAATCAGGTCGGCGACCTGCTTGCGTGCGGCCTCCACCGCTTCCTCGGCTTCCCAGCCGAAAGGATGGTTGCGGCTCGCCGCGTTGCCGAACTTCTCGGTGAAGAACGGCATCATCGCCTCGAGCACCCGCGGATCGACGGGCGTCGTGGCGTGGTAGTCCATGTAAATCGGCAGCTTCATCGTCTTCTCCGGCGGATCCGAAAGGACCCGCCCTACGTTCGCGCGTTATGTAGCACCGCGGCGCGCGAGACCGACACTGGCGAAGACACATTCTCCGCCGCGATCTCTGCAAGCGTCACGGTTCCAAGAGCTGCCGCAATCCGCTCGCGAATCTGCCAAAGCGGATCGCGGACGCTGCACTTGCTGTACTGCTCGCAGTCGTTCTTTTCCGTCGAGCACGCAGTCACGGTGAAGGGACCGTCGATCGCCTCGATGACATCCGCCACGCTGATGCTCGCGGGCGGCCGTCCCAGCGTGTATCCGCCGCGCGTCCCCTGCGTCGAGGCCAGCAGGCCGATCCGGACCAGACGCTGAAGCACCTTCGCCATCAACTCGATCGGGATGTCGTACTGCTCCGCAATTTCGCGGGCGCTGGTAGACGAGGTGCTGCTGCTCTGGGCGAGATGCTTCATCGCCATCAGCGCGTAGTCAGCTTTTTTTGAGAGCCTCAGCATTGGAGTCCTGCTAAATCCGACTGCAGTAGTCGTATATTACCAATCCAGCCGAATTCCGTCAAGAAAGGTCGGCTTTATCCGGATCCGCCGATCCCTTCAGTATTTAGGCTGCGACGGGTCGACCTTGTCGATCCACTCCAGAATTCCGCCGCGGAGGTTCTTGACCCGCTTGAATCCAACGGTCTGGAGGAATTCCACAGCTTTCGCGCTGCGGCCGCCCATCTTGCACTGCGCGACGATGTCCTTGTCCTTCGGCAGCTCGGCATAGCGACGCGGCAACTCGCCGAGCGGAATCAGCACCGAACCCGGAATCCGGTTGATCTGGTACTCGTTGGGCTCGCGCACGTCGAGCACCAGCACGTCATCGCCCGCGTCCATCCGCTTCTTCAGATCGACCGGCGTAATCTCCCAATCGCTCACACCAGCTCCTGTCGTTTGGGCCGCTGCCGGCTCCGGCCGGATGCCGCAGAACTGTTCGTAATCGATTAGCTTCGTGACCGTCGGATGCGTGCCGCACACGGGGCACTCCGGATCCTTCCGGAGCTTCAGCTCGCGGAAGCGCATCTTCAAGGCGTCGTAGATCAGGAAGCGGCCGATCAACGGCTCCCCAATGCCGAGGATCAACTTGATCGTTTCAGTTGCCTGGATGACGCCGATAATGCCGGGCAGCACACCCAGCACGCCGCCTTCGGCACAGCTCGGAACGAGTCCCGGCGGCGGCGGCTCCGGATAGAGGCAGCGATAGCACGGCCCTTCCTTCGTGGCGAACACCGACGCCTGGCCTTCAAAGCGAAAGATGCTGCCGTACGCGTTCGGCTTGCCGGTCAGCACGCAAGCATCATTGACCAGGTATCGCGTTGGGAAGTTATCGGTGCCGTCGAGAATGACGTCGTACGGGCGAAACAGCTCAAGCGCGTTGTCCGATGTCACCGTCGTCTCGTACGTGTCGATCTGAATGTGCGGATTCAGGCCGTGAAGCTTGTCCTTGGCCGACGCGAGTTTTGAACGGCCGACATCGGACGTCGAGTGGAGCAGTTGGCGCTGCAGGTTGCTGAAGTCGACGACGTCGAAATCGACGATGCCGATGCGGCCGACGCCTGCGGCTGCGAGATACATTGCTGCTGGGGACCCCAGGCCGCCGGCGCCAATGCAGAGCACGCTGCCGGCCTTCAGCTTACGCTGACCCTCGATGCCGACCTCGGGCATGATCAGATGCCGCGAGTAGCGTTTGATCTCGTCCTGCGACAGCTCCGATTGCCCCGGGCGGGTCTGAAGAACCGTCCCTGCCCCGCCAGTCGTCTTGGCGTCCGTCGTCACCGGTGCGCCTCCAGCCACTGACGGCACGATGCTGAGCGAATCGCCCGGCTTGACCGGCGTCTTTTCCTTCTCCAGGTAACGGATGTCCTCGTCATTCAGATAGACGTTCACGAAATTCCGCAGCCGGCCATCGTCGGCGTACAAGTGCTTGCGGAGACCTTCGTGCTTCGTCGTGAGATCGGCGAGCAGCTCGCCAACGGTGCCGCCGGTGACTTCTACCGACTCTTTCTTGTCGGTAAACGGCCGCAGCGGGGTCGGGATGTGAATGGTGTTAGGCATAAGTCAGCTGTTCAGATCTTCCTGGTCAAAGACGGAGCGGTCCTCGCGAAGGCGCCACGAAGTCATGTCTCCTGAGACGCCCTCGCGGACAGAAACGATTACATACGAAAAGAAGGGCCATGCATGGTCCAAATCGTATTGCGACGGACGCGCCGGGTGGTCCGGGTGCGAGTGATAAAACCCCATAAGCTCAGCGCCGACGTCGCTCGCGCGCCGCTCGGCCGCCTGATAATCCTGCGGACGCACCAGAAACCTCCTCCGAGGCCCTTCTTCCGTCATGTTCGGCAGCGCGAAGGTATCGGAGACGACGCCGTCGCGGCCAATGAGGGCGCCGCAACATTCGTTCGGATACGTCTCCGCGCCATGCGCGCGAATCGCCGCATCCACGTGCGGCTCGAGGTCCAGGCCCATTCCTAGCGTGGACCCATCCCGCGTTCACCGCTCCGCGGCTTCCGGCTTCGCTGACCCTTCGGCGAACCGACGTAGCCTTGGCCGAGGCTGGCCGGCGCGGCAAGCGGGTCTGCATTGCGCTCCCGCGGACCCAAAGGGTCCGCGCCGCTTTCATCGGCTTCGTCCCAAAACCGCTCGGACAAGTATTTCTCGCCGCCGTCGGGAAAGATCACGACCACCACTGCATTCGGGGAGCGCCGCGCCACGCTCAGCGCGGCGCCGAGGTTCGCGCCGCTCGAGATCCCGACGAAGAGTCCGTCCCGCGCAAGGCGGCGTGTCAGCTCGAAGGCTTCCTCAGTGGACACTCCGAGATCTTCGTCTGCCACGGACGGATCGTAGATGCCTGGCACGATCGCGGTTTCCATGTGCTTCAGGCCTTCGAGGCCGTGGAGCGGCGAGTCCGGCTGCACCGAGATGAGGCGAATCGCGGCATTGAACTCCCGCAGGCGCCGTCCGGCGCCGACGAAAGTCCCGCTCGTCCCCAGCCCGGCGACAAAATGCGTCAGACGTCCGCTCGTTTGCTCGATAATCTCCGGCGCCGTCGTGTCGTAGTGGGAGCGCCAGTTGCCAGGATTGTTGTACTGGTCCGCATAGAAATAGAGGCTCTGATCCGCCGCGTACATCTCCCGCGCGCGAAGGATGGCGCCGTCCGATCCCTGCATCGGATCGGTGAAGACGATCTCGGCGCCGAACGCGCGCAGTATCCGCTTTCGTTCCGGCGTGACGTTCTGCGGCACGCACAGCCGCACCTGATAGCCGCGCGCGGCGCCAATCATGGCGTAGGCGATGCCTGTGTTGCCGGATGTTGCGTCGAGAATGATCTTGTCGCGCGTCAGCGCGCCCGACCGCTCGCCGTCGGCAATCATCCGTGCGGCCGGACGGTCCTTCACCGATCCGCCCGGATTCCTCCACTCCGCCTTCGCATAGAGCTCGACATTGTGAAGCCCCGCTTCGAACGTCGACAGCCGGATCAGGGGCGTATTGCCGATCAAATCGACGATGGACGTAGCGGTACGGGGAGGCCCCGGGATGGCAACAGGCATATCCGACTGGGAAAGTCGGATTATAACAACTACCAACTTCCAACTCCCAACCCCCAAGGTGGAGGCCGGCTGAAGCCGGCCGCCAACTCCTTGGGATTGGGGTTTTGGGATTTGGGATTTGGGTTTTTCTAACTGATAGGTCTGCCCTCGGCGTCGCGGATCTCGACAGCGCCAAGATTCAGCTTCCGGAGCTCCGGTTCGATCTTCGCGCGATCGCCGACAGCGATGACGACGAGGTGGTCCGGCACCAGATACTTCTTCGCGACCGCAAGCGTTTGGTCGTTCGTAACGGCGTTCACCTGCTGCGCGTAGAGCGTGTAGTAATCGAGCCCGAGGTCGTAGATGAACACGTTCGAGAAGTTGTTCACCGCGTTCGCGCTGCTGTCGAACGCTCCGGCCAGCGAGTTCGTCAACGCGTCCTTGGCTTTCTTCAGTTCGTCGTCGTTCATCGGCTTCTCGACCATTCCGCGAAGTTCTTTCAGGATCTCGCTGACGGCGGGCGCCGTGACATCTGTCCGGATCCCGGACGCGACCTGGAACGGGCCGGGGGTGCGGCGGAAGACGAACTGTGAATTCGCTCCGTACGTGTACCCGTGCTCCTCGCGCAGGTTCATGTTGATGCGGCTCGAGAAGAGGCCACCAAGCGCGAGGTTCATGACCTGGACCGGGCGGAAATCAGGCGAGGAGCGTGCAAGGCCGATGACCGCCACGCGTACTTGTGTCTGAGGACTGCCAGGCTTGTCGACGATCACGACGCGCGCCTGGGTCGTCATCGGGCTTCCGAGCGCCGGAGTAACGGGCGTCCCGCGGGGCCATGCGCCGAACGCTTTCTCCGCCAGGCCACGCAGCTCCGCCATTGAGACGCCGCCGGCAACGACCAGCGCCGCGTTGTTTGGAACGAAGTTCTGTTTCCAGAACGCCTGCATGTCATCGCGCGTGATGCCCTTGACGGCGGCTTCGGTGCCCACTTCGCTATAGCCATACGGGTGCCGCGTGCCGTAGAGCGCAGCGGCGGTCACCTGCGCGGCGACCTGGGCCGGGTTATCGCGCTGCTGGACCAGCTGTGCGAGCCGGCTCGCACGCTGACGATCGACTTCCGCCGCCGGAAACGATGGGTGCAGCGCGACGTCCGCGAGAATGTCGAGTGTCGCCGCGAAGTTTTTCGACAACGAGCGCGCCGAGATCGTCGTCGCATCCATGGAGCTGTTGGTATTCAGCGAAGCGCCAAGCTGCGAGAGATCGTCGGCAATCTGCAATGCATTGCGCGTCGTCGTTCCCTCATCGAGCATTGCCGCCACGAAATTGGCGAGGCCCGGCTTGTCGAGGGGATTCGCATCGCTACCGGTCTTGAGCACGAGGTTGGCTGCGACGATGGGCATGCCCGGCCGCTCGCTGAGGAGCACCGTCAGCCCGTTCGCCAACGTGACCGACTGCGGCGTCGGGAGCCTCAGCGTCGTTGCCGTTCCAGCCTTCGGCATCTCGTTTCGCCATGGCTCGTCGGCGTTGATCGCTTCTGCACCCGCCCCTTGCGCCGACTGCGGCGCCGGTGGTGTCGCGACTGGTGGGACGGGCGCGGGCGTGCCCGGGATTGCGTGCAGCACGACGCGCGCGCTCCCCGGGAGCTGGTTCCGGGCAAAAGTCTGGATGCTCGCGGCCGTCACACCTCGATACCGTTCGATGTCCTTCTGCAGGTAGTCGGGTGTCCCGAGAAAATGGTTGTAGGAATTCAGCCGGTTCGCTACGCCGCCGGGTCGCTCGAGGCTGCCGACGATGTTGGTTTCGATCGTGTTGCGCGCCTGCTCGACTTCGCGCGCGGGCGGCGGTGTCGCGCGTAACCCCGCTAGTTCCTCGTCGATCGCCTTCTCGAGCTCGTCGACCGTGTGCCCGGGTCTCGCCGTCGCCTCGATCTGGAAAATTGACCCGAGGATCAGCGAGTACTGCTGCGCCGCGACGGTCTGCGCGATCTGTCTTTCGTAGACCAGCTTCTTGTAGAGGCGGCTCGAACGGCCCCCGCCGAGAATCTCGGCGGTCATGTCCGCATCGGCGTCGCCCGGCTTGAAGATGGGCGACGTCACCCACGCCATGTACACGCGCGGCAGCTCGACGCGCGCCGGAACGACGAGGCGCCGCTCTGCGGTGATCTTCGGAGTCTCGGCGTTAATCGGTGGGACCGCAGGCCCGCGCTTCAACGTGCCGAAGTACTTCTGAACCAGCGTCTTCGTGCGCGCCCGATCGATGTCACCGATGATGACGAGGCTCGCGTTGTTGGGTGCGTAGTACTGCTTGAAGAAATTCTTCACGTCGTCGAGCTTCGCCGCCTGGATGTCCTCATGCGACCCGATGACATTGCCGTAGTACGGATGGGTCCTGGGAAAGAGCGCCTGCACGAGGGCCTCTTCGGCGAGGCCGTACGGCTGGTTCTCGACGCTTTGACGGCGCTCGTTTCGCACAACATCCTGCTGATTGGAGAGCGCAGGCTGATCCACCTTGTCCAGCAGATAAC
>DAIRVG010000021.1:23728-36833 GCA_036802945.1 Vicinamibacterales bacterium
ACAACATCCTGCTGATTGGAGAGCGCAGGCTGATCCACCTTGTCCAGCAGATAACCCATGCGATCGGACTCGAGCCACAGGGCCAGGTCCAGCTCGTTTGAAGGGACCGTCTCGAAGTAGTTCGTGCGGTCGTAGTCGGTCGTACCGTTGAGATCGCTGGCGCCCGCCGCCTCGAGCAGGCGGATATGCGAATCGCACGGCACGTGCTTCGAGCACTGGAACATCATGTGCTCGAAGAGATGCGCGAAGCCGGTGCGACCCGCAGCCTCGTTCGACGGGCCGACGTGGTACCACACGTTGACGGCCGTCAGCGGCAGACGATGATCCTCGCTGAGAATCACGTCGAGGCCGTTCGGCAGCGTGTATTTCTCGATCTGAATTTTCGGAATGTCCGCCACCGCCGAAGGGCGGTTCTGCGCGGTCAGCGATACCGCGAGAGCTGAAAGAGCTGCAGCAAAGACCAGGCTGGAGAGCGTTCGTATGTTCATGGTGCGTCAGTCCTTCGTCGGGGCGTTGTTCAGGCTCGCCCACAAATACCAGCACGCCACGGATCGGTAGGGTCGCCACGCCTCCCCGATCCGCGTCAAGCGATCCGGCGTTGGCGCTTTGCGGAGTTTATACACTCGTTGAACCGCTTTCACGATCCCCAGGTCACCAACGGGAAGGACGTCCGGGCGCTGCAGGCGGAAAATCAGGAACATTTCCGCCGTCCACCGGCCGACGCCCTTTACTTGCGTCAATGTTTCGATCACTTTTTCGTCGTCCATTCGGTCGAGCGCCCCGATCGGCAGGGCGCCCTCCTCGATTCGGCGGCACAGGTCCCGAAGGTAGCTGGTCTTCTGCGTGCTGAGGCCGACGCCTCGCAGGCGCTCATCCGGCGTCGCCATCACCTGCGCAGCCGACGGGAAGGTGTCGAACAGGGCTTCGAAGCGCGAGAAGATGGTCGCCGCGGCCTGGGTTGACAGCTGCTGCCCCACGATCGCGCGAATCAGCGCCTTGAACGGATCCGTGTATTGACGATCGGCGAGCCCGCAGGGTCCGTGCTCACGCATCAGATCGCGCAGGATCGGATCGCGGCGCGCGAGCAGCCGCCGAGCCTTGGTGTAATCAACAGCCATCATTTGAGAAGCGATGTCACCGTGACGTGCGCCCGGACCTCGATCTGACCGGAGGCAATCGGCGGCTCTCCGGATTTCTGTTCCGCGAGCGCGGCGCGAAAGGGCATCGGCGGCGGTGCACCTACACCTTGTTCCTCGATCCTGAGAATTCGATCGAAGCTGCGCCCCGCTCCCGCGGCTGCGGCGACGGCGCGCTCTCGCGCATCCGACACCGCCAGCCTCAGCGCTTCGCGCTCGAGCTTGCCGCGATCCTTCAGATCGAACCGCACGCCGCCAATCGATGTCGCCCCGGCAGTCACCGCCATCTCGAGCAGCTCGCCTATACGATCGACCGCGTCAACCCGGATGTCGATCGTATTGCGCGCCACGTAACCGCGCAACACGCGGCGGTTGTCCGTGTAGTCCCAGTCGGGTTGCAGGTCGTACTCGGTCGTCCGGATTGCGTCGACGGGTATGCCGGCCGCACGGAGGCGATCCTGTACCGGCTTCATCGCGTCAGCGTTCTTCTTCTGCGCGTCGCGAGGGTTGGCGGCGCGCGATTCCGCTGTGACGGTAATCCAGGCGCGATCGGGGATGGCGTGGACGACGCCATCGCCGGCGGTGACAACCACCGGCTCATCACGTGGAGGCGCCGGTGGCTGCTGCGCGGCCGCCGCCACCGGCAGCACGAGAAGCACGGCAGCGGCGAACGATTTCATCGAATGAGTCACAGCATTCCTTCCGTTTCCTCAGCGGGCGGCGCTACCTGGCGGGACTCACAAGGCGCGCGCTGCTAGAAAGACGCCCGACCGGTCCTGCGGGCCGGGATCGACGTGACTACAATTATCCGCGAGGCACACGTGGAAGTATCCGAGGTCATGAAGCAACTCAAGCATGCAATCGAGCGCGCACGCGCGCGCTCGCAGCAGCGACGACAGCACGCCGCGGAGGCGGAACGCGCCTACGCCGCGTTCCTGGAGGAGGTCGCGACCCCGACGACGCGAATGATGGCCAACGCGCTGAAGGCCGAAGGCTATCCCTTTACCGTGTCGACGCCGAGCGGCGGTCTTCGCCTGGCGTCGGATCGCGGGCGTGATGATTACGTCGAGTTCGCGCTCGAGACCAATGGCGATCGTTCCGTGGTCGTCGGGCGGATTCGATACACACGAGGGTCGCGGACATTGGAAGACGAGCGCCCGATCAAGCCTGACACGTCTCCACAGGATCTGTCCGATACGGATGTGCTCGCGTTTCTGGTGAGCGCATTGGAGCCGTGGCTGGAACGCTGATAATTCGCAAGCTCCAACTCCCAACTCCCAAACCAGTCTGCCTTCGCTACAACGAGCTTCTTGGAAGTTGGGCGTTGGCAGTTGGGAGTTTCCGGGCAACGTGAATCGCCATCAATCCGCCCAGCAGCGGAACCACGCGAACATCCGTGAAACCGCGTCGCTCGAGCAGGCGCGCTACCCCCTCGGCGCCGGGGTATTTGCGAATCGACTCCGGGATGTACCGGTACGTATCCGGGTCGCCGTGAAGCAGCAGACCTAGCGTCGACCCGACGACAGTCAGGTACGACAGATAGGCAGCGCGGACGAAGGGATTCGACGGGCGATTGAAGTCGAGCGACAGCAGTCGTCCTCCGGGTGCGAGCACGCGGTGGATCTCGCCGATTGCCTGTTCGATGTCCGGCACATTCCGCAAACCGTAGCCGATCGTCACGACGGTGAAGCGCGCCCCGCCAAACGGCAGGGCAAGCATGTCGCCGGCGATGAGCGGCGCATGAGGACGTAAGGGTTTCGCGGCAGCGAGTTTCAGCATCTGGAAGGTCAGATCGAGGCCGGCGGCACTCCGTGCCATCCGGGCAGCCGCAAAAAGAATGTCTCCGGTCCCGCAGGCGAGATCGAGCACATCATCGTCTGACGTGATCCGCGCGAGCGAGATGAGTCGCTCCTTCCAACGGCGGTCGCGCCCGTATGAGAGCGCAACGGTGATGAAATCGTAGCGGTGGGCAATCGTGGCGAACAGCCGGCGCACATAGCGGCGTTTGCCTTCGGGGGTTGCGATCGTGGAGCGGAGGCTCATCGTCCGGCCGAAGCCGGATTCACGGTCCGGCTGACCTTCGACGTTGCTCAGGTCACCTGGAGCATAGTCGAGGGGTGAAGCCGGACACTACCATGACTGTTACTGGGCGCGGAGCAGGAGGACTGGAACTTTCACGAGATGCCTGACGCGGTTGACCGTCGTACCGCGTACCAGGTCATTCAGGAAACGATGGCCGTGGGTGGACATCGCGAGCAGATCGACCCCGCGCGCTTCGGTGAGGCGAATCAGCTCGCTCGCGGGATCGCCCAGTGCCAATTCGGTCGAGACCTTGAGACCGTGCGACGCGAGATCCGCTGCCAGCTTCTCGAGATATTCGCGGTCCACCTTCATCTCTTCCGACTCACGCAGCTCCAGTCCATCGAAGTTGCGGGCCGCCCAGCCATCGGCAACGTGGACGAGGTGCAGCTCCGCGCCCGTGAGCGCCGCGAGCTTGCGCACGTGCTCGATGATCGCCCGATCAGCAGGTGAGTTTTCGATGGCTACGAGAATGCGGCGATACATGTTTAGGCCACCGTCTGGTAGAGCAGCCAGCCGTTGAGCGCAGCAATGATAACGGCGACGGTCCAGGCCAGCACTTTCATCCACAGGGGCGCGACGAAGGGACCCATCTTGTTCCGGTCACACGTGAACAGCACCAGCGGGAACACGGCAAACGACAGCTGAAGGCTGAGAATGACCTGGCTCAGGATCAGCAGAGCCCCCGTGCCTTGTTCCCCGTACAACGCGACCACGATCACCGCTGGAATGATCGCCACCATGCGCGTAATGAGCCGCCGCAGCCACGGTCTGACGCGGAGATTGATGAACCCTTCCATCACGATCTGGCCGGCCAGCGTGCCGGTCAGCGTGGCGTTCTGACCCGAGCAGAGGAGAGCCACCGCGAACAGCACGCTCGCTGCGCCTGTTCCGAGCAACGGCGACAGAAGCTGGTACGCATCGCCGATTTCCGCCACGTTGTCGTAGCCCGTGCCGTGAAACGTCGCCGCCGCCATGATGAGAATCGCCGCGTTGATGAACAGGGCGAACATCAACGCCGCGCTCGAGTCGATTGTCGCGAACCGGATCGCTTCCGCCTTGCTCGCATACGTGTCAACGTACTTGCGCGTCTGCACGATGGACGAGTGCAGGTACAAGTTGTGGGGCATCACCGTGGCGCCGAGGATCCCGATTGCGATGTAAAGCATGTTCGGGTCGCGCAGGATCCCCGTCGTTGGAATGAACCCGAAGGCAACCTCCGCCATGGCGGGCTTTGCCAGCCACAGCTCGATCGCAAAGCACCCCGCGATCATCGCGATCAGCGCGACAACGAGGGCTTCGACGTAGCGGAATCCGCGATTCTGCAGAAACAGCACGATGAGCACGTCAAACGCGGTCAGGCACACGCCCCAGATCAGCGGCAGGCCGAACAGGAGATTGAGGGCGATTGCCGCACCGAGCACTTCGGCGAGGTCGCAGGCGGCAATGGCAATCTCGCAGAGGATCCAGAGCCCCACCGTCACCGGCCACGAATAGTGATCGCGACAAGCCTGCGCCAGGTCGCGCCCGCTCGCAATCCCGAGCCGGACCGCAAGCGACTGCAGCAGGATCGCCATCAGGTTGGAGATGAGGATGACGCTCAGCAGCGTGTAGCCGTAGCGTGCGCCGCCAGCCAGGTCGGTGGCCCAGTTGCCCGGATCCATGTAGCCGACCGCGACAAGGTAACCCGGCCCCGCAAAAGCGAAGAACTTGCGCCAGAAACCTGCGTTGGTCGGGACTGCGATCGAGCCGTGGACTTCGCGGAGGCTCTTCTCGCCGCGCGGCAGCCGCCAACCCGTGCTTGGAACCTGATCGAACTCGCTCATCTTTGACCCGTCAAAAATACAAGCACGCCCAATCAAAAGTCAATTTATTCTGACTCGAAATTCGGCTACAGTAGAGTCCGAACCACGAACATGCTGCCGTCGAGCACCGTTGAAAACTATCTGAAGCACATTTACCTGGGGTCGACCGCCCCGGGAACCACGCAGCGCCTTCTTCCGATGGGCCAGCTCGCCTCCGCGCTCGGTGTAACACCCGGCACGGCAACCACAATGATCAAGGCACTCGCGGAATCAGGCCTCGTGAAGTACGCGCCCTACTCCGGCGTCGCCTTGACGCGCGCGGGCGAAAAACTCGCCGCGCGGGTCCTGCGCCGCCATCGACTCGTCGAACTCTTCCTCGTGCAGGTGATGGGGCTGCGGTGGGACGAGGTACACGATGAGGCCGAGCTTCTCGAGCACGCCGTCTCCGATCGCCTCATCGATCGGATGGACGAAATGCTGGGCCGCCCTGACGCGGATCCACACGGGGACCCTATTCCGGACGCCGAGGGCGTCGTAAAGCCCCAAGAAGCTCAGACGCTCCTTACGTGCCCCTTGAATACTTCGGTACGCGTGACGCGCGTGCTCGATCAGGACAAAGCGTTTCTGCGATTCATCGAGGGCCATGATCTGAAGCCCGGACAGTCGATTCAGGTGGAAACGCGCGATCAGGCGGCTGACAGCGTCGTCGTCCGCGGCCGAAACGATCGCCAGCTCACCATCGGAACGCGGGCCGCGTCGAAGCTCCTCGTTCAGGTCGGCGACGGCGACACGCCGAAGTAGCCGAGAGTTGTCGCCCCGCCCCCCAACTCCCTGGTCACCCCTGCCAAACTTCTTGACTTGAAGCATCAAAATCTGTATTTAGACTAATCAAAATATGACTGGGCTATATCGTGCGAGGCGAAGCGGACGAGTCCTGGTTGGTTTGCTGACCGTCGTGGCGCTCCTGGGCAGCGTACCCGCGCTGGCGCAACAGTCAGACCCCGAGGCGGGTTTCCCCTCCACGGGACCGCTGTCCGGCTACATGGAGTTCCACTTCAACAAGGCAGACGGCGAGGACGGCATTCTCGATTTCCACCGCTTTGTTCTGCTCCTCAGCCACTCGTTCTCCTCGAAAATTCGATTTGTCGGAGAGCTGGAGGTCGAACATGCCTTTGTCGAGGGGCTCGAGGAAGCAGGCGAACTGGAGCTCGAGCAGGCCTACGTCGACTTTCTCCTTTCCCGCCGCCTGAACGTCCGGGCAGGCATGCTGCTGATGCCCATCGGCATCATCAACGAGCGCCACGAGCCTCCGGTGTTCAACGGCGTTGAGCGGACATTCGTCGACACCGTCATCGTGCCGACCACGTGGTTCGATGTCGGGGCCGGTATTCATGGGGAGCTCGGTCGCGGTCTCCGTTACCGCGCGTACGTGGTCGCCCCGCTCAATTCGCTGGAGTTCAACGCCGAAGAGGGCATTCGAGGCGGACGACAGAAAGGGTCGGAGGACAACGTCCGCAACTTCGCATTTACGGCGCGAACGGAGTATCTCGGCCTCCGCCATCTGACCCTTGGCGCCAGCGTCTGGAGCGGTGAGTCCAACTTTGCGACGCCCCGGCTTGCTCCATCGGTGACGGTCGGCGAGCTCGACGCCCGGTATCGTCGCGACCGCCTCGAGTTGCGCGGCGAGTTCGCGCAGGTGCACATTGGCGACGCCGCCCGCCTCAATGACAGCATCGGCCGCGCGGTAGGCGTCTCTCCCAACATCGCCAGCGCGCTGCGCGGCTTCTATGGCGAGGCCGCGTACCGTGTGTGGAACGCCGGGGCTCCGCGCGACCTGGTCGCGTTCTTCCGCTACGAGAACTTCGATACCCAGTTCCGAATGCCGGCAGGTTTCCTGCCGTTGAAGGAATTCGACCGCGATGCGTGGGTCACCGGCGTCACCTACTACCCTGACCCTGACGTGGCCGTAAAGGCTGACTACATCTACCTTCGGAATCAGAGCGGGATTTTCGCAAATCGCCACCTTGTCAACGTTGGTCTTGGCTGGTGGTTCTGAGGAACGCCATGTTCATTCGAATGCTGCTCCTCCTGCCGCTGCTCGCGCTCACGACAACGTCGTCGGGCGCGGCACGTGCTGCACAATCTCAGGGCCCGCGGGTCATCGAGATCTCCGCCGAGCGCTTCGAGTTCTGGCCGTCGGAAATCACGGTGGCCGAGGGAGAAGAGGTCGAGTTGCGGCTGAGGAGCGACGATACGATTCACGGCTTTCGCATCATCGGCACGGGCACGAACCTGGCGATTCCAAAACGCGGAAAAGGCTTCGCGACGACCAGGTTCATTGGCGCCGTACCAGGCCGGTACACGTTCGAGTGCAACCGGATGTGCGGCGCTGGTCACAACTTCATGCGTGGGGTGCTGATTGTGCGGCCGTCTTCGAGAGGAACGGGCCCATGACGCGTCCCCTCATCGGTGCGCTGCTGCTCTGGACCACACTGGTCATGTTCCAGACGACTGCCGAAACACAGGCTCCTCAGATGTCGCCAGGCGGAGCACTCCCCGGCCTGACGCCGGTCGAATTCAGCGAGTTTCGTCTGGGATTGACCGATTTCAGTGAAGTGGAGACGGCAGAAGAAGGCCTCGGCCCCGCCTTCAACGGCACGAGTTGCGCGGTGTGCCACAACGTGCCGGTCATCGGCGGTGGCGGCGTGATCCTTGAAGTCCGCGCCGGCTATCGCGATGACGCCGGTGAACACACCGGGTTGAACCCTGCCAACGACACGCTGATCCACATGCTCTCAACTCCGTCACATACCTGCCAGCCGCAGATTCCCGATGACGTGAACGTCATCGCGCGCCGCGCGCCGATACCGCTGTTCGGCGCAGGGCTGGTCGAAGCGATCCCGGACGAGCTGCTGCTCGCCCTCGAAGACCCCTTCGATCGCAACCGTGACGGCGTCAGCGGCCGTGCGGCGATCGTGGTCGACGTCGCGACCGGACATCGTCGCGTCGGGCGGTTCGGGTGGAAGTCACAGCACGCGACGTTGCTCGCGTTTGGAGCGGACGCCTACCGCAACGAGATGGGGATCACGAACGATATCTTCCCCCTGGAATTCGCCTTCGGCGTGCCCGCGGCCCAGATGCGGCTGTGTGATCCGTTTCCGGATCCCGAAGACAAACGGGATCTGCGGACCGGGCGCCGCGGCATCGACAACTTTGAATCGTTCATGCGGTTTCTGGCGCCCGTCGCACGGAGCCAGGTCACCGAAGTCACCCTTGCAGGTGAGCGCCTCTTCTCCGCAATCGGGTGCGCGACCTGCCATGTCCCCCGACTGACGACCGGACCAAGCTCCCACCCCTCGTTCAACAGACGCGACGTCGATCTCTTTTCCGATCTTCTGCTGCACGATGTGGGAACGTTGGACGGCATCCGCCAGGGCGCCGCCGAACCGTCCGAGATCCGAACACCCGCGCTGTGGGGTCTGAGGTTCCGCAGGCCGTTACTGCATGATGGCAGCGCGGCGACGATTGCCGAGAGTATTGAACGTCACGGCGGCGAAGCTGACCTGGCGAAGCGCGGGTTCATGGCGCTGCAACCCGCAGAACGGGAACGCTTGCTCACGTTTCTGCGATCGTTGTAATAGCCCGCGGGACCGTATCCGCCAACGCGCGCGACTCGACGCCAGATGATCACTCCTCGCTGACGAAGCGGCCGATCACCTCCGCCAGCCGCGTCGCATCCGGCACGACCGACGCCTCGCCGGTCGGCACGCCGTCGAGCGTGTGATGGCTGAAGCCGTAGGCGACGAGACAGGATCGGGCCGATGCGTTGATCGCGGTTTCGTAGTCGACCCGCGAATCCCCCACCATCAACGTCTGGTCGGGCGTGACGCCCGCCCGCTCCATGAGCGCGCGCAGACCCGCCGGATCCGGCTTTCGCGGAAACGGTCCATCGCCTCCGATGACGTCGTCGAAGAGGTCTCTCAACCCGAGCCCCTCGAGCACGCGTTCGGAGGGCCCCAGCGGCTTGTTCGTCAACACCGATACGCGCGCGTGCTCGCGCGCCCCGCGCACGATATCGGCGATGCCATCGTAGGGATGAGTGTGGTTGAGCAGGCGCGTATCGTAGATTTCCAGGAACCGCGCGATCGCATCCGGCGTTTCCGGAAGTCGCGCCGCGGCCAGCGCGCGCCGCACGAGCACCTTCGCACCTTCGCCCACCATCTTCGTGATCGTGTCCTGCGGCAACGGCGCCGCGTTGAGCTCGGCGAGGAGATCGTTGACAGAATCGGCGAGGTCGCGGGACGAATCGATAAGGGTGCCGTCGAGATCGAACGCAATCAGGCGGCTGAATACGTTGCCCACGACGTAGGCGTCTCCCATACGGTGACGCGCACGACGGGCAGACCCTGCTCGCGCGAAACCTCGAAGATCAACCGTGCGATCCGTTCGACGGTGGGATTGCTGTCGATGACGTAGACCGGCTCCCCGAGCGTTTGCAGTGGCTTCACGAGCGGATCGTCGTGCCTCAGAATCATCTTGTGGTCGAGCTCGCGATCGATCCATCCCTTCACCACGCGCTTGATGTCGCTGAAGTCGACGACCATGTTGCGGGGATCAAGCGCGTCGGTGCGGACTTCGATCTCCGCGACCGCGTTGTGCCCATGCGGGTGCTTGCAGACGCCGTTGTAGTCGAGGAGGCGATGCCCGTAGCAGAAGTCGATGCGCTTGGTGACCGAGTACATAACCCGCTAATCTTAACGCTTCAATCTCGACAAGCCACGGAGACACTGAGTCACGGAGCGAAACTGAATCAGACCTCCGTGTCTTCGTGCCTCCGTGGCGCGTCGTAAGCGACAACTCTGGGACACGATGCAGACAGCGGTTCTCCTCTCGTCTGGACTCGACAGCGCCGTGCTTGCCGCGTCCGAGGCGCGTTCGTCACACGTGCATCCGATCTACGTCAGCGCGGGTATGGCCTGGGAGCCGGAGGAGCTGGCCGCGCTCGAGCATCTCCTGCTGTCGCCCCCGTTTGCGACGGTCGCGCCCCTTGCGCGACTGACCTTTACCGTCCGGGATCTGTATCCCCCGACGCACTGGGCGCTCCGCGGTGAGCCGCCTGCATTCGACACGCCGGATGAGGATGTCTACCTGACCGGCCGCAACATCATCCTTCTCACGAAAGCGGGGATCTATTGCGCGCAGCACGGGATCGCTCGCATCGTGCTGGGGCCGCTGGCGGGAAACCCGTTTCCGGACGCGACACCGGAATTTTTCGACTCGATGGCTCACGCGTTGTCGCTCGGTCTCGCGCAGTCGATTCGTATCGATGCGCCGTTCGCGGCAAAACACAAAGCCGAGGTGATTGCGATGGGGCTCGAGCTTGGCGTTCCGCTGGAGCTGACCCTTTCCTGCATGAACCCGAAAGGCGGGCTCCATTGCGGTATGTGCAGCAAATGCCGCGAGCGGCGGGATGCGTTCAACGAGGCGGGCGCAGCGGACCGGACACGGTACGCCGTTCAACCGGCGCGATAGATTTCTTCGCCGTCGATGAACGTCTTCGCCACGCGAAATGCGCGATCGAGCACGACGATATCAGCTGCATTTCCTTCGGCGATCACGCCAAATCCCGTGAGGCCCACCGCGCGCGCCGGCGTCGTCGAACACATGATCGCGGCTTCCGCGATTGACGCGTGAAACATCGTGACGATGTTCCGGAACGCGCGATCCATCGTCAAGATGCTCCCGGCGAGCGTCCCGTCATCGAGCACCGCCGCCTGATCGGAGACGCGGATCGAACGTCCGCCGAGACGCGCGGTCGAGCCCGGAGCCAATCCGGATCCGCCCGTGCCATCGGTAATGGCCATTACGCCGTGAACACCCTTCGCCGCGATCGCGAGGCGGCACATTGCCGGGTGCACGTGGAACCCGTCGCAAATGAGCTCCGCGTTGACTTCGTCGTGTGACAGGACTGCGCCGACGAGACCAGGTGCCCGATGCGTCATCGGCGTCATCCGGTTGAAGAGATGCGTCGCGTGGCGCGCGCCGGCGTCGATGGCCGCCACCGCCTGCTCGAAATCCGCTCCCGAGTGACCAAGGGATACCCGGTGGCCGGCGCGAACGAGCGCCGGCACGAGATCGAGTGTGCCCGGCAGCTCCGGCGCAATCGTGATGATGCCGACGTCGGCACGTCCCGATTCGATCGTCGCGAGGACGTCGCGCCCGGTGAACTGGCCTTCGCCACGCTCGTCGTTCGGCAGCCGAAGGCACGCTCGCGGCTGCGCGCCGTTGTAGTCGGGGTTGATGAAATTGCTTTCCAGGTGCGCTGGCAGGACGCGTGCGCTGTCGCGCGGGCGGCCCATCCGGGCGCGACCGACCTGGTCGAGCACCTCCCGCAATCCCGCCGGATCACAGGCGACGGTCGTCGGGCAGAACGACGTCACGCCGTACCGGGGCAACCTGGAAGCCATCGACGCGATCGCGTCGCCGCCGTCGAGCGTGTCGTACCCCTCGATGCCGTGCACGTGCACGTCGATGAAACCGGGAACGACAAACGCGTCGCGAACGTCGACGATCGAGGCGCCGGACGGCAGGCTCCGCGTCGTTTCGATCGCCGCGATGCGTCCCCGGTCGATGACGAGCGATGCGTTGGTGAGGATGCGGTCCGGTAGGACGATGTCGCCGCCGGCGAGTACGATCATCGGTCGAGCATGGCCGCGCGCGCGGCGCCGAGCGCGCCGCCGTCTTCGCCAAGCGTCGCAGCCGCAACAGTCAGCGACGCCGCGATGGTTCGGGGCACGCGGCGCAGCGCCTCTGCCTGCGACGGCTGCAGGAGCTGATCCGCCGCGTCGGCGATCAGGCCGCCCAGGAGCACCATGTTCGGATCCGTGATTACGACCAGGTTGGCAACCGCCATCCCAATGTAGCGTGCCGTGTCTCGAACCACGGAAATCGACACACCGTCGCCGGCCCGCGCCGCGTCGAAAATCTGCTGGAGGGTAATCGCCCCGATGTCGCCGCCCGCCATGCCGAGCACCCGGGACTCATCGCCCGATTTGATTCGCCAAACAAGGCGACGAACGATGCCCGCGTTGCCGATTTCCGCCTCGAGGCAACCGAACCGTCGATAGTCCTCCCGCTCGACAGGATTGAGGGCCATCCACGAGGCGACGCCCGCTACGCCATGGGCGCCCTCGAAGGGTCTGCCGTCGATGATCAGGCCCGCATGCACACAGTCGGCGGCGGTCAGCGACGCCACGTGAGAAATCCCCTGCGCGACGCCCACCCAGTGCTCGCCAAGAGCCACGGCGCAGCCGCGCGTCACGATCCGCGGCGGCGTCGACACGCCGGCGGCGCCGGCGGCTGCCGCAACGATGCTGGAGATGCTCTCCTCGAGCGGATCGCGTACGGCGATTCCCACGGCGGACAATGATGTGCCTGGTACCGCCGCACGTACAGCATCAGCGGCAGACGTTGGATTCGAGCCCTCGCGTTTGCCGCGCGCGATGATGACGCCACGGTCGTCGGTGACAACCGCGACGATGGCATCCTCGCGAACTTCGACGCCCAGGATCACGGCGCGATCTTACCGGACTTTCGCAAAGGCCTCATCTGTCGGACCTGTCCGGAATGCCCGGCCAGTCGACGTGCACGTGAAGCTTGCGTCCTTCGAAGGGCAGCGTGCAGGTACTCAGCGAGGGCTGGAAGACTTCAGCGTCGAGACGTTTGAGCAGCATGACGTACCCGCGCTCCTCTGGAGCGGTCAAGATCACCACGCCGCCGCTTTCGGCAGGCGGGAACTTCCGATCGTCAAGGTAGTCACGATCGAAACTGATCAATGTGCGACGGAGCTGACGAGCGAGCCGAAAATGCTCTCCGTCGCGCGCGCGTCTGAGGTCATCGTGCTCGATGACGAAGAGCGCGTCCCAGTGCAGCGTGGTGCGCATGAAAGAAACGAGGCCCGCGGGGACATTCGCGTCGACGTACACGCGCGGATGTTCTGTGATCCGTTCAGCATGAGGTCCTAATTCGGACGAGAGTGTTCCCATAACTCTGTCAATTCAAAATGCAAAATTCAAAATGCAAACA
>DAIRVG010000021.1:36933-54570 GCA_036802945.1 Vicinamibacterales bacterium
CTCGTCGCGCTTGTGCATCAGCTCCTTCCGCGGCCGGCGATTGTGCTCCGACCCCACGGCGTACTCGCAGAACAGCGGGAAGGCGATCGTCGAGTCGCAGTAGGCGACCACCGTGTCAGGCAGGACCCCTGGGTTCACTTTCCCCCAGCTCACGGCTTCTGCAGGCGTGGCGCCGGAGAGGCCGCCCCAGACGACCGAGTCGGTCGTGATCTGAATGAAGTAGTCATTGCCGCCCTTGGGGATGCCGTATACCTCCCAGAGCGTTGGCTGTCCCTGGAGGTAGAAGTTCTTTGGTGAACCGCCGCCCAGGATCACGCAGCCGTTCTTCTTTCCAGCAAGGATGAACGCGCACACCTCGTTGACGTCCTTGTTCGGATCGATCATCAGGCGGCTGTCGTTCATGAGCTCGTGATAGGCGATGTTCATCCCGATCGAACTGTCGCCAGGCGATGACGTGTAAATAGGTACCCCCGCAGCCGCAGCAGCGGCAACGACCGAGTACGCTTCGCATCCGGGCTGGCGCGTCATGAGATCGCGGCCGAGCGCGTAGTGGAGCTCCGCGGTCGATACCGGCCCGTTCATTCCGCAGCGGACCAGGAACTCGCGGACATAGAGGTCGGTCTCCAGCAGCACCGTCGACGGGAACAACACGTCGTAGATGCGGATCACCCCTTCCTCGTAGAGCTCCACGTCATTGACGAACGGCGACCCCCGGTGGAGGGTGAAGTTCAGCGCGTAGTGGAGGTCGTGATAGAGGTTGGCACCAGTGCTGATGACAAAGTCGACGAGCCCGCGCTCCATCATCTCGACGATACAGCCCCCCAGGCCCGCCGGAGTCAGCGCCCCCGCAACGGTGAGCCCGATCGTCGTGTCGTTTTCAGGCAGAAGCATCTTGTCGGTGAAGATCCGGCACGCCTCGCCGAGACGCGCGGCGTTGAATGCCTGGAATCCTTCATCGATCAGGTGGTGAATGTCGGCGCTTCCACGCGGACGGTAATAACGGATTGGCTTTCCCGACAGGTACTGCTGGCGGGTCTTGCCCGTGGAACCGGGCGCGCGGTGGGGCATAGGCCTGTGATCTGCCTTGAGAAACGGCTCGCGGGTAGCTTAGCATCCCCAGCACAACCGCGGACCAGGGAAGGTCCAAGCCGCACGCCATGAGTATTGGACAGCTCGACTTCAACTCACCGTGGATGATCGCGACCGTCGTCGCAGGTGCCGTCCTTTTCCTTGTGCTGCTCGTCATCTGGCGGAAAGGGCGACCGTTCGCGACCGGCCACATTTTCCGTGCCAGCCGCCTGAGCTCGGGCAACCGATTGTTTCCCACGCAGGTCCACATCACGCCGACGACCATCGTCCATTTCACGCCACATTGGTTCGGCCGAAGCGAGCATTCCATCCACATTACACACGTGGCTTCGGTCCGGATCGATACCGGCGTGCTCTTCAGTGATGTCTATATCGAGACCTCCGGCGGCGCCAGCCCGGTGAAGTGCCACGGCCACCGGAAGCGAGACGCCTTGGAAATGCAGCGCCTTATTGAGCAATTTCAGTCGGCGTACTATCGTCAGCAGCCACCCCTGCCCCCTGTGGCTCAGAACGGTACGCGCCGATAGACAGGTGGGCCTTACCGCCCACCCTTGATGCCTGTGGACGAACTGACTTTTGCCGCTCGGCGTGCCGTTGCGTCGCTTCCGAAACCCGGCGAGGCGCCGGATCTCGAGACGCGCTTTCGGAACCTCGTACAGTCCCCGCTACGGGCGGGCCTGCTTCGGTTCCTGAGCGCACGTCCCGACGAGCTCTTTGACGTCGAAGTGCTGATGTCGACATTCGGCCGCCTGAGGCTCGACGTCGAGAACTGCGTGAACGAGCTTGTCGCTTTCGGCGTGGTCAACAAGGTCGCCGGGACGCCGCCAAGGTTCGGCGCCGCTCGCCCGTCCGAAGAGGATTCCGCACTGCTCCTCGACCATTTCCTGGAGCGGCGCGCGGCCATCAGTACCGAGGACTCGGCGCCGTCCGTCCAGCGTTTCCGCGAGATGATCGGCCGCGACGAGAAAATGCTGATCGTCTTCGAGTGGATCCGCACGGCCGCGAAGTCTGACATCGCGGTGCTGATCCTCGGGCCGACCGGCTCGGGCAAGGAAGTCGTGGCGCGCATGATCCACGAGCTGAGCCGCCGTGGCACGGAGAAGTTCCAGGCCGTGAACTGCGCGGCGCTGCCCGACACGCTGTTCGAATCGGAAATCTTCGGTTTTGAAAAGGGCGCGTTCACCGGCGCCCACGATCGGAAACCTGGACGTCTCGAGCTTGCCGACCATGGCACGCTGTTCCTGGACGAAATCGGCGACCTCTCGCTGGTCGCGCAGGCCAAGCTGTTGCGGGTGCTGGAGGATCGACGTTTCGAGCGCCTCGGCGGACAGAAGTCGCTGCAGGTGGACTTCCGGCTGATTTCCGCGACCAATCGCCCGCTCGATCAGTTCGTGCGCGACGCGCGCTTCCGCGAGGACCTCTACTACCGGGTCAACGCGTTCTCGATCCGCCTGCCATCGCTCCGCGAGCGGCCGGTCGATATTCCCGTTCTCGCGAATCGGTTCCTCGGGCGCTATTGCGCTGGCAACGGTCTCCCGCTCGATGGGAAGACGCTTTCAACGGAAGCGGTGACCCGGCTGCAGGCGTATCCCTGGCCGGGCAACATCCGTGAGCTCGAAAGCACAGTGTCGCGGGCAGCGTTGTCGGCGCCCGGTCGCGTCATCCGCGAGAGCGACATCGAGTTCCTTCACGCCGGCGTGTCAATGCCGGTCACTGACGGGCCCGCGCGCCTGCCTACACTCCGCGACGCGGAGCGTGCCCATATCGTCCGCGTGCTCGATGCCGTTTCCTGGAACAAGAAGGAGGCGGCACGGGTGCTGGAGATAAGCCGAGGCACGCTGTACCGGAAAATCGTCGAGTACACGCTCGAACCGGAGACTCGAACGTCCCGGAATAGAACACCCGAATAAAAACGATGTTCCACGTTGGAACATAGGCTTCTTAAGGGTATTCCCTAACAAAATCGCGATTCCTGCCCAGATGCCGCTTACAACCTGTGCAGTTCCTGGACACAAACTGAAATCGCGATTCCACGCGAGCGGAGACGCTCGGCATCCTTCCCGCCTGTAACTACTTAAAATCACGTGGCTTAGCTCATCAATGTGAATTGACGGCTACAACGGCAGACTCTTTGCCCCACGGATACCACCGACTCCGCCCAAGAACCGCAGGTTTCAGCTGAAGGGAGAGTCGGAAAAATTTCGGCCGGACACAAGTCCGCGCATTGAGGATGTGCATGAGAACCCGCGTCACGATCATCTGGCTCCCCTGACCGAGGCGTCCGCCTCAGTGCGGGCCACTGCTTGCTTGCGATTGCCCGGATACAGGCGCCGGTGTGGTACGTTTTCAGTACTCCGACGGCCTGAATTACCGTGCAGGTTGCGTCACGGCGTACATTGGTCTTCGTAAGGTTTTCGTTGCGGTAGCAGGCAGTGGAGGAATCAATCCGACAATCACCGCGTGAGGTGATCGCGCACCTCCTCTGGAGCCGATCAGGCTCCATCGCGGTCGTGTGTACGGCGCTGCTCGCTGCGTGGGCGTTGTTCCCCTCGAACTTCTGGCTGATCCCGATCGCGAGCCTGCCGCTCTATTTCGCATTGGGCGTCTACCGGCGCGCGGAGACGATGTCGGATCTGCACCTCTCAACGATCGAGGCGCTTGCGCTCGCGATCGATGCCAAGGATCAGACCGCGCACAATCACATCCGGCGGGTCCAGATTTATGCGATCGGCCTCGCGCGCGCCGTTGGCTTGCCCGAGCTGGAGATCCAGGGCGTGAAGACGGCGGCGCTGCTTCACGACATCGGCAAGCTGGCGGTGCCAGAGCACATTCTCGCGAAGCCGGGTCCGCTCACACCCGAAGAGTTCCAGAAGGTGCGCATCCACCCGCAGGTCGGCGCGGGCATCATCAGCGCCGTGCGGTTTCCGTATCCCGTCGCGCCGCTCATCCTGAGCCATCACGAGCGATGGGACGGGCGGGGCTACCCGGCGGGCTTGAAAGAGAACGACATTCCACTCGGGGCCCGCATCCTCTCGGTGGTCGACTACTTCGACGCGCTGACCTCGGAGCGGCCGTATCACCAGGCGATGTCGATCGAGGGTGCCGTGGGGCTGCTGCAGCGGGAATCCGGCAAGGCGCTCGACCCGCATGTCGTTGAGACGTTCCTCCGCGAGCTGCCGCGACTCCGCGCGCAGGTTCAAACACTCGACCTCGAGACACCACGAGGCATCGCGCCGGTGTTTCCTCCCGACGGCGTGTCGTCTGGGAGTCGCTCCGCCGAGGTTACGCAGCCATCCGTATTCGAGGACATCGCGCTCGCGCATCGTGAGATATACGCGCTCTACCAGATTGCGCAGACGATGGGCACCAGCCTCGACGTGGCCGACACGATGGCGGTGATTTCATCGAAGCTCACGGAACTGGTCCCGTTTTCGGCGTGCGCGCTGTTCCTGCACACCGAGGCGACCGACATGTTGCAGTGCCGCTTCGCGACCGGCGTCGACGCCGAGATTCTCGAGCGTCTGTCGGTCCGCAACGGGCAGGGCCTGACCGGATGGGTCGCGCGCAATCGCCGGGCGCTGGTGAATGCGCGGCCGGCTGCGGATTTCGAAGCCGCTGGATCAGACCAGCAGACTGCGCTGCAATCGGCGCTCGTCTGCCCGCTGATCGTCCACGATCGATTCATCGGGACGCTCGCCGTGTACCACATCGAGCCGAGCTTCTACCGCGACGATCACCGGCGGCTCCTCGATCGCGTCTCCGAGCAGGCCGCGGCCGTCATTCACAATTCGATCATCTTCGAGCAGACCCAGGAAGACTCGCTGACCGACCAGCTGACCGGCCTGCCGAACACGCGGTTCATGTTCCTTCATCTCTCGCGAGAGCTGGCCCGCGCCGATCGGCTGAAAGCGGAGGTATCGCTGATGGTCATGGACCTCGACGATTTCAAAGAGATCAACGACACCTTCGGCCACCACGTCGGCGATCTGGCGCTGCGCGAGGTCGCAAACGCCCTCCGCACCGCCATCAGGCCGTACGACATCTGCGTGCGTTACGCGGGCGATGAGTTCATCGTCGTGCTCTCGGGCTGCGGTCGCGAGGAGGCGGAGGGGAAGCGCGTCGAGCTGCAGCGCGCCGTCGACAACGTCGAGCTCGAAGTGCGGCCAGACCTGCGGATCCCGTTGCTTATCAGCGCCGGCACGGCCGTCTTCCCACATGACGGCGACAGCTATGAGGCGCTTCTCGCAAAGGCGGACAGCCGCATGTATCGCGACAAGAGCCAGCGCAAGGCCGCCCGCGCACAGCTGCGCAGCACCGAAGCGGGGGCGGAGGCGCCACCCGTGTCTCGCAACCGCGCAGCCATTTAGCACCGCACCCTTCGCACCCCTCGCTCGCGTAGACTTCATTCGTGTTGACCCTTCCGCTGGCGCAGGTCGACGCCGCCTCGGTGCGACAGCGTCTCCTCACCATCGACATCAGCGGGCACGCCTTCGAGTACCTTGCGGGACAGGCGGTGCGGATCGCACCGCACGGAGGCGCGGACCGGCGCCCGTACTCCATTGCCTGCTCACCGGAACGGGCGGCGGAGATGCGCGCCATCCAGCTGCTCATCGCGATGGAAGGTGGCGCAGAGGACCTCGATTGGGCAAGGCGAGGCGCGCTCGTGGACGTCGACGGTCCGATCGGGACGTTCACGTTTCCCGCATCTCTCGACCTCCCGTGGGTGCTGTTCGTGGCCGGAGGGACTGGTATCGCGCCGGTTCGTGCCATGCTGGACCATGCGCTGCGCCGCCATCCGTCGCAGAACCTGTCGCTGCTCTACAGCACGCGGCGGAGCGACGAGTTCGCGTTCGTGGACGAGCTGCGCGAGCACGAACGACGCGGAAAGCTCGAGCTGCACCAGACGGTGACGCGGGACGAAAGCACCTCGTGGGGCGGCAGGCGGGGCCGCATTGGACGGGATCATTTCGAGGCCGTGCTGCACGAGCCTGCCTCGACGCTCTGTTTCGTATGCGGGCCGCCGTCGCTCGTCAGCGACTCAGCGGCCACCCTTCAGGAACTCGGCGTGCCGGTCGGATCGATCAAGACTGAGAACTGGGCGAGATGACTTACTGGCCCTCAGGGATGACCTGGAGCGCGTCTTTCACCTCCGTCACGCCATCGACCTGTCGCGCGAGCGCCAGCGCTTGATCGTGCTCCGCCTGGTTCTTCACACGGCCTGACAGCGTCACGACGCCCTTGTAGGTGTCGACATCGATCTTCATGCCGCCGACGGCGGGATCGTTCAGCATTGACGTTTTCACGCGCGTGGTGATCGTTGTATCGTCGATCGTCTCGCCGATCGTCTTGCCACAGCCGATCGTCGCGAGCGGCGCCGCCAGGATCACCGCGAGAATCGTGGTCTTCCAACAGCCGAGCTTCTTCATCGAACCTCCGTAACTCGAGGCGGACGCTGCCCCGGGTCCCCGGACAGCTGCAACCTACATGCCCGTGATGTGGAATCCGGCGTCGACCATGAGGACTTCGCCAGTGATTCCGCGCGCCGCATCGCTCAAAAGAAACGCGGCGGCATCGCCGACCTCGCTGGTGTCGACGTTACGGCGAAGTGGAGCGCGTTCGCGATACACGTTGAGAATGCTCGAGAATCCGCCGATCCCCATCGCGGAAATGGTCTTGATGGGACCGGCTGACACGGCGTTCACGCGGATGTTCTTCGGGCCGAGATCCGCCGCAAGGTAGCGAACGTTTGCTTCCAGCGCAGCCTTCGCCACGCCCATCACGTTGTAGTTCGGAAATACGCGTTCACTGCCGAGGTACGACAACGTCACGATGCTCCCGGATCCCCGTTTCTCCATTAGCGGCGCAGCGCCGCGGGCCAGCGCGATCAACGAGTACGCCGAGATGTCCATCGCCAACCGGAAGCCCTCCCTCGAAGTGTTGACGAACGGCTCGGACAGCTCCTCTTTGCGCGCGAACGCCGCGCCGTGCACGAGAAAGTCGAGGCCGCCAAACTCCTGATCGAGCTTCTTGAACACCGCGTCGATGTCGCTATCGGAAGTGACGTCGCACGGCACGATCAGCGGCGGTTCCGGCAACCCCTCCGAGAGCTCCTGCACGTTCTCTTCGAAGCGTCCCTGGTAGGTCAGCGCGAGACGCGCCCCGCGCTTGGCGGTCGCCTGCGCAATCGCCCAGGCAATGGATCGCTTGTTGGCCACGCCGACAACGAGGCCATGCTTTCCTGTGAAGTCGCTCACCTTGGGACTTGGAACTTGGGATTTGGGATTTCCTCAGCGCCCGCGTTTACGACCAGGCGGACGAGGTCCGCGCGGCTGTCCCTGTCCCTGGCCCGGACGTCCGCCGCCGCCACGCTGACCGCCCGGAGGGCCGGGACGGTTGCCGTTCTGCTGCTGCCCCTGCGAGGAGCCGTGGCGCGGGCCGCCGAAGCGAGGCGGCTGTCCGCTCGACTGTCCTGGCTGGTTAGGGCCACGCATGGCGCGGCGACCGTGGTTATGCCGCTGCTGCCCACCGCCACCGCCGCGATTGGCATCGAAATCGCCGCGCCCACGGCCGCCTGGCTGACGGATCGTAAACTCCGGAATCTTTCGCTCCGGCGCCTGACCCTCGGGCCGCGGTAGCGTCGCGCGAATCAACCGGCGGTGCACGGGACCGTCATCATTGCCAGCGTCGTCGCCAGACGGGGCCGCGTCATCGTCAACGCCCATATCGGCGCTATCGCCCTCCGCCTCGGTCTGCTCGCTCGCGGAGGCGGCGACCTCCGCCGGCGCGTCGTCAGGTCCGATTACGTCCTCTGCGATCTGTTCTTCGTCGGGCATATCGATATCGGGCACCGCCGCACGGGGACGAGCGGCATCGGCAGGGTCGCCCGCCAGCACGCCGTCCTTCTTGCGGCGAGGCGCAGGAACCTTGGCCTGCTTGTATTCGTGATCCGCGTCACACGTTGTGCAGCGAGTCTGCTTCACCTGATCTTCGATCATCGCGACAATCGCGTGATTGGTGATGCGGCGCTCGCGCGGACAATAGTCGTCCAGAATGTCACCGAGCCGAAGCCGGCGTTGCTGCATGAATTCCCCCGGAGCCGTTCCTTTTCAGGCGGGATTCGTGCCCCTCGACGACGCTCGGGGCACCCTGAGCCTGGCCGAAGGGTAAAAAGGCGGCGGTAGGTCAGAGTTTACCCAGAAAATCCCAAATCCCAAATACCAAATCCCAAACCCCAGCGTCCCCGCTTCTATTGGGATTTGGGGGTTGGGTCTTGGGGGTTGGGATTTGCCGTCACGATCCACTCCCGGCATTCGCGCAACGCGGCCTGCACGGCGTCCGGATGTGTCGATTGCGGCGTGCGGCGGGCCTGCACGGACGCCAGCGCGGTGGCCGCGCGCGGCGCGTCCTCACCGAACATCTCGCTCGCCGTACGCCACTCCTCCATCGTCAGATCACTGAAGTCGCGCCCCTCGGTCAGCAACCGCCGGACCATTGCGCCGACGACTTCGTGCGCGCGGCGGAACGGGACGCCGTGCGATGCGAGGTAGTCGGCGACGTCGGTCGCGAGCAGCAAGCCCGACGCGGCGCGCTCCGTCCGCTCCCCGTTCAGCGAGAGACGCGAGATGACGGCGTGCGCCGCGGCGAGGCAAACGGCCAGCGTGTGCTCGGCGTCGAAGACCGCCTCTTTGTCTTCCTGCAGGTCCTTGTTGTATCCGCTCGGCAGCCCCTTCATCGTCACCAGCCAGCCGGTGAGTCGGCCGACCGCGCGACCGGTTTTGCCGCGTACGAGCTCCAGCGGATCCGGATTCTTCTTCTGCGGCATCATGCTGCTGCCGGTCGCCGACGCGTCCGACAGCTCGAAGAACCCGTGCTCTTCGCCCGTGAAGATGATCAGATCCTCTGCGATGCGGCTGAGATGCACCATCGCGAGTGACACCGCGAAGAGAAACGACGCGACGAAATCGCGATCGGACGAAGCGTCCATGCTGTTGCGAACCACGCGCGAGAAACCCAGGCGGCGAGCGAGCAGGGCGGTATCGACGGGATAGCTGGTGCCGGCAACCGCGCCCGAGCCGAGCGTCAGCGCATCGGCTTCATCGGCTGCGGCCTGCAGTTTCGCGAAATCGCGGCGGAGAGCCGCCGCGTGGGCCAGGAAGAAGTGCGCCACCAGGACCGGCTGCGCGCGGCGCATATGCGTGTAGGACGGCATCAGGGCCGCGCCCGCCTGCCCGGCCTGGTCGGCGCAGGCGGCCACCACCTTCGCGAGCGCCGCCTGCAGCAGAGGAATGCGGCGGCGTACGTACAAACGCAGATCCAGCGAGACCTGCTCATTGCGCGAACGGCCGGTGTGAAGCCGGCGCCCGGCATCGCCGATCCGTTCCACCAGTTTCCGCTCGACAAAGCTGTGCACGTCCTCGTCGGGACCGGACACCCACGAGGGATCGCGGCGACCTTCGTCGAGAATCGCCTGCAAGGCGTCGGTGATGGCGCGGGTGTCGTCAGCCGACAGCACGCCCGCGGCACCGAGCGCCTCGGCCCATGCGAGGCTGCCGGTCACGTCGTCTTCGAACAACGCGCGATCGAAGCCGAAGGAGATCCCGAAGTCGAACGCCGCAGGATCGGGCGCCGTATCGAAACGGCCGGACCAGAGTGTCATGAATGATGTGCGGAGACGACCCGGTGAGACCCTCTGAAGAGCTCCACGCGGACTGTCGCGTCCAGCGCATGCATCGCCTCGACACCAAGTGCGGCATGCGCGGCGTGCAGCACAACCGCGGCCGGTGCCTCGCACACCGTGCCAGAGACGTCGTCGGTGACGCGACCGACGCCGTGATTGCCGGCGATGGTCGTGACGCTTTCGATCAGCTCGGTCAGGGTCATCGGAACGCCGTTGATCGCGACGGGCAGACCACTTTCGAACGAGATCTCGAGGTGCGCGGCCGCATCAGGTGCGCGCGTGGACGACGTTGTGAGCGAGTAGATCTCTTCCGGCAACGCATCGCCTGCGTGGCGGGGTCCGCGTTCGAATGATCGCCCCCACAGGGTCGTGTGGACGGTATAGCCATTGTCTGCCGCGGGCGCGCCGGCGGCAGCGATCACGCGCATCGACGGCTCGATCGCACGTGCTGCGGCCTCAATCGCCTTGTGGTCGCCGGCATCTCCGCCATGCGCAATCGCCGTCGCCGCTTCGATCGTGGCGATCTCGATGAGCTTCCGGGCAATAAGCGGCCGCGCGAGCGCGTCAGCGAGTGGATAGTCCGCGGCGTCCTGACGAAGGGAGCCGAGTATGCAGTCGCGGGCGAACTCCTCGCGGACGTCCAGCACATGGGCGCGAGCCGCGCCAGCGGCCAGGGCAGCCTGGCGCACGCCTTCGAGCTCGCGTCCCTGTCCGACGTCGAGCGTCATCGCGACGATCTCCGCCCCGAAAGTTGCCGCGAGCCACGGAATGGCGGCGCAATTCTCCGGACTCCCCGAGCAGGCGAACACGATGCGTTGTGTCAACTCGTCTGACCCTCTCCTGCAATACTCTCCAGCCGCTTGACGAGCGCCCGTGCCCGACGGACATCAGGCGCAATCACCAGAATCGTGTCGTCGCCGGCAATCGTGCCGACGATCTCGGGCAGGCGCGAGCGATCGAGCGCGACGGCGAGCAGTTGCGCCTGCCCCTCGCCGGTGCGCAACACCAGCATCTGCTGCACGCGATCGACGCGCGTGAGGTACTCGCCCAGACCGCGGTGCAGGAGCGACCTCGCGGCGTGCCCGTTCGGCGCCGGCTGGGCGGGCGCCTGGTAGGCGCCGTCCGCGCCTCCTTTGACGAGCCCGAGCTCGCGGATGTCGCGCGAGAGCGTCGCCTGGGTCACGTCGAACCCCGCGCCGCGCATCGTGCGCCGCAACTGCTCCTGGCTGCGGACGGGCGCGCGCTGGATCGCGTCGAGGATTGCCGCCTGACGGCGCGTCTTCACCTCAAAAGGATACATCAAAGTCTTGACTGATTATGCATCCGACTGTATAAATATTCTTTCCTGGATCGACCGTAGAGAATGGCCATAGCAGCCCCGTTCGACGCCACCCAGTCCTCCCTCGCCGGCACGACACGCCGCACGCGTGTCGCCGTGGCCGGTGCCACCGGCTACGCCGGGCAGGAGCTGGTGCGCCTGCTCGCGCGGCATCCGGCGGTCACGCTGACGACGGCGATGTCCTCGGGCGCCTCGAGCACACCCCGCCCGCTTCCGGCGCTCGCGCGCATCTGGGATGACCCGGTCGTCCCGCTTGACGTCGATCGCCTTGTGGCGTCGGCGGACATCGTGTTCCTCGCGCTTCCGGAAACCGCCTCGGCGGAGCTCGCGCCCACGCTGCTCGAGCGCGGCGCCCGCGTCATCGATCTCTCCGGCGCGTTCCGCATCCGCAGCGACGCGGACCGGCAACGGTGGTATCCGGCGACCGCCACGCTTCCGGCGGGCGTGGTCTATGGGCTGGCGGAGCGCGATGCCGCGGCGATCCGTGACGCGCGTCTCGTGTCCTGCCCCGGCTGCTATCCGACGGCGGCGCTGCTCGCGCTGGAGCCGCTGGAGGCGGCAGGCCTTATCGAAGGCACCGTGATCGTCGACGCGAAATCGGGCATCTCCGGCGCCGGCAAGGCGGCGAACGACCGCACGCATTTCTCCGAGAATCACGGCAGCGTGGCTGCGTACGGCCTCTTCTCGCACCGCCACAACGCGGAGATCGAGCAGGAGCTGAAGCGCGACGTCACGTTCGTGCCCCATCTGGTGCCGCTGGATCGCGGGATTCTCGAAACGATCTACGTATCATTGACGCGCGGCACAACCGAAGCGCAGGTGTCCGGCGCGCTGGAAAACGCCTATCGTGACGCCCCGTTCGTCCGTCTCACCGGCGCGGCGCTGCCCGAAATCAAACATGTCGCGCATACGAACTTCTGCGACATCGGGTGGAAGGTGGATGACGCGCGCGGTAGGCTCGTATTGATTGCCGTCCTCGACAACCTGATCAAAGGCGCCGCCGGACAGGCTGTGCAGAATCTCAACATCGTGCTGGGACTCGACGAGCGGACGGGACTGCTTTGATGGCCGGCGCTCCAAGAGCCAAGACCCCGTTCGTCCTGAAGCTGGGAGGCGAGCTCCTGGAGCAACCGGTCGATCTCGAGCGGATTGCTCGTTCCATCGCCGCGCTTGCGCAGCGCACCTCGCTGGTCGTGGTTCACGGGGGTGGCCGCGAAATCGACGCAGCGCTCGTCACAGCGGGGATCGAGAAGCAGCAGGTGGACGGACTGCGCGTCACCGACGCACGCACCCTCGATGTCGTGGTGGCGGTGCTGGCGGGCGCAATCAACACGCGCCTGGTCGCCGCGATCAGGAAGGCTGGCGGGCGCCCGGTGGGGCTCACCGGCGCGGATGCGTCCGTGGCGACGATGAAGCGTTCGGCGCCAGTTGCGAGCATGGCCGGTCCGAGAGTGGATCTCGGGCTCGTCGGTTCGCCCATCGACAACGGCTCGCCGCAGCTGCTCACCGATCTACTCTCGCGCGGATACGTGCCGGTCGTAGCCTGCATTGGCGCGACGCGCGACGGCCAGCTCTTGAACGTCAACGCCGACACGCTGGCGGCGCATCTGGCCGCTGTCCTCGGCGCGCGGCGGCTCGTGATTGCCGGGGGTACGTCCGGCGTCCTCGACGGAGCTGGTCAGACCATCGAGCGCCTCGACTCGCGCGGGGCAGCCCGCATGATCAAGGCGGGAACCGCAAGCAAGGGGATGGTCGCGAAGCTCGAGGCGTGCCGAGCCGCCTTGCGCCGGGGGGTCGGCGATGTGGTCATCGCCAACGGCCGGGACATTCCGCTCGAGACGCTCGTCGCGGCAAAGGGGCCGCTTTCTGGATGCACGCAGGTGGTGAGATGAAACTGACACTCGACGACATCAAGGCGCGGGAGTCGCGCCATGTGGTCCAGACGTACAAGCGGCAGCCGATCGCCTTCGTACGCGGCAGCGGCTCCCGTCTGTACGACGTCGACGGGCGCGAGTATCTGGACCTCGTCTCCGGCATCGGCGTCGCGTCGCTTGGACACGCGCATCCGGGTCTTGCCGCAGCAATCGCCGACCAGGCAGCGACGCTGATACACGTATCGAACCTCTACTACCACCCGCTGCAGGGCGAGGCGGCTGCGCGGCTCACGCAGCTGTCCGGCCTCGCCCGCGTGTTTTTCGCGAACAGCGGCGCCGAAGCTGTCGAGGGCTGTCTGAAATTCGCGCGCCGCTACTGGTACTCGCAGGGCGTCACGTCGCGCACCGGTTTCGTCGCAATCGAGGGCGGATTTGCGGGACGCACGTTCGGCGCACTGTCGGTCACCTACGACGAGCACTACCGCGCGCCGTTCCAGCCGCTGCTCGGCCCGGTGACCTTCGTCGCGTCCGGCGACACCGCGGCGCTCGAGGCGGCGGTCGGCGACCGCACGGCTGCCATCATCGCCGAGCCGATCCAGGGCGAAGGCGGCATTCGGCCGATGTCGCGCGAGTTCGCCCAGGCCATTACCGACGTCTGCCGCCGCACCGGCACGATCCTGATCGCGGACGAAGTGCAGACCGGTCTTGGACGTACGGGCCATCCGTTCTACTTCCCGGCGCTCGGCCTTCAGCCCGACCTCGTGAGCCTCGGCAAGGCGCTCGGCGGCGGCGTGCCGGTGGGCGCGGTCCTCATGTCGGAGCGCGTGGCCGAGGCGATTGCGCCCGGCGATCACGGCAGTACTTATGGCGGCAACCTGCTCTCCTGCCGCGCGGCGGTGTATTTCCTCGAGCAGTTGATGGACAAGGGGCTGCTGGACCACGTGAAGACCGTGGGCGCCCATTTCGAGCGTCAGCTGCGTGCACTCGCGTTGAAGCACCCGGTGATCGTGGAAAGACGCGGCGTTGGCCTGATGCAGGGCCTTCAGCTCGCCATCGATGCGATGCCTCTCGTCGACACGGCTCGTGAACGCGGGTTACTGGTAAATCGCACGAATGAAAAAGTCGTGCGGATGCTTCCGCCGCTGACGATCGAAGCGGTGGATCTCGATCGGGCCATCGACATCCTCGACGGTGTGTTTGCGGCCGTCGAAGCGGAGGTGCACGCATGACGTCGTTGCAACTGGTGTCAATCGCAGGGATCGGGGATCAGGGATCAGGGATCAAGAGCAATGGTGTTCTTGATCACGAATTCCCGGTTCTTGATCCCCGATCCCCGATCCCTGATCCCGACGCGATCACGCTCCGCACCGCCGACGCGAACGAAGCAGCGGCCATTCACGAGCTGATCGTCGAGCATCTGGCCGAGGGACACCTCCTCCCGCGCGAGCGTGGCGAGATCGCCGTGCACGCGCACCGCTTCGTCGTCGCCGTGCAGGGCGACGAGGTCCTCGCGTGCGCGGAGCTGGCGCCCCTGAGCCGCTCGGTCGCAGAGGTCCGTTCGCTGGTCGTCAGTCGCGAGGCGCGGAGTCTCGGCGTCGGACGCCGCCTGATCGACGAGCTCCTTCACCGCGCAGCGATGGCCGGCTTCGACAAGCTCTGCGCGTTCACGCACTCGCCCGGGTACTTCGTCCACCTGGGGTTCTCGATCGTGCCGCACGCGTGGCTGCCCGAGAAGATCGTGACCGATTGTCATGCTTGCCGCCATTTCCGGCAGTGCGGGCAGTACGCAGTCGTGCGCTCGCTCGAGCGGGCGCGGCATGCCTGTGTCCCGCTGGCGGCCCTGCATGGCTGACGTGATGCCGTTGACGCGGCCGTTCACGGTCACGCCGATCGACGGCGGCATCACGGCGCCCACTGCCTTCCGATCCGCCGCCGTGCATTGCGGCATCAAGGCGAAAGCGGGCGCGCTCGACCTCGCAGTGCTGGCGGTCGATACCTTCGCATCGATGGCGGGACTCTTTACGACGAATCTCGCCCAGGCGGCGCCGGTTCTCGTCTCGAAGCGTCATCTCGAAGTCACTCACGGCGTCGGGTGCGCGATCGTTGTCAACAGCGGCTGCGCCAACGCGTGCACCGGTGACGATGGTCTTGCCAACGCCGTCACGATGGCATCGGCGGTCGCTGCCGACCTCGGGTGCCAGCCGGAGCAGGTCCTCGTGGCGTCGACCGGCGTCATCGGTGTCGCGCTCAGGATGGATCGGCTGGTCCCTGGCATTCACACCGCGTGTTCCTCGCTAGCGCACGGGAACGCCAGTGAAGCGGCCCGCGCAATCATGACGACCGATCCGTTTCCAAAGGAGTACGCCGTGCGCGTCGACACCGCGCAGGGATCGTTTTCCGTCGGGGGGATGGCCAAGGGCTCCGGGATGATCGAGCCGAAGATGGCGACGATGCTCGGCTTTTTGACGACCGACGCCCAGGCAACGCCCGCGATGCTGCACCGCGCGCTCGAGGCGTCGGCTCGCGATACCTTCAATGCCATCACGGTCGATGGCGAGTGCTCGACCAATGACTCGCTCTTTGCCATGGCATCCGGCACGAGCGGCGTCGTCATCACCGGGGAGCTCTATCCTGCTCTTCTCGAAGGACTGCTGGCCGTCTCCCGCAACCTCGCCCTCGGGATCGTCCGCGGCGGCGAGGGAGCGACCCGCATGATCGCGGTGACCGTCCGGAACGCGCGGACGATCGACGATGCGCGTCAGGTCGCGCGAACGATCGCGAATTCGCCGCTCGTCAAGACCGCGGTGCACGGCGCCGATCCCAACTGGGGCCGCATCGTCGCGGCCGCCGGCCGCGCGGGTGTGTTGTTTGACGTCGACCGCGCGGCCGTCCGCGTCGGCGGGATTCTCCTCTTTGAAAACGGGCTGCCGCACGACGAAGCAGCGCCAAAGGCGGCGGAGATGCTCCGGCGCGATACGGTGGACATCGAGGTGAGCCTCGGGGCAGGGGATGCGGCCGCGACCATCTGGGGATGCGACCTTAGCGCGGAATACGTGCGAATCAATGGCGAGTACCGGACGTAGGAGCCTCGACGTGCCACTGACGAAGGACTTCCTGTCAGTCCTCGATCTGTCCGCGACCGATCTCGCGCGGCTGCTCGATCTCGCGCAACAGCTGAAGGCGGATCGCCGACTTGGCCGTCAGGCACCTACGGCATCGGCGCTCGCCGGGCGGCACGTGGCCATGCTGTTCGAGAAGCCCTCGCTGAGGACCCGCTCGACCTTCGAGATCGCCGTGAAGGAGCTGGGCGCCGAGACCTTGCACGTCCCCTCTGAATTCGCCGACGGGTCGCGTGAGCCCCTTGACGACGTCGCGCGCAACCTCGAACGGTGGGTCCACGGCCTGGTCGTAAGGACGTACGCGCAGGAGAAGGTCGTGAGTATGGCCGCCGCGGCGCCGTGCCTGCACGTCATCAACGCGCTGAGCGACGAGCAGCACCCGTGCCAGGCGCTCGCCGATATGCTGACCCTGCAGGAGCGGTGGGGAACACTGCGCGGCCGGCGAATCGCATTCGTGGGGGACGGGAACAACGTGGCGACGTCCCTCGCGCACGCGACGGCGTTGGCTGGCCTTTCGCTGCACGTGGCCTCGCCACGCGGGTACGAGCTCCCGGAACAGGTGGTCCACGCCGCGACGCGCGTCGGGCAGGGGGGAACGATCCGCCTCTTCACCGATCCGCACGATGCCGTTGCGGGCGCCGACGCGATCTACACAGATGTCTGGACCTCGATGGGACAGGAGCGCGAGGTGGACCGGCGGAAACAGATCTTTGCCAACTACCAGGTGAACGCGCACTTGATGGAAGCCGCGGCGCCGCGCGCGCTGTTCATGCATTGCCTCCCGGCGCATCGAGGTGAAGAAGTCACCTCCGAGGTGCTCGATTCGCCGACGTCGGTCGTGTTCGACCAGGCCGAGAACCGGCTGCACACCCAAAAAGCGCTGCTTCTGATGCTGTTGTCGTAGGACGACCGCCCAAGCCTTCGGCGAAGGCGGAAGGTCGGCCTCGACGCAAATAGAGTAGGCCCGCCTCTACACGCATTTCGGAGACAATGACCCGCAGCATGGCCGCCAAGCCGTGGCTGGCGCACTACGACGCGGATGTGCCGCGCTCGCTCCAGCCGTACCCCGACAAGACACTTCTCGACTACCTGACGCCGCTGGCGCGCGACCACGGCTCGAAAGCCGCGCTCCTTTTCAAAGGCAGGTCGGTTTCGTATTCACAGCTGGACGCGGAAAGCGACGCGTTCGCCGCGGCACTGGCCGCGATGGGCGTACAACGCGGCGATCGCGTGGCGCTCGTGCTGCCGAACTGCCCTCAGTTCTTCATCGCCGAATTCGGCTCGTGGAAGGCGGGCGCCATAGTCGTGCCGGTGAATCCGACGTACACCGAGCGCGAGCTCGAATTCGCGCTCAAGGCCACTCAGGCGGTCTGCGTTGTGGCCCTCACGCCATTTTACGGAAGGCTCAAAGCGATTCAGGCACGGACGAGCGTGAGGCATCTGATCGCGACGTCCATCAAGGAATACCTGCCGCCGGCACTGCGCGTACTGTTCACGCTGTTCAAGGAGAAAAAGGACGGCCACCGCATCTCGATTGCC
>DAIRVG010000022.1:0-28163 GCA_036802945.1 Vicinamibacterales bacterium
GAGGGCTATCACCTGATGGCGGATCTGGCCGACAAGGCGATCGGCTGGATCCGGCAGCAGAAGGCAATGGCGCCCGACAAGCCGTTTTTCACGTACTTTGCCCCGGGCGCGACCCACGCGCCGCACCACGTCCCCAGGGACTGGATTGCGAAGTACAAGGGCAAGTTCGACCAGGGTTGGGACAGGGTGCGTGAGAAGACCTTCGCACGGCAGAAGGCGCTTGGCGTCATTCCGCTTGAGTGCGAGCTGACGAAGCGGCCCGAACAGATTCCCGCGTGGGAACAGACGGAAGAGCGGCTCCGCCCAGTGCTCGTGCGGCAGATGGAGATCTACGCCGCGTTCCTGGAGTACGCGGACCACCACGTCGGCCGCATCATCGACTCGCTCGCGGACCTCGGAATCCTGGACGAGACGCTCATCTACTACATCGTGGGCGACAACGGCGCGTCAGCGGAAGGCTCGTTGATCGGGGCATTCAACGACAAGACGGCCGGCGAGGCGCCCGACCTGAGCACGCCGGAGCTGTTGATCCAGCACATCGACGATCTCGGATCGCGAAAAGCGAACAACCACTATGCCGTCGGCTGGGCGCACGCGATGGACACGCCGTATCAGTGGACCAAGCAGGTCGCGTCGCACTTCGGCGGCACGCGCAACGGGACTATCGTCCACTGGCCGAACGGCTTCAAGGCCAAAGGCGAGATCCGCTCGCAGTTCCATCACGTGATCGACGTCGCGCCGACCATCCTGGAAGCGGCAATGCTGCCGGCGCCCACCTTCGTGAATGGGGTGATGCAGGAGCCGCTGCACGGCGTCAGCATGGCGTACTCGTTCGACGATCCGAAGGCGGGGGAACGGCACGAGACGCAGTACTTCGAGATGGTCTGCAACCGCGGCATCTACCACAAGGGGTGGACCGCGGTCACGCGGCACGGGAACCTGCCCTGGGTAGTCGTGGGAGCACAGCCCTCGCTGGCCGACGATGTCTGGGAGCTCTACGACACAACGAAGGACTGGTCGCAGGCACACGATCTCGCGAAGCAGATGCCCGAGAAGGTCGCGGAGCTGAAGCGCCTCTTCGACCTCGAGGCATCGAAGTACAACGTGTTCCCGCTCGACGATCGCAAGGCGGAGCGGACGAACCCGGACATTTCAGGCCGCCCCCAAGTCGTGCGCGGCAACACCCAGCTGTTCTTCCCCGGGATGCGCCGGATCTCCGAGAACTCGGTCATCAACATCAAGAACAAGTCGCACGCCGTCACCGCGGACATCGACGTGCCGGAGGGTGGCGCGACGGGCGTGATTGCGGCGCATGGCGGCAATTTTGGCGGCTGGAGCCTCTACGTGCATGAGGGGAGGCTGAGATACCACTACAACTTCCTCGGCCTCAGGCACTTCGACGTGACGTCGACCGAGAAGCTGCCGGCCGGCCCCCACCAGGTGCGGATGGAGTTCACGTATGACGGCGGCGGCCTCGGCAAGGGCGGCACCGCGACGCTCTATGTCGACGGCAAGGCGGCCGCCGAAGGCCGCGTCGAGCGCACGCATGCGTTCTTCTTCTCGATGGACGAAACGATGGAGATCGGCTGCGACGTCGGCGAGCCGGTGTCGCCTGACTACGGCCCACGTGGGAATGCGTTCAGCGGGGCGATCAAGTGGGTGCAGATCGACATCGATGCCGCGGCCAGGGACGTCGATCACGTGATCGGCGCGGAGGAGCGGTTCCAGCTGGCGATGGCGCGGCAGTAAGGCGCCCACGCTCAGGCGTGGGAACAAGGCGAGCAATGTCCGAGGAGAAAGATCCAATGGCCAGGAGACCATCGGCAAAGCCTACGAAAGGCAGCAACGAAGCGAATGAGGGGCAGGACACTGTCCCGCGCAGTGTGCTGCCGATTCCGGATGTGACACCAATCGCACTCACGACGTTTGACGCGAGAGATCCGGACACCAAGTACCCCCCGATCCGTCAAATCCGTCCGCCACAAGGCGCCCCAAACGTTCTGGTCGTGCTGATCGACGATGCGGGCTTCGGCTCCTCGTCGGCCTTCGGCGGGCCTTGTCAGACGCCCAACTTCGAGAAGCTGGCGGCCAACGGGCTGAAGTACACGCGCTTCCATACGACCGCGCTGTGTTCGCCGACGCGTGCCGCGCTGCTCAGCGGGCGGAACCATCACTCCGTCGGCATGGGTGCGATTACGGAGTTTGCGACGTCCGCTCCGGGACAGAACTCCATAAAGCCCAACACGTGCGCCGCATTGGCAGAGACATTGAAACTCAATGGCTATTCCACCGCCCAGTTCGGCAAGTGTCACGAAGTGCCCGTGTGGGAAAGCAGCGCGGTCGGGCCATTCGATCACTGGCCCACTGGCGGCGGAGGTTTCCAGTATTTCTATGGCTTCATTGGCGGCGAAACCCACCAGTACTATCCGAACCTGTTCGAGGGCACGACGCGGGTGGAGCCCAAGAAGACGCCCGAACAAGGCTACACGCTCAACGAAGATCTAGCAGACCACGCCATCAATTGGGTACGGCAGCAGAAGGCGCTGACGCCAGACAAGCCATTCTTCGTCTACTACGCGCCTGGCGCCACACACGCGCCGCATCACGTGCCCAAGGAGTGGGCCGACAAATACAAGGGGAAGTTCGACCAGGGCTGGGACAAGGTGCGCGAAGAAACGTTTGCGCGCCAGAAGAAGCTCGGCGTCATTCCCAAAGACTGCGAGCTGACCAAGCGCCATCCGGAAATCCCGGCCTGGGACGCGGTCGATTCCAAGATGAAGCCGGTGCTGGCTCGGCAGATGGAAGTCTATGCCGGGTTCATGGAGCAGACCGATCACCATGTCGGCCGGGTCATCGACGCGCTGGCCGACCTCGACATCCTCGACGACACCGTGATCTATCTGATCATCGGCGACAACGGCGCGTCCGCGGAAGGGTCGCTGCAGGGCACGTTCAACGAGATGGTGACGCTCGGCGGGTTCGGGCACCTGGAAACCGCCGAAAGCCTGATACCGCGCATCGCCCAATTCGGCTCCCCGCAAGCCTACAACCATTACGCGGTTGGCTGGGCCCATGCCATGGACACGCCCTATCAATGGACGAAGCAGGTGGCGTCACACTGGGGCGGCACACGCAACGGAACCATCGTGCATTGGCCGAAGGGAATCAAAGGCAAGGGTGAATCGCGCCCACAGTTTCATCACGTGATCGACGTGGCGCCGACCATTCTCGAAGTGGCAGGCCTGCCGCAACCGTTGATGGTCAACGGCGTCCTGCAGCGGCCGATCGAAGGCGTCAGCATGGCGTATTCGTTCAACGATGCGGCTGCCGCCGACCGCCGTGAAACTCAGTACTTCGAGATGTTCGGCAACCGCGGCATCTACCACAAAGGGTGGACGGCCGTGACCAAGCACCGCACGCCTTGGGAGACCGGGCAAGTCAAGACCGTCGCCTTCAACGACGACGTCTGGGAACTGTATGACACATCGAAAGACTGGTCACAGGCGCGGGATCTGTCGAAGGAACAACCTGACTTGCTGCACAAGCTGCAGCAGCTCTGGCTGATCGAAGCTGTGAAGTACAACGTGTTGCCCCTTGATGACCGGTTCGCCGAGCGAGGCGATTCCGAGCTCGCGGGACGCCCGGAGCTGGTCTCGGGGAATCGCCAGATTGTCTTTGGTGGACTGACGCGGGTCCCGTCGCTGGCGATGGTGAACATGGCGAACAAGTCGCACGCGGTCACTGCCGAGATTCAGGTCCCGAAGTCTGGCGCGGAAGGCGTCATTGCCGCCGTCGGGGGCAATACCGGCGGTTGGAGCCTGTACGCGAGGAATGGCAAGCCGAAGTACTGCTACAGCTTCTTCGGGCTGCAGCAGACGTACGTCGAGGGTTCGAGCGTTATCCCGCCAGGCCAACATGAGGTTCGCATGGAGTTCGAGTATGACGGCGGCGGCATTGCCAAAGGCGGTACCGTCTCGCTCTTTGTCGACGGCAAGAAGGTCGGTGAAGGCCGCATCGAGCAAACCGAACCGTTCGCGTTTGGAGAAGAGTCCTGCGACGTGGGCCACGAAGCCGGATCGCCCGTGACGACCGACTATGGGCACGATGGCGGGAGCGAATTCTCGGGACAGGTGAATTGGGTCGAGTTCGACGCAGGGAGCGCGGCGGACGATAACAATCACCTGATCACGCCCGAGGAGCGCCTCCGCGTGGCCATGGCGAAACAGTAGCGGATACTCGACGCCCAAAACACCGTCTCTCTGGGTCACGCGCGAGCGAGCCGGTCGCGCGCCTGCCGCGGGCAAGAAGGCAGTTGAAGCGAGCACACCATGAATACCAGCCCGAGAGCGTTTTTTCTGAGCATGGTATGTGTGGCGGCCCTGGCGCAGACAGTGGTGATCGACGGCCAGGAGCCGATCTCGCCGCCCGTTCGTGGATCGGGGGACGCGCCTGCGACCACCGTGACGCGGAACGCAGAAATCACGGGAGCCCAAGCCGGGGTCGCGCAACCGGCACAGCCGCCCGCCCCGGACTTCTTCCATCAGGAAGAGCTGACCGGCGATTGGAACGGCACACGAACGAAATGGAAGAACAACGGCGTCGAACTGGCGAGCTCACTGACGCAGTTTTATCAAGGCGTTGCGTCTGGTGGCGTCGAGACCGCACGTGAGTACAACGGCACCGCGCAGGCCAAGCTCACGTTCGATCTTGGCAAGCTTGCGGGTTGGAACGATTGGTCAGCGGAGATCAAGGCGGAGACCCGTTTCGGCGGACCTTTGCTGACGAGCACCGGGACGATCAGTCCTGTGAACACCGCCGCCATCATCCCGGGCGCTGACGGAACGGTGTTCTCCCTGACTGCGGTGAATGCCACGAAGCTGTTTCCGATCGACCTGCAGGAAGGAAAGCTTGTCGCCGTCTCATTCGGGCGCTACAACCTTGTCGATCTCATCGACGAGGATTTCTTTGCGGGTGGCGGCACCGAGCGATTCTTTAATATCGCGCAAATCGGTCCTTTGACGGTGTTGCGCCAGGTTCCGCTGATTACGAATGCAGTGACCATGGCTTACATCCGCGGAGGCGAACCATTCTTTACCTTCGCGCTCATCGATCCCAATGACCACTCGACCGATACCGGGCTGTCGGACCTGTTTGCAGACGGTGTGACGTTCGCGCCGGCCGTCAACTTTCCGGCCAAGTACTTCGGCAAGACTGCCAAACATACGGTTGGCGGCGCCATCACAACCAAGAAGTACACGCCGTTTGATGCCATCAGGCAGATCATCATTCCGGGCCCTCCGATCAACCCGGTCGAACCTCAGGCAGGTTCATGGTCGGTCAATTACACCCTCCGGCAGTACATCGTGGAGAGATCCAGCAGAGATGGTTGGGGGTTCTTCGGGCAACTCTCATTTGCGGATCAAGCCACCAGTCCGATCACGACGTTCTTTGACGTCGGTATCGGCGGCAACGGCCTGTTCGCGCAGCGACAACGAGACGAGTTCGGAATCGCGTACGCGTACACCGACCTGAGCAGCGACTTGAAGGACAACCTCGGTCTACTGCCGCTCGGCGGGCGTCGCCTCCGGGTCGAGCACCAGCTCGAAGTGTTCTACAACCTTCATCTCACCCCGTGGCTCCAGCTCACGGGTGATTTGCAGATTCTGCGCCCGAACCGTCCGGTGGCGGAGACCGCCATCGTTCCGGGCGCGCGCCTAAGGGTGGTCTTTTAGCAACTGGCAGAGGAGTCATCATGGTGAGCAGACGTTCGTTCCTCCAGACAACCGGTGTAGGAGCGTTCGCCACCCGACTGTTCGCTGTCACCGGCACCGCGCACGCGACTCCCACGCTCGCACAAGCGCAGGTCGCGCAAAAGCCCAATCTTCTGTTCATGCTGGTCGACAACCTGGGCTACGGCGAACTGGGCGTGTACGGAGGCGGCGCGACGCGCGGTGCACCGACCCCACGCATCGACAGGCTCGCGAGCGAGGGGCTGCGCCTCACGAACATGAACATGGAAGCGCAGTGCACGCCGAGCCGATCGAGCATCCTCACGGGGCGCTTCGCCATCCGCTCGGGTACGCACTCGGTGCCGTTCGGCGGTGTGGCCGACGGCCTTACGCAGTGGGAAGTGACGATGGCGGAGTCATTGTCGGCAGCCGGCTACGCGACCGCGCTCTACGGCAAGTGGCATCTCGGTAGTCAGAACGGCCGTCTGCCGAACGATCAAGGATTCGACGAATGGTACGGCATTCCGCGGACGACCGACGAGGCATTGTGGCCCGGATCGGCCGGCTACTCGCCGGCGGTCATGCCCCCGGAGCAGATAATGGAGGGACGGAAGGGCGAGAGAAGCCGCGACGTGAGGGTTTACGACGTCGAGCAACGGCGACTGATCGACGCGGAGATTACCCGACGCACCATCGCGTTCATGGAGCGTCAGACGCAAGCGAAACAGCCTTTCTTTGCCTACGCCACGCTCACGCAACCGCATCTGCCGACACTGCCCAATCCGGCGGTCGCCGGGAAAACCGGCAACGGCGATTGGGCGGACATGTTGGCGGAGATGGATGCCAACGTCGGGCAGATGCTTGACGCCGTCGATCGCCTTGACATTCGCGACAACACGATCGTGATCTTCGCCAGCGACAACGGACCGGAGTTCGTTCGGCCGTACGACGGCTGGGCGGGGCCGTGGCGGGGCCAGTACTTCACCGCCTGGGAAGGCGGGATTCGCGTCCCATTCATGATCCGCTGGCCTGGCCGGATACCGGCCGGCCGCGTGAGCGACGAGATCGTGCATGGCGTAGATCTGTTCCCGACGATCGCGCGGCTGACAGGGGCCAGCGTGCCGAACGATCGCCCCATCGACGGTGTTGACCAATCCAGGTTTTTTCTCGGCACGACGTACACGTCGGCCCGCGATGGGATTCCGATCTGGTGTGCCGATCGGCTGCAAGCCGTGAAGTGGCGCCACTACAAGGTCCACTTCTATCAGCAGGACACGATGGTGTCGCCCGCGGTGAGGCTTCCAATCCCGCTTCTGTTCGACCTGTACACGAACCCACGCGAAGACGAGGACAAGCCAGCGCTGGACACGTGGGTCATCGGTCCCGTGCTGAAGATCGTCGCGGCGTTTGAAGAGAGCGTGAAGCAGTACCCACTGATTCCAATGGGCACGCCCGATCCGTATCGGCCGCCCACTTTAGTGGGCGGCCAGCGCCAGGGATCCCGCGGAGGAAAGGGTTTTCCACCTTGACCTGCCGCTGTTCGTTCTTGCCGTAGGTCACTGCGCTCTGCTCACGAACTGCACGAACTGCGACATCGGGGCCGGATTTCCGTGAATACCCACGATGGTTGTCACATCCAGCTTCAAGCGTTGGAGGTTTTGGTAAAACGTCCGGTTGCTGGCGTTGGGGGCGGCTGCCTGCGGATTGTAGAGGTCCGCCTGCACGACGATTTTCTCTTTCGGGAAGTACGCCATCAGCATACCCGCAGCATGGGCGAGACCGGCGACGCTGTAGAGTTCGACCGTCCGCGTGTCATCGGCGAGGACGTATTTCTCGCGCGCGGTCTCGAAGATGTAGCCCTCGGACCATTCCTCAGGCGGGTGTAGCGAAAACCGGTCCGGCTGCAAGACCCACGGCCGCGCCCGTAAGACTTCCTGATAGTAGGGGCGGTTTCCTTCGTGTGTGATGACGGCTGCGCCCTCGTGGACGAATGTGCGGATTCCACCCAGGTGGTCCCAGTGATGATGCGTATTCACGACGAATCGGATCGGCTTGTTTGGAATGAGCCTGTTCACTTCGCCGATCACGGCCAGCGACCGTTCTTCATTCAAGGGCGCCTCGATGACGGCGACATGGTCGCGGAACTCGACGGCCACGCTGTTGTGGGAGCCTCCTCCTATCAACCACAAACCATCGCCCAGCTTTTGTGACTGCACGCGGACAGGCTCAATCGTGGCGCTCCGTACTTCGCTTGGGACCGTGAGTGCGGCGTTCGCCACATTCAACCGAATGTCGGACACGGTTTCCAAACCAAACGCATGATCGCCGCCGCTGACGTTCGGCATGCTCCCGCCATCGTCGTAATCCTGATGCTGATGAAACCGGGGAACCTTCACGCCGCCCATATCCTGGTAATTCGTGTAGACGTTCTCGTAGTAGAGATCGCCGACGACGGGATTGGGAACCCAGGTCTGCACCCGCTGGACCAGATTCTGAGCGTTGATCGTGCCGTTGACCCGGTACTTCCCGAACGCGACAAACGAGACTACCGACACCCTGCCCCCATACTCACGGCGGGTGACCATCGTCGGGTTAGCGCCGGGCGCCATCGCACCCTTGAGGAACCCGTACGGCGTGAGCAAGATTTCGAGCCGCCGCAGATCAGCCTCGGCCAGCTGCGGAACGGGTTGTCCCTGCGCGTTCAACGTCCACGCGTAGTTGCCGCTGACGAGATTGGTGACCCGCTGTGCGGTAAGGAACGGAAAACCGGCGCCACCGCCGCGGGGCGGATTGTTGCCTTGTACCCGGACGTATTCCTCCCTCGAGGACATCGTGTCGAAATCAATCGTCCGCGTGTAGCTGGTCAGATCCACTCGCGGCCAATCCTGGTCCGGGGCGACATTCTGCCCGACCATGCCCTGCCAGCCGGTTCCTGAGTACGTGATCGATTTCATGTTGCTCACGCCCATCGCGGTCGCGGCGGTTTGCAAGACGCTGTGTGCATCCTGGGCGGCGGCTGATCCTGCCATCAGCGTCGCGAGGCTCAACGACAGCCAAAATCGCTTTGCCATATTCGTTCTCCCGGTGATTCTGGTAACTCACAACAAGCTGACCTCCGGCTAATGTTGCCGGAGGCGCCGCACCCTGGACCGGTGTCTATTGCGGGAGCGCCCACGCCGTAAGCGTCGTGCCCGCAGGCACGAGTACGTGCTGGCGGCCGTCGAGCATGTACGTCGTCGGGGACGTGCCGTGCATAGTGGCACCCATCTGATATCGCCACAGCAGCTTGCCATCGCGCGAGTTGAGCGCCAGCAGGTTGCCCTCGGCATCGCCGCTGAAGATGAGACCCGATGCCGTGGTCAGCAGGCCCGCCGTCGACGGCGTCAGATAGCGGAACTCCCACTTCCGTTCGCCCGACGCGGGATCGATCGCGCGTAGCGCGCCGTACGCCGGCGACTCGAGGCTCGATACCCGCTGGCCTGCGCCGCCGGTGAACCGGTCGCCTGCTTTGTATTCGGGTTTCCACGCGTAGAACGTCATGCACACTTCGCGGGCATTGACGAAGAACGTTCGCGTGGACGGATCGAAGGTGGGTGGCCAGAAGTTCGTGCCGCCAGTGATGTCGGGACAGGTGACCTCACCTTTCTCGTCAGGCTCGTGGCCCGGCAGAAGGATTGGCCGGCCGGTGCTGTCGATCTCCTTCGCCCACGTCGTGTTCACGAAGGGTTTCGCGACGATCAGCTTGCCGTTCGTGCGGTCGAGCGTGTAGTAGAACCCGTTGCGGTTCGCGAACATCACGACTTTGCGCGGCTGCCCCGCCACGGTGATCTCGCCAAGGATTGGAACCTCCGTCGAGTCCCAGTCGTGCAGATCGTGCGGCGTGAACTGATAGTGCCAACGGAGGGTTCCGGTGTCGGCGTCGAGAGCCACCAGCGAGTTGCTGTACAGGTTGTCGCCTTCGCGGCTCGCGCTGTGGTAGTCGGGACCGGGGTTCCCGGTTCCGTAGAACACCAGATTCTGCTCCGGATCGTAGGCGCCCGTGACCCAGACGCCCACGCCACCGATCTTCCACGAATCGCCGGCCCACGTGTTGTGGCCCGGCTCGCCCGGCCCTGGAATCGTATAGAAGCGCCATGCGCGCTTGCCCGTCTGCGCATCGTACGCGTCGATGAACCCGCGGATCCCGAACTCGCCCCCCGCCACGCCGACGATGACTTTGTCCTTCACGACGATTGGCGCAATCGTCGACGCGTAGCCATTTGTGTACTCCTGCATCGTCGCGTCCCAGGAGATGGCCCCGGTCTTCGCATCGAGCGCCAGAAGATGCGCGTCGAGCGTGACCATGAAGAGCTTGTCGCCGAGCATGCCGAACCCGCGATTGACGAGACCGCAGCAGGCGGTCAGGTTGGGAGGCAGCTCGCGGCGGTACCGCCAGATCTGACGCCCCGTGCGCGCGTCGAGCGCCCACGCCACGTTCTGCGGTCCGGTGACGTACAGGACGTTGTCGCGCAGGAGCGAGGTCGTTTCGAAATTGCCGAGCGTACCCGTCTGAAACGTCCACTGCGGGACTAGGCGATTGACATTGGCGGGCGTGATTTGCGTGAGCGGGCTGTGACGCTGGTTGCTGTAGCCGCCGCCGAAGGTCAGCCAGCGTGACCCGTCAGCCGGCAGGCCGTCGAGGATCTCCTGCGACGTAACGAGTGGCGGCGGAGGCGCCTGCTGTCCCGCGATGGCAACGGTGCCGCCGAGGAGCAACAACGCAATCCGGACAAGACGGACGGTTGTGATGCGCATACGCCTCCTTATGGGACGACCGCGGGATCGAATCCGCGCAGCGTCTGCAGATAGCGAAGGAGATCGTCGAGGTCGCTGTCGCTCAGACGATCGGGGCCGAAGATCGGCATGGCCGACTTGGTGTCGTTCTGTACCGACTTCATCGTGTCCTTTTCATAACCCTGGATCCGCTCGCGCGTGTCCATGATCTGGACCGAGAAGAGGTCTTCGTTCTTCTTCACGCCACGAATTGGCTGTCCGGTCTGGGGCGTCAGCGTCACCGGCTCGAATCCCGCGCGGAACTCTTCGAGGCCGCGGCGAATCCGAAGCTGCATGATTTCGCGCGACCGGGCGGCGCCGACGCGCGACAAGTCGGGGCCGAGGCGTCCGCCGGCGTTGTTCACCCGATGACAGCTCGCGCAGTTCACGCGAAAGACGCGTTCGCCGTTCCGGGCATCGCCGCGCGGTGGATCGGTTGGGGCGGGAGCCGCCAGCGTACGCAGATACGCGAGGATCTGCCAGGCTTCGTAGTCGAGGATGCGCGGGTTGGCCGGCATCTCGGTGCCCGGCACCCCCTCCTTGACTGTCTTGAACAGACCGGCGTCCGTGCGGCCCGACGCCCACACCTGCGTGATGTCGGGCCCCCGGACACCACGAGCGTCCATGCCATGGCATTCTGCACAGCGCCCGCGGAACAGGCCCATCCCGGCCTGAACCGCGTCCGGGTTGCCTTCGACGGGGTTCTTGGCCCGCGGCTCCTGCGCGGCGAACATAACGCCGCCAACCACCCACAGCAATGCGACCGTCAGCACCGAGCGCGTCCAAGTCATAGGCGGCTCCTCCTGCCGTTGACTCTTATACACCTGGGTCCCGTGGAATGGGACGACATTTTCTGAGGGTGAAACTCGATGAACTGCGGGCGATGGGAAGCTGTGAGTCGGAAGTAAGATTCAGACCGCCTATCAACGAAATTGGAGGTCACAAATGACGAGAATCTCCCCTCGTGCCGTGGTTCCGGTGCTGCTCGTTGCGGGTGTGCTGGCAGGGTTCGTCCGGTTCGTGGCCGCCCAGACGCCCCTCGAGTACAGCTCCGAGGCGCGTTTCCAACTGGATCTCCACGTGCCCGATGCGGCTCTCGCCCCCTTTCTGCCTGCGAGCTGGGCACTCAACGTGGCGGTCCAAGGGCCGGCCAAGGATGCGAATCTGCGGGCCGTGTTCATCGACCGCGTGACTATCAATGGGCCCGATGGGAAACCGGTCGGCAAGACTGGCTCGAACCGTCTCGTTTATCTCGTTGCCCCAGTGAAGGAGCCTGGGGGGACGAACGTCCAGCTCGTCATCGGCGGCCTCACGGAGGATTCCGCGGACGCGCCGGGGCCGTTCGGCAACTACCTGCTGGCGACCACTCACACGATGCAGCGCTCAACCGCGTCCAGTGGCAGCGGACCGATCATCGAGTCCCAGGATTGGATCTTTGCCGCCGCCTCGGGTGAACGCCTCGAGATGCATATCAAGTTCGAGCGCGGTGTTGGAAACAAGACCAATCCCGCGGACACGAGGTTCTATTCGGCCAGGAATCCAAATTTTTACCAGATCTCCAGGCAGGAGCAGGTGTTGGACATCCTGCGCAACGTCACGACCACTCCGCCCGACCGGGTCAAGGAGTTCTCGTTCAAAGCCGGTGGGGGCAGCTACGCGAAATTGTTCGATGGAACGGAGAAATTACTGAGCTGGGACAATATTCTTTGGGTGAATCGCCTGGTTCAGCTGCCGTAGTTCATCCGACCCACGAGAGGGATCCCGCTTGCGCCGCACGTGTGATAATCGGCGCGAAGTGATGAAGCAGGCAGTCGCTGCTTCGGTGGTTTGTGTCGCGGCAGTCTGGGTGCTGTCGCCGCGTACCGCGTACTCGCACAACCCGACGACCACGACGGTTTTGTTCAATCGCGAGATCGCGTCGCTCCTCCAGCGGAAATGCCTGCAGTGCCACGCCGACGGGAAGCTCGCGATGCCGCTCGTCACTTACGGAGATGCGCGGCCGTGGGCGGAGGCCATCAAGGAGGAGACCCTCGCCCGCCGCATGCCGCCATGGCCGGCCCAGCGGGGGTACGGCGCGTTCTCCAACGATATCGGGCTCACACCGCGCGAATTCGAATTCCTCATTTCGTGGGTCGATGGCGGAGTGCCGCAAGGTGACGGCGATGCGCCCGAACTCATTGATCACGGCGCACACTGGATGCTCGGACCTCCCGATCTCGTGCTGACGCCGACGTCGGGCGCGATCGTCGAAGCCGGGAGTGCGCCCGCCTTCAAGCGCCTCATCATCGACACCGGGCTGACGCGCGAGACCTGGGTTCGCGGATTCGACTTCAAGCCCGGCGATGCGCGTGTGACCCGCGCGGCGTTCTTCAGTGTGGCCGGAACGGACGGCTATCTCGGCGGCTGGACGCCGTGGCAGTCCTCAACCGAGCTGCCTAAGGGCGTGGCATTCAAGCTGCCTCCCCGCGCGCGAATCGCGGTGGACGTGCTGTACGCGGGGAGCACGAAAGCCGTGACCGACGTACCCACACTCGGACTGTATGTCGTTCCGTCAGCGCCGGCTGGCGCAGTGTCTACGTCCGTGTTGCAGCCCGCAAAGTTCGCCGGGCCTGGGGTATCAGGCATGCGTGTCGCCGCGGAGCTCACGATACCGGCAAGTCGTGCGCTTGTCTCGATCAGACCAGAGATGCAACAGGGAGGACGGTCGCTGGAGTTGAAACTCGTGCGTCCGGACGGCTCGCGCGAGGTTCTGCTGTGGGTCAAGAACTTCCGGCAGGACTGGCAGACACCATATGTCTTCCGACAGCCTGTGGCACTGCCCGCGGGTTCCCTGCTACAGGCAACGGCCTATTTCGATGCGGCACCACCCGCGTCTGCGAAAGCGCCGTTCACGATAGCGTTGAATCACTACGCCGACACGCGGGCCAAAGTCGGCCCCGACGTACGAACGACTGGCAGATAGCATGCTGAGCATCCGGCGTGCATCGCGACTCGCAGTCATGGTGATGGCCATCTGCTCAGTGAGCGCTGCGCCGCTCCAGGGTCCCCCGGCTCCGACAGAATTCACCGCGTGGTTCTGCCCGATGCATCCCGAGGTGACGGCAGCCGATGGCGGCAGGTGCCGAAAATGCGGGATGGCGCTCGTTGCCGGGAATCCGTTCGACACCCGTGAGTACACCCTCGAGTTCTCGACTGCGCCGACCGTCGTGAAGGCGGGTGTCCCGATCACGATGCTCTTTACCGTGCGCCACCCTGAAAACGGTGATCCCATCAGGAACTTCGAGATGGTGCACGACAAGCGTTATCACTTGTTCATCGTCAGCCGTGACATGAACGTGTTCGAGCACATCCACCCCGAGCAGCGCCCCGATGGGACGTGGGCGATTGAGGTCAAGCTTCCAAAGCCTGGCTACTATCAGATCCTTTCGGACTTCCTCCCAACCGGTGGGTCGCCGCAGTTCATCGGGCGCACGCTGGTGACGACGGACTTCGACGGGGATCTCGAGTCGCAGTCGGCACATCTCGAGCCGGACACCGTCTTGAACAAGACCGTCGGTTCCATGACCGCCCACGTTCAGCTCGAGCCGTCGATCCTCGTGGCAGGTCAGTACGGACATCTCTCATTCACGCTAGCGGATGCGGTCACAGGCCAACCCGTGACCGATCTCCAGCCGTACCTTGGCGCGTTCGGCCACGCGCTGATCCTGAGCGAGGACATGCTCGACTACGTCCACTCGCATCCGTTCGAGGGTCCGGAGAGCGACATCACGAGAGGGCTCGGCGGGCCGAATGTCACCTTTGAAGGCTACATGCCGAGACCGGGTCGCTACCGCGTGTGGAGTCAGTTCCTGCGGAAAGACCAGGTGATTACGGTGCCGTTCACACTGAACGTCTCCACACTCGAGGAGGCAGTGCGGGGGAATCGGTAGGACGAACGAATCCAGGTGCGCCGGGCGCCGGTCTGGGCTAAACTTCGACCAGAATTCGGACGTACACCCGGGGGGCACCTGGGTGAAGGCCCACGCACGAAACACAGGAGGCGCTCATGACCGGTCGTCGGTTGCCTCGGTTGCGTATCGCTCAGACCTTTATAGGAACATTGGGCGCGGTCCTGGCCATGTCGGCGTCGAGCATGGCGGCCGACACCACCCGACAGGTGACGTTCTCCAAGGACGTGGCCCCCATCCTCCAGGAAAAGTGTCAGCAGTGTCATCAGCCGAATTCGATCGCGCCGATGTCGCTCATCACGTTCCAGGACACCCGCCCGTGGGCACGGTCGATGAAGCAACGTGTCATGACGCGCCAGATGCCGCCGTGGCACATCGACCCGAGTGTCGGTGTTCACGACTTCAAGAACGACATGTCACTCACCGACGCCCAGATCGACACGCTTGTGCGCTGGGTCGATGCGGGTGCACCGGAAGGCGACCCGAAGGACATGCCGCCGCCCAAGCCGCTTATCACCGATAACGAGTGGCAGGGTGTGCGGGACGGCTTCGGACCACCCGATCTCGTGATCAGATCTTCCGAGTACACGATGCCCGCCAAGCACCAGGATGTCTGGTACCGGCCGATGAGCGATATTCCCCTCACCGAGCCGCGCTGGGCAAGGATGGTTGAGATTCGACCGACCACCCTGAAGGGGCGCAGGATCGTGCACCACTCGATCGCGTATCTGGTGCTGAACAACGACCCGGAGGCGGTGAACACGGGGACGGCGAATGGCTTTGCGGGAGCGGCCTCGGATCCTCGCCCGGTCGATCTCGTCAACAGGCGCCCGCAGTTGATGGAGTGGGCGATTGGCAAGGGGTACGACCTGTTCCGCGAGGGTACCGGCAAATTGATCCTCCCCGGCGAGAAGATCTCCTGGGATCAGCATCTTCACGCGGTCGGAGAAGAGATCACGTCCGGATCTGAGATTGGGATCTGGCTCTACCCGAAAGGTCAGGAGCCGAAGAAACGGAGCTACCTGATTGCGTTCACGGGTCTCAGGAAGCAGGAATTCGTCGACATTCCTCCGAACTCGTTTGCGCAGACGGAAGGCTTCACGGTGCTCAAGGAGAATACCCTCATCACCAACTTCCAGCCGCACTTCCATCTGCGAGGCAAGGCGATGCAGGTTGAAGCGATCCTGCCCGACGGCACCAACCAGATCGTCAGCTACGTCGGCAAGTTCAATTTCAACTGGATGACGAACTACATCTACAAAGACGACGCGGCTCCTGTGTTCCCCAAGGGCACGGTGATCCACGTGAGTGCGTGGTACGACAACACCAGGGCGAACCCCTTCAACCCGGATCCGGACCAGTGGGTGGGCTACGGGGACCGCACGGTTGACGAGATGGCGCACGCATGGATGAACGTGGTCTATCTGAACGACGACGAGTACAAGGCGCTCGTCGCGGAGCGCAAGGCCAAGGCCGAGAAGCCGACGACGGTCAGTCAGGTTCGGTAGGCGGACCTATTCGGGAGGCGGACCTGAAGGTCCGCCTCTACCTCCCCTTGTAAGGTAGATGCATCTCTCTCGATCGATTGTCGTCAGATCGGGCCTCGCTGCCGTCCTCGCCGCCGGCGTTCTCACCTCGGCGCAGCAGTTGCCCAGCGAACCCCGGCGGGAATTCGGGACGAGTATCACTGGCGCGTTCGAAGGCTGGTACGACAACCCGGACGGCAGCCGCACGTTTCTCGTCGGCTATATGAATCGGAACACGACCCAGGAGGTTGACGTCCCCATCGGGCCGAATAACCGGATCGAGCCGGGCGGCCCCGACATGGGGCAGCCGACGCATTTCCTTCCGGGCCGGCAGTGGGGCATGTTCACTGTCACCGTGCCGAAAGATTTCACCACGCCGGATCAGCGGCTGACATGGACGATTGTGGCGAACGGACAGCCCATGACCATTCCGCTCCGCCTGCATCCGGACTACACCGTCAGTCCTTTTACCGATGTGGCTGTCAAGAACACGCCCCCCGTCTTGAGGTTCGAGGAACAGGGACCCGGTGTTCAGGGTCCGATCGCGCGGTTGTCGACGGCCGTAACCCGTACCGCTTCGATCTCTGCGCCGCTCGTCCTCTCGCTCTGGGCAACAGACGATGGCAGGTTCGCGAGCGGCACGATGGCGCTCCCGCGAAACCCACCGCCTCCGGTGGAGTTCTTCTGGTCGAAGTATCGCGGCCCTGGTACGGTGACGTTCGATAAGCCCCATCCAACCACGGAAATCCTGGCGGGCGGAGGCGTCAATGTGCCCTTCCGCGGCAAAGCCACCACGACGGCCCGGTTCAGCGAAGCGGGTGAGTACGTTCTTCACGTCTCGGCGAATGATTACTCCGGTCAGGGCGGCGGAGGCGAGCTGTGCTGCTGGACCACGACGATGGTGAAAGTATCAGTAACGCCATAGCCCACGCTTAAGAGACGTTGGGTTCGAGACCGTCCAAAAGGGCTTCTCTGAAAAGTTCATCGGCCGACTGCACGAAGCGACGAACGGGCGGCAGGCGAAGGGTCAGAGCTGCAGAGGGCAGCAACTGCCGGAACAGCGAGACCAGTGCATGCGTTGCGCGCTGCTTGGGACTTTTGTCGAGCAACCACCACAAGATGACCGCGAGATGCAGGAGGTAGAGCAGGCGGCCGATGGGCTCGGCAAGCTTTCGCATCGGCGCGTCTGTTGCGTTGACGACGGCGTCCTGAAACACCGTCTGAACCCGATGACGTGAGAACGCCGTGCTTCGTGCGAACAGCCCTTCATCAACATCTCCCACCATGACGGGTACGAGCGCTCGCAATGTGACTCGATGTGGGCCGAGCACGTGGATGCTGGTCTCCAGCGCATAGATGAATCGGGCGCGCCACGTGCCTCGAGGCATTTCGGTCGCCTGCCGCGCGTAACTGTCGGACAGTTCGTCATACAGCGCGAGCACGATAGACCGCTTGCTTGGAAAGTAGCGATACAGCAGCCCTACACTGACGTCGGCGTGGCCTGCCACGTCGCGAAGCGTCGTCGCCTCATATCCGCGTTCGCCAATCAACGTGACTGCCGTGTCGTACAGCAGGCGGCGCGTGGCCTCGCCCTCTGCCGTCCGCCCTGATGGTCGCCCTCTCTTGCTTGGCTTGCTATTTTTAGTGAACATGTTTACTGTTATTAGAACATGCGTGGTTTCGACGTGCAACGTCCACCGGCGGAGAGTGGCAGGCATCTCCTGCTCTACGACGGGGTATGCGGGCTTTGTGATGTCCTCGTCCAGGCCGTCCTCGCTCGTGATCGTCAGGTCCTGTTTCATTTCGCGTCGCTCCAGAGCGCCGCGGCAAGAGCGACTTTGAATCGATTCGGGAGCAACCCGGACGAACTCACCACTTTCTATGTGGTCACGAACTACCGGGGCGCCGAGCCGAGCCCGCTCACCAAAGGACGGGCTGCGCTCTTCGTCATGACGGCGCTCGGGTGGCCCTGGAAGGCGGCAGGTCTGCTCAAGGTATTGCCAGCCAGGGTACTGGACGGAATCTACGATCTGATTGCACGACACCGGTATCGCATCTTCGGTCGATACGAAACCTGTCTCGTGCCGCGCCCGGAATACCGAAGCCGCTTCATCGATTCTCAACAGGACGAGTCGCCGAAATCGAGAATCGAGGGATGAAGATCGTGATTCCTGGTGGATCCGGGCAGGTCGGGACCATTCTTGCCCGCGCCCTGCAGAGCGAAGGGCATGACGTCGTGGTCCTCAGTCGTCAGCCGCGCACGTGTCCATGGCGGGTCGTTCGTTGGGACGGTGCCACACTCGCGGAGTGGTCGAACGAGATCGATGGCAGTGACGCGGTGATCAACCTGACCGGCCGCAGCGTGAATTGCCGCTACACCGCACGCAATCGAGCAGAGATCCTCACGTCGCGCGTCGCTTCGACTCGCATTCTGGGAGAAGCGATTTCACAAGCCCGACGTCCTCCTCGCGTCTGGCTGCAGGCGAGCACCGCGACGATCTACTCGCATCGGTACGACGCTCCTAACGATGAAGCATCGGGCCTGATCGGCGAAGACGAGTCCGGCGCGCCAGGTTCCTGGAAGTTCAGCATCGACGTTGCCCGCGCCTGGGAGCGCGCCTTCAATGAAGCCGCCACCCCGCGCACGCGAAAGGTTGCGCTTCGCTCAGCGATGACGATGAGCCCGGACCGCGGAGGCGTCTTCGACACGCTTCTCGGACTCGTGAAGCGGGGGCTGGGCGGAAAAGCCGGAGACGGCCGACAGTTCGTTTCGTGGGTCCACGGCGAGGACTTCGTTCGGGTAACGCGGTGGTTGATCGACCATGACGACATCGATGGCGTGATCAACGTGGCTGCTCCTCATCCCCTCCCGAACGCACATTTCATGCGGGTCTTGCGGGACGCCTCGGGCACTCGCGTTGGCTTGCCGGCGGCTGAATGGATGCTCGAGATCGGGGCCGTCTTCATGAAAACCGAGACAGAGCTCATTCTGAAGAGCCGACGCGTCGTTCCCGGACGTCTGCTCGACCACGGGTTTGTCTTCAAGTTCCCGCATTGGGAGGGTGCAGCTGGCGATCTTTGCCGTCAATTCGGGGATCGGTTCTACCAGTCCTCCTTTTCGAAATGAACCTGATTGCTCTCGGCGATATGTTTCACGTCCGCCATTACGGACGGATTCCCGCAGGTCAGGATCACCGAGCGTGCGGGGGCGAGTCTGTGCCGCAGACCGCTCGCGGATAGACGTTTTGAAAGCACCGGGGCAGTCGCTCTTTCCAGTGCGGCCCTCAACCTGGACACGTCCCCTCCCTTTGCCACCGCTTCGTCCAAATCCTCCTGTTCCTTCACCGGCATCCCAAGCACGTAACGGAGCACGTTATTCGCTCGTCCTCTGCCGATGAGTGGATCCTCGAGGTCGCGCGTCGTCGGCCGGCTTACCAAGGCTACATAGACGAAGTCGAGGCGGCCAGAGGCCTCGATCGCAAGCAGCTCCCGGTGATAGGCCAGTTCTTCAAAGGTCCGGTTTGCGTGAATCAGCGTGTACTGAGCCCCTTCCTGCTTTGCCCCCTGCGACGCTTCAAAGTCGAGTTGCTGGACCATCGACACGAATGGGGCCAGTCCAGTTCCCGTTCCGACCCAACATACGCTCTTGAACCCGGCGGCTCTCTTAGCGAGCGTGAAATCTCCCACGATGCGGTTGACGTAGGTCAGCTTGGAGTCAGACGGGTCACCGGTCCTGAACAGAGACTCGGTCAGGCGGCCCAGTTCACCCCGTTCGTTCGTTTCGAGTACGACGTAGAACTCGAGGTAACCCTGCTGCCGAGTCGTGAAAGGGGCTGAGGCAATCGAGTAGGAGTGCGTAACCGCGCCGCGCTTTGGGGTGCCCGAACCGTCGAGATCGGCCACGTATTGCGGATGACCGTCCTGGCCGACGACTCGCTTGGTCAGCCGGCAGTCCTCACGACGAAGGGCGATGTACTGGCCCGGCTCGTAATCGGGAAAGGCGCTTCCGGTTGCCGGCATCAGCCGGAACGTCGCGAGAATATTGGAGAGGTTACGCCAATCTACGATCGTTCCCACCTTCAGTTCGGGCATTCATTGATGATAGATGGAAAGAACTGATCCTGGCCGACACACGGTGCGACGCAGTGAGCGTTCCTTACCACGCAGGGCACGAAGACGATTCAAAACCACGAAGCACGCGAAGGTCACGAAGAAAAGCAGAATACGAAGTACCGTTTTTACTTCGTGCTCTTCGTGGCCTTCGTGGTTACAACCGTCTTTGTGCCCTCGTCTCAGTTCGTCGCGCTAGAGAACGTATCGCACGCGTCGATCGTGCCGTCGTCGAGTCCCCGCCGCAGCCACCGCACGCGATCGGCAGACGCTCCATGCGTGAACGATTCGGGAACAATCTGGCCTTGCGCCATCCGCTGCAACCGGTCGTCGCCGATCGCCGCCGCGGCATTCAGTCCTTCTTCGGCGTCGCCGGGCTCGAGCAGCCCTCGCTGCGCTGCGTAATGTCCCCAGACGCCGGCGTAGCAATCCGCCTGCAGCTCGAGGCGCACCGATAGCGCGTTCGCCTGCCGGGCGTCTGCGTTCGATCGAGCCGCGGCGACCCTCTCCGAGATGCCCAGCATGTTCTGCACGTGATGGCCGACCTCGTGCGCGACGACATATGCCTGCGCGAAATCTCCGGGGGCGCCGAACTGCTGATTGAGCTCGCGAAAGAAGGAGAGGTCGAGATATACCTTGCGGTCGATGGGGCAGTAGAACGGCCCGACTTCAGAGCGCCCGACGCCGCACGCCGACTGCGTTGCGCCGTCGAACAGCACCAGGACGGGAGGCACGTAGGCCTGGCCACGCTTGCGGAAAACCTCGCGCCACGTCTCTTCCGTATCGGCGAGCACGACGGAAATGAATTCTGCCTGCGGATCCCCGTCGCGCACGCCCGTGGTGCCGGCCGCCTGATCCTGAGGGGGGCTGGATGAACTGATGAGATCAAGCGGGTTGGTTCCGGTTAGTGCGGAAAAAAGGAGAAGAAGTACAAGTCCACCGATACCCCCGCCGACCGGGAGTCCCACACCCATTCCCATCCCCCGCCGATCTTCAATGTTTCCGCTTCCGGGCCGACCCTGCCATTTCATCTGTGTGTCCTCCGCGTCGTCAACTGCACGCGGGATACCGGGACGAACGGCTCAGCTATTATTCGAGTGCCATGGATCTCGGTCTCACCGACAGGATTGCCATCGTCACCGGATCAAGCCGCGGGCTCGGCCTTGCCAGCGCGCGAACACTTGCCGCCGAAGGGTGTCTCGTCTGCCTGTGCGGCCGCACCGCCTCCACGCTCGAGAACGCCCGACGCGACGTCGCGAATCGGGCTGGGGGCGATGATCGCGTGATTGGCGTAGCCGCCGACCTCAGCACACCTGAGGGAGTGAAATCGGTGATCGACGGCGCCGTCGCTGCCTTTGGCGGCATCGACATCCTCGTCAACAACGTGGGGCTCGCACGCGGCGCGACGATCATCGACACCAGCGATGCCGAGTGGCAGGAAGCCTTCGATCAGACGCTCTTCCCGGCCATTCGCGCCTCACGCCTCGCGGTGCCGCACATGAAGCACCGGGGTGGCGGATCGATCGTGATCATCGCGTCGGTGTTCGGCCGCGAGGCGGGCGGCCGCATGACGTACAACGCCGTCAAGGCAGCCGAGATCAGCCTGGCGAAGTCACTTGCGCAGCAGCTTGCGTCGTCCAAGATCCGCGTGAACAGCGTGTCGCCCGGCTCCATCCTTTTTGAGGGCGGATCGTGGTGGAAGCGGCAACAGGAGAATCCGGTCGCAATCGCCGAGTTCGTCAAACGCGAGCTGCCCTTCGGACGGTTTGGCACCCCCGAGGAGGTCGGCGACGTCGTCGCGTTCCTCGCCTCGTCCCGCGCGAGCTGGATCAGCGGCACGTCCGTCGTCGTCGACGGATCGCAGAGCCGCGCGTTCTAGCCACGAGGGCCACAGAGACGGATTGGCCACAAAGCTCACAAAGATCACTATGTTTTGTTTTCTCTGTGATTCTTGGTGCTCTTACCTTGTGTTCTCAGTGCGCTTTGTGGCTAATTCGTCTCCGTGGCTTTCGTGGCGCGTCAGCGTAGTTTGAATGCGACGGTCACCGTCATCACCACGGGCACGGGCTGGCCGTTGAGCAACGTCGGCGTGAACCGCCACTGTCGCACCGCGTCGATCGCGGCGGCGTCGAGCAGCGGACGCGATCGCAGCACGCGCACGTCGCGCACGCCGCCGTCCTCGCCGATTACCGCCTCGAGAATGACGATCCCTTCGACGTGCGCCGCCCGCGCGACTGGGGGATAGACCGGCGCGACATCCGTGATTTTCTGTGGCGGACTGATCTCTCCGCCGACGCGCACGATCTGGGGAGGAGGCGGTGGAGGGGGAATGAGGTCAGCGATCGGCAGGTCGGCGCTGCCGAACACGATTGCCCCTCTATCGATCTCGAGCGCATCTGTCACCGGTTCCACAGGTTCTTCGGCGTGAATTCCATCGGGTGCGTCGATAGGAGCGGCGTCACGATTCGCGACGACTCGAGGTGTTCGATCAAGCCTGGCCGGCGGTGGGGTGGGCGTGGCCGGCGGCACGACCCGGATGAACTCGATCGCACTGCGCGGCTCCGGCAATGTATCGGTCGCGTAGAGCGGCGCGATGATCAACGCGCATGCGGCAATGACGTGCGCAACGATCGACAGCGTGAGAGTGGCGGTACGAATAGGCCCCCCTTGAAAAAGGAGGCCTCGCCGGCGTGGCCTGTTAGTTGATTGGACCCCGGGTGGCGCTCATTGTTCCGCCTTCCACGCAGACCACAAAGACGGATTGGCCACAAAGGTCACAAAGATCGCTATGTTTTTCTTTGTGATTCTTCGTGCTCCACCCTTGTGTTCTCAGTGTGCTTTGTGGCTAATTCGTTTTCGTGGTCTTCGTGGCAAACGCGAAGTAGTAGACAGGCACGCCCGCGAGGATGACGCCGAACGTGACGCCCGTCCACACGGGATCGGCCACGAGCGCGCTGACGATCAAGTAAGCGGCCGCTCCGATGAAGATCGCCGGGACGACAGGGTAACCCGGTACGCGGTACGGCCGCACGAGGTCGGGGCGCAACCGGCGCAGGCGATACACCGCCGCGATCGCTAACGCGTAAAACGGCCATATCGACAGGACGAACGTATCCGCGAGCTGCTCGAACGTTCGCGTCATGACGAACAGCACGCCAAGCGCGCCGGCGAACAGAATCGCTACGTATGGTGTGTCATACCGCGGATGCACGGCCGCCAACGGCCTGAAGAACAGGCGATCCTCGGCCATGGCGAAGAACACGCGGGGAGCACCCATCATGATCGCGTTCAGCGCGCCAAGCGTTGAGATCGTCACGATCAAAGACACGAACGTGGCGCCCGGCGCGCCGAAGAGGGCCTGCATCGTGTCCGCAGCGATCAACCCTGACCGGGCGACCCCGCTGACGGGAGTGACGTACAGGTACGCGACGTTCGAGGCGAGATAGATGATGACGACGGCCACGGTTCCCGTGACGATCGCCCGTGGCAGCGTCCGGCCTGGTGAAGCAACCTCGCCAGCGACGAACGAGACGTCTCCGAAGCCGTCGTAAGCCCACAAGACCGAGATCAGCGCGAGCCCGAAACCGCCTGCGCTGACCGGTCCTGCCGCAGACGAGAGGTGCGCGATCGAGCCGCCCGCGCGCCCTCCGAGCAGCATCGCCGCCACGACCAGCCCCACGAGCGCACCGAATTTCGCGACCGTCGAGATGCCCGTCACCAACGCGCCCAGCTGCACGCCGCGGATGTTGATCCCTGCGGTCGCGATGATTGCGGCTGCGGCGATGTAATGCGTGGCTGTTGGCAAGGCAGCAGGATCGTACCCAAGGGATCTCACGAGGTACTCGCTGAAGACAGTGGCGATGGCGCCTGTGGCTGATGCCCGAATGAGGACGAGCTCTGCCCAGCCGAACAGGAAACCTGTCAGCCGCCCCCATCCTTCACGTAAATAGACGTACCACCCGCCGGTGGCCGGTAGCGATGCGGCAAGCTCCGCAACAGAGAGCGCACCGCATAACGCAATAACGCCTCCCGCCAGCCAGACACCGAGTATCGCCGGTGCGCTCGGCACGCGTGCAGCAATCGTCGCCGGTGTACGGAAGATACCCGACCCAATCGTGATGCCGATGACGATGCCGACGGAACTCCAGAAGCCGAGACGACGGCTGAGCCCTTCGCCGCTTCTCACAGATGTGCTCACGGTCACTCGGGATGGCCTTAAGCGTATGCGAAGACGGGCACAGGTCATGCTCTCGATTGCCCTGCGCAGGGGCGGACCTAAAGGTCCGCCTCTACAAAACTAGCAGGGCGGACCTGAAGGTCCCGCCTCGACAAGACTAGAGGTCGACCTCTACAAGACTAAGGTCCGCGTTTGCAAAAACATTTTTCGCGAGGAGAACGAACGTGGTTGTTGCAGTGATGAATCGTGAGGATATGGGCGTCAATATCGGCCGCGTCGAGCGGTGGTTGTCGTTGGTGGCGGGGGGCGCGCTGGCCGCGTACGGTTTGAAGCGGCGCCAGGGTCCAGGTGGTGCGGCCGCGATTGCGGGTGCTGCGCTCCTGTATCGCGGTGCGACAGGACACTGCGACGTGTACCAAGCTCTTGGCGTCAATCGGGCGTACGGCCGCGCGAACGGGAACGCGTTTCGCGGAGACGGCACCGGTTTCATTGCAGACCTTGGCTCAGACACGCGTGCCCAACTCGGCGGCCACCGTGGCATCCATGTGGAAGAGTCGGTCACGATCAACCGCCCGATCAGCGAGCTGTACCGCTTCTGGCGCAACTTCGAGAACCTCCCGCAGTTCATGGAGCACCTGGAAGGGGTGGCGATGCGCGAAGAAGGCATCTCGCACTGGATTGCGAAGGGTCCAGCCGGAATGCGTGTCGAGTGGGACGCGCGCATCATCAACGAGGTTGAAAACAAGGTCATCGGATGGCAGTCGCTCGAGGGCTCGATGATTTCGACGGCAGGCTCCGTCAACTTCGACGAGGATGCCCACGGCACGCGGGTCACCGTGCATCTGCAGTACAACCCGCCAGGTGGAAGGGCCGGCGCCGCCATCGCACGGATATTCGGCGAGGAACCGAACCAGACGATCCGCGAGGATCTGCGCCGCTTCAAGCAGCTCATGGAAGCGGGTGAGATTCCGACGACCGAGGGGCAGCCATCGGGACGCCACGCACGAAAGACTCCGAAGACCGCATAGGGCGAGGAGGTTCCAATGAAAGCCGTCTGCTGGGAAGGAACAAGCGATGTCCGGGTTGAGGACGTTCCCGACCCGGCGATCCTCAACCCGCGCGATGCGGTGATCCGCGTCACGTCCACTGCGATCTGCGGGTCGGATCTCCACCTCTTCGACGGGTTCATCCCGACGATGAGAGCGGGCGATATCCTCGGCCACGAGTTCATGGGCATCGTCGAAGAAGTGGGCAGTGGCGTCACGAATCTGAAAACGGGAGATCGCGTGATCGTGCCGTTTCCGATCGCCTGCGGTCGCTGCTTTTTCTGCACTCACGACCTCTATTCCTGCTGCGACAATTCAAACCCGAACGCGTGGATGGCGGAGAAGTTCTACGGCTACACAGCCGCGGGCCTCTTCGGCTACTCGCACATGCTTGGTGGTTACGCCGGCGGGCAGGCGGAGTACGCGCGGGTGCCGTTTGCCGACGTCGGACCGTTCAAGGTGCCGGCTCATCTCAGTGATGAGCAGGTGCTGTTCCTGACCGACGTTTATCCCACCGGGTTCATGGCGGCGGAGAACTGCAACATTCAGTCGGGTGACATCGTCGCCGTGTGGGGATGCGGACCTGTGGGGCAGTTCGCGATCCGCAGCGCGTTCATGCTTGGCGCGCGACGCGTCATCGCCATTGACACGGTGCCCGAGCGGCTCGCCATGGCGACTGAGGGTGGCGCCGAGATACTCGACTCGATGGACCCAGACGTGTTCTACAAGCTGCGCGCGACGACCGGCGGCATCGGACCCGATTCGTGTATCGATGCCGTAGGCATGGAAGCGCACGGTCCGAATATCGACTACGTCTACGACAAGATAAAAACCATGACGTACATGGCGACCGACCGTGCGAGCGCGCTGCGTCAGGCGATTCATTCGTGCCGTAAGGGCGGCACGGTCTCGGTCCCCGGCGTGTACGGCGGGTTCATCGACAAATTTCCCTTCGGTGCGGCCATGAACAAGGGGCTGACCATCAAGACGGGGCAGACGCATGTGCACAAGTACCTGCCCCGACTGCTGCGTCATATCGAAAACGGGGACATCGATCCATCGTTCGTCGTCACCCACTGCGTCTCGCTGGACGACGCGCCCGAGATGTACGAGACCTTCCGGGACAAGAAAGACGGTTGCATCAAGGTAGTAATGAAGCCCCACTAATCGTAGAATCTGCCCACCATGGCGCGTGCGATCTTCGCGATCGGCCCGATCGCGCTGGCGGCTGCGATTTCGCTCACGACCCTGAACGCTCAGGGCGTCGTTCGCCCGCAGGGCGGCCCGAATCCGCCTGCGGGTATCACGCCGCTGCCCGTCGACCTGTTTACCAGCAAGAATTTTTATCTCGACTCGCAGTACTGGCTCGACAAGCGTTACGCGCGGTGCAACACCCCTCGCGCACTGACCGACATGGTCAGGGATCAGCGCTTTGGTGCGTGGGGTGACTGCAACTTCGATCGTCCGATCGACAGTATCGTGAGCCCGTACCCGTACAAGACGGCCGAGGAGCACTACAACGCGCTGCTGACCGAGGCGAAGAAAGCGGGTGGCCCCACCGTCCACACGCGGCAGACGATGCCGAACTGGGACGGCCGCTACCGTCGCTTGTCGCCCGCGGAACAGTGGACGTGGGGACGCAATCTGCAAACCGCAACCATGCTGTCGCTGCTGACGCCCGAGTATCGCAAGCGCATGGTCCAGCAGAACTACCACGAGGTCGTGAACAACTCGCCGCAGTGGAACGCGTCATTCTGCTATCCCGAAGGGTTCATGCGGTGGTGGTCCGAGGCGTCGCTTGGTGGCGACATCGAAGTGATGATGACGGCGAACCAGGTGCAGTTCCTCAGCGGTATTGCGGACAACTTCCTGCGCCGCGTCCTGATCGGACGGAGTCACGTGCAGAGGGTGCCGCAGTGGTACGGTGAAACCGTCGGATTCTGGAATGGCAGCGCGCTCGTCGCCTGGACTGCCAACGTCCAGGGATGGACCATCACTCACTCGATGTTCGAATACAGCAGCAAGATGCAAACGGTCGAAGTCTTCACGCCAAGCGCCGATGGCAAAGTGATCACGGTGGACACGACGTTCTACGATCCGGAGGCGTTCATCCGGCCGCTGCACATAGTGACGCCATGGGAGTTCCGCACGGGCCTTGACGATCCAGAGGCCAGGTTCACGTTCGTTGAGTGCCGCGTGCAGAGCACGATCGTGAACGGCCCGGACGGCAAACCCACTCAGCTCCTTCCTGGCGAGCCCGGGTTCGTCGATTACTTCGGCCGGCCCTGGGCGCAGAACTGGGAAGAGCACTTTGAAAAAGGCTGGATCAAATGAGGGGCTTTCTCGGTGTCATCTTGCTGGTGGTCATGACGGCGCCGGCTCTGTCACATCACTCCTTTGCGATGTACGACCAGACGACGACGAAGACGATGACCGGGAAGCTCACGCGGTACGTTCCTGGCGCCAACCATGCGCAGCTGCTCTTTGTGGTCGTAGACAACGACGGCAAAGTTGTCATGAAGGACGGTAAGCCGCTTCAGTGGGGCGTGGAGACCGGATCGGCAGCGGCGATGGCCCGACTGGGCGTGGCGCCCGATACGTTCCCCGAAGGTACGTTCTTCACGGCGAGGCTCTATCCGCTGCGCGACGGACGTAACTTCGGCGCACTCGCGGGCATGCTGATCACGTGCGGCACTGCGATGCCGAGTGGTGGCTGCACCCTCGAGACCGGGAAGAGACTCATCGGTGAAAACTTCAACGCGCAATAGGGCTTGCCGCGCCGAAGCTCGACGCCGAGATTCATCGAGCGAAGGCGG
>DAIRVG010000022.1:28263-39883 GCA_036802945.1 Vicinamibacterales bacterium
GCGACTTGATGACCTCCTGACAGAATCGGCGGAACTGCGTGAGCGAATCACTTCCGCACTTGTCCGCGAGCAGCACCCATTCTTTCCTGATCGGCGGCAGGCTCATCAGCCCCATGAGCCAGAGCGGCGAGAGCGGTAGAGCCATGAACCTGCTGAGACGGTTTCTTCGGTGCTACCGAGAGGCCCGCCACAGCGGCTACCCACGGTTCAGCGCCATCCTTGTTGCCCGCGCCCGTATATAGATCCTCCGTCCTCAACGTCCACAATCGTAACGACGCGAACGACCCAAGGGGCTCCTTGGTGGAGCTAGAATTGGTCACTCTCGCTCGGAGACCCACATGACAAGGACGATCGTTTCGGTTGTGGTGGTGACTGCGCTTTCACCACTGGCGGCCTCCGCCCAGGCGCCTGCGGCATCCGCCGGGCAGACACCATCCCGGATCACGCTGCCGACGGTGGTCGTGACCGCCCAGAAGGAGCCGGCGGATCGACAGACACTGCCGCTCAGCGTCACGGCTATCGCAACCGAGGCACTCGGCAATGCCGGGATCGACGTCGTGAGCGACGCGGCGTTCTACGCGCCGAACACGTACTTCCAGGAGCTCACCGCCCGAAAAATCAGCAATCCCCGCTTCCGGGGAGTCGGGTCGAGCCCGGCGAACCCGGGCATTACCACGTTCATTGATGGTGTTCCGCAGCTCAACGCCAATTCGTCGAGCATGGAGTTCATCGACGTGGACCAGGTGGAGTTCGTGCGCGGGCCGCAGAGCGCGCTGTTCGGACGAAACACGCTCGGTGGTCTCGTGAACATCACGAGCGGCCGGCCATCGTTGAGCAGATGGACGGGGACGCTCGCCGTGCCCATCGGAAGCGCCTCATCACGCGAAGTACGCGCCGCCGTGTCCGGCCCGCTCGCCGACCAGGTGGCGGTCGGGTTCGCGCTCGGCCGCGGCACCCGCGACGGCTTCACGGTCAACGACCTGACCGGAAGGACGCTCGACGATCGATCGGCCACCTTTGGGAAGGCACAGCTCCTCTGGACGCCGGCCGCCAACTGGGAGGCCCGCGCCATCGTCAGCGGCGAGCGGGCACGCGATGGCGACTACGCGCTCAACGATCTCGGGCAGTTGCGGCGCAATCCTTTCCACGTAGCGCGCGATTTCGAGGGGTACACCAACCGCGACGTGGTGTCGGCGACGGTGCTGACCCGACGCGAGGGGGGACGCGTCGCTTTGTCAACGACGACCGGCTTCGTCCGGTGGACAACGCACGATCTGACTGACCTCGACTACACACCGCTGCCGCTGGTCACGCGGGACAACCACGAGCAGAACGCGCAGTTCACGCAGGAGGTGCGCCTTGCGTCGGCCGCCAACGCCCCGACCCGGCTCGGCGATGCGGCGGTCCTGAGGTGGCAATCCGGCATCTTCTTCTTCACCCAGAACTACGAGCAGGACGCGGTCAACAACTTCTCACCGTATGTCCTCAATCCGCTCCTCGCGTTTCCCGTGAGCCAGCACTCTCCGCAGTCAGCGCTCGACGACAGGGGCGTCGGCGCGTTCGGCCAGGGCACAGTCACCGTTCGGCAGAGGCTCGATGTGACGCTTGGTGCCCGAGTGGACTACGAGAGCAAGGATGGTCGACTCGACACGTTCTACGCGCCCGCCATTGCCCCGCCCACGCGTGTCGACGCCACCAAGAGCTTCTCCAACATCTCGCCGCAAGCGGCCCTCGCGTATCGCTTCACGTCCGAACGGATGGCGTACGCCTCGGTGGGCCGCGGCTTCAAGGCGGGCGGATTCAACCCGGCGTCTCCTGCCGGCAACGAGTCGTACGGCGAAGAGCACACGTGGAACGTCGAAGGAGGCGTGAAGACGTCCTGGGCCGGCGGTCGTGTCGCGGCCAACGCCGCGGTCTTCTACATCGATTGGAGCGATTTGCAGCTGAACCTCCCGAACCTCAACGTGCCTGGCCAGTTCTACATCGCCAACGTCGGAGGCGCGCGCAGTACCGGCGCCGAGGTCGAGATCAACGCCCGACCGCACTCATCGGTGGACCTGTTCGCGTCGGCCGGGCTCACACAAGCGAGGTTCAGTGCGGGCAGCACCTCGAGCGGTTTGGATGTCTCGGACAACCGCCTGCCCGGCACGCCCGATTACACGACAAGCCTTGGCGCGCAGCTCTCGCGCGCGCTCGGCGCCGCCGCCACGCTCTACGGGCGTGCCGAGGCGGTCTTCTACGGTGCGTTCAAGTACGACGACGCCAATAGCGCCGGTCAAGATGCGTACGGGCTGACAAACGTCCGTGCCGGCGTCCGCGGGAAGTACGTATTCGGCGAAGCGTGGGTGAAGAACGCCTTCGACACGCACTACGTGCCGATTGCGTTCGCTTACGGCAGTCTGGCGCCCTCCGGCTTCATCGGGGAGCTGGGGCGGCCGAGGACCTTCGGGATCAGTGCGGGCATAACCTTTTGAGGTTGCGCGCGCTGATCCTCTTCTCAACCGGAGATATCATTCGGTTCCCCGGGAACGCTCGGGGATGTCATCACCCAGGACGGAGGATCAACATGAGTGCAGCGCGAGCCGTTCTTGTCGCAATCACAGTGTCGCTGGTAGGCCCGCACCTGGCGTCAGCGCAGACGTCTCCCGAGATGACCTTCTTCATCACCAGCGTCAATCCCGGTAAGGGTGCCGATCTGGGTGGCCTCCAAGGGGCGGACGCGCATTGCCAGAAGCTCGCCGAAGCGGTCGGGGTGAAAAATCGGACCTGGCGGGCATATCTCAGCACGCAGGGACCGTCGGGCGAAAGTGCCCGCGACCGCATCGCGCCTCAGGGGCAAATGAACTGGCGCAACGCCAAGGGTGTGGTGGTTGCGCGCAACATCACCGAGCTGCAGGCTGCCGACAGCAAGGTCAATAAGGAGATGGCGCTGACCGAGAAAGGCGAGTCTCCACAGCGCCACGACATCATGACGGGCTCGCAGGCGGACGGGTCAACCTTCAAGGTTGCCGAGGACAGGACGTGCAACAACTGGACGAGCAGCACGACCGGCACCGCCCAGCTCGGTCACTACGACCGCCAGGGCGGCGGGGACGCTCCGACGTCGTGGAATTCGGCGCACGCCTCACGCGGCTGCAGCGTGGACGCCCTCCGGGGTACGGGAGGCGACGGCCTGTTCTACTGCTTCGCGATCAAGTAGGGCGACTCCTTTCGGCCCTCTGTCTCGGATGCTGCCGTTCTGAATGCGCACGCTGATCCTCGTCCTGCTTCTCATCGGGTGCGTGGGCGCGCAGGCCCAGGACTGGCCGGAGTTCAGAGGGCCGACAGGCCAGGGGCACTCGTCCGAGCGCGGCCTCCCGCTCGAATGGTCTGAATCGCGCAACGTTGCCTGGAAGACTGCGGTGCCCGGCGCCGGTTGGTCGTCACCGGTCATCAGTGGCGGCCGCGTCTGGCTCACCACGGCAGTCCAGGGCGGCGATGCCCGAAAGTCTCGGGCCGTCTCGCTGCGTGTGATGGCGTTCGACGTGGCGACCGGACGTGAAATCGTAAACGTCGAGATCTTTCGCGTCGAGCGTCCGGGCTACATCAACCAGAAGAACAGCCGCGCGTCACCGACGCCCATCGTTGACGGCGATCGCGTGTACGTCCACTTCGGCGCCGACGGCACGGCCGCACTGGCAATGTCGGGCGACGTCTTGTGGCGCACGCGGCTCGACTACGAATCGCAGCACGGCAACGGCGGGTCGCCCGCGCTCTACGGCGACCTTCTGATCGTCAACATCGACGGCGACAGTCCGGAGGCGTACGTCACCGCGCTCGATACCAAGACGGGGAAGGCCCGTTGGAAGACCCGGCGGCGCGATCCGTTTGCCCAGGCCTATACCACCCCGCTGGTCATCCGCGTCGGCGACCGGGATCAGGTGGTGTCGGTGGGCGCCTTCAGGGCCGTGGCGTACGACCCGCAATCGGGCAAGGAGATCTGGCGGGTGAGCTACGACGATGGCTTTTCCAACGTGCCGCGCCCGGTCTACGGCCACGGCCTGGTGTACGTCGTCAGCGGCTGGACCTCGCCGCCGCGGCTGCTCGCGGTGCGTCCTGACGGCACGGGCGATGTCACGAAGACGCACATCGCCTGGACGTTGCGCCGCGGGGTCCCCTACATCGCATCGCCGCTCCTTGTGGGCGACGAGCTCTTCGTCGTCAACGACAACGGCATCCTGACATGCCTCGACGCGCGCACCGGCGCAACGCACTGGCAGCAGCGCCTCGGCGGGAACTACTCGGCCTCGCCGGTATTTGCCGACGGCCGGATCTATTTCCAGAGCGAAGAGGGTGTGACCACCGTGATTGCGCCCGGCCGTGAGTTCCGGCGGCTCGCCTCGAATCAGCTCGATGGGAGCATGCAGGCATCGATGGCGGTGTCGGGCGGCTCGCTCTTCATCCGCACCGACACCCACCTCTATCGCATTACTGCGCCGCGCTGACGCCGCTGCCGGGCGGCGATGGCGTACCGCCACCGGTCCTGGCACTCGGCCGGAGTTCTCGGTATGCTCCTCAGGTGGACGCGCGGGTCCTGGTAGCCGCTGCGATAAGCCTCACAATGCCCGGCTGCGATGAGACGAACGGGCCTTCGTCTCCAACGAGCCAGGCCGGTTCCGTCCGCATAGTGTTCATGGGCTCGACAACACGACGATCCGATCTTCCGCCCTTCGCAGGGGCGTGCGTCAATGGTGTGGGTACGACTCATATCCATCCGAGCTGGCGTAATTTTGCCGGCATCCCTTTGCAGCCCGTTCCGCCAGACCGCTATGAGATCGCTTTCACGGACGTGCCCGTCAACACCCGCGTTTCATTTCGTGTAAACGACCAGAACGCGTGTGACGAGAATCCTACTGGAGCTGTGACACGGAGCGTCCTGATCAATGACGTTCGGTTGATCCAGAACGCAACGACGCTCGGCAATGGCGACGAACCGGGTTTCGCGTTCACAATCACTCGGAACGGAACGATCAATCAGTGATGATGGCGCAGTAGAACGATGGCATCGCTTGCCTATGGAGACGTCTTTCTCCGTCTGGGCGCCGCCGTTGCCGCAGGGGCGATGATCGGCCTCGATCGGGAACTTCGGCGCAAGCCCGCGGGCTTGCGTACGTTGGCGCTCGTCTCGCTCGGATCGGCGGTCTTCATACTAGAAACGGTCGATCCAACACGTGCGTTTATTGACGCCACTTCCCGTGTCATCCAGGGCATCGTCACCGGCGTCGGCTTCCTTGGCGCGGGATCGATCATGCGAAGCGCCAGTGAGGACTCGATACGAGGGCTGACAACGGCGGCGTCAATCTGGCTTGCAGCCGCGAGCGGTATCGCGTGCGGCCTGGCGAACTGGCCACTGGTGATCGTTGGCTGCGGTCTGGGACTGCTGGTGCTGGTCATTACTCCCGTCGAGCGCGTGATTCACAATCGTCGAAAGACTGATCCCAAAGATTTGCCCGACCGGCCCGAACACCCACTTTCACCTGACGCGTGATGGCACTATCGCATTCATGCGCGCGCTGACGCCGCTAGCGGCCGGCGATGGCGTGCAGGTACTTGTGGATTCCGCCGTATGTTCCATCCCGTTTTTCGCCCAGGGAGAAGAAGTATGCGTCACATGACAACCCTGATCGTTTTCGCGGTGACCTTCGCCAGCAGCATCGCGTCTGCCCAATCGTGGCAGCCTCCCGCTGACAGTCAGCGCTGCCCGTCGAAATGGGGCGCCGGCGACCAGCGAGGATCGGGCAACCATATGACTGCGGCGACGGTGCTGCGCGCGGCTCGCTTGATCCGTACCGGCGAAGTGTTCGAGCTCGGTCGCGTGCTGTCGGATTCGATACCGCTGTCCGCGGGTCGACGTTTCGAGGTGGTCACCAAGCGAAGCAGACTGGATCCGGGCTCGAACAACCGGGGGTCGAACGAAGAGCTCGTGGTGTCCGAGATCGGTCAGGTCGGCACGCAATTCGACACGTTCAGCCACCAGATGATTGCCGGGAGCATGTACAACTGTTTCAAGGTCGACGAGATCTCGAGCCGGACGGGATTCACGAAGCTCGGTGTCGAGACTGTCGGCGCGCTGATGACACGGGGGGTGATGATCGACATCGCGGGATTGAAGGGCGTAGACATGCTGGCCAGCACGTACGAGATCACGGTGCAGGATCTCCAGCAGGGATTGGCGCGCCAGAAACTGACCCTGCAGCCCGGAGACGCGGTGATCATTCACACCGGCTGGGGCAAGCTGTGGGGTCGAGACAACGCACGCTTCCAGGCGAGCAGTCCCGGTATCGGCACCGCCGCCGCCGAATGGCTGGCGCGACAGGACCCGATGCTGGTGGGATCCGACAATTCGGCCGTGGAAATCAGCCCCAACCCCGATCGGCAGCTAGCTGGACCCGTGCACCAGATCCTGCTCGTGGTCAACGGCATCCACGTGCTGGAGAACATCCGGCTGGATTTGCTGGCCGCGAGGCAGGTGTACGAATTCGCCCTGATCGTCGAGCCGCTGAAGATCCAGGGAGGCACCGGCTCCACCGTCGCGCCGATCGCCATTCAGTAAGAGGCCGCTACCGGTCGGCATCATGATTCCGTTCGATTTTCAACCGCGTACTCGCGTGGTCTTCGGGAGCGGCACACTATCCCGGCTTGGCGAGCTCGCCCGTGAGCTCGGATGTTCGCGCGTGCTGCTCGTGGCCGACCCCGGGATCGTCGCGGCCGGCCACGTGGCTCGGGCCGATGCGTCCCTCCGTGACGCGGCAATCGGTACGATGCTGTTCGACGCCTTCGATGCCAACCCCGACTCGGCGATGGTCGCGGCCGGCGCGGCGCGAGCTGCCGCCTCGGGCATCGACTCGATCGTGGCGCTCGGCGGTGGCAGCTCGCTCGACTGCGCCAAGGGCATTAACTTCGTTCTCACCAACGGCGGCACGATGCGCGACTACCGCGGGTTCGGAAAAGCGGCGAAGCCGCTGCTGCCGATGATCGGCATTCCGACGACCGCTGGTACGGGCAGCGATGCCCAGTCCTACGCGCTCATCTCCGACGCGACGACGCACGAGAAGATGGCATGCGGCGACCCGAAGGCCGCGTTCCGGGTGGCCATCCTCGACCCGGCGCTCACTGTGTCACAGCCTCGCGCCGTTACAGCCATCGCCGGGTACGACGCCCTGTCGCACGCCGTCGAGTCTTACGTCACGACCAAACGTACCGAAATCTCCGGCCTCTTCGCGCGCGACGCCTGGCAGCGGCTCGAGGTGCATTACGAGCGCGTCCTCCACGATCCCGCCGACCTGTCCGCCCGCGGCGCGATGCTATTCGGCGCCCACGAAGCCGGCCTCGCCATCGAGCTGTCGATGCTCGGCGCGACGCACGCGTGCGCGAACCCGCTGACCGCCCGCTACGGCACGACCCACGGAGTGGCGATCGGCGTCATGCTGCCACACGTCGTGCGCTGGAACGCCGCGCATGTGGGCAACCGATATGCCGAGCTGCTCGGTCTGCCGACGGACACGCCGGCCGAGGAAGCTGGCGAACGCCTCTCGGCGCGGCTGGAGACGCTGGCGCGTGCTGGTGATCTTCCCGCCACCCTGCACGATCTCGGCGTACCGCGCGCCGACCTGCCTCTTCTGGCCGCCGCCGCGGGCACGCAGTGGACAGGCACGTTCAACCCTCGCCCCTTCGACGCGGCGGCGGGACTTGCGCTCTACGAACGAGCGTACTAGAGCGAATTTCACTGCCACGTACCACCGAGACACCAAGACACCGAGAAATTCAATCGGGCTTTGCGTCGGTGACTCGGTGTTCCGTTCTAAGTAAAAAGAGGATTAAGACCGGGGCCCACTCTCGCGCCCCAACAGCAGCGCCGCAAATCCAGGCAGATATGCCAGCGTCCAGGCGCCGAAGTGCGTGGCGTAGTCCCAGCCTTGTGGATCAAACGGGCGCCAGATTCCTGAGATCGCGTAGAACGCCGCTCCCGACAAAACGGCGGCGACCCCGCCGCGAGAGAGGCCGCCACGAAGATCGAGCGTGCCCGTCCTAAGCCATGCGCCGAGCACGCCAAGCGCCACCCAGATCGCAATCCACATCAGGAACATCGCGGCGTAGCCCGCCAGCGGCGCGAGCAGATAGAACCCCGCCGCGCCCCCGGCGCCAATCAACGCGCCGGCAATTGCCCCCGCAGCGGGGCGGTGGGCCACCACACCGAGGGCGAGCCCAATCCCCAGGAACAGCAACGTGCCGTGGGTAAGGCCATAGGCGGGAATGTGGCGTGGGATCCAGGTCGCCCAGATGAAATCGCCCAGCGTGCTCAGCGCCGCGATGGCAAGCGAGCTTTGTATCACCGCGCCGATACCGCCCATGTGCGCCTTCAATCGGGGAGATCTTCCTTCTCGGGCTCCGGCAGCCAGAAGCTGGCCGCGAAGCCGATGACGTACGCGGTCGTACCGACGAGCGCCGCCGCATAGGCAAGCTTGATCGGTACCGTCGCGCCGGGCATCGAAGGCACGAGCTGTGTTGTTACCAACGCGGCCATCGTACCGATCATGCGTCCGCCCACGTTGGCGGCGAAGCTCTCACCGGTGCCGCGCAGGTGCGTCGGATAGACGCGCGGCAGATAGTTGCCCCAGAAGCTGAACTGAGCGATGGTCGCCATGCCGACGAAGAAAATCCCCCACTGCGCCCAGGCCAGTCCCTCGCGCGGCGCGAGGAAGAACGCAACCGGCAGAAGAACCAGCCCCGGAATCTGGAAGAGGTACAGCAGTCGGCGGCGGCTGACGATCACCGCCGCGAGCGCTGCCAGAATGATGCGTCCCGCCAGCCCGCCGAATTCCTGGAAGGACTGGACGCCGCTGATCGTCTGCTCCTGCGCTGTTCGCGGTAAAGCCTGTACTTCGGCCAGCCCCGGAACGATCCGCGGCATCTGCTGAATCGCGCCGAACGCGGCGGCGTACGCGCACGCCATCATCACCGTCGTGACGATTGTTGTCCGGCGGAGGCGTGGGGTGAAGAGCTCTGCGAAGCTCGGGCGCCGCAGCGTACCGGCTCGCTTCTTCGCCTGCCAAATCGGAGACTCCGGCAGGAACGGCCGGATGATCATCAGCGGGATCGCGGGAATCACCCCCGAGATTAGCGTGTAGCGCCATGCGGCGTGGACGCCGAGCACGGCAGGGAACGCGTCTTCATTGGTGACGATGACGTAGTACGCGCCGGTGACCATCAGGCCACCGACCGAGCCAAACGCCTGCGTCCAGCCAACCACTTGCTCGCGCCGCTTTGGATCGGGGAACAGTTCCGCCAGCCACGCCACCGCGGCCACGAACTCGACGCACACGCCGACGAACGTGCAGCAGCGCCAGAAGAGGAACCACTCGACCGACGTGGCATAGCCAGCAGCCACCGCGGAGAAGCCGTAGAGCAGGATGCTCCAGACGAGCACGCGGCGACGTCCCAACAGATCGGTCAGGTATCCGCCGAGCAGACCGAAGATGCCGCCGCAAACCGCGGGGACGTACTGCACCGTCCCGACCCATGAGTTGACGGCCAGACTGTTCGGCGCGACGCCCAGCAGGTCTGCCAACGCAGGTCGCACGATGAGCGGCAGCATCAGCAGCTCGTATGAGTCGAACGCGAAGCCTATCGCGGCCACGGCGCAGATCAGCCACTGCAGGGGCGTCAGACTCACCGCCGTCTCACTACGCGTCGTCACCATGCAGCCTCAATACGCCGTCACCCGGCAAAATATTTCGCCATTGTTGCGTGTCCCGGACGTGCCCGGGGCGTTAATTTCGAAACGATCACCATCAGCACCGCCGACATCAGGGTCATCGGCACCACCGGAAGGAGCCCGAACACCAGCATGCCAGTCGAAGCGCGGGTGACGATGTCGAGGCCGCCGAGGGAGAGCACGGTGACGGGAACGGCGGTCGGCGGGACCGGGATCGTCGACTGCACGACCGCCACAGTGAGCACCCCCGCGGCTGTCCAGACGGTGCTCGCCAGCGCGCCCCACCGCGTGCTCCCCTTCCAGAAGAGCGCGGCCACCAGAAGCGGCGAGAGCGCAGCATAGCCTGCAAACGCGTACTGCGTGGCGAGGTCGAAGATCGACTGCGGCATCTCGAGTGCGATGAGATAGGCCACGACCGTCAGCACCACGACGAAGATCCGGCCGGTGCGCACCTGCATCGCTTCGCCGAAGCGTCGTCGTCCGCCGTAGAAGGCGAAGACATCTTCCGTGAACATCGTGGACAGGGCGAGGATCTGCGAGTCGCTCGCCATCACAGCCGCCATCACCGCGGCGCCCAGGAAGGCGGCCAGCCAGAGCGGGGCGTACCCCTGGACGAGCCGGAGGATCACGTCGTCTCCGGCTGCCTCTGCGCGGAGGCGGTTGCGCTCGTCCACCGTGAGTGTGGCGTCCGTCGCCAGCGCGGCGCGCGCCTCGAGCTTGGTCGCGATCGCGGGAACGGAGGTGGCCTGATTCGCCGCGACACCGAGGAAGACCGACGGCAGCCAGATCGCCAGCATGCAGAGCGGGTACAGGACGATCGTCTTTCGGAAGTAGTCGAGCCGGCGCGCGGTCAGGCAGAAGATTGCAATGTGCGGGAACGCAATCGACGACAGCGGGATGAACGTGTAGCTCAGAAAGTACAGCGGCGAGACTCGCTCGCGCGACAGCAGTGGCGCTGTTGAAGGCGAGGCGAGCATCGCCTCCATCGCCGAGCGGAATCCGCCCATGCCCGCGCTGACGACCGAGACCGCGACGGCGCCGAAGAGCAGAAAGAGGACCGTCTGGAACGCGTTGACCCAGGCCGTGCCGCGCATCCCGCCGAAGAAGACGTAGGCCATCACCACCATGGAGACAACGGCTCCGCCCAGCCAGAAGGGAATCAGCCCGTTGCTCACGGCCCTGAGCGTGGTGCCGCCCCCCATCACCGCAATGATGATGTACGGCACGAGCAGCGTCGCCTGGACGGCGAAGATCACCGTGCCGATGTGGCCGCACTCCCACCGATCGCGGAAGAACTGCACGGGCGTGATGAACCCGTGCGTTCGCCCGAGCGCCCAGAGCCGCGTGCCGATGACCAGCAGGGTGACCGGAATGACGAGCGCCGACGAGGACGCCATCAGCCCGAAGGTGACGATGCCGTTGGCGAAGGCATGCCCCGACGCGCCAAGGATGGAGAAGGCCGTCATGTTGGCGCCGAAGAGCGACAGCAGAAAGACAGCCGGCCCAAGCGAGCGCCCGGCAAGAAAATACTCCTCCACATCGGCGCGATGCCGCGCGCGGCTTGCAAAGATGCCGATGTACAGCACCACGCCCAGGTAGGCCACGACGACCAGTGCCGGAATCATGAACGGGGTGTGCCTTCGTCGAGATGGGAGGGCCAGAGCAGCCAGACAAGCAGACAAAGCGCGAGAGACGTCACGAGGGTGAACGCGGCGTGATAGAAGAGCCCGATCGGCAGGACCCCGAACACGAGAGGGCGCGCCGCGCGCCAGAACCAGACGTCCTGGTGCAGCACGAAAAGAGTCGCCACGATCGCCACCGCTGCCGTTCTCTTCATCGTGGATGTGGGCGAGGTACTACCACACG
>DAIRVG010000022.1:39983-50856 GCA_036802945.1 Vicinamibacterales bacterium
TTGGCTATACTGCGGGTCCTATGCACGGGACTGATTCGGCGACCGCACCCGCGGCTCGCGTGGACGCGGCGCGGCTGGCTTTAGATGCCCAGGTCCGGGAGGTGGTCGAATGGCACTTCGACCCCGCGACCGGCTGCCCGTTCTGGCTCGATTACGCGCAGAAACTCGGGTGGGACCCGCGGCGCGAGATTACGACCTTCGCGGATCTCCGCCGTCTCGGGGCGTTCGAGGACGAATGGCTGCGCGGGGGACCGGTGCAGCGATGGGTGCCACGAGGTCTGGCCGGGAAGCCGGTGTTCGTGTTCGAAACCGGAGGTACGACCGGCACGCCGAAGACGCGCGTCGCCTGCGACGATTTTCGCACCGACTACGAGCTCTTCAGCGCGACACTGCCAGACGAGTATTTCCCGAAAGGCGGTAACTGGCTGATGCTCGGGCCGTCAGGCCCGCGTCGGCTGCGGCTGGCGGTCGAACATCTCGCTCAGTTTCGCGGCGGCATCTCGTTCTGCGTCGATCTCGATCCGCGCTGGGTCATCAAGTTGATCAAGAAAGGCTGGAGCGAGCACCTGCAGGCCTACAAAGATCACGTCATCGACCAGGCCGTGATTATCCTCCAGGCCAACCATGACATCCGGTGCATGTTCACGACGCCGAAGCTCCTCGAGGCGCTTGCGCTGAAACTCGAATCGATGGGTACCACGATCCGGAAGGCGGGGATCACCGGCATCTTCTCGGGCGGCACCGAGTTCACGCCGCAGTGGAACCGCTTCGCGCACGAGGAGCTGCTCGACGGTGCCTACATGACGCCGACCTATGGGAACACGTTGATGGGGCTCGCGGCGAGCGCCCCATCCGGGCCGCACAACAACTACAAGATCACGTACTACGCTCCGCAGCCGCGCGCGGTTATCGAGGTGGTCGATCTCGACGATCCCGACCGGCTTGTTGAATACGGACAGACGGGACGCGTAAGGCTGACGACGCTCACCAGGGAGTTCTTCATGCCAGGTTTTCTCGAGCGGGATGAGGGCGAGCGTGAGGCCCCGCACGAGCGCTATCCCTGGGATGGCGTCAGCGGCGTGCGCCCGTATCGAGGGTTCGCGGCGACCACGACGGTCGGCGTGTACTAGTAGCGTGGATCAATTGATATTCGTAGAGGCCGACCTTTAGGTCGGCCTGGCGGCTCAATAACGATGTTGAATCTTCCGGTACTTCGCTGGGGACAGCCGTACACCAGCATCGACGTCGACGAGGTCGTGCACTTCTCGACCGGCGAGCCGATCGCGAAGGTCAGCCGCGCGAACGGGGGGCTGGTGCAACGCGACATGCGGAAGGCGCAGCGCGCGCGCGATAGCCTGCGCGCGATTCCGATTGAGGACCTGATTGCACGCGTCGGCCGTGCCGGCGAGCTGTACATGAACGCCACGCTGCCGATGGGCGACGGGACCCAGTCACCGGACGCCTTCGTGCGCGCGCAGTCGGCGAGCACGGGGTTACCGGAGCGGCTGTGCCGAGCGAACATGAGCAAGAACGCGTTCGTCCTCGGTGAGATGCGGAGCATCCTCACGTCGCTGACGCGCGGGCTCTCGCTCGACGTGCTCACCACGGGGTACGGGGAAGAGCGCGGCGTGCCGATCAGCTATCAGGCGCAGAGCCCGGTGCTCGGCCTGGTCCTCCCCTCGAACTCCCCCGGCGTGCACACCCTCTGGCTCCCGATCATCCCGATGCAGATGGGGCTCGTGCTCAAGCCGGGTCCACAGGAGCCATGGACGCCGTACCGCATGGCGGCGGCGTTCTTCGAGGCGGGAATTCCGCCCGAGGCGATTTCGATCTATCCGGGCGGCGGCGACGTCGGCGCGGCCGTCGTCGACAGCTGCGGCCGGAGCCTCATCTTCGGCGGCACCGCGACGGTCGATCGCTACCGCGGCGACCCGCGTGTGCAGCCGCACGGTCCAGGCTTCTCGAAGATTCTGCTCGGTGACGACGAGGTCGATCGGTGGGAGTCGTATCTCGACATGATGGTCGAGAGCGTGGCGATCAACAGCGGGCGCGGTTGCATCAACGCCTCGGGGATCTGGGCGAGCCGCCACACGCGGGAGATCGCGGACGCCCTTGCCCGGCGACTGGCCGAGATTCGTCCGCTGCCGCCCGACCATCCGGACGCGGCGCTGGCGGCGTTCACGGTACCCGGCGTGGCCGACGCCGTGTCACAAGCAATCGACGCCGACCTGCAGGCGCCGGGTGTCACCGACGTCACGGCAAAGTACCGGCCCGGACCGCGCGTGATCCACGACGGCCGCGCCGACTACCTGTTGCCGACGGTCATCCACTGCGACTCTCCCGAGGCGGCCGCTGCGAAGAAGGAGTTCATGTTCCCGTTCGCCACCGTCGTCGCGTGTCCGGAATCGACGATGCTCGAGGCGATGGGACCGACCCTCGTGTGCACCGCCATCACCAACAACGAGGCGCTGCGGCATCGGCTCCTCGATGCGGTACACATCGACCGGCTGAACTTCGGCCCCGTGCCGACGACGAAACTCAACTGGCTGCAGCCGCACGAGGGCAACATCGTCGAGTTCCTGTTCCGCGCGCGCGCGTTTCAAACCGCCCCCGCCAGCGTGTAGAGGCCGGGTCACGTGCGGATCCTCTCTATCACCGCAGGGGCCGCCGGGATGTATTGCGGAAGCTGTTTCCGCGACAACGCGCTTGCGGCAGAATTGCTGGCGCGCGGCCACGACGTGACCCTTCTGCCGCTCTATACGCCGACGCGGACCGACGAGCGCAACGTCAGCGCGCGTCGTGTGCACTTCGGCGGCATCAGCGTCTACCTGCAACAGCACTCCTCGCTCTTCCGCAGGACGCCGCGGCTGCTCGATCGGCTCTGGGACGCCCCGAGCGTCATTCGCGCGTTCACCGGCCGGGCAGCGTCGACCGACGCGCGGCTCCTGGGCGGCCTGACCGTGTCGATGCTGCAGGGACGGGACGGGGTGCTGCGGAAGGAGTTCGACAAACTCACCGACTGGATCCTCGACGAGCCGCTGCCCGACGTCATCAACCTGCCAAACTCGCTCCTCATCGGGCTTGCGGCGCCGCTCAGGCAGGCAGTGTCGCGCCCGGTGTGCTGCACGCTTCAAGGCGAGGAGCTCTTTCTCAACGGACTTGTCGCGCCGTATCGCGACAGGGCGCTCGCAATGATCCGGGAGCAGGTCCACCACGTCGATCGTTTCATCGCCGTGAGCGAGTACTGCGCGGCGTTCATGGCGGACTTCCTCGCCATTCCGGCGTCGCGGATCGAGGTGGTCCCGCTCGGCATTCCCCTGGACGGGTACGAGCGGCGGCGGGAGGCGCGCGACGAGTTCCGGATCGGTTACTTCGCGCGCGTGGCTCCGGAAAAGGGGCTCCACGTGCTGGCCGACGCGTACATCCGCCTGCGTCGGCGAACGGGGCGAGCACCGATCCGCTTCGAAGCGGCCGGCCATCTCGCCTCCAGTAACGCGGCGTACCTGGACGACGTACGCAGGACGCTCGACCGCGCCGGTTTGAGCGGCGAATTCGCGTACCGCGGTGAGCTCGATCGACCAGGAAAGCTCGCCTTTCTCCGCGACCTCGACGTGCTCTCCGTTCCGGCGACCTACGACGAGCCGAAAGGGATGTTCGTGCTCGAGGCAATGGCGAGCGGCGTCCCAGTCGTCCAGCCGCGGCGCGGCGGGTTCACCGAGATCGTCGAGCGGACCGGCGGAGGACTGCTCGTCTCTCCCGACGATGCAGAAGCGCTCGCGGCTGGAATCTACGCGCTCTGGAGCGACCGTGACCACGCGCGGGTGCTCGGGGATCGCGCGTACGACGGTGTGCGTGCGCATTACACGGTCGCGCAGTCGGCTGACCGGCTGCTCGATGTTTACCGTTCGATCGCCGCAGACTCGGTGCCCTTCGGCGGGGCGGTGGTCTGACGGCGATGCTCGACGTTTCATCCGTCAGCAAGCACTACCCGACGCCGAGAGGCCCGCTGACCGTGCTCTCGGACGTCACGCTGGCGCTGTCGGCCGGGGAGGCGGCGGCCATCACCGGGCCGTCGGGCAGCGGCAAGAGCTCGCTCCTCTATATCCTTGGTGCGCTGGAGCCTCCTTCGGCGGGGCGCGTGACGCTCGGCGGGGTCGACCCGTTCGCGCTCGCGCCGTCCGCGGTCGCCGAATTCCGCAACGCGCAGATCGGTTTCGTGTTCCAGGATCACTGCCTGCTGCCGCAGTGCTCAGTGCTCGAGAACGTGCTGGTGCCGACGCTCGTCGGGGTGCGGGAGGATGGCGATCCGTCGCACTTCGCCCGCGATCTGCTCGACCAGGTCGGGCTCGGCGATCGCCTCGATCACCGGCCGGCGGAGCTCTCTGGTGGTGAGAAACAGCGCGTGGCGATCGCACGGGCGCTCATCCGTCGTCCCCGGCTGCTGCTTTGTGACGAGCCGACGGGCAATCTCGACGAGACGTCTGCAGCCACCGTCGCCTCACTCCTGCTCGACCTGCATCAGCGCCAGCAGAACGTGCTGGTCGTCGTGACGCACAGCCCGCGGCTGGCGGCACGGTTTCCCGTGCGATTCGAGATCGCGTCCGCGCGCCTTACTCGCACGTCTTGAACCACCAGCGCGACAATTCCCAACCTCCAACCCCCAACTCCCAAGGCGAATCACGATTTCAACCACGAAGGTCACGAAGAACACGAAGGGTCGCGTGCCGCCTTCGGCGGCCCGGTCGAACATCGCCTTTGTGACCCTTGTGCGCTTTGTGGTTAAAACCGTGGGTCGTGTTCTCTGATGAACCCTTAGCGCAACCGTCATTGCGCCGTCGCACGTATCGCGTTCGTTGGCCGCCGGTGATATCGTGCCGCCAATGACCGAAGCCGGTGTGCGCAGCTGGCCGGTGCCTCGCACGGGCGCACGGTTCTACTACGGATGGATCGTACTCGCCGTGGCCGCGCTCGCCATGGTGGGCACCCTGCCGGGACGCACGCAGGGGCTCGGTCTCATCACCGAGCCGCTCCTCCGCGATCTCGGGATCAGCCGCGTCGCCTATGCCCAGATCAACCTGGCCGCCACGCTGATCGGCGCGCTGTTCTGCTTCGGCGTCGGCCGCCTGATCGACCGCCGCGGCAGCCGGATCGTCTTGACCGGTGTGGCGCTGGCCCTGGGAGTCGTCGTGCTCGTCATGAGCGCCGCAACCGGCGTGGCGGCGACGGCTGCCGGCATCACGCTCACGCGGGGCCTCGGGCAGAGCTCGCTGTCGATCGTCAGCCTCGCCATGGTGGGAAAGTGGTTTCGCGCGCGGCTCACACGGGCAATGGCCGTGTACGCCGTGGTGATGAGCGTCGGTTTCATGATTGCCTTCCCGCTCGTTGGAGCGATCGTCGCCGCACGCGGCTGGCGCACGGCGTGGGCCGCGGTCGGTCTCTTCCTTGTGGCGGGCCTTGCGCCGCTGGCCTGGGTGCTGGATCGATCGTCTCCCGAAGCGGCGGGCCTCGAGGTCGATGGCGGGCACGCGGGAGCGGAGCTGCCGGGGACGCGCGATGACGACGCCACGCTCGGCGATGCGCTCCGAGCTCCCGCATTCTGGGTCTTCGCTGTCGCCAGCGCGATGTACGGTCTCGTCGCGTCGGGTATCGGCCTCTTCAACGAGTCGATCCTGGCCGAGCGCGGGTTTGCGCCAAGCGTGTATTACACCGCGCTGGCGGTGACGGCGATCACCGGGCTGACAGGAAACTTTGCCGCCGGCGCGTTTGCCGATCGCGGCTCGCTTCGCACCGTGCTTGTGGCAGCGCTCCTGATTCTGGCCGGCGGGCTCGTCGGCCTCGCGCACGTTTCCACCATCGAGCACGTCATGGCTCAGGCAGTGGCGATGGGGATCGGCGGCGGGTTCGTGATGGTCGTCTTCTTCAGTTTTTGGGGACGAGCGTATGGGCGCTCACAGCTCGGTCGAATCCAGGGCGCGGCACAGGCGATGACGGTAGTGGCGTCGGCCATCGGACCCCTGTTCCTGGCGCTCTGTGTCGACGCGACGGGCTCGTACGCGGCCGCGTTCTATGTCACGGCCGCTATCGTCACTCTCCTTGCAGTGGCCGCAGCCGCGGTGCCGATCCCCGCCCGCGCACAGGCCCTTGGCCCGTTTCGTCCCGCTACAGCCCGGTAGTCGTATGCACGTATCACGGCTTGTTTACCGCGGCCTGACGCATTACTGGCGCACCAACATCGCGGTGGTCCTTGGCGTGGCCACAGCGGTGGCGGTGCTGGCCGGCGCGCTCCTCGTGGGTGACTCGGTGAGAGGCAGCCTGCGCGACCTCGTCGTGCAGCGCCTCGGGCGCGCAGATCAACTCATCCTCTCCTCGGGGTTCTTTCGTGAGCAGCTCACCGGCGACCTGATTGCCGACCCTGCGTTCGCGGCGAGCGTCCACGGTATCGTGCCGCTCGTGGTAACCGAAGGTGTCGTCACCGAGCAAGACAGCGGCCGGCGCGCGGGGAAGGTACAGGTGTACGGTGTCGACAGCCGTTTCTGGACCTTCCACGGCGTGAGCAGTGTCGCAGGGCCGGACGATCGCGATGCGTTCATGAGCCCGGCGCTTGCCGCGGAGCTCTTTGGCAGTTCCGGACCCGGCGTCGGCCGCACGATCCTCGTGCGCGTGCAACGGCCGTCCGACATGCCGCTGGAGTCCCTCCATGGGCGGAAGGACGATCTCGGACGAACGCTCCGCGTGACCGTGCGTCAGGTCGTGCCGGCGGCGCAGATGGGTGAGTTCTCCGTCGACCCGCGGCAAGGCGACGTGCGCGCGGTGTTCGTGCCGCTATCACGGATGCAGCGGGACCTCGAGATAGACGGCCTCATCAATGCCGCCCTGGTCTCCACGGTGCCTGGAACGGACGCAATCCCGGCGCTCGAGCGGATGGTCAGGAGCTCAGCCAGCCTCGAGGATATCGGACTGAGAGTACGCACCCTCGACGCCCGCGGCGTCGTTGAGATCGGGTCCGACATGGGGCTCCTCGACGACGGGCGCATGGCGGCGGTGCGGCAAGCGATCGCTTTCTCAGCCACACAGGCGCAGGAGGTCTTCACCTATCTGGCTAACGGTCTGCGCATTGGCGATCGCGACATCCCGTACTCGCTGGTCACCGCGATGGATCTCCACGCGATTGCGCCGGCGGCCGTCGCGTCGGCTGACAAGGTGCCAGCCATCGTGCTGAACCGGTGGGCCGCGACGGAGCTCGGCGCGAATGTCGGCGATCCGGTGGCGATGGAGTACTACGTCTGGGAGGATCCGGGGCAACTCGTCACGCGCAGCGCGGAGTTCCGGGTGGCCGGCATCGTTCCGGTTGATGCCGCCGATCGCGATCTGGCTCCGGTTTATCCTGGTATCAGCGATTCGCTCTCGCTCCGCGACTGGGACCCGCCGTTTCCGCTCGATCTCCGCCGCATCCGCCCGGTTGACGAAGCGTACTGGGAGAAGTATCGGACGACGCCGAAGGCATTCGTTCCGCTGGAGGTGGGCCAGCGACTCTGGCGCTCTCGCTACGGGGCGGTCACCTCAGTGCGCGTTGCGCCGCTGCCGGGCGTGTCGCTGCTCGAGACGCGCAGCCAGATCGAAGAGCGGCTGCGCGCGAGCATCGATCCGTTGACCATGGGCATCGCCATCCGCGACGTGCGCGCCCAGGGGCTCGCGGCCTCTCGCGGCGCCACCGATTTTGGCGCCTATTTTGTCTACTTCAGTTTCTTCCTCGTCGTATCGGCGCTGCTTCTCGCCTCACTCTTCTTCAAGCTGGGCATCGAGCAACGCGTGCGCGAGGTCGGGCTCCTGCGAGCGGTTGGTTTCGGCCCGGCCGCGGTGCGGCGACTGTTCACGGCCGAAGGACTGCTGCTCGCGATTGGCGGCAGTGCGCTCGGCGTGCTCGGCGCGATTAGCTATGCCGCGCTCCTGATGCTGGCCCTGCGCACCTGGTGGGTGGATGCGGTTGGAACGACAGCGCTCACGCTCCACGTCTCGACCAGCTCGCTGGTCGCGGGGGCGATCGGCGGAATCGTCGCGGCCGTCGTCTGCATCTGGTGGACCCTCCGGAGTCTGGCGGACATTTCGGAGCGGAGCCTCCTGGCCGGGGAGCTTGCGTCCGACGCGTCGGGTACGTATGTAGGGCGCGGCTTTACGCCGCGCAACCCCCTGTGGACGCGACGCATTCTCGTTTCGACGGTACTCACCGCCGCCGGTCTCGGTCTGATCGGCGCCGCATTGGCGGACGCCGTGGACGAGACGGGCGCGTTCTTCGCGGCCGGCTCGCTCCTGCTGGCCGCGTCGCTCTGTTTCGCCAGCGCCATGCTACGGCGCCGCCCGGGCCGCGCGCTTCATGGACGCGGGTGGCCGGCGCTGTCTCGTCTTGGTCTGCGGAGCTCGACCCATCGGCCCGGACGGAGCGTGTTGTCGATGGCGGTTCTCGCCAGCGCCACGTTCATGCTCGTCTCTGTCGACGCATTCCGGCGCGGCGACGTCACCGATGCCAGCCCCCGCTCTGGCGTCGGCGGGTACTCGCTCATCGTCGAAACACTTCTGCCGATCGCCCACGACCCGAACACCGAAGCGGGTCGCCAGGCGCTCAACCTTTTCGATCTTGATCGAGCATCGATCGAGCCGTTCCGGCTGCTGCCTGGCGACGACACAAGCTGTTTGAATCTGTATGAGCCGACGAGCCCGCGCATCCTCGCGCCGCGCGACAGCTTTCTCGCCGCCGGCCGGTTCACGTTTCAGTCGTCGCTGGCATCGACCGACGCCGAGCGGGAGAACCCCTGGCAGCTGCTCCACCGCGCAGAAGAGGACGGCGCTGTGCCGGTCATCGCCGACGCAAACTCGATGACGTATGTACTGCACCGTCAGCTCGGCGAAGACATCGTCATCAATCGCGGGGCCCGCCAGGTCCGCCTGCGCCTGGTCGCGGCGCTGCGGGACAGCATTTTCCAGGGAGAGCTGCTGATGTCACAGAGCAATTTCCTGAAGCTGTTTCCGGAAGAGGAGGGATATCGCGTGCTCCTCGTCGAAACAGCGCCGGAAGGGGTCACGGCCGCGGCGGAAGTGTTCGAACGCGCGCTGACCGATCTCGGCGCCGACGCGACCCCGACCGCGGAGCGGCTTGCCGGGTTCCACAAGGTCGAGAACACCTATCTGTCCACGTTCCAGGCGCTCGGCGGGCTCGGCCTTCTGCTGGGCACGGTCGGCCTGGCCACCGTCCTGCTTCGCAACCTGCTCGAGCGGCGGCGCGAGCTCGCGCTGCTCCGAGCGGTCGGTTACGCCCGCCGGCATTTCCTTATCATGGTGCTTGTGGAAAACGCGCTGCTGTTAGCGAGCGGGCTGGCGGCCGGCGCGGTGTGTGCCGCGATCGCGATCGCGCCCGGCGTTGCCGAACGGGGCGGACGCCTCCCGATCACCACCGGCGCCGCGCTGCTGCTGTTCGCGGTGTTCGTGACCGGGCTCGTCGTGTCGGTGGCGGCGACGAGAGCCGCGACACGTGCGCCGCTCCTCGAGTCCCTGAGGTCTGAGTGATGGCGATCGGGCACCGGAGGTCGGGATGACGAGAATGCGCAGATGTGCGATTGCCGCAGCGCTAGCGCTGAGCGCGTGGCCGTCCGCGGGGGTGGTTGGCCAGGAGCCGGCGGTCAGCATGGTGGCGGACGAAGGGGAGGGGGCGAAGTACTGGCCGCGGTGGCGCGGACCGTCCGGGCAGGGACTGGTAACTGGCAGCGGATACCCGGACACCTGGTCGGCCACACAGAACGTGTTGTGGAAGACCCCCGTGCCCGGCAACGGAAACTCCTCGCCGATCGTCTGGCGCGATCGCATCTTCCTCACGACGGCCACGGAGAATGGGAAGCGGCTCTCGCTGCTCGCGTACCGTCGCGCGGACGGCGTGCGGCTGTGGGAAACCGCTGCCCCGGACGGACGCACCGACTTCGGCGCGCACTACAAGAACGGCTACGCCTCAGCCACGCCCGCCACCGACGGCGAGCGCGTATACGTCTCCTTCGGCACGCGCGGCCTGTTCGCGTTCGACATGGATGGGAAGGTTGTCTGGCGGCGCGACCTTGGCGCGATGGACGCGTACCACGGAGCGGCCGGCTCACCGCTCCTCTACAAGAACCGCATCATCCTCTACCAGGACCAGTCGTCAGGCTCGTTCATTGCCGCCTTCGATACGCGCACCGGCCAGCAGGTGTGGCGGACAGCGCGCGACGCGTCGGTCGGGTGGGGCACGCCGATCGCCATCCACGTGGCCGATCACGACGAGATCATCGTCAACGGTCAGCAGCGTGTGCTCGCGTACGACCCCGACACCGGCCGCGAGCTCTGGCGCTGCAACGGGAACACGTACGAGGTGATTCCGACGCCGGTGGTCGGCTACGGAATGGTGTTCTGCTCCTCGGGCCGCGCCGGCCCGACACTGGCGATCCGCCCCGGCGGCAAGGGAGACGTGACGCGCACGCACCTGGCGTGGGAGACCCCGCGCGGGTCGCCGTTCGTGCCCTCTCCGATCCTGTTCGGCGCGCAGCTCTACACCATCAACGACATGGCCAGCATCATCACGAGCCTGGATGCAATGACAGGACGCGTGCTCTGGCAAGGGCGGCTCGGCATGGCGCGTTACGAGGGGTTTTCCGCCTCGCCGGTGGCCGTGGACGGCAAGGTCTTCTTTACCAACGACGACGGAGAAACGTTCGTGCTGCGCGCCGGACCAAAGTTCGAGCTGCTTCATGTGAACGCGATCGGCGAATCGACGCTCGCCTCTCCCGCGCTCGTGGACGGCCGCTGGTACATGCGAACCGCCCGGAATCTGATCGCGATCGGGCTTAAATAACTCCCA
>DAIRVG010000022.1:50956-53378 GCA_036802945.1 Vicinamibacterales bacterium
TGGGCGGATGGATCACCATCGACACCAGCACGTTGACGATCGGTGCGCCGCCGAAGACGAGCGGCATCACGTAGATTGGCTGCCCGCCGAAGCGGAACGCGTAGATGATGCAGGCGGCGCCCGCGGCGCCGAGAGCGCCGGCGATCGTCGCGGTGATGAGCCCCGTCGAGTTGAAATTCGACAGGCCCCCTTGGGCGCTCAGACTGGCAACGGGGATGATCACGCCGATCAGAAAGTAGGCGACGCCGACGCAGAGCAGCGCCTTCAACGGATTGCCGAGCTGTATCTGCCCCAGGTAGAGGAGGACGCCATAGGCGCCCCACGAGAGCACGGCACCGGCGACGAAGAGCATCCACCCCATACGTCTTGGCCTCGCGTGTAGAGTCATGATTGTGTGATGAGGGCGCCGCGCGGCGGACACTCAATATACGACAGCCCCGCCGCGAATATGGCAGGCGGGGCCGCGACGTGTCAATCAGGTTCGCTGCGGTATAGTTGACGGATTGTGGCGGAAGGAAGATCGCTGGCGGTCGTCGAACAAACGGAGGTAGGGAGCTATTTCGTTGCGAACTATCCCCCGTTTTCCGTGTGGAACAGCGACGCCGTGGAGCGTGATGCGATGCCGGCGCTCCGCGTTGCCCCCACAACGGGGGTTCCGCTCGGCATGTACCTCCACATTCCATTCTGCCGAAAACGCTGCCACTTCTGTTATTTCCGCGTCTACACCGACAAGAACGCCGAGGAAGTCGGCGATTATCTCGACGTGCTGGGTCGCGAGTGGGAGCTCGCTGCGCGGATGCCGGCGTTCGCCGGCCGGCCGATCGACTTCGTCTACTTCGGCGGCGGAACGCCCTCGTTTCTCTCGACCAAGCAGCTCGATGGTCTGATCAAACGGCTCACAGCGGTCACGCCCTGGGACGATGCCCAGGAGATCACGTTTGAGTGCGAGCCCGGGACGCTGACTGAGACCAAGCTCGCCGCGATCCGGAACATGGGCGTGACGCGACTGAGCCTCGGCGTCGAGAACTTCAACGACGAGATCCTGACGCTGAACGGCCGCGCCCACCGCTCGCCCGAGGTCTACCGCTCCTACGAGTACGCCCGGTCGATCGACTTTCCCCAGATCAACATCGACCTGATTGCCGGAATGCTCGGTGAGACCGAGGAGAACTGGCGCGACTGCGTTGAGAAGACGCTGGCCTTGCAGCCGGACAGCGTGACCATCTACCAGATGGAGCTGCCGTTCAACACGACGATCAGCCGCGACTTGCTGAAAGGGACCGGCCAGTTCGCGCAGACGGTCGCGACCTGGCCCACCAAGAGGCGCTGGGTACAGGAGGCCTTTGCGGCCCTGGAGGCGGACGGCTATCACGTTGCCAGTGCCTATACGGCGGTCAAGAACCCGGAACGCACCCGGTTTCTCTACACGGATCGGCTGTGGCAGGGGGCCGACCTCGCGGGGCTCGGGGTCGCGTCGTTCGGCCATGTGAACGGGGTCCACATACAGAATCTCGACACATGGGAGACCTACAGCGCAGCCATTCGCCGCGACGAGTTGCCGCTCAGTCGCGCGTACAAGCCGACCGACGAAGAGCGGATGATTCGCGAGCTGGTGCTGCAGCTCAAGCGAGGGTGGGTTCGACCGGCCTACTTCACCGAGAAGTACGGCGTGAACATTCTCGAACGATTCCAGCCGGCGCTCGCGTCGCTCGCGGCCGACGGCCATCTGGACGTCGCCAACGCGGAGATGGTCCAATTCACTCGCGAGGCCCTGTTGCGGGTAGACACGCTGCTCGTTCGCTTCTTCAAGCCCGAGCACGCGGGAATCCGCTACACCTGATCGCTGATGGCCGCCCGCTCCGGGTACCGGATCAGACGTCGCGTGCAGTTCTACGAGGTCGATTCGGCCGGCATGGTTCATTTCAGTTGGTACTTCCGGTACATGGAGGAAGCTGAGCACGCCCTGTGGCGGGAGGCCGGGTTGACGATCGCCCCGGTCAACAAGACAGTCGGTTTCCCGCGCGTGTCTGCGGCGTTCGACTACCATCATCCGCTCCGGTTCGAAGACGAGTTCGACCTATCGATTCGTATAGTCGCGATGAGTGACAAGACGATCCGCTACACGTGCGAGCTCACGCGCGACGAGGTGAAGATTGCCACCGGCACTCTGACGATCGTCTGCGTCAGCACGCGGCCAGGCGAGCCGATGAAGGCTGTCTCGATTCCCGCCGAGATCGTGGAGCGGTTCGTGGTGGAGGGGTAACGAGGTGTCCGTGGACGGTCGAACGAATCCCGATGTCGTGGTGATCGGAGGCGGCCCCGCCGGCTCGACGGTCTCGACGCTCCTCGCCCAGCAGGGCGTTCGTGTGGAGCTCTTCGAGCGCGAACGCTTCCCGCGTTTTCATATCGGCGAATCGCTGAT
>DAIRVG010000023.1:0-7247 GCA_036802945.1 Vicinamibacterales bacterium
TATCAATTCCTTAACATGACGTCAAGCGCACAACCGGGAATGCACGTGCTTGTTGTGCGCGCGCCGGCAGCCACGAATGCCACGAAGACGAATCGGCGTCTTTGTGGCTCTCGTCATGGAGCAAGCAGCGGAATGCTGTTGACGGCTGGCGGGCGCGGCCGAGCTTCCAGGAAGGCGTAGATGGTGGCCAGATCCTGGTCCGAGAGCACCTTTGCGGTGTACGGAGGCATGTCACCCGCCGGATTTCGCACATAGGTTCCGAAGCGTGCGAACGGGATCGGGTTCGGCCCCAGCCGCGGCCCCTGAGCTCCCCCTTGCCCTTCGTTCGCGTGACATTCGTAGCAGCCGATCTTCTTGTAAAGCATCGCGCCAGCCGCCACGCTTCCGGCTGGAGGCGCCGCGGTCTGAGCGGATCGCACGGCGGGGGAGTGCAGGTACGCGTAAATATCAGTCAGGTTCCGATCCGATATCGCCTCCGCGCTACGCGCCGGCATTGTGCCGGTCGGCTTGCGGACATACGCGATGAACGCCTGAAGCTGGAGCGCGCTTGTTGCAATCCGCGGCGCTGCGGCGGTTCCGCTGCCATCCGTTCCGTGACACGTATCACAGCCGGTCTGCGTGTATGACAGCCGACCGCTGACAACGCCTTGATCAGTGCCGGGCTGCGGCGCGCGCGCAGCCTGTCCTGCCTGCGCGACGACGCCTGCCATCAGCGTGACCGCCATAATCACGACCCTGACGGCCGCGGTGCCGCGAAATCCGATTCGCATGTCCGACTCCTCAGCGCACCTGCGTGACGACGTCGACGAGCGCCGGTTCGCCTCGCTTGACGACGGCAATGGCGCGCTTGAGCGCAGGTCCCAGATCGGCGGGATTCGTGATCGGCCCCTCGGCGTAGACACCGAGGCTTTGCGCGAGCTTCGCGTAGTCGATGTTCGGGTCAGTCAGCTCACTTCCGATCGTGCCGCGATCGACGCCGCGGTTGCGCGCGTTGCACATCCGCTGCACGTGCATGAGCTCCATGTGGTACGCACGGTTATTGTTCATGACGCTCAGGAGCGGAATGCGATGATGCGCTGCGGTCCACAGCACACCCGGCGCGTACATGAAGTCGCCGTCCGTCTGGATGGCAACTGACAGCCGGCCGTGACGACGGTTCGCAAGTGCGCCACCTACTGAAGCGGGAGCGCCATACCCGATGCCGCCGCCGCCGGCATGGCCGAGCCACTGATACGGCTTGTCGAAATTCCACAGCTTTCGGGGCCAACCGCCAGTCGCGTCGGTGTAATAGTTTGAGACCAGCGACCAGTCTTCATTCCTGATCTGCGCCCAGACTTCCGCGCTGAGTCGAGCCGTGCTGACCGGGCTGGCATCCCACGCGTAGGTTGCGGCCACGCGCGAGCGCTCGGCTGCGGCGCGGCTTGCTTCGGCCAGTTTTGCGCCACGCTCCTGGAAGACGCGCTTGCGGTCGCCGGTGGTGAGGCGTTTGACGGCCTCGATGAGGGAAGGCAGCGTGGCTTCACCGTCCGCGGCAATCGCCAGATCGAGGTCCTGCAGGCGCCGGAAGTCCTGGTAATTCGCGCGGACGTAAAGATCTCCCGTCGTAATCGTGATCAGTTTCGCCGTGGGCTTCGCGATCCGATGCGTCGAGCGGTGCAGCTGATCGCGCAAAGTGTTTACGGTGGCCCAGAAGTCGCTCACTTCGAGGCCGAGGATCACGTCTGCCTCTCCCACCGCCGCCGCGGCGCGCTGGGTCTGGTTCAGCTGGTGGCGCGACGGGAAATTCATGCGGCTGCCCTGATCGATCACGCCGGCTTGCAACGTCTCGGCAAGCTCGATGAGCAGCTTCATTCCGTTAGGGGTTCGCGCGAGCCGGTCGGCGACAAGCAGCGGACTCTCGGCTGCGACGAGCAGCCGCGCGACGTCTTCGACGCTCCCCGAGTCGCCCTGAGGGGGCGCAGGGATCGTCAGTCGGGGAATTGGCAGGCGGTTGTCGCGGGCGATTGCGTCCTCCATCATGATGCCGTCGAGAACGAGCACGGTCGGCGCCATGGGAGGCGTAACTGCCAACTTGTACGCCCGCACCGCCGACTCTGCGAAATGGGTCAGCGACCACGGCGTGTCGTCCCACTTCGTGAAGTCGCGCACCATGGCCGCGGCATCCTGCACGCCGTGGTACCACTCCGCGGGCCGGCGGACTGCAGCGTCGTTATAGTTGCCGATCACCATGTAGACAGGGACGCGATCGCACCAGGCGTTGTAAAGCGCCATCGAGGCGTGCTGCAGGCCGACGGTGCCGTGCGCCATCACGGCGATCGGTTTTCCCTCCGCCTTGTAGTACGCGTGCGCCATCGCCACGGATGACTCCTCGTGGCAGCAGGTGATCAGTTCCGGGCTCTTGTTACCGCCGTAGTTGATGATGGATTCGTGCAATCCGCGGAAACTCGATCCGGGATTGGCGCAGACATATTCGAAGCCCAGCGACTTGAACACGTCGACCATGTAATCAGAGCCGCAGCGCTGGTTCTCATCCAGGACCTGGACTTCGCGGGGTTCAGCCGCTTCAGCCGCCGCTGTCATCACGGGCGTCGTCGGCGCCGCGGGCTGGCCGGCTGCCGGCGCCGGAGACTGCGCGGCCGCGCCGGTAGCCGATCCGACCAGAGCGGCACCAGCGAGTGCACCCTTCTGCAGAAACTCGCGGCGCTCGATGGATCGCTGCGTTGAACCCTTCGATCGGGCCATGGCGGGAACTCCTCTTTTGCCTCTTATTGCCGATTAATGGGCGGATAGTATCACTCGAACCCAATGGGGATCGGGGATCGGGGATCCGGGATCCGGGGATCCGGGTTTGGGATTTGGGACTTGGGATTTGGGACTTGGGATTTCCCTACGCCAACGTGCGTTTGTTCATGCGGGGTCCGAACGTCAGGATTAAGAACGCGACGACAACCCAGCACACGGCGATGTACGCGAACACGCTCCGGTAGCCATACGTCGTGAAGAGGAAGGCGACGATCAGTGGGCCCAGCGCGTTGCCGAGCCGTCCGATGCCGTACGACAGGCCGGCCCCCGTGTTGCGCGCCGCGGTGGGGAAGCACTCCGCCGTGTACGCGTAGAGCATCGGCGCGAAAACCTGCTGCGACATCGCTACCAGGAACCCGAAGATGACGATGATCCACGTGTTGAAGCTGAGGCCGTAGATCATCCCGAACGTGCCGATGAGGACCGCGACGATCGCTATCAGGTACTTACGCTCCCAGCGGTCGGCGATCTTCGAGGCGATCCAGGCCCCGGGCACGGCGCCGATCGAGATGGCTGACGACCGCTCCAGCGCGCGAATGATCGAGAATCCGTTCTCCGCCAGCAGCGTCGGCACCCACGCATTGAATCCATAGAAGCCAAGTGTCTGGCAGAACCAGACGCTGACCAGCAGCAGCGCGCGGCCGCCCGAACCCGATCGGAACAGCGCTGTCAATCCGGTGTCGTCGGTGCGGTTGCCAGGCGCTGCCGGAATGGCGACGACCGGCGGGGGTAACGACCCCGTTTCCTGCTCGACCTCCAGTTCGATTCGCGCGAGCACGGACTCGGCTTCGGGCACTCGGCCCCGCCGTTCAAGCCAGCGCGGCGACTCCTCAAGGCGCCGCGCGAACAGCGGGAAGAACAGCGCGAGCGATCCCCAGATGAATACGCCGCGCCATCCCCAATCGGCGTACGGAATCAGGAACCGCGCGACGTAGGCCGTGGCCGGGATGCCGATGAGACCGATCATCAGGATGCGCGCCTGGTAGGCGCCGCGGACGCGCGACGGGAACATCTCGCCGATATATGTCATTGCCACCACAGTCATCCCCGAAAGGCCGACGCCGGTGAGCAGCCGCGCAGCAAACAGAGTCGGCACGCTCCACGCAAAGGCGTTGAACAACGACATCGTCGAGTACCACACGGTCGTTGCGATGAGGGCTCGTTTCCGTCCGATGTGATCGGACAGGGTGCCGGCGCTCATCGCGCCGACGAACATTCCGACAAACGACGCCGACGTGATCGTCGCGATTGTCCCGATCGACAGGTCCCACTGCTGGCGAAGCGCCGGGGCCGCGTAGGCGAAGCTATTCAGGTCCCCGAGCTCGAAGAAGAAGACATAGGCCAGGAGCGCGGCGGTCCGCCGGTGGAACGAGGAGACAGGGAGACGGTCCAGGCGGCCGGCGGCGTCGGAGACGTGTGTCACGGCCAGGATCATACAAACGTTGTGGTACTGGGCACGAGCAGCCTCAACAAGACACGAGATGACACAAAGGACTATAGGGCCTGTTGAGCCCTGCCGATAACACCTTCTGACCCCGGCGTCGCTCGCATCTGAAGGAGAAAAAGACCGTGATTAAGTGGTTCCCCGCTGTCGTGTGCCTCGCAGGCACGCTGTTTTACGCCATGCCGGCTCGCGCGCAGGGAGTGCAGACGGCCATCGTGACCGGTTCGGCGACGTCCGCTGATGGCGTGGCCCTTCCAGGCGTAACCGTCACCGCCGCATCGCCCGCGCTGCTCGGCGAACGGCTAGCGGTCACCGACGTCAACGGCGTGTATGCCCTCAAGGGACTGCCGGCCGGCACTTATTCCATTACCTTCGACCTGTCGAACTTCAAGCCCGCGCGGCGGGACAACGTTGTCCTGACGGTCGGCGGCACGATCGAGGTCAGCGCGAACATGTCGCTGGCGGCGCGTACTGAAACGGTCACCGTCACGGCGGAAGCGCCGTCATCGCTGACGACGGTGGCGACCGGCCAGAGCCTCAGTAAACAGGAGATCGATAGTCTGCCGATGGGACGCCGGCCGATCGACATCGCGGAACTGACGCCCGGCCTGACGACCAATACATTTACCGTCGGCCAGGTCGCGATTTCCGGCGCCTACGGATTCGACAACGTCTTCATGATTGACGGCGTCGACGTCAACGACACGATCAACGGCACCGCGAACAATCTCTACATCGAGGACGCCGTGCAGAACACGACGGTCCTCACCAACGGCATCTCGGCGGAGTACGGCCGCTTCTCCGGCGGCGTCGTCAACATCGTCACCCGCAGCGGCGGGAACATGCTTGGCGGCAGCTTCCGCGAGAACCTGAGCAACCCAGCGTGGATTGTAGAGACCCCTTTCGAGAAGTCGAACAACGTCGTCCACAAGAGCGTGCTCGGGAAGACTCACGAAGCCACGCTCGGCGGGCCGGTGTCGAAGGATCGCCTCTGGTTCTTCACCGCCGGCCGGTGGGAGACCACGAACGCCCCGAACACCTTTGCGCAAACCGGCGTCGCGTACACCCGCACCGACACGAACCGTCGCGGCGAATTGAAGCTCACCGGCCGCATGCGCGAGACCGACATGATGTCGGGCACCTATGTCAACAACAGCACGGAGCAGGCGAACGCCTCGGGCATTGGCGCGGCGGCCATTGTGGATTCGAGCGTCCTCGTGACACGCAGATTGCCGAACCGGCTGCTTGCGGTCAACTACAACGGCTCCATGCGGTCGGGCGTTTTCGCCACGTTGCAGTACTCGCAGAAGCGTCAGCAGTTCCAGAACAATGGCGGGGCGAGCACGAGCCTCGTGAACTCGCCGTTCCGGACGCTGGGTGCGACGGCGCCGGGCGGGCTCTTTTATCACGCGCCGTATCTCGACGCGACCGATCCGGAACAGCGGAACAACCAGCAGATTGCCGGAAGCGTGTCGCGCCTGCTGTCGTCGACGGGCGCCGGCACCCACGACCTGAAGGGCGGCGCGGAGTACTTCGTGAGCACGGGCATCGGCGGTAACTCGCAGTCGTCGACCGGGTACGTGTTCGCGACCGATTACGCCGTCGATGCGGCCGGCAAGCCGGTGCTCGACGCGAGCGGCGGTCCGATCCCGCGCTTTGTGCCGGGTCAATCGCAGGTGTGGAACTTCCAGGCGACGCGCGGCGCGAAGATCGACATCAAAACCACATCGCTGTACGCGCAGGACCGCTGGGCGGTGAACCGCCGGCTGACTCTCGACCTCGGCACGCGGTTCGAGACCGTGCGCTCGCACGCGACCGGCGACATCACGGCGGTCGACACGCAGTCGATCGTGCCGCGCCTCGCCGCGATCGCCGACATCGAAGGCAACGGGCGGACAACGCTGCAGGCGAGCTACGGGCACTATTCCGGCAAGTACGGGCAGGTGCAGTTCTCGTCGAACAGCAACGTGAGCCGGCCGAGCGAGGTCGACTACGTGTACTCAGGACCGGCGGGGCAGGGCAATACGTTTGCGCCGGGCTTCGATCCGGCGAATTACACCGTCGTGTCGTTCGCGAACTTCCCGACCGCCAACGTGAAGGTGGCCAAAGGTCTGCAGTCGCCGCTCGTCCGCGAGCTCACGCTCGCGCTCGGCCGGCAGCTCGGTCAGCAGGGCCACGCGAAGGCGACGTATGTGTGGCGCAACACCTCGAACTTCGTCGAGGACTTCGTCAGCCTCGCCAACGGTGTGGAGAACGTTCCGCTCGTGGGCCAGCTCACCAACCGTGTGCTGGACAACACGGATGTCCCGAAGCGCTCGTACGAGGCGGCCATCTTCCAGACCGACTACCGGATGGCCGATCGTTTGATGGCAGGCGGACACTACACGCTGCAGCTCAAGGACAACGGCAACTTCGCGGGGGAGGCCGCGGGACAGCCAGGCATCCAGTCGCCGCTCGGCGACTTCGCGGAGATCCTCGGTCCCGCGCTCGATCGCCTGATGCCGGAAGGGCGGCTCGACAGCTTCCAGCGGCACAAGCTGCGGGTATACGGGATCTATTCGCAGGGACTTGGGCGCTTCGGCTCGCTCGGTTTCTCGCCAATCTGGCGCATGGACTCGGGCCGGGTGTACAGCCTCACGGCGGCGATGCCGCTGTCGGCGACACAGCTTGCGCGTAATCCGGGCTATCCCGCGAACGACGTCAATCCCGCCGTTCGGGAGACCGTTTTCTTCGGCAACCGCGGCGCGTATCAGTTCAAGGGATACGGTGTTGTCGACCTAGCGACGACCTACGCGATCCCGGTGTGGCGCACGGCGTCGCCCTGGTTCAAGCTCGAGATCTACAACGTCCTGAATAACCAGAAACAGATCGCATGGGATCGCACGGTGACCGTCGATCGCGCGAGCGCTCTGGATGCCAACGGGATTCCGACCGGCTATATCAAGGGCGCTCGGTTCGGACAGGCGACCAACGACAACCAGTTCCCGCAGCCGTACTCCGG
>DAIRVG010000023.1:7347-12838 GCA_036802945.1 Vicinamibacterales bacterium
GCGCTCGGTTCGGACAGGCGACCAACGACAACCAGTTCCCGCAGCCGTACTCCGGGCAGAACGGTGGCCGGGCAATGCGCGTCGCATTCGGCGCGCGCTTCTAGTCAAGAACACAAAGACGATTTCAACCACGAAGTTCACGAAGAGCACGAAGTAAAAAATAACTTCGTGCTCTTCTTTCTTCGTGTCCTTCGTGTCCTTCGTGGTTCACCCAGTCTTCGTGTCCTAGTGGTTGATCTCCCGCCTGAACTTCACCAGCGCGGCCGCTCGATAGATTCCATGCACGAACTTGCCGTAGGGCAGGGTGACGAACAACGCGAGCACGAACGCCAAGTGCCCGATCAGCAATGAGGGCATGAACGTTTTCTCGCGCAACGCGAGGAGCAGTAACCCCGTCAGGCTGGTGAGGAACAGCATCGCCAGGAAGGGCGCGTCGAGCGAGGCCTGCGTCGAATGGGTAAGCGCGGGATCGCGACGTCGATCAATCAGCCACAGGCCCGCCGGTCCCACAAGCAAACCGAGCCCGCCCACCGTGCCGAGCATGACCGGGAGACTCGTGTACGCATAGGGCGCGACCCATCCGAACACCACGTGATAGATCGCCGCGACCGAGGTCGAGGCGAAGCAGAGCAGGAAGCCGTAGAAGGTGCAGTGGTGCATCCAGCGACGCCATGGCCGCCGCGTCTCCTCGGCGTCGACGCAGTCTTCGCCGTTGGCGTGAAGGTGCTTCAACGTCAGCGCGTCGCGCGCGGCTGCCCCTATTCCCGCGCGGCGCGGACCTTCGAGGTCCGCGATCGTCGGATCCGCAATGCTTCGAGCAAACCGTCGGTACCCAACAACCAGCGCGACGACGGCAAATACTCCAACAGCTCCAAACAGCATCACCATGAGGTCATGAGGGATGACACTGTAAAAGTCTGCCGTTCCGCGGACCTCAAAGGCCCGCGCCGCTAAAGCAGAGGCCAGCGCGCCGGCCGCCAATGCGACGGCGGTCGTCGTCCACGGCCTGCGGAAGGCGGGCGCGGCGAACGCAGGCCACGCCGCCGCTTGATATGACTCGACGCGCAGCGCGGAAAAGGTCTTCGGCACGTCGATCCCGAATTCGTGCGGCGGTGCATACTGACACGCGTACAGGCATTCGCCGCAGTTGTGACAGAGATTGGCCAGGTACGCGACATCGCCGGACGTAAACGTCAGTCGTTCTTCCATCGCCTGAAAGACGGGGCAGTACGCCTCGCAGTACCGGCACGAGTTGCAGACGGTCATCTCGTGCTGCGACTTGACCGCCGCCACAGTGAGGACGGCGATTGGGTCAGCCCGCACGATGCTCTGCCTGGCTCGCTGACGTGTCCGACGAAGCGCCACGCCATGCCTCTCTCCCGGCGATCTCGCCGAAGACAGTCCCGATGGTCATTCCCACGCCCGCGACGTATCCCTTTCCGAGAATGTTGCCCGCCATGATCTCGCCCGCGGCGAAAATATTCGCCGCCGGGCCGCCGCGCAGCGCGACGCGCGCGCGCTCATCAACCTTGACGCCCAGGTAGGTGAACGTGATCCCGGGCCTCAGCGGATAGGCCCAGAACGGAGGCGTGTCCAGACGCTGCGCCCAGTGCGTCTTGTTCGGCACCAGCCCCTCGGTGCGGCAATCATCCAGCGCTTCGTGATCGAAGGTGCCGGGCCGCACAGCGCCATTGAACCGCTCGACGGTCGCCGCAAGCGTGCCGGCAGGCACGTCGATCAGCGCCGCCAGCTCGCGGATCGAAGCTGCGGCAATCGGCGGAAAGACCGACGGCATGAAGCGACCGACCGCTTTGGCGTCGATAATCGAGTAGGCAATCTGGTCGGGCTGCTGTGCCACGAGCCGGCCCCAGATCGCGTATCGCTTCGGCCAGAAGTCCTCGCCTTCGTCATAGAAGCGATCGCCATGCCTGTTGACGACGATCCCCAGCGACACGCAATCCAGGCGCGTGACGATGCCGCCGTCGAACTTCGGCGCGCGGGCATCGATAGCCACCGCGTGGCACTGAGCCGGATCACCAACCGGTTCCGCGCCCGCGTCGAGCATCAACTTCAAGACCGTGCCCGTGTTGTACGGCGTTCCGCGGATCAGAAAGTTATCGGCCGCTTCGCCCCAGATCTCCTTGAGCCACTCGAGATTCGACTCGAAGCCGCCTGCCGCGAGCACCACGGAGCGTGCCCGTACCTGCTGTTCGCGTCCGTCGATCCGTACGGTGGCGGACTCGAACCGGCCGTCGTGGATCTGGAGGCCAACGACGTCCGCGTCGTATACGACGTCGACGCCGCGTCGCTCGGCCGCGGCGTAGTAGCTGTTCATCAGCGCCTTTCCGCCGCCCAGAAAGAAGGCGTTGGTGCGGCTGAGATGGAGCGTCCCGCGCAGCGATGGCTGCAGGCGGACGCCGAACCGGCGCATCCGGGCCGGCGCGTCCGCCGATGCCCGAACGACCATCCGTGCCAGCGTCTCGTTGGTCATTCCGCCTGTGACGCGCAGCAGGTCGGTCATGAACTCGTCCTCGGAGTAGCTTTCGGTGAGGATGTCGGTGGGGGCGGTATGCATGCACCGGAGGTTGCGCGTGTGACGGCTGTTTCCGCCGCGGAACACCCTGGGTGCGCGCTCGAGGACAATCACCCGAGCGCCGCGCTCCGACGCGGCGAGCGCTGCGCACAACGCGGCATTGCCGCCGCCCAGCACGGCGACTTCGTACACCTCCGGGGGAGCCATCGGAGCGATTGAACCACGAAAGCGCGGGCACTCGGCACTCGGGCTTCGGCATCACCTGTGCTTTGGGAAATCCCGGGAGGCTCTATGAAGCCAGGGATCTTCGAGCGGCCGCAGGATCCGGCACCGCGCCGGGGCGAGCCATCGTCGCGAAATGAGCCAGAAATCGAGGCTGCGTGCGATGACGGTTTTGTCGGCGTCGCGGAGGAGGAGCTGGAATTCTTCGACACGGTCGGCGTCGAGTCGCCGAACGCCGAAGACGCGTTCAGCTTCGCCGGTGTGCGGGTGCGACATTAGACGAATGCCCAACGCTCAATGCGGAACGCCCAATGCCCAAGTTGAGCATTGAGCTTTGAGCCTTGAGCATTGAGCCTTATTTCTCAACGCGCAGCGTATTCTGGACGCCGATGATGCCGGGAATGCCGCGGACGATGTTCTCCGCCTGCCGGCGCTCGACCTCGGAGTTGACGACCCCTGTGAGGAGCACGCTGGAGTTCCGCACGATGATGTGGACCGGCGGAACCGCCTGCGATGCGTAGTTCGAGAACGAAGGGTCGCGGTAGATCGCGTTGGCGATGATGTTTCGGAGCCGGTCGTCTCCGAGCGACGCCGGCAGCACCTCGAGGCGGTTCACGAAGTCCTGCGCTCCGTCCACGTGCGACACGCGCCTGGCCAGATCCTCTGATTTGATTGGCTGCGTCACGTAACCCTTCAGCGTCACGACCCCGTTATCGACACCGATTTCGATATCATCGAACACCGTGAAGTACGACGAGCGCCGAACCTGGTCGGCCACGCGCTCGGCCAGCGCGCGATCGCTCTCCGCCCGGGCGATCGTCAACTCGCTCACGATTTCCTTGACGCCGTCGACCTTCAGGACCTCGGCCACCAGATCCTGCTTGGCGCCGACGCTCCCGACCGGGCCTGCGAGTGTGACGCTGCCGTCGAGCGCGGCGACCTTGATGCCCCTGACGCGTCTCTGCGACAAGCGCTGCTCGACGCGCGTCTTCAGCTCCTGATTGGCGGAGCCGGTTGTTGCCTGGCCCGCATGAACAGCGGGCGCAAGCGTCAGCGCACAGAGAACGTACGGAAGCGCGGCACGTACCGTCTTCATGGGTCTTACCTTACGTCAGATAGAAGGCGCCAATCACCTGAAGAGTCTGGACGTAGTGGATGCATTGTCCACCAAATTTGGGACTTGGGTGTGGGATTTGGGCTTTGGGATTTACTAATGCGTGAGCGCGTAGAGAACCATGTCAATCGTGACCTGGTAGCCCTCGGGCGAGAACGCAGCGAAGAACGCCGGATCCTCCGACTCGCGCTCCATGGAATCGCCGATGTCGGTGTTGTGCGTCATCACGACCATGATGCGGCCGTGGCTGTCCGCGATGCCGCGGAAGTCGGCTTGGGGACTGTCGTTCCCGCGCTCGGCGGTGCCGCCGCCGCTCGCGCGCCAGAAGTTGATCCCCGGCACCTGCGGCACATGTGACACGTCGAACAGCGTCTCTCGAATCGGATGATCGAGCGGAATGTCGAAGATCGGATGCTCGGGCAGCACCTGCCGCATCGCGTCGGCCCACTGGTCCCACGCGCGCGTGCCCCAGAAATCATCGACCCAGAGAAAGCCGCCCTTGAGCAGGTACTCGCGCAATCGTTCGATTTCGACCGGCGCGAGTCCGATCGTGCCAACGTCCGAGCCGAGGAGCAGGGGGCATTCGAACAACGACTGGTCGGTGAGCCGGACGGTCCAATAGTTCGCCTCGCCGCGCGAGTCTTTACTGATGCGCGTTTTCGTCAGCTCGGATGAGCGAAGCATCAGGTTGAGCCCGGAAAACGGATAGTCGGTCGACCATCCGAAACCGTTGGCCTCGCGCCTGTTGCTCGTGAATATCATCTTGCATATTGTGAAGGCGCCGTCGCTGAAATGGGGGGGCGGAATCCTCAGCGGCATGCCGGGCCCTTCCATGACGCGGAACCGCTGCGCCCACGAGACCGAGGCGAGGGCACCGACGAGCAGCACGACCACGACGAGGACGCGGCAGCGCAGGAACATCTCTGCTCAGTGTACGATCATTTCGACGGTGCCAGAGGAGGCAAACGATGTCCGGTTACCTCATTACAAGCGCGCTGGCCACGATGTTCGCCCTCCAGTCCGGGTCAGGGCCGGCGCCGGCGACAACCGGTGGCAAAGATCCCAAGGAGATCCGGTTGAATGGCTGCATTGCGCGCGACCGCATTATGCCCGGCCAGTTCACTTTTCTGGACAACGAAGGCGGCGGGAGGTACCGGCTTACCGGCAAGGGACTCAAGAATTTCGTCGGTCGCCGCGTGGAGATCGTCGGCGGTCCTCCCGGAAAGGGCATCACCTTCAGAACCGGGCTGCTCCCGTCACCGAACATCGCCGCCCAGGCGGGGGCGATCGATCCGGCGCGGGCGGCGGTTGCGAATCTGCCGGGTGGCGCAGCCGACGCGAACTACAATACGCCTCTTCCGGAATTTCGTGTGATCCGCTTGCGGAACGTTGAGGGAGCCTGTCAGTAAATCAAATCCCAAATCCCAAATCCCAAATCCCAAATCCTAAGGCCCAAATCCCAACGTCATTTCACTATTTTGATTTGGGATTTGGGTTTTGGGTTTTGGGATTTCTCGCTCTCCCGCTCGAACGTGAGATACAGCGGGAACGCGCCGAGCATGAAGAGGAGACCGAACGAGATCCTGCCGGTTCGGTTGATCGCGGTGAGCTTCGCGTGCTCG
>DAIRVG010000023.1:12938-27701 GCA_036802945.1 Vicinamibacterales bacterium
GAGACCGAACGAGATCCTGCCGGTTCGGTTGATCGCGGTGAGCTTCGCGTGCTCGCCCGGGCGCAGCACGATCTGAAGTGTTTTCCAGAACAGTGTGTTGTGCGCACGCAGCCGGTGAGGTCCCGGCTTCACCTCGCATGTGTACGACTCGCCGAACTGCAGCATCACCAGCTGCTCGCCATCGAGCGACACGAAGATTTCGCGGTAGCCCGCATCCTGCTGTGACTGCCGGCAAATCGTGATCCGCGCCGGCTCCGCCGGCTGGCGCTCGATGTTGAGGATGTCCGCGCCGATGTCAATGGCCGGAGGATCGGCGGTCGCTCCGCTACGCAGCTCGAACTGCGGCCTGACCCGTCGGCGCCGCTCGGGTGCGCCGCGCCATCCAATCGAGCCGCCCGGATAAATCGTGAATGACATACCCTCTTACGAACCGCCCCGCGAATATTGCGCGGTCCCGCGGAGTGTTCAAGAATAGTCGCGCGTCGAGGAAGTAGGATGCGATTTCTTGCCCGTCTCGTCCTCAACGGTTTCGCGATCATCGTCGCGGCGTGGCTGCTGCCGGGACTGCATCTCAGCGGCCCGTTTGCGGCACTCATCGCCGGTGCGATCCTCGGCTTCGTCAACGCAATCATCCGCCCGATTCTGTTTCTCCTGACGCTGCCGCTGACGCTCGTCACGCTCGGCCTATTCATTTTCGTGCTGAATGCGCTTTGTCTCGGGCTCACGGCGGCGCTCGTTCCAGGCTTCGAGATCGACGGCTTCTGGTGGGCCGTGCTCGGTGCGTTGCTGGTGAGCGTCGTGAGCTGGATCCTCAACGGCATCTTCGTCGGGAAGAACGAGGAACGTCGCTCATAGCCGAGTCACTGCTGTTTTTGCGGTCGGGAATGGATCGGCGATACTGGTGGGCCTTATCGGCACTACTCCGTGAACACCCTCCCGGCCTGGAGCGCTCGACCCGAGCGTTTGCTGCGGCACTCGATCGGGCGAACAAGATGACGATGAAGCAGCTGCGCGGAACGACTTTCCCTCTCAAGAGCGGGCAGGGGTCTCTCACAGGGACTCAGTTGCCGAACAAGTAGGCGGCCCGTCGGAGAACAGGAGCTGTTATGAGCAGGCGTATTCAAATCGGACTCGCAGCCGTGATCGCGGCGGCGTTGCTCGCCACCGCGACTGCCAGTGCACAGCGCGGCGGGGGCGCCGCCGGCGCCGGGGCTCAGGCTGGTCAGCGCCAGGGCGGCGCGGCGGCCAACGGCGAGCAGCCACTCGGACGCGGCGCGTTTCAGCCAACGGTCTGGTGGGGCGACGAGATGTTCCCGAAGTGGCCGTACCCCGCCGGCGACGCGGCCTACGCCGATCTCGATGGCGTCAAGATCAAGGGCTACATCAACGAGATCACCGCCATCGCGCGCAAAAGCCGTGACGACGGCAATCAGTACTGGGGCCGTATCACCGGCTCGCCGTACGACAAGATGACGACAGACTGGGTCCAGGCGCAGTTCAAGCGCATCGGCCTCGAGCAGGTTCGTTCCCAGGAGTTCACCGATCTGCCTCCGCAGTGGTGGCCGACGTCATGGGAAGTCACGGCAGCAGGCGGTGGCAAGACGCTCGAGTTGAAGACCGCGTTCCCGCTGTACCACTCGGTCGGCACCAACGGCCAGGCGGACCTCGAACCGGTCTGGGTGGGGATGGGAACGCCAGCCGACTTCCAGGGACGTGACGTCCGCGGCAAGGCCGTGATCGCCTACGGATTCCCCAACCCCGGCGGCCGCGAGGATACAGCGCTGACCTTCGGCACCGTGAAGCGCGCGGATGAAGCGGGCGCAGCCGCGCTGTTCATCGTCCTTGGCTTTCCCGGCAATGTGATGAACGAGCCGACCGCAGGCGGCACCACCGACCCCGCGCGGATGCCGATCTTCATGCTCGGCAACCAGGACGGCACCGCGGTCCGTCAGATGATCGAGGCCGGCGAGTCACCGAAGATCCGCTTCCGTCTCGCGGTGGAGCTGAAGACCGACCAGAAGACGGCGAACGTCTGGGGTGTGCTTTCCGGCGCAACCGACGAGAACATCATCGTGATGGCCCACACCGATTCCTTCTTCGAGGGGGCGATGGACAACGCGTCCGGCGTCGCCACGATGCTCGCGCTTGCCGAACACTACGCCAAGATCCCAAAGGGGCAGCGTCGCCGCACGATGACGTTCCTGACCACGTCGGCACATCACTCGCCCTCGGGTGACAACGCGGGCATCCGGTGGGTGCACAACAACATGAGGGAGATGTTCTCCAAGACGGCGCTGATCGTGAACTGCGAGCACACGGCGCAAGTGGCGACGTTCCTGATTGGCGAGACGTTGTACGCATCGAACCAGGTGAGCGCCCGCCGGTGGTACATCGGCGGCAGCAATCAGCTGAAGACCATCATCATGAAGAACTTCAAGGACTACGGGATGGCGCTCTACTCGCGTCCCGAAGGACGTCCCGGCGGAGAACTGAGCCAGGTGTACCAGGACGCACCGAGCTTCCACATCATCGACCACACCGTGTATCACACGGACATGGATACGCTGAATGCCGTTCCCGCGGCCGGGCTCGAGCAGTCGGCGCACGTCTTCGCGAAGATCATCGACGACGTCAACAAGCTGGAGCTGAACGCGCTGATCGGTGCGCCTGTGACCACTCGCTGACGCCGAGTGTGCGACTGCACCGGACGGTCGACGGTAGACATGGCGAGTCGTCATACAGATGAGAATCGCGATCATCGGGGCTGGTGGGGTTGGCGGGTACTTCGGCGCGCGTCTGCAGCAGGCGGGCGCCGAGGTCGGATTCGTCGCGCGCGGCGCGCACCTCGAGGCGCTTCGTCGAGATGGACTGAAGGTCGAAAGCCCGCTCGGCGACATCCATCTTCCACGCGTCAACGCCACTGACAACGCCGCCGACCTCGGCCCGGCGGACATCGTCTGGCTGGCGGTGAAGCTGTGGGACACGGAAGCCGCCATTCGATCGATGAAGTCCGTGGTGGGCCCGGGCACCGGCATCATCTCGTTTCAGAACGGCGTGCAGAAAGACGACGTCCTTCGTCAGGCGTTTGGCGACCAGGCGGTGATGGGCGGCGTCGGCTACATCGCCGCAAACATCGACCGGCCGGGCGTGATCAAGCACACCGGCACGATGCAGCGCCTGATTTTCGGCGAATACGACGGGAGCCGCTCCGTGCGCGCCGAGGCGCTGCTCGATGCGTGCACCCGCGGCGGTATCAACGCGGAGCTGAGCGACGACATCCGCAGGGCGATCTGGGAGAAGTACGTGTTTCTCGTCGGCCTCTCGGGATCGACGACGACGATGCGCGCGACGATCGGACCGATCCGGTCCAACCCGCGGGCGCGCGCGTTTCTCTTCGACCTGATGCGCGAGACGGTGGCGGTTGGCCGCGCGCTTGGCGTTGCTCTTCCCGCCGACTATGCTGACCAGCGCCTCACGTTCGTCGACAGCCTCCCGGAAACCATGACGTCGTCCATGCATCACGATTTGAACGGGCGCAAGCGGCTCGAGGTCTCGTGGTTGAGCGGCGGCGTCGTCCAATTGGGCGAGAGAACAGGTCTGCCGACGCCGATGAATCGCGCGGTCTGGGACGTCCTTGCCCTTCAGGAAATGGGGACGCCCTAGGGGCGGGCTCCAACCGCCGTCGCCTCGCTGCAAAAAAACCTCCCAATTCCCAACGCCCAACTCCCAAGGCGAAGACGAATGGTCACAACGACACCGACCCTGACGATTCGATCGCTGCGTACCACGGCTGTGCACGTGCCAATGAAGCGCGCGCTCGGCACCAGCGCGAGGCGCATGGACATCGCGCCGCTCGTCCTGATCGATCTCGACACCGAGGAAGGCGTGACCGGCCGCGCGTATGTCTTCTGCTACCTCCCGGCGGCGACGATCGCGGTCGAATCGATCCTCCGCGACGCGTCGGCGCGCGTGAAAGGCGACCGCGTTGCGCCGGTCGACATCAACGCCAAGCTGGGACGGCACTTCAGACTGCTTGGCGTGCGCGGCGTCGTCACGATGGCGCTTGCGGGGCTCGACGGCGCGTGCTGGGATGCGCTGGCTGTTGCAGCCGGCGTTCCACTTGTGTCGCTGCTTGGCGGCATCATTCGCCCCGTGCGGGCGTACAACAGCAACGGCCTGAGCCTTAATGCGGGATCCGGGATCCGGGATCCGGGATCCACATCTACAGATCCGGGATCCATGTCTGCGCTTGCGGATGAAGCGGAGCAGTTGCTGAACGAGGGCGGATTCACCGCGATCAAGCTGCGCCTCGGGTATCCGACGCTCGACGAGGATCTGGCCGCGGCGCACGCGGTGCGCTCGCGAGTGCCTGCCGGGACGACCATCATGTCGGACTACAACCAGGCACTTACGGTGGCCGAAGCGCTGCAGCGCGGGCGCGCGATCGATCAGGCAGGCCTCGCGTGGATCGAAGAGCCGATTCGTCACGACGACTATGGCGGCGCGGCCGCGCTCGCGCGCGAGCTCGCCACGCCGATTCAGATCGGGGAGAACTTCGACGGACCGCATGCGATGGCCGACGCGCTGGCCGCAGAGGCATGCGACTACGCCATGCCCGACTTCGCGCGTATCGGCGGGGTCAGCGGGTGGATGGAAGCCGCAGCGCTCGCGCAGGCCGCTGGGATGGCGATGTCATCGCACCTCTATCCGGAGTTCAGCGCCCATCTGCTGGCCGCAACCCCGACATGTCATTGGCTGGAGTATGTCGACTGGGCGGTACCGATTCTGAAGCAGCCAATCGAGATTCGCGACGGTCACGCGGTCATTCCGCACCGATCGGGAGCTGGAATCGAGTGGAACGAGGAAGCAGTCACTCGATATCGCGTGTAGTCGACAACTCCCGAATTGGGAGTTATCGCTCAGGTTCCGCGGCGCATTTCACGTTCGAGTATCCAGATCTGAATGGCGTGACTGTTCCAGCGTCAGGGTCGTACTTGTGCCGCCAGACGCAGGCCGTGTCGTTCGCCAGCAGGTGGATCGACACCGACGGCGTCTCCGACACGGTCTTCACGTAGTGAATGTCACCCTCGGGGGGCAGCAGCGCATAAAACTCACCCGCGCCCACCGTCTGCCGGCTCGCCACCCGTAACGTCGCCTTCGCCTCGTTACTCCCGTCATCCAGCCGCGCATATGTAGTGTCGAGCTGTGCGCCGCGATAGACGCCGACGAGGCCCCACGCGAGATGGTCGTGCACGGGCGTCGAGGACCCTGGCGGAACGACGAGTGAGAACAGGCACAGCGAGCCTGCTTCATCACGATACAGCGCGTACTGACCAATCCCGCCCCCCATGCCGCTGGTGGCGTCCGGCTGAGCGAACTGGTCTGGTAGCCACCCGTCGGCCGCGAGCAGGCGTGCAAAGGCGGGGCGCAACGCCTCGACACGCGCCGCGTGCTCGCGAATCGTGCCGGCCAGGCGCCGCGTCTCATCGATTAGCGCGCGTATCTCGGGCACGTCGACGATGAAGCCGAAGTCGCCATGTTCGTGGTGATGATTCAAGTCGCACATGAGAGCTCCATGGGCCGGCTAAGGGCTAAAGCCTGACCCCCAGGTACCCCGTTTGGGTGATTCGCATTTCTGACATCTGTTCTTAGGATCCTGCTATGAACACCGAACCGCGCGTCGACGACGATCAGCTGCTCGACGCATATTCGCGCGCCGTCATTCAGGCGGTTGATGCCGTCGGCCCTGCCGTGGTCAACGTCCAACGCGAGCGAGGCGGCGGCTCTGGTGTCATCTTCACGCCGGACGGCCTCGTGCTGACCAATAACCATGTCGTCGACGGAGCCGCGCGGGTCGAGGTGATCTTACCGGAGGGCCGCGCGCTGCGCGCCGACGTCATAGGGCAGGATGCGGGGACCGACCTGGCGATCCTGCGCATCGATGGTACATCGCTGCCGTGGGCGCGGTTCGGCGACTCGCGGCGTGTGCGTGTCGGGCAGGTCGCCATTGCGATCGGCAACCCGTACGGATTTCAGCACTCTGTAACCTCTGGCGTCATCAGCGCGCTTGGCCGATCGCTGCGGTCGCGATCCGGACGGCTGATTGACGACATCATCCAGACCGACGCGGCGCTCAATCCAGGCAACTCCGGCGGCCCCCTGGTGACAACGCTTGGTGAAGTCATCGGCATCAACACCGCGATGATCCTTCCGGCGCAGGGGCTCTGCTTTGCCATCGGCATCAACACGGCGCGGTTCGTGGCGTCGAGGTTGATTCGCGACGGGCGTATTCGACGGGGGTATATCGGGATCGCGGGACAGAACGTCGATGTGCCGCGGGCGACGGCCCGCGCGAATCAGCTGGCGGTCTCGTCAGGTGTGCTCGTCACGTCCGTCGAGGCGCGCAGCCCCGCGGAGCGTGCGGGTTTTAAGAAGGGGGACGTGATCCTCGCGTTCGCGCAGAGCGCGGTCACCGGCGTCGACGATCTCCACCGGATGTTGAGCGAGGAGCAGATCGGCCTTCCTTCCTCCCTGCTCGTGCTGCGGGGCGCGGAAAGGTTGACCGTTACCGTTGTTCCAACCGAGTCAGCACGAGACTGATCCGGATCCCGGATCCCCGATCCCGGATCCCCTACAGGTTCCAGGAGTCAGAGCGAGATCAGGCCGCGCCGCACCGCACGGCGAACTGCATCGGTGCGATTAACGGCGCCCAGCTTGCCGCAGATCGAGGCGACGTGGAACTTTACGGTCTGGTCGCTGATGCCAAGGCGGACGGCAATCGCCTTGTTCGACAGTCCCTCGGCGAGGAGCTCGACGACGTCGATTTCACGTGGAGTGAGCGGCTCCTCGAATGCCTCTCCATTATCGCGGCGCGGACCTTTCAGGTCCGCGATGAGGATCCCATCCGACTCGATTCCTGACGCCCGGGCATCCGCAAGCGTCGCGAACTCGCCCGCGATCGTAAACGAGGCGTGATCCAGCTCCGCCCGAAGACGCTCGCGTTCGTGAGGCGTTCCAACCAATAAGAGGCGCATCCGCGTAGGCGGGTCCTCGTGGACCCGCCATCACATTAACGCGCCGGCCGCTCTCCGACAGTCACGGAAAGATCAATCGGCGAGCCGCCCCGGAGGAGGTGCAGCTGTGCGGGTTTCCCAACGCGATCCCCGGCGAGCAGGTCGAGCAGATCTTCCGGCGCGCTGATCGGATGGCCGTCGAGCGCGACGATGACGTCGCCGACGATCACGCCTGCCTGCGCCGCCGGACCCTCCTCGGTAACGCCCACGACCAGCAATGCCTTGCGCCGATCGTCGGTGCCGTGCTGTCCATCCGGGAGACGCGCGGGCTGGCCCGCAATCCCGATGTATCCTCGCTTCATGCGTCCGTGCTCGAGCAGATCCTGCGCCGCTTTCCATGCGATAGCGGACGGAATCACGACGCCGAGGCCGCGGATCGTCGACGCCGTCGTGATGCCCACGAGCGCGCCGGTCGTGTCGACGAACGCGCCGCCGGCGAAGCCGTCGTGCATTGGCGCTGTGGTCCGAATGACTTCGTGAATCGCGCGTCTCCGGCCGGTTGGCAATGGCCCTCCGATGATTGACACGATGCCCGCACTCGCGGTCACACCGTTGCTCCAGGATCGGGCGATCGCCAGCGCGAAGTGCCCCACGCGCGCGGTGTCTTTCGCCACCGCAATCGGTGGAGCTGCGAGCGCTTGGGCTTTCAATACGGCCAGGCTCGTGGTGGGGTCCCAGCCAGCCAGCTCCGCGTCCGAGACGTTCCCGTCTTCACCGCGCACCCGCAGGCCGTCTTCACCACCCAGTGCCTGGATAGTCGTCACGACGACGCCTTTCGCGTAAACGACGCCGCTGGCGGGACGACGACGTCCTTGTACCTGGACGACCGATCGCGCCGCAACAGCCGCGGCATCAGCCAATTGATTTGAAATGTCGGTAAGCATGGGTCGATCGTCGCGCGAAATCGTGCCGCTCGGATCACCCGATTGGGGAGGGGTGGGTGCGAGGGGTGCGAGAGGTGCATCCTTCGCACCTCTCGCACCTTTACTCTTCTGACTATGCGGTCGAGCCTGAGACGCGGAGGTTCTTATTGAAGAACGCCCACGTGCGGTCCTGCGACAGCTTGGCTGCCGCCTCGTCGTAGCGCGGCGTCGTGTCGTTGTGGAAGCCGTGGTTCGCGCCGGCGTACATGAACATCTCGTAGCGCACGTTGTTGGCCTTGAGCGCTGCTTCGTATGCCGGCCACCCGGCGTTTACCCGCTCATCAAGACCGCCGTAATGGATCATCAGCGCCGCTTTGATCTTCGGGACGTCTTCGGCCTTGGGCTGGCCGCCGTAGTACGGCGCCGAGGCCGAGAGTGACGGCACGCGGACCGCCAGCTGGTTGCAGACGCTGCCGCCGAAGCAGAAGCCGACCGCGCCGACTTTGCCCGTTGACTCCGGTCGCTTCTGAAGGACGCTGACCGCCTCGATGAAGTCCTCGATGATCTTGTTCTGGTCGAGCGTCCGCTGCATTTCGACGCCCTTGTCGTCGGTGCCCGGGTAGCCGCCGAGCGGCGTCAGGGCATCGGGACCGAAAGCAACGAAGTTCGCGACCGCGAGACGGCGCACGACGTCCTGGACATACGGCGTGAGGCCTCTGTTCTCATGCACGACGAGGACTGCCGGCAGCTTGCCGGTCATGTTGGCCGGCTTTGCGAAGTAGCCCTTCATCTTGCCCTGGCCCTTCGGCGAGTCGTAGTCGAGCATCATGGTCGTGATGCGCTTGTCATCCTTCGGCACCTGCTCCGCGTACGCGTAGTTCGGGCTAAGTGCCTGGAGCATCGCCGCAGCCGTCATCCCGCCGACGGCGAACTTGGCCGCCCCGTCCAGAAACCCGCGCCGGTCAATCATCCCGTGCACGTAGCGATCGAAGAGCCTGAGGACTTCGGGATGGAAGTCGTCTGCCTTCAGCCGCTTCTGTTCGATCTGCTGTTCAACTTGCTGTGCCATACACGTGACTCCTCGATTGGTAGAGGCCAGTTTGAAGGCCTGTACATCGCTGATTTTGAAAGGGGGGGCGAACCGTCCGCTGGCCGGGAAGAGTATCATGCGCAGGCGGCGCGGGCGAAGCGCCGCTCGCCAGGGGACGTTTAAGATGTTGAGGTTCATTACTGTAGCGGCCGTTTCGATCGGCCTTTTCCTCACCCAGCCCGCGGCATTTGCACAAGGCGCCGGCGAACACTGGGTTGGCACCTGGGCGACGGCTGTGGTAGCGCGTGCCGTTCGACCGCCGGCGGGGCGCGGCGGTGGCCAGGGACCGCAGGGTCAGGCGCTGCAAGCGGCCCCACCCGCCGGACAGGCCCCACAAGCCCCACCCGCCCTTCCGATCAATTTCAACAACCAGACGATCCGCGAGATCGTGCACGTCAGCCTTGGTGGCGCCCGCATCCGCGTGGTGTTGAGCAACGAGTTTGGCGACGCGCCCCTGGCCATTGGCGCGGCTCACGTCGCGCTGCGCGGGCCGGGTGCGGCAATCAAAGCCGGTTCGGATCGCGCGCTCACCTTCGCGGGCAAGCCGGGCATCAGCATCCCGGCTGGGGCGGTCGTCTTCAGCGATCCGGCAGCACTGACTGTGCCCGCGCTTGCGGATCTCGCCATCAGCATTTACCTGCCGGGCGACACGTCTGCCGGCACCTCGCCGCTGACGATGCACGGTGGGGCGAACCAGACGAACTACGTATCGGAGCCAGGCGATCACACGGGCGACGCCGACCTGCCGATGGCGACGACGGTACCGTCGTGGTATTTCCTGTCGCGCGTCGAGGTCGTGGCACCCGAACGGGTGAAGGCGATTGTGGCGCTCGGCGATTCGATCACTGACGGCGCGCGCACGACGCCCGACACCAATAGCCGCTGGCCCGATCAACTCGCTCGCCGTTTGGATCAGGCGGGGATGAAGGTGGGTGTGCTGAACCTCGGGATCGCGGGGAACCGGGTGTTCCTGCCTGAGGGGGTCGGTCCGAGCGCAGCCTCGCGTTTCAACCGGGACGTCGCCGCGCAGAGTGGCGCCGCCTGGGTGATCTTCCTCGAGGGTATCAACGACCTCCGCAACAATCCCGACATGCCGGCCGAAGATCTCATCGCGGCGCACAAGCAGATCGTGGACCGTGCGCACGCTCTTGGCCTGAAGATCATCGGAGGAACCCTGACTGCCTGGGAGGGAAACGGTCCCACCTTTACGCCGGTCACGGAGGCGCACCGCCAGGCCCTCAACACGTGGATACGGACCAGCAAAGCGTACGACGCCGTCATCGACTTCGACGCCGTCACGCGCGACCCCAATCACCCGACTCAGTTGCTCGAACAGTTCCAGTCGGGCGATCATCTTCATCCCAACGACGGCGGCTATCAGCTGATGGGCAACACCATCGGCCTCGATCTCTTCAAGCCAGCCGCTCGTACTACAACAACCTCGTCGCGGTAAGAGTCGTGTAGGGGCGGGTCTGTAGACCCGCCCCTACACCGCTCCCCGGCGGCCCGGCTGACAGGAATCCCTGTGCGGAATAGGAATGATTCGTAGATTGTGTTTACTCGTGTTCTGCCTCGCGCTCGTCGCGCGAGCTGTTTCGGCGCAGGAGCCTCCTCCGGAAGACGCGCGGCCGACAGTCACCGCAGTGCGACTCGAACAAGGCGAGGCGATCGTCCTCGATGGCCGCCTTGACGAGGGCGTGTGGGCGCGCGCCGTGCCCGCGGCCGATTTCAAGCAGCAGATCCCGCAGACCGGCGCTCCACCGACCGAGCGTACTGAGGTACGGTTCGTGTTCACGGCCAACGCGCTCTACATGGGCGTGACGTGCTTCGACAGCGAGCCGGACAAGATGCTTGGCAACACCATGAAGCGGGACGAAGGCCTTCGCTCGGACGACCGCTTCATGTGGGAGATCGATACCTTTCTCGACGCGCGCAGCGGTTACTTCTTCGAGATGAACCCGTCGGGGCTGATGGCCGATTCGCTGATGAACCCCTCCGGCCAGGCCAACCGTGACTGGGACGGCATCTGGGACGCCCGCGTCCGCCGGAGCGAGATCGGCTGGACGATCGAGATCGAGCTGCCGTTCCGCACGTTCAACTTCAACCCTGCCGGCGAGGCGTGGGGTGTCAACTTTCAGCGGACGGTCCGGCGGAAGAACGAGGAAAGTCTCTGGACGGGATGGGGCCTCAATCAGGGGCTCAGGATTCAGAACACGGGACTGCTGCTCGGCATCAATAACGTCTCGCAGGGGCATGGCCTCGACATCCGACCGTACGGCGTCACGTCGGCGTTGTCGGCACCGGGTCGAGGCCGCACCAGCACCGAGACCGACGCAAGCGCCGGCGTCGATCTCTTCTACAACGTCACGCCCGCGTTGCGCGCCAACCTCACCGTCAACACCGACTTCGCGCAAACGGAGGTCGATCAGCGGCAGGTCAACCTGACGCAATACTCCCTCTTCTTCCCCGAGAAGCGTGGCTTCTTCCTCGAGGGTGCGTCGTACTTCGATTTCGCAAGCTTCGACTCGGGCGGATTCGGCAACAACCGTAACGTGGCCGTCGTCCCGTTCTTCACGAGGCGCATCGGTCTCGATGCGAACGGTGATCCGCAGAAGATCGATTACGGTGTCAAGTTGACCGGGCAGGCGGGCAAGCAGGACGTCGCGCTGATGCAGATCCGAACGGGGCGCGACGGGACGTCGCCGGGCGAGGACTTCACCGCACTGCGCGTGCGGCGCAACATCTTGCGCCAGTCATATATTGGGGCGCTGTATACGCGGCGGGATGCGCGGACACATGATTCGACGCTGCCGCTCGCCCAGCCGCTGGCCACCTTCGCCGCGCTCAACACGCTGGGCGCCGACTTCCGGCTCGGCACAACGACGTTCCGTCGTAATTTGAACCTCGAGCTGACGGGCTATTACCTCACGACGACAAATCCGCTCAAGAACGGGAAGAACAACGCCTGGGGCGGTAACTTCGAATATCCAAACGATCGCTACGTCGGACGGCTCTCGTACCGCGAAGTGCAGGAGAACTACGACCCGGCAGTCGGCTACACACTGCGAAACGGATACAGACGCTACGCGCCGTCGCTGCGGTTCCAGCCGCGCCCTCGCCGCGTCCAGGGGCGACCGCGCTTCAACGTCCAGCAGTACCAGTTCGGGGTCAACGGGGACCTGCAGTACATCACGGCGAACAACGATCCGTTGCTGCGGCAGTGGGACTTCACGGTGTTCCAGGCGAACCTGCAGTCCCAGGACAACATCCAGTTCCACGTCATGCCGACCTATGAGCTGCTCGATAGGAACTTCGGCATCAGCCGCGGTATCACGCTGGCGCGCGGGACCGAGTACGACTACACACGCTACCGGCTCCAGATCGGAACGGCGAATCGCCGCAAGCTTGCGATGACGACGAACGTGGAGACGGGGAGCTTCTACTCCGGTGACCGCGATCTCCTGAGCTTCGACATCGGCATCCGCCCGCGGCGCGGCGTCGTACTCTACGTCTATACCGAGTTCAACAAAATCGAGCTGCCGCAGGGCCCCTTCACGACGCAGTTGTACCGGACGATCCTCGATACACAGTTCAATCCGTGGATCCAGCTCTCGAACAACATCCAGTACGACTCGGTGAGCGCGATCATGGGCTGGCAGTCGCGCTTCCGCTGGATCCTCACTCCCGGCAGCGACTTCTACGTCGTCTACAACCACAACTGGCTGGACGACCCCGTGCGCAGCCGGTTCGTTACGCTGGACCGGCGGGCGGCTTCGAAGGTTTTTTATACCTACCGATTTTGAAGGGATCGGGGATCGGGGATCGGGGATCAAGAACACTGGCCTTGCAGAAACTGCGTACTTGCAGCGCCGAGACGTGGCAAGAACTGCGAGGGCATCGGCGTCTTTCAACGACTTCCAGTCCGACGGGGCATGTCCCGCTTCTTGCTCCGTCCGGGCGCATGTCCATTCAGTCCTATCGCGATCTCGAGGCATGGCGGCTTGGGATGGACCTGGCCGTTGCGGTTTATGGATTGACGAAGACGTTTCCGCGTGAGGAGACATACGGGCTTTCGTCTCAACTGCGTCGCGCTGCGATTTCAATTCCCTCGAATATCAGCGAAGGGCATCAGCAAGGGACGAAATCCTATGCCCATTTCGTCTCACTTGCCATCGGCAGTCTTGCGGAGGCCGAAACGCAGATCGAACTTGCGAATCGTCTGCGGCATGCGCCCGCTGCAGATCTTGAAACCGTCTCAGCGCTCGCAGCGAGTCTTCGGCGCGTACTTCACGGCCTTCGGCGCTCACTGTTGGCCCGTGCGCCAACGAACCTGAAGCCCTGATCCCCGATCCCCGATCCCCGATCCCCGATCCCTACTGACTGATAGTTTCCAGCGACCTCCCCGTCGTCTTCGGCGCAAAGAGCGTGATGTCGAGGATCACAATCCACAGCGCCGCTGCGATGACCGCGAACATCGCGCCGGGTCCCCACCGATCGAGCACAGGGACGAGTACGAACGGCATTGCGCCGGTTGAGAGCCGGCTGAGGCCGTAGGCCGTCCCCGCGGCGGTCGCCCGAGCGAATGTTGGGAAGATCTCGACCTGGAAGATGTGGAGCGCGTTGGAGAAGACGTTGCTGGTGGCGGTATAGAAAAATCCCATCGTGAGGATCACGCCGGGCGCCGACGCGTACCCGAGCGCCAGGCCGAAGACGCTCATCAACGCCGCCGATCCGACGATCAGCCACCGGCGATCGACCCGTTCGACAACCGGCAGCGACAGCGCCGAGCCGACGGGATACCCGATGAATGTCAGCGACGTGAACGTCAGCGACGTCACAATCGAATAGCCCTTGGCGGCAAGGACGGTCGGCACGAGGGTCCCGAACCCGTAGTAGCCAACCGTCTGGAATATGTGAAAGACGCAGAGCATCAGCGTCCGTCCACGGTACCGTGGGCCAAAGATCGCACGGAACCGCGCGTGACCGGACTGGGCAATCTCGTTCGGTTCGGGCGCGGCCAGCGGACCCACCGCTTCGGCCTCGCGCTCCATTCGCGAGACGATCGCGTCGGCCTCCGCAGTTCGTCCCATTGATTCGAGCCACCGTGGCGACTCGGGTAGCTTCGAGCGCGATACCCACACGATCGCGGCTCCCAGCGATCCTGCGACAAACATCCATCGCCATCCGTCGATGCCGAGCGGTTGGCGGGGGACGAGAATCCTGGCGAGAAAGCCCGCCGCGGGGATACCGAAGAATCCGATCGTGTACGCCCACGCGGTATATCGCCCGCGGTGGCGCGCGGGCAGCAACTCGCTCAGATAGGCGTCGACGAGCGGCAGCTCCGCACCGATTCCAATGCCCGCGAGAAACCTTGTCACGATGAGCATCGTCAGGTCGACGCTGAACGCGCCAAGGAGCGTGAAGCCTGAGTAGATGCCGAGATTGAGTAGGAACGCCGTGCGTCGGCCCGCGCGGTCTGCATATCTGCCGAGCAGCGTCGCGCCGAAGAACATGCCGATAAAGCTGGAGCCGATGATGGGCGGAAGGGCGGCGCGTGTGAGATGGAACTGCTGCGTGAGGACGGTGCCGAGCACCCCTGCCAGGAAGATGTCGAACAGATCGAAGAACGAGCCGATGCCCGCGATGATCGTCGCCTGGCGATGGATCCGCGTTGGCGGCAGCCGGTTCAAGCGCGCGGCGATCGAAATCATTCGAACACTGAACCGTGAACCATGAA
>DAIRVG010000023.1:27801-43713 GCA_036802945.1 Vicinamibacterales bacterium
TCCCTAGGATCCCACCGCCCCGGTCACCGGCCGAATCCCGGGAATGTTCACGCGGATCCGCCAGAGGCTGCGACCGCCCACCATGTACAGCGTTCTGCTGTCCGCATCGCCGAACGCGATGTTCGCAACGCGATCCGGCGTGACGATCGTTCCGAGGTGTTTCCCCTGCGGCGAGATGATCCAGACGCCACCCGGCCCAGAGCAGTAGATGTTGCCGTTGCGGTCGACCTTCATCCCGTCGGTGTTGCCCGGCGTCTTCTCGACGTTCAGGTCGATGAGCACGCGCGGGTTGGCGATCGTGTCGTCCGCCAGAACGTCGTAGCGCGTGATCTTGGTTCCGCCGTTGATGTACAGGGTCTTCTCGTCGGGCGAGAAGGCGATGCCGTTTGGCGCCGACCCCTGCGGATCCTTGTCGAGCAGCCGGAGCGCACCGTCCTTGATCAGATAGACGCCGTGGAACGGCAGCTCGCGCGCCGGGCTCTCGTCGCGCCCGCGCATCCCGCTCGTCGTCTCGGTGAAATAGATCGCGCCGTCGGATTTCACCACCAGATCGTTCGGACTGTTCAGCCGCTTTCCCTCGTACTTGTCGACCAGCGTCGTCCGCGCGCCGTTCTTCTCGAGGCGCGTGACTGAGCGGTCAGTCATCGCGGCGATGATCAGGCGTCCTTGTCGATCCAGCGTGAGCCCGTTGGATCCGATGAGAAGCACATGCAGGCGACCGTTGGTGTATTGGCCGCCAACGCTGTTCAGATCGGTGCCAGTGAACCCGCTCTTATCGAGGAAGACGGAGAGCGCGCCCGCCGGCGTCCATTTGTAAATGACGTTGGCGGCCATGTCGCTGAAAAGCAGGTAGCCGCTCCGTCCCTCGTCGGCCCACACGGGGCCCTCGATGGCGCCGAAATAATCACCCTTCAGGAGCTCCGCCTTCGCGGCGGCAGGGACGATGGCGTCGAGCGCCGGATCGACGCGGACGACGGCGTTCTGCGGAGGCGCCTGCCCCTCGAGCATCGCTCGGGGCACAATGAGCATCGCGGCGGTCGCGATGAGGAAAAGAGATGGCGAGGAAAGCTTCACAACGAGCCGAATCCTAGCACTTGTCGCGCCGTAGCCTTCGTCGCGCCGGACCAGTCGAGTAAACTTTCAGCCGACTAAGATATCAACCACGAAGGTCGCGAAGGTCACGAAGAAAAACCAACATGAATAGGACATATCCTTCGCGTGCCCATTGATATCAAAGCGGTTGCCGAGGAGCTGATCGAGGCATATGCGTCTGGCGATCTGCTTGCTGAGACACTCTCCTCGCGTGCAGGCTTCGACCTGCCAGCCGCGTACGCGGTCGAAGCCGAGCTGAGAAGGCGGCGGATCACCAGCGGCCGTACGGTCGTGGGACGCAAGGTGGCGTTCGCGAATCCGGCGGTGTGGGCGAAGCTGAAGCTCGAAACCGTGGCGTGGGCGTCGATGTACGACGATACGGTGCAGCGGGCGCAGGAAGTTGACTGCACCGCGGTTCCGTTCACATACGCACCGAAGCTGGAGCCGGAGATCGTCTTCAAACTGAAGGCGACTGTCGAGGGGGATCCGACCGATCCGTCAGCGGTACTGAACGCGGTGGAGTGGCTGTCGCTCGGCTACGAGATCGTCGATTGTCCATTTGCCGCATGGCAGTTTCAGCCCTCCGACCTCGTGGCGGCGTATGGGTTTCACGCAGGCCTCGTGCTGGGTGCGCCGACGCCGGTGACGAGCGCGAACATCGCCGCGCTCGCCCAGCAGCTCGCGCAGTTCAAGCTGAAGCTCTTCAAGAACGACACGTTCGTGGAAGAAGGCGGCAGTCGCAACGTGCTGGGGAGTCCCGCGCTGGCCCTTGGGGAGCTCGCCGCGGCCATCCGCCGCTCGACATGGGCCGACCCCCTGAAGCCGGGCGAGTTGGTGAGCACCGGCTCGCTGACCACTCCGATGCTCATTGCGCCTGGCGAGACGTGGCGCGCCGAGCTCGAAGGACTCGGCGTCGCGCCGCTCGTCATGAAATTGTAGGGAGATGAATTCGGACGACGATTTTGTAACGTCAGACCCTCAGGCTGCAGCGCGATCGATCCGGATTACGGTGCCTCGCTCGGTCCAGCGGAGAAACGACGCTTCCACCAGCGCATCGATTACCAGACGCGATGCGCTCGGATCCAGGCCCCATAACCGCGATGCCTGGGGCACCGTCAGCTGAAGACCGGGCATTTCCATGAACTCACTCCGGACACGATTCAGCAGGCGATGAAACTCCATGTCCCTTTGCCGGAGCAACACGCGGGCCACCTCGGCGGCCGACCACAGACCGCCGGATTTGCGGGCGTTTTACACAAATCTCTGTCTCGCGTTCGTTCGGCGACCGTCGCCGCGGGCCGAAGTCAGACATCGTCGTACAGATAATTGCTGACGTCATACAAATACGTTCGACGTCGGCGCTTTGGCGGGCATGATGCGCTCATGTCGTGAGCTAGACTCGCTTCGGCAGTGAACACTTTGGTCAATCCATCTCTGAGATCCTTGGGCGTGTATGCGATGGGATGAGCTGAAGCAGAACGTCGGGGATTTCATCCACGGATACTTCGTCTCCGAGTACGAACGGAAGCTGCGCGAGCAGTTCGTCGATCTGAACGACCTGTTCATGCTCCAGTGCTTCATGGAGCTCGTCGGGCTCCCGAATCCGGCATCGATCTACCTGCTGGACGTCTATCCGTACTTCCTCGAAGAGTTCCACACCTGGCACCGGCGCATGGGCATGGACCGTTCGCCAATCGGCAGCATGCCCTGCTGCTGACATGCGCGAGCTTCTCCGCAAACGCATCCTGTTCTTTGGCGGAAAAGGGGGCGTCGGCAAGACGACGTGCGCGTCGGCGATGGCGCTGGCCGCAGCGAAAGAAGGGAAGCGCGTGCTGCTCGTCTCGACGGATCCGGCGCACTCGACGTCCGATATCTTCGAGAAGCCGTTCGACCGTGACGAGCGCGAGGTGTATCCGGGACTGATGGGGATCGAGCTCGACGCAAGCCTCGAGGCGCGTCGCTACGTCGACAAGGCGAAGGCCGAGATCACCCGCATGTTCAGCCATGCGGTCGCGAAGGAAGCGGAGCGACAAATCGACCTGGCGTCGGCGATGCCCGGCGTCGAGGAGGTGGCGCTGTTCGATCGGATGAGCGATCTGATCATCGACCGCTTCGACGCCTATGACCTCTTGATCTTCGATACCGCGCCCACGGGCCACACGCTGCGTCTCCTCCGGATGCCCGAGCTCGTCTCATCGTGGATCGCCGCGCTGTCACGCCGCCGGCGCGCGCTGCTCTCGCTCAACCAGGACATCGACAGAGTGCGCCTCGCGCCGGAGGCAATCGATCCGGACGAGGATCCGATCCTGCGCACGCTCGACCAGCGGCGCGAGAAGCTCGAGCAGGTCCGCGCGCGGCTGATGCAGCACAACTTCACCGGTTTTGTGCTGGTGGTCATCCCGGAGCGGTTGCCCATCGAGGAGACGGCACGTGCCGCGGAGATCCTTCGCGAGTCGAACGTAAATGTGTGTGGGATTGTCGTGAACCGCGTCTTGCCGGACGATCTCGAAGGCGGGTTCTATCAGGCGCGTCGGAAGCAGGAGCAGGTCTACGTGGACGAGATCAGGCGCCGCTTTTCAGCGTATCCCCTGACCTGGATTCCTCAGTTCGAAACCGACATTTACGGCTTGGAAAGCCTGGAGCGCGTCAGATCTGGGCTGATGCGCTGATTGGAATCACCAAGGTACCGGCCCGCCACGAGAGCCACCACGAATCCTGCGAACACCATGAACACCATTAATGGATCTTGTTACTACCCATTTATATCGGTTCGTACCGGTTCGCCTGCAGAGGCTTTGGAGAGGAATATGGTGGTTCCGAGGTCGTAATTTTCTTGTCGCGGGACGGCACGGCCTCCTGCGGCAGAATGACGACGGGAGCCGGCTGGTCGAAGGTCGGAGCAAACGACTCGGCCGGACCGGTGCCTGGACCCGGCGTGAACGCCCACGAGATCGCATAGCTGCAGGTGACGACCACCGCCACACCGACGATTTGTTTCCTCCTCGAGATCGGTATCATGGCCAGCTCGAGAGCAGCCCCCATGCCAGGAGGAATCCCGCGAAAACTCCAGGAATCGCGAATATTTCGCGGCTCCTCGCCAATTTGGGTCCGTGCGCGGTGGGCGCGATCGCACATCGCGCCGTGCGCGGTGCCACTTCTGTCGATGTCCGTCCCACACGAGAAATGTGTTCGTGTGCTCAACGATGGAACATTTGCCTGTATTCTTTATTTGTGATCCGCGCCCTCCGGCGCACCCGTCTCGCCTCGCTGTTCGCGGCCGTCGCGCTGTTCGCGACGATGCCGGTAACTGTCTCGTCACTGCTGCACGATGAAGGCGATGATCTTCTGTGCAACCCGGCGCTGGTTGTCCACGACCAGGACGCCCACCGGTACACCGCTCCCGAGCCTGCGACTCCGGATTCCCAGCACTGTGTCCTTTGCCACGCGCTCCAGTCGATTCGCGCGGTCCAGGCGTCGGTCCGGTTCGCCCCTCCGTCGGTCGATGCCCGTCTCATAGCGGCCGGATCGGCGGCTCTCACCCACGCGCTCTTGGTTTCGGCCCGTCCGGCCCGCGCACCGCCCCTCGCGTAGTCAGCTTTCCCTTCCCATTGATTTCACTGCGGCGCCGCGGACCTTTCAGGTCCGCCCCGCTGGGAGTCTTCTGAACTTGGAGGAACTCTATGCGAGCGACTCGTTTCGCGTGCGTAGCGCTGATGGGCGTTGCGCTCGCGATGGTCCCAAGGCTGGCTCTGGCGCAAACGGCTGAACAGGCGCAGACCATTCAGCAGCAGATCGATCAACTGAGAAAGGAATTCGGCGACCGCCTGGCTGCGCTCGAGGCGCAGCTCGCTGGGATTCAGGGCGGGCAGTCGGGGGCCGGCGCGCCCCAGACTGCACCGCTTCCCGAGGTCGGGCAGGGCGGGGCCTTGTCCAATTCGAAGGTCTTCAACCCGGATATGGCGGTCATCGGCGACTTTCTCGGCGCTTCTGGACGGAACGAGGTGAATCCGAGTCCCGCGCTCGAGATGCACGAGTCAGAGGCGTCATTCCAGGCGGTCGTGGATCCGTACGGGCGCGCCGACTTTTTCGTTTCATTTGGAGAAGAGGGCGTCGAGCTCGAGGAAGGCTTTCTGACGTTCACCGAGCTGCCGGGCAAACTGCTCACACGCGTGGGGAAGATGCGCGCCGCCTTTGGCAAGGTCAACGGGCTTCACAATCACGTGCTGCCATGGACCGACCGGCCGCTCGTGATCAACAACCTGGTGGGCGGCGAGGAGGGGATCGACGACGCCGGCATTTCGGTGGCGCGACTCCTTCCGGCGGGTCCGCTGTTCCTGGAAGCGACCGGCCAGGTATTCCGCGGCGATTCCGGAGAGCTGTTCAGGTCCAGTAAACGCGGCGATCTCAGCTATGTCGGGCATCTCCGCGCGTACCACGACATCACCGAGTCGACCAACGTCGATCTCGGCGCGTCCTATTCGTACGGCCACAATCCTGCGGGCATCGTCGGGGACGTGGATATCGGGCGTTTCACGACGAAGCTTTTCGGCACTGACGTGACGCTTCGATGGCGTCCCCTGACTCGCGCGATCTATCACCAGTTCGTCGGGCGAAGCGAAATCATCTGGAGCGATCGCGGCCAGTTTGGCGGACGCCAGCGAAGCATGGGGTACTACGCCTCCGGCGATTACCAGTTCGCGCGGCGCTGGTTCGTGGGAGGACGGTACGACCGGTCAGAGCACGCGGACGATGCGGCGCTGCTCGACAAGGGCGCCTCGGCAACGTTGACCTACTGGCCGAGCGAGTTCAGCCAGGTGCGTGGACAGTACCGGCACATCGACTATGCGGACGGTCCCGCCGCCAACGAGCTGCTCTTTCAATTCCAATTCTCGATCGGGGCGCATGGCGCTCATCCGTTTTGAGGTGTGACATGGTCATTCGAACTTTCAAGCTGATTCTTCTGCTGCTGCTCGGCGTGCCAGTCGTCGCGTCCGCGCAGGGCAAATTGAATGTCGTCACCACGACCGAGGATCTCGGAGCGATTGCGCGGGAGGTCGGCGGCGACAAGGTGGCGGTCACGGCCCTTGCCAGGGGCTACCAGGATCCGCATTTCGTCGATCCGAAGCCCAGCTTCATCCTGGCCGTCAGCCGCGCTGACGTGCTCATCGTCGTCGGGCGCGAGCTGGAACTCGGATGGCTGCCACCGCTCTTGAGCAGCAGCCGGAACAGCAAGATCCAACCGGGCGCCAAGGGCTATCTCGACGCCTCCGTGAACGTGCGCATCCTCGAGATTCCAACGGGTCAGATCACGCGCGCCATGGGCGACGTGCATCCGTCGGGCAACCCCCACTACTGGCTGGAACCGGGGAACGGGCGCCGGATCGCACAGGCGATTCGCGACAAGCTGAGCGAAAATGCGCCGGCTAACGCCGCCTATTTTGCGCAGCGCTACGCCGATTTCGATATGCGCCTCGCGGTGGCGGAGAAACGCTGGGATGCGACGATGGCGCCGTACAAAGGCACGAAGGTCGTCACGTATCACCGCTCCTGGCCAAACTTCATGGAGCGCTTCGGCCTCGACGTCATGGGCTACGTCGAACCAAAGCCGGGTATTCCGCCGTCTCCTTCACACACGCTGGAGTTGATCCAGGACATGAAGCGGCAAGGCGTCAAGCTGGTCGTCGTCGAGCCGTATTTCGACTTGAAGACGCCGCAGGCCATTGCCAACCAGGTGGATGGAAAGGTGCTGGTGCTGGCGCCCTCGGTGGGCGGTACCAAGGAAGCCACCGACTATATCCAGCTGTTCGAGTACGACGTCAACCTGCTGGCGGGCGCGCTCAAGCAGGTCACCGGAAAGTAGGACACGTGGACTGGACGATCTTTCAGTTTCTCGCTCCTGCAATTGCCGCAAGCCTGATCATCGCCGGCATTCACGCATACCTGGGGCTGCACGTCGTCGAGCGGGGGGTCATCTTCGTGGACCTCTCGCTCGCGCAGATCGCGTCGCTGGGCGCCGCCATTGCCGTCTGGCAAGGTTTCGACGAGCACGATCCGTCCATCTACTGGATGAGCCTTGGATTCACGCTGATCGGAGCGTTCATCTTCGCGATGGTCAAAGGTCACGAGGCGAACATCCCGCAGGAAGCCATCATCGGCGTCTCCTACGCCGTCGCCTCCGCTGCGGTGATTCTGACGCTGAGCAAGGCGACGGGTGAAGCGCAGCATCTCCAGAACATGCTCGTTGGAAACATTCTGTCGGTCCAGTGGCCCGAGGTGTTTGCAACCGGAGGAATCTACCTGGCAATCGGCATCTTTCACTACATTTTCAGAAAGCGGTTCCTCGAAATCTCCATCGATACGAAAGCCGCTGCCGCCAGGGGAGTGCCGGTCCGTTTCTGGGATTTCCTCTTTTACGCCTCCTTTGGTCTGGTAGTGACGCGATCGGTCGCGATCGCGGGCGTCTTGCTCGTCTTCTGCTATCTCATCGTTCCGTCGATCGGCGGCATGCTCTATTCCGGGCGTATTGGGGGGAGGCTTGCCATCGGCTGGGTGATGGGCGTCGTCGTGTCGATGCTCGGCATGTACTTCTCTGTTCAGTTCGACCTGCCGACGGGTGCCACGATCGTCTGCACCTTCGGACTGGTCCTCGCCGTGATGGCTGCGGTGCGACCACTGGCGCTTCGCACTGCGTAATTCAAAATGCAAAATTCAAACAAAGCCTGGCGGCGACGAAAAAGCGCTGAAGCGCGACGCCTTCACTCGCTGATTGCGCCACCACGTGGTGTTTGCATTTTGCATTTTGAATTTTGCATTACGTCACGCGATTGACCCTCCGCCGTCGACGAACAGCGTGCTGCCTGTCGTGAACGGGTTCGTCATCAGCATCAGAATCGCCTCCGCGACGTCCCCGGGCTGGCCGACGCGCCGCGCCGGCAGCGTCGCCGCGGCCTGGTCGAACATCTTCTGCTTCTGGTCCGCCGGCATGGCGGCGCGAATCGGAGTGTCAATGAGTCCGGGCGCGACGGTGTTCACACGGACCGGCGACATCTCCAGCGCAAGACCGCGACCAAGCGCCTCGAGCGCCGCGTTGATGGCCCCCTGGAGCAGCGCGTCTTTGCTGGGCCGCTGACTCAGGTAACCGGACACCAGCGTCAGCGATCCATCACCCGTGATTCGTGCGGAGCGTGCCGTCCTGTACGCCGTCCAGAACTTGGCGCTCATGTTGGCGTAGGCGTCCTGGAGCGTCAGTGCCCGAATGCCGGCTGATCGTCCGGCCGCAACCGACACGACGATGTGATCCCATTCGGGGTACCTGCCAAAGAACGCCTCCATCGCCGCGTCATCGGTCGTGTCGAGCGCTTCACCCGCCGCGCCGTTGCCTATCTGCGATACCGCGGCCGCGACTTTACCGTTCGAACGTGACGCAATCGTCACTTTCGCGCCTGCCGTCGCCGCCGCCTTTGCGACCGCGAGCCCGATTCCGGAGCTTCCTCCCAACACCAGCACGCGCGAGCTTGTAAGAGATCGACCCATGGATGGATCCTCCTGAATGACCGTCAACGGTTCACAGCCTGTTCGTGGCGCTCGTGTTCGTCGATTGCTTCGAACTTGCGGCCCCGTGTCTCCGGACCAAACCAGATTACGACAGCGACCGTCACCCCTGCGATCGCGATCAGCAGAGCCATCGCATTGCCGAGCGGCATGCCGCGCTCCTGCATGATGCCGATCACGGTTGGCGTCAACGATCCGATCGCTGCACCGGTGTGATACGCGAAGCCGGGCCCGACGCCGCGCACGCCGGTGGGGAAGCGCTCGGTCAGATACGTCGGCGCCATGCCCCAGATCCCGATGCCGCACAGGCCGACCACCACCGCTCCCAGCCACATGACGGTTGGATCGGTTGACAGCGCGAAGAGCGGGACGCCGGCGACGCCGAGGAGCGCGGCGAGAGCGACCGCGCCGCGGCGTCCGATGCGACCGTCGGAGATGCGTCCCCATACCGGGTTGCCGAGCGCTTGTCCGAGATTGAGCGTCACGAGGTAGGCGAGGGGCTCGACACCTCTGGCGCGGAGCAGCGTCGCATACCAGAAGACGATCGAGTAGTACGAGAACATGAATGCGGTCATCAGCGCCGTACACTGCAGTGTGGTGGCGATCAGATCGCGTTGAAACAGCCGGACGATCGGCGGCTTATCCGTGCGCCCCGTCGCACTCATGTGGCGCCGGCGCTCGAGCCACACGGGACTCTCAGGAACGCGGGCGCGAATCCACGGCACGAGCAGCACGGGCAGGATGCCGATGCTGAACATCACGCGCCAGCCCAGATCGGGCATGCCGTCGAACATCGGATAGATGAAGCGGAAGGCAAACGCTGCCAGGATGAATCCCCACGCGAACCCGCCCTGTAACGCGCCCGACGCAGTGCCGCGCAGGTGCGTCGGCCAGTGTTCCAGCGTCAGCGGCATACCGGCAGCCCACAGGCCCCCCATGCCGATGCCGAAGAACGCGCGGAACGCGAACAGCATCGCGTATGACGTGGAGAAGCCACTGAGGAACGCGAAGATCGAGATCCAGAGGATCGAGAGCATCAGCGGAAGCTTCCGCCCCCACTTGTCGGCTGCCGCGCCGGCAACCACTCCCCCGACCAGGCGCATCACGAGCGTGACGGTGCCGAGCGCGCCTGCGAGCACCGCGTCAACCGCGAACGTGTTCTGGATGTCGATGAGGATGAAGGTGAGGACGGTAAAGTCGAAGCCGTCGAACATCCATCCGAGGAACGTTGCGGCAAAGGCGCGCCACTGGTCGTGCGTCAGCTCGTGGTACCAGCGGCGTTTCACGCGCCTCTTGTATCACTATCCAGCGCGGGCTCACCACCAGCCACCAACGACTGGCGACCAACCGAGGTAGAATTCCGGGCTTTCGATGGAATTACTGACGCGTCTCCAGGAGAGCGGGTTTGCGGCGTGGGTCGCGAGCTCGCCGTCACTGCTGGCCTATCCCACGATCCTGACGCTGCACACCGTTGGCATGGCGATCGTCGTCGGCACCTGTGCCGTGATGGACTTGCGGCTGCTCGGCGTGGGCGCCGATGTGCCGTTGACGGCGTTGAGCGGCGCCACCCGGCTGGTGTGGACCGGCTTTCTCATCAACGCGGCAACCGGCCTCGCGCTGTTCACGACGGACGCGGAACACAAGGCGGTCCAGACCGTCTTCTACATCAAGCTGGCGCTGATTTTCGGGGCGCTGCTGATTTACGCGCGTATCCGACGCCTCGTCTTCCGCCGGCCCGGAGCGCTGGCCGCGCCGATTTCATCCGAGGTGAAGGCACTGGCCGTCCTCTCGCTGATGCTCTGGACGGGCGCGACCGTCGCCGGCCGGTTGATGGCGTACCTTCTCTGATGTCGTCGAGACGAGCCACGGAGACACGAAGACACGGAGAACGCTAGATACTCCGTCTCTCCGTGGCTCAGTGGCCGCTGAGTGTAAACAGCCCAAACCTACATGGACGCATTCATCGAATTCATTCGCAGTACGCAGCTGTCAGAAATCTTTCGGAACCAGGTGGGATGGCTCTGGCCGCTCTGCGAGAGTCTGCACTTTCTTGGCCTGTGCCTGTTGATTGGCGCCGCCGGCTTCTTCGATCTCCGGTTACTTGGTTTCATGAAGGGCGTGCCGCTCCGCTCGGCCAAGCGTTTCATTCCGTGGGCGATGGCGGGCTTTGCAGTCAACCTGCTCACGGGCCTCATTTTTTTCATCTCGCAGCCGCAGCAGTACGCGACGAACCTGTCGATGTGGTTCAAGGTGCTGTTTCTGTTGATTGCCGGGATTAACTCGATGCTCTTCGAGACGTCCTATAGCGACCGGTTGCTCGCGCTACCGTCCGACGCGGAAATGCCCGTGTCGGCCAAGGTCATCGGGGCCGTGTCGCTGCTGTCATGGTTCGCGGTGCTGTACTTCGGACGGATGCTGCCCTACCTCGTTCCGAATCCGCGGTCGGGCGTATAGAGTCCGATGGATTCCACGCATCGGGCACTGATTCGCGAACAGTTCACACGTCAGGCGGTGCCATTCGCGAACGCGCCGGCGATTCGCAACGTGGAGATGCTCGATCGCATCGTTGACCTGAGCGGCGCGATCGCGTCCGACACGGTTCTCGACGTCGGGTGCGGCCCTGGACTGCTGGCGTGCGCGTTTGCCGCTCGCGTCCGCAGTGTCACCGGCGTCGATGTGACGACGGCCATGCTGCAACAGGCGGGCGCCGAACAACGGAGTCGCAACCTTCCGAACGCCCACTGGGTACAGGCGGACGCGACCTGCCTGCCGTATCGCGACGACGAATTCTCACTCGTGACGTCGCGGCTCACGTTTCATCATCTGGTGCAGCCGCTGGCGGTCTTACGCGAGATGGTTCGCATCTGCAAGCCTGACGGCCGCGTCGTGGTCGTCGACGTCTCTCCGCCTCCCGACAAAGTGGCGGCGTTCGACAGAATGGAGAAGCTGCGCGACCCGTCGCACACACACGCGCTGCCGCTCGAGGAGCTGACCGCACTATTTGCGGCCGCAGGACTCCAGAATCCGAGACTCGACTGGTGGCGCATGGAAGGCGAGCTGGAGTCGTTGCTAGCGCGCTCTTTTCCGCCGCCCGGAGACGACGAGCGCGTTCGGCAAATGTTCAGGGAATCACTCGAAGAGGACGCGATGGGGATCGCCCCGCGCATGCAGAACGGCGCGATCGTGTATACGTTTCCGATGGTCTTCCTCAGCGCGACGGTTGCCCAGTGACCGATACTCCCTGCGTCGCCATTGTTCCGTCCGGGCGTGTAGAATAATGCCCCGGCATTCCTCAGGAGGTTTGTTTCTATGGTCCGTAAGGTATTGGGCGGTCTGGCGTTCGCCAGCATGGTCGCCTTCGCGGCGCCTGCGGTGGCGCATCACGCCATGCAGGCCGAGTTCGACCAGAACAACGTCGTCGTAATCTCTGGCGTGCTGAAGAAGGTCAACTGGGTGAACCCGCACGTGAACTTCCTGCTGGACGTTACCGAGCCGGATGGAAAGGTCACGACCTGGACACTCGTTCACGCGGGGCCAAACCAGCTGCGCGCGGCCGGGCTCAGCGACCGCGACTTCTTCCAGGTCGGCAAGCCCTACTCGGCCAGCCTCGCGCTCGCGCGCAACGGCTCGTCCCGCGGATATGTCTTCACGATCAAGACACCTGACGACAAGTTCATCTACCTGACATTCGGGGCTGTCGGCGCGGATCCGTTGAACAAGGACGGCAAAGGCGGCCTCGGCAACGGTCGCCCGACCACGTTTCAGAATTGAAGCCATAGTGTCAGGAGCAGAGTCATGACGCGCCGCGTGTTTCGTTACGGCTTGATGGCTGCCGCATTGGCGGCAACAGCATGGGTGTCCAGTTCGCATGTCGCAGCCCAGCGCGGCGGTGGCGCCGGCCCCACCATCGCGGCGCTTGCGGCGATGCCGACGCCGAAGATGGCGGACGGTCATCCGGACCTTAGCGGACGATGGGGCGGCGGGGGCGGCGGCGGTGGCAATGCCGTGCAGCGCTTCGACGCGAAGGGCAACTATCACAATCTCCGAAACGACCGGAAGGGAAGCCCCGTTAACCAGGAGCGCGATTCGGGTCTCAGTCAGCGCTTCCTTGAAAACCTCCCGCAGTACAAGCCGGAATTCTGGGAGAAGGTCGATTACCTCGACGTCAATGGCAATGCCGAGGACACCAACTTCCGCTGCTTCCCGGCTGGCGTCCCGCGGATGGGACCGCCGACGAAGATCATGGCAACGTCCACCGAAGTCGTGTTCCTCTACAATCAGAAGAACACGTGGCGCCTCATTCCAATGAACCGCCCGCACGATCCGATCAATGCGAGAGATCAGAGCTACATGGGTGATTCGGTTGGCAAATGGGAAGGCGACACGCTGGTGGTCGACGTGACCGGCTTCAACGACGAGACGTGGCTCGAATGGCCAGGCTACTTCCACACGAACAAGATGCACGTCATCGAACGGCTGCGCCGCGAAGGCAACGTGCTCCACTATCAGGTGACCGTCGAAGATCCCGACGTCCTGATTCAGCCGTGGGTGATGGACGAGGAAGTGTTGCGCTTGAATACCGCGCCGATGGTGCAGGTTGAAGATCCGCCGTGCGTCGAGACGGACGGCCAGCACATGTACACGAAAGAGCGCGGATAGAGCCGGGATCGGGGATCCGGGATCGGGGATCAGGGATCCGGGATTCGAACACGAATCGTAGAGGCGGACCTTTAGGTCCGCCTTCGTCTAGGTCCCACCACGTCAATCTTTGTAAGGATCAAACGTGTCGTGCCCGGCCATCGCGACGCCGACAGGGTGTAACGTGTGCAGCACGTCGATCGTGTCGCCGTGGTGCGCGAGGACGTCCGCGAGGCGCTTGTAGCACTGCGGCGCTTCGTCCGCGCCGCCGCCGCGCAGTTCGACACCCTGGGCCCGCAGCGTGGTCTGCCATGCCGGCCAGTTGATCTTTCCTGGCCTGACGCACGTTCCGCCCTTCCACTTGCCCTTCGCTTCCATGCGGCCCATCACGCGGCCGGCGCCATGGACAGTCGAATACAGCGCCTGTCGTGACTGAGCCGATTCCTTCCCGCGAACAATCACCGCATCATCGCCCATCGATCCGCCGACGAATCCGAGCTGCCCGGGGAAGGCCGGGGTCGCCCCCTTACGGATGACCAGCCATCGTTCGCCGTCATGCTCTTCCCACCACGCAAAGTTGTGGTGGTTGTGCACGCGGAATTCATCGCGGGCACCGAGCATCTTCAGGACGCGATTCACGACCCAGTCGCGACCGGCGTACGCGTACTGGCCTGCCACGTCCATCGCCGCGAGGTAGTCGTCCGCCAGCGGCGTCCCGAGGCGAATGACGGCGGGTGGCGCGTCCATGTTGTCGTTGACCCGGTCGCCCCATTTCCTTCCATTCGCGAGCGCCAGAAAACCCGATGCGGTCTTGTAGCCGAAGCCGCGCGATCCGAAATGCACGCCGACCCACAAGCGTCCGTCCGCGCGGTCTTCGAGCAGATCGACATAGTGATTGCCGCTGCCGACCGTGCCGAGCTGCTCCTTCGCAAGCGACAGCAGCTCACGCTGTTCCGCCGCCGGGCTGTCGGCGATGGCGTCAAAGACAGCGGCGTCGCGCACGCGCTCGTCGTTCTTGCGGCCAACGCCAAACGAGATCGTGCTCCAGATCTCATCCATTACCTTCGGTAGATCGAGGTCGGCGGCCTGCAGATTGGTACGGACGGCGCAGTTGCCACAGCCGATGTCGTACCCGACCCCCGCCGGCATCACGACCGTTTGCGACGCGAGAACACCGCCGATCGGCATCGAGTAGCCCTTGTGGTGGTCTGCGCACAGCACTCCGCGCGCGTCATCGCCGGCGGTGGCAAGACATCGATCCAGTTGGACGCGCGCCGACTCCTCGACCGGACCAAACGCGATCAGCTCATGTGGCTTAACAGTCATCTCGACACAGGATGATTCACAGGTTATGCCCAAACGCCGACCTCAAAAACCTTTCGTTCTTCGTGGCTTCAGGTCCGCCTTTTCAGGTCATCAAGCCGTCTCTCGAGAAATCGCCGCTCGCTGTCGTTGGTCACGAGCGCGAGGGCGCGCTGGTAACTTCGTGCCGCCTCCGCTGCCGATCCGGTCCGGCGCAGCAAGTCCGCGCGTGCGGCGTGCAAAAGGTGGTAGTCATCGAGGTCACCATTTGCCGCCAGTCGCTCGATCAGCGCGAGCGCTGCGTCCGGTCCGTCGACCATCGCCACCGCCACCGCGCGATTGAGCGACACGACCGGCGAAGGCTGCAGCCTCTCCAGCACATCGTAGAGGCGCACAATCTGACGCCAGTCGGTATCCTCCGGACGCGCTGCCTGGCAATGGAGCGCGGCAATCGCGGCCTGCACCGAGAACGGTCCCGGGCCGCCGCGCAACGCCTCCTCGACGAGCGGCAACGCTTCGGCGATCTGTCGCGGGTCCCAGCGGGTGCGGTCCTGTTCCTCGAGGGTCACGAGATTGCCGTCTCCGTCAAGCCGCGCATCTCTCCGCGCATCATGGAGCAGCAGGAGCGCGAGCAGCGCCGTCGCCTCCGACGGTGGCTGCGGGGCCATCAAGGTGCGCACGAGGCGCGCGAGACGTATCGCTTCGGTACAGAGATCGGTGCGGACGAGCGGGTCGCCACGCGTCGCCGCGTAGCCTTCGTTGAAAACCAGGTAGATCACCGTCAACACCGCGTCGAGCCGCTCGGGCATCTCGGCTCTGTCAGGCACTCTGTACGGAATGCCTGCGTCCCGGATCTTTCTCTTCGCCCGCACGAGACGCTGCGCCATCGTCGGCGAGGGCACGAGAAAAGCCCGCGCGATTTCGTCGGTGTCCAGGCCGCACAAGGTGCGCAAGGTCAGAGGGACTTGCGCCTCGAGCGCCACCGCCGGATGGCAGCAGGTAAACATCAATCGGAGGCGATCGTCCTCGATGAGATCGGAGTCGTAGTCCGGTTCTTCGACGACGGCCGTCAGCTCCGCTGCGTACGATTCGAGCTTGCTCTCGAAACGAGCCTGCCGGCGGATGCGGTCGATCGCCTTGTTTCGGGCGGTCGTGATAATCCACGAACGAGGAAACTCGGGGACGCCCGCGTCTCGCCAGTGGTCGAGAGCAGCTGTAAAAGCTTCCTGCGCAGCCTCTTCGGCCACATCGAAGTCGCCGACGATCCGGATCAGCGTGGCGACGATGCGGCCCCAATCCGAGCGGTAGAGGGCGTCGACGGCGGCGGCA
>DAIRVG010000023.1:43813-52595 GCA_036802945.1 Vicinamibacterales bacterium
AAGTCCCAAGTCCCAAGCCCCAAATCCTAAACTCCAAATCACAGCCGCAGCTATATTGGTTCGCCTTTGGGATTTGGAACTTGGGATTTGGGATTGTCCAATGTCGATCGGGGCACTCACCGTTCGTCTCACAGGCGGAGGAACAGGAACAACATGAAATACATGCTGCTGATTTACGACGACGAGAAGATCTGGGCCACGATGCCCGAGGCCGAGCGCCAGAAGATGTTCGGCGAGTACATGCAGTTCAGCAAGGACGTGCAGGAGAGTGGTCACTACAAGTCGGGCGCCCCGCTGCAGCCGACCTCGAAGGCGACGAGCGTCAAGGTCCGGAATGGCAAGCGACTCGTGACCGACGGCCCGTTTGCCGAGACGCGCGAACAGCTCGGCGGGTACTACCTCGTCGAAGCGAAGGACCTGGACGAGGCGATTGGCATCGCCGCGCGGATCCCGTCGGTACGGCTGGGGACGATCGAGGTGCGCCCGGTGATGGAGATACCGGCGGCGACTTAGAAAATCCCAAAACCCAAATCCCAAATCCCAAGGGGATTGGAATCGAAGGACGCAGAGGCCGACCTTGAGGTCGGCCTTCGTCTGGGGAGTTGGGAGTTGGAGGTTGGGAGTCGTCGCGTCTAGTTCACAGCGAAGCAGTAGAACAGCCCGTCGCCGCCCGTCGACTTGAACTCATCCTGGCTGCAGCCCATCGTGTCGTGAGCGGAGTTCCACGACTTGCCGGTGACAGGATCGTTGCCGTCGCGATCGAAGTGGCCGACACGTGCCTTGCCCGACATCGGGAAGTAGCGCACCCAGTTACCGCACGTCGTGTTGGCGGAATCCGACCCGGGGTACGCCGAGCCGTCAGCCTGCGAGCCCGTCAGGATGTCGTGCTTGTTCGGCGTGTCGCCGCGACCGGGCAGCATGTCGCCCTTTTCCGTGATCGCGGTCTGCTTGCTGATCTTGTTGTTGTTGCTGTGGAGATCGGCGACGCTGCTGGCGATCATCACGCCTTTAGCGTTGTACCAGGGGCCCGTGCCGATCCGCTCACGCGCGTTGATCGTGGGGTGACCGGCGGAGCCGTTCTCGCTCAGGTACGCGTGCCACGTCTTGGCGCCGGCGCCGGCCGCTGTAGCCAGCATCTGGCAGTGCCGATCGGCGCCAAGCAGGCCCCCGAGGTTGCCCCCCTTGCCGGGACCTGCGCTGGTCACGAAAAAGCTCATAGAATTCGCGGGTGGCGCCTGCTGAGCGGGCGCGGATGATGCGAAATACACGCAGATCATGAGCGCGGCAGACAGAGTTCGCGCCGGATTCATGCGGATCTCCTTTCGAGAAACGGGTGGAGAAGTGTAACATCTGACCATCTACGCCTCGTTGAACCTGTGTTGGTTTTCCTCAGGAGGAAAAAAACATGTCGAAGTTTTCGCTCGGACTCCTGGCGGCGGCCGCCGCCTTCATGTGCGCGGTCATTCCCGCGTCCGGCCAGAGGGGCGGTGCCGCGCCTGTCGTGCTGCCCGACGGCCCCGGCAAAGAGACGGTCCAGACGCAGTGCAGCCGTTGCCATGGGCTGAACATGATCACCGGATCGTGGGGCTACGACAAGGCGGGCTGGAACGAGGTGTTCAGCTCGATGGTGCTGTTGCCGAAGGAGTACGCCGATTCGGCGGCGGGCTACCTCGCCACGCACTTTCCGGAAAAGGGGAGACCGAAGACGGTCGTGATTCCCGGAGACGTGAAGGTCAACATCAAGGAATGGCTCGCGCCTTCGCTCGGCTCGCGGCCGCACGATCCGCACGCGGCGGCCGACGGCACCATTTACTGGACCGGCATGTGGGCCAGCGTGATCGGGCACGTCGATCCAAAGACCGGCGCGATCAAGGAATATCCGCTCAAGCCGATGACCGGACCGCACGGGCTCACGGAGGACCGGGCCGGCAACATCTGGTTCACTGGCAACACCTCCGCCATGGTCGGGAAGCTCGATCCGAAGACCGGCGTCGTCACCGAGTACAAGATGCCGGATCCCGCAACCCAGCGTGACCCGCACACGCCGATGTTCGACCGGAAGGGCAACCTCTGGTTCACGATGCAGCAGGCGAACAAGGTGGGCCGGCTGAACCCGCAGACGGGCGAGATCAAGGTCGTGGAGATGCCGCAGCCGAGATCGAACCCGTACGGCATGGTGCTCATGTCGAACGGGAACCCGTTCATCTGCGAATTCGGCGGGAACCGCCTCGCGATGTTCGACGTCGACACGATGGCGATCACGGAGTACACGCTGCCGAACCCGGCCACGCGGCCGCGGCGCTTAGCCATCGACAGTGCCGACAACATCTGGTACGCGGATTACTCGAGGGGTTATCTCGGCAAGTTCAATCCAAAGACCGGCGAGGCCAAGGAATGGCCGTCGCCAAGCGGTCCTATGTCGCAGCCGTACGGGATCAGCGTCATCAAGGACATCGTCTGGTACAACGAGTCCGCGATTCGGCCGAACACGCTGGTGCGCTTCGACCCGAAGACCGAGAAGTTCCAGAGCTGGATCATCCCGGCAGGCGGCGGCGTGGTCCGCAACATGAGCGTGCTGCCGAACGGCAACCTGGCGATGGCGGAGAGCGGCGTCAATCGCGTCGCGCTTGTCGAGATTACGAATCCGCCTGCGCGGGGAACCCGATAGGGCCGGGCAACAAGGCGTAGAGATATTCCCGGCAGCGTCAGCCGACGCTGCCGGGATTCCCAACTTCCAACTCCCAAACTTCCAACTCCCAAGGCATCTTGGCAGTTGGTTTTCATATCAATGCTGGTTTCACCCGGCTTGTCCTGGTCACGTTGAGCGCGATCGCGATAGCGAAGAGGACAAGTCCAACCACGTCCGAGAGCGTTCCCGCGTAAAAGAGCAGCAGGCCACCGGCGGTTGCCAATGTCCGCTCCACGGCATTGGCTTCAGAACGGATCCATCCGCCCAGCCCGGCGCCCAGCGCGAGGATCCCGATGACCGCGGTGCCGGTCGCCATCAGAACGTCCCCTATCGGCGCCTGTAGAAGGAGACCCATGCCCTGTTTGCTCAGCGTGAACGCAAACGGGAACACGAACGCCGGCAGCGTGTATTTCCACGTCAGCATCATCGTCGGCACCGGCTTGGCGCCGGTGATCGCAGCAGCCGCGAAAGGCGACAGCGCGGTCGGCGGGCTCACTTCCGACAGGACGGCGTAATAGAAGATGAACATGTGTGCTGCGAGATCCGGTACGCCTACCTTGATCATCGCCGGTGCGACCATCACGGCCGCGATGATGTATGACGCGGTGACCGGCACCGCGAGGCCCAGCATCCAGATCGCAAGCGCCGAATACAGCACTGTGAGAAATAGATACCCGCCCGCCAGATCCACGATGAGGCCCGAGATCTTGAGTCCGAGTCCCGTGAGCGTCACGGTGCCCACGATGATGCCGGCCGTCGCGGTCGTCGACGCCACAGGCAGCACGCTGCGAGCACCGGTGTAGAGAGCGCCCAGCAGCCGGCGCGGCCACAGTGCGTTCGCCCGATCCACGAAGCTGAGCGCGATCGCGATGATCATGGAAAAAAACACCGCACGGAACGGCGACATCCCCAGGATGAGCATGAGGGGAATACCGACGACGGCGAGGAAGTGATATCCGTGCCGCTTGGTGAGCTGCCACAGCGGCGGCGTCGCGATCGTCACAGGCCGTGCGCCCGCCCTGCGCGTGTCTGCCTCGATCATCAGGAAAATGGAGAAGAAGTAGAGCAGTGCCGGGATCGCCGCCATCACGATGACCTTGAGGTACGTGATGTGGTTGAACTCCGCGATGATGAACGCCGCCGCGCCGAGCGCCGGGGGGCAGATGATGGCGCCAATCCCCGCGGCGGAGAGTATTGCGCCCCCCATGTCGGGCTTGTAGCCGGCACGCTTGAGCATCGGCCACGCGACCGAGCCTAGCGTGACGGTGTTCGCAACTCCACTGCCCGAAACGGTGCCGAGCAGCAATCCTGCGACGGTGACGGCTCGTCCCGGACCCGCGCCGCCTCCTGACTTGCCGACAGCGGCCAGCGACCATTCGAGGAAAAACTTACCGGCCCCGGACGCACCAAGGATGGCGCCGTAGATAGAGAACAGGATGATGTAGCTCGCGGCGACATCGAGCGGGACGCCGAAGACCCCCTCGAGCGTCATGTAAATCGTCCCGACAATGCGTGACAGGTCGTAGCCGCGGTGAGCGACCATCCCGAGGCCGACGAGATCGAGCAGCGGGCCGTAGAAGGTATAGAGGATGAAGGCGGTCGCCGTAATGGGCAGCACCCACCCCGCGGTGCGCCTGGTCGCCTCGAGCACGAGCAGGATGACGATGGCGCCGAGGAGCATGTCGCGCCCCGTGGGATCGGCCGCGCGATAGATGAAATTGTCGAAATCGATCAGCGGCCACGCCAGTGCCACGACGGACAGCGCGATGAAGAGCCAGTCGAGCGCGGACACCCGCGTGCGGTCGCTCGGGCTCGCCGACGCCGGATAGAACATGAAACTCAGAACCAGAACGATCAGGAGAAAGCTGGCGCGATACACCAGCGGCTGCACGATGCCGACAACCCAGTAGAGCGCGTACAGCGACAGGCAGATCGCCAGGGTCGTGGCCAGCCGCGCTGGCCATCCGGTCAGCTGCCGTGTTGGAGATTCGAACTCGTCGTCAGGGGCGGTTGGGAGTGGGACCTCGGGGACGCTGACTACTTCCACACACCGCGCTCCTGGTAGTACCGGATTGCGCCGGGATGAAACGGCGCCGGCGAGCCCTGTGTGGCGGTGTCGATGCTCAGTTTCTTCGCCTCGGGATGAATGGCGGCGAGATCTTTCTGCTTTTCGAAAAGTACCTTCGTCAACTCGTACGCGAGGTCGTCGCCCATCGTGTCCTCGACGACGAGCGCGTTCGCGACGCCGACGACGCCAATGTCGGACGTGGCGCCTGGATAAGTGCCGTGAGGAATCACCAGGCGGAAGTACAGGCCCGGTGTGTACATTGACTGCAGCGCGGGCAGGACGTCATCATTCGGGATCAGTTTCAGGATGACGCCGACCGTGCTGGCAAGATCGAGCAGCGATGCTGTGGGCAAGCCGCCGCTCCAGAAGAAGGCGTCGATTTTCCCGTCCTTGATGGCGTCGACAGACGCATTCACGCTGAGACTCTGCTTGCGGATGTCCTTGTCGGGATCGAGTCCCGCGGCGCGCAGCAGGCGGAACGCAATCACTTCGGTGCCGCTGCCCGGCGAGCCGGTGGATACGACCCGTCCGCGCAGATCGGCGAGCCGCTCGATGTTCTCCCCTTCGGTCGTCGCCACGTGCGTGTAGTTGGGATAGAGCACCGCCAGGGTACGTGCCTTGACGGGGGCTTTCGCGAACGGTCCACGCCCGCCAATCGCGTCGTCCAGCGTGTCGGTGAGCACGAATGCGATGTCGACCTTCCCGAGCTGAATGAGCTTGAGGTTATCGACCGAGGCGTTGGTGACCTCGGCCGTGGCGTCGACGTTCGGGATCGACTGGCTGATCACGCGCGCCAGCCCGCCGCCGTACGGATAGTAGACGCCGCCGGTGTTGCCGGTGGCGACGGAAAGCCGTAGGGTGCCGCCATGTTTCCTGGCGTACTCACGCGGGTTGAAGCCCGCCGCGGCAAGGCCGATGGCGAACAGGACAAGCGCGCCGAAGATGAGAGCCGGAAGTCGTGAGGTCATGGGATCAGCGGGGCATTCTACGCCGGCTTCGCGACGTTATATAATCGGGCGCTTTTCTGCGCCACTTTTTCGATCTGAAGGAGATTCTATGTCGCGGTTTCTACGCGTCCTCGGCGCTGCGGTTCTTGCGATGACTGTTGTGCCGGCCTTCGTCGCAATGAATTCAGTCCGCGCGGCCGACGGGCCGCAGCTGCGGGTGATCTCGAGCCGCCCGGACATGGTGAGCGGCAGCGACGCGCTCGTACGCGTCGATCTTCCTGCAGGCATGGCAGCGCGCGACGTCGTGAAACTCACGCTCAACGGTGCTGAGGCGCGCGCGAAATTGAAGGACGACGTCGGCGGGCGGTCGCTGACCGGTCTCGTGACCGGCCTGCGGAACGGACCGAACACGCTCGAAGTGACGGCCAGTAACAAATCGTCGGCGAAAATCACGCTGGTCAACCATCCGATCACCGGACCGTTGTTCGCCGGCCCGCAGGAACAGCCATTCGTCTGCATGACCGACAAGTTCAAGCTGCAGGGTGGCGGCACGCTCGGCCCCGCGCTCGATGCGAACTGCTCGATCGCGACGAGGGTCGACTACGTCTATCGCTCGAAGGCGGACGGCAAGCTGAAGCCGCTGGCCGATCCGAAGACGGCGCCGGCAGACGTCGAGATAGTGGAGTCACCCGGGATCGCGGGTGCGGTACTCGGGACCCGGATCCCGTTCATCGTTCGCATCGAGACCGGCACGATCAACCGCGGGATTTATCAGATCGCCGTGCTCAGCAATCCGGCGACCGAGCCGGTCATCGATCTTGTGACGCGGCCGGCGGCCTGGAACGGGCGGCTGATCTACACCTTCGGCGGCGGCTGCGAGCCGGGCTGGTATCAGCAGGGCGATTCAACCGGTGGCGTCGATGACGATGTGCACCTGCGGCTGGGATACGCGGTCGCGTCGAACTCGCTCAATGTCCAGGGGAACAACTGCGGCGACGTCGGCACCGCCGAGACGATGGCGATGACGAAGGAGCACTTCATCGAGGCGTACGGCGTGCCGGCGTTCACAATCGGCTGGGGCTCTTCGGGCGGATCGACGCAGCAGCATGCGATCGCCGAGAACTATCCCGGGCTCCTCGACGGATTGATCACCGGACGCAGCTTTGCGGACGGAACGTTCGCGAGCGCCACCAGCAGCGGCGAAGGCCGCCTCTTCGTGCACTATTTCGACAAGCTCGCGACTGACAAGTACACCGACGAGCAGATCGTCGCGATCACCGGGTTCCCGGTCGCAGCCACGATTCGCAACCTCTCGCGCGTGCGTGCGCCGCGCTTCAACCCGACGGAGAGCTGCCCTGAAGGGCTGGCTGCCGAGCTCAAATACGACCCGGTGAAAAACTCGAAGGGCGCACGGTGTGACGTCTGGGATCACAGCGTGAATGTCTATGGGCGCGACCCGAAGAATGGCTTCGCGCGCCGGCCGCTCGACAACGTTGGCATCCAGTACGGCCTGGCGGCGCTCAACGCCGGCAAGATTACCGTGGCGCAGTTCCTCGACATCAACGAGAAGATTGGCGGCTTCGACATCGACGGCAACATGGTGCCGGACCGGATGGTGGCGGATCCGATCGCGACGCGCGCCGCCTACCGGACGGGCCGCCTGAACCAGGCTCAGGGCGGAATGGGCAGCCTTCCGATCATCGACTACCGCACCTACTACGACGATCTGGCGGGCGGCGACGTCCACATGCGGTTCCAGACCTTCACGACCCACGCGCGGCTGCTGAAGGCGACAGGCACGACCGACAACCGCGTGATGCTCACGCAGGACAAGCGCTACGGCGCGTTCGAGACGAAGAGTCCCATGCTGCGCGAAGCGCTCGGCCAGATGGATCAGTGGCTGACCGTCCTCTCAAAGGACACGTCGAACGATTCCGCGATCGCGAAGATTCGCCGCGCGAAGCCGGCCGGCCTCGTCGACGCCTGCTGGACGAAGGACGAGACGCCCCAGAAGATCGTCGAGAAACAGCAGTACCTGGCGGGGCGCTGCAACGACATTTACCCGTCTCACTCGTTCCCCCGCGCGGTGGCCGGTGCCCCGATCACGAACGACATCATCAAGTGTCAGCTCCGGTCCGTCACCCCGTCCGATTACAAGGTCGCGTTCACCGCAGATGAGATGACGCGGCTCAAGAAGATCTTCCCCGGCGGCGTCTGCGACTGGTCGAAGCCGGGTGTCGATCAGCAGCCGCTTGCGGGAACGTGGCTGACGTTCAACACCGAGCGAGGAACGAACTGAATGCGGATGAAGGCCATTACTGTCGTTGGTGTGATCGGACTTGCGGCGTCGCTCGCCGCGCAGGCGCCGGCGCCGCGGGCGCCGCAGGGGCAGGCCGCGCGGACACCTGGCGCCGCCCCCGATTTGCGGCAGGTGCTCTATGACATGGCCGATTCGATCGGCATGCTTCGAAACGCGCAGGAAGTCGATCGCATCGGCAGCATGAACTACTGGGCGACCGGCACGATCGTATCGGGAACCCAGACGTGCAAGGTCGTCGACTACAAGGCAAGCGTGAACTGGATCCACAAGGGGATGCGCGTCGACTACAAATGCGAGGGATCCCCGCAGCGGCACGTCGAGGTCGTGAAGGACAACCTGGCCTGGAACGAAACCGAGCCTGGCAAGGGCGGCACGCCTGCGGCCGGCACGGCCAACGATCGCGCGCTCTTGCTCTGGACGCTGCCAGCAGGTGCCATCAAGGCGGCCAACGAGGCGGGCGCCGCCACGAAGGTGGGCGTCGAGAACGGCAAGACCGTCGTGAACTTCCCGATCGCGTCGCTGAACGCGACGATGAAGCTCACCCTCGACAAGGACAGCCACATCGAACAGGTCGAATCGCGGATGGGCACGGTAACCACTGTGACGACCTACGCCGAGCACGGCGACTGGAACGGCGCCGACTACCTGAGCGATGTCCTGTTTCCGAAGCGAATCGTGCAGAAGCGGGGAACCGCGACACTCGTGGACCTGACGGTCACCAAGACCAACACGTACAACCCGTACGTCATCATGCCGGT
>DAIRVG010000024.1:0-24547 GCA_036802945.1 Vicinamibacterales bacterium
GTCCGATATACATGAACGTGATGGGAGGCCGCTCCAATTCGCACGGCCTTCAGACAGCGTTCACCAAGCGGTTGAGCAACCGATGGCAGGCGTCCGGAACCTACACCGTGTCATGGCTCTATGACATGTCGGCGCCGGCCTTCAGTGGCGTTCGGCCGGTCCCGTTCCGCGTCCAGCCGGATCTCGGCGGCGAGTACGGGTTCTCGGCGAACGATCAGCGTCACCGAGCGACACTCAATGGCATCTGGCAGGTGGGCCGCGGGCTCCAGCTGAGTGGGCTGTACTTCTATGGCTCCGGGCAGCGCTACAACACGACCTACGGCGGTGACCTGCGTCTGTGCGGCCAGGGGTGCGATCGCCTGCGTCCGGACGGGACCATCACGCCGCGGAACAACTTCGTCGGCGATCCCATCCACCGTGTCGATCTGCGATTCCAGCAGCGGATCAAGGTCGCCGGTCGGGTGTCGCTCGATGGGATTCTGGAGGCCTACAACCTGTTCAACCATGCAAACTTCGGCAACTACGAGGTGCGCGAGAGCAACGCGAACTACGGCAAGCCGATTCCTCTGCTCAGCCTCGTGTATCAGCCGCGGATGCTGCAGCTCGGGTTCCGCGCCACCTTCTAACGGCTAGCGGGCGCGCCACCTCGTTTTCGCGAGGTGGCGTGCCTCTGGAATCTCACGGGACGTCGATGACGTTCACGGCAACTGGATTGGCCGCGGCGTGAAGCCGCGTCGATGACCGGACATTGCGCGTGTCCAACACCGTAAGCCTGCGTTCTCCGCCGGCACCGTGATCAAAATGTCTGCAAGCCTTGCACGCTAAATGCGCAGTCGCCGCGTTCAAGCGGGCACTGTCGCCGTGCGGCGAGGCACACGCAGGTAAACACACGGAAGCGGCCCGGTGTTACGGCGCATACGTCAGCTCAAAGACGGAAGCAGCCGCGTCCAAACGGGCGGACGACCGCTCAGACAGACAAGTCAGGTCGTCGAACGGCGCACACGACTGCTCTGACCTCGAACTCGGACGTCCCACCGGTTCACACGACCGCTCAACCGCGAAGTCGCGTCGTCCAACCGGGCACCGGACCGCTCCAACCGCGAAGTCGCGCGGTCCAACGTCGCACACGACCGGTCAAATAGCCAAGTCGGTTGGTGTTGCGGGGGAGACGACTGCTCACACGCCGAAGACCGTTGGTTTCGATCGTCGGCGTCGCAATGACTGGCGCCGGAATCTACCTGATCAAGTCCGCAAGAGGATATCCCCGCTTTGGCCGCAGTGAGCCGCGGCGTGTCCGCCGCAAAACCGACCGGCACCGATGCTGCGTCTGACCATCGTCGAAAAAAAACAAGCTGACTTGACAGGTCGTTCCATATCAGACTGCAGCCGCCGGTCGAGTATCCGGCTATCGAGTTGAGCCGACTACTTGTTAGGCACCATTCAAGAGACCAGGTATCATCCCCGGCATTTCTTCGGAGGCGCATATGGACTTGAAGGCGGAAGGCGATGCGCTCATGAAGCTCAGTCGCGAGTGGTCAGCAAAGGTAGCGACAGCTCCCGTAGGCGATTGGATCGACTTCTGGGCGGAGGACGCCGTAATGATGCCGCCTGGTCTGCCTCCTCTTTATGGAAGGGCTGCCATTCGGCAGTATGTCGAGGCAGCCGCAAAACTCCCTGGATTCCAGATTCACTGGGAGCCAGAAAGCGTCTGCGTGTCCCGGTCAGGTGATCTGGCGTACATGATCGAGCGCAACGTTACGACTTTCAACGACTCCCAGGGCAACCCGGTTACTACATACGGGAAAGTTGTCACTGTCTGGCGTAAAGAAGCCGACGGATCGTGGCGAAATGTAGTGGACATGTGGAACGAGGCACCGCCTCGTCAAGACTGACGGCAACGAGCTTCACTGCGCGGCTGCCTAACCAGCTCGTGAAGCTGTCGAGCGCGTAATCCTGGTTGTGGCAGCATCTTTGGCGCGCCCGGCGCTCGCAGCTTACGGCATGACGTTATTCGGACAGAAGAGTGGATCTCACTCTATACAGGCGATGCAACGATGGCCGACAGAATTTTCATCAGCTACGAGCGTTCCGATCGTGCGGTAGCACGAAGACTCGCCGAGGCTCTTGAACAGGCCGGCTGGTCGGTCTGGTGGGATCGGAAGCTCCTGGCGGGAGATGCCTTCGACAAGACCATACAGGAAGCCTTGAACGCGGCCCGCTGCGTCGTTGTGCTGTGGTCCAAGACGTCCGTCTTGTCTGACTGGGTCAAAGACGAGGCGGCAGAGGGACTGAAGCGTGGCATCTTGGTTCCCGTCTTGATTGACGACGCTGATATCCCTCTGGGATTCAGACGGCTCCACACAGTCCACGTTGATTGGACGACATCCTCCGTACCCTCCGAATTGCGCGAAGTCATCGCAGCGGTCAAGCACGTACTCAGTCGGCCGGACGAAGAAGAAGCACTGCCAACAGCCGTTGCCGGAATCAACCTAGAGGAGCAACGACCGACGCTCGGCCATCAAGGCAATGTGGAGGGCGGGCGCGAGCTGCATCCCAAGATTCGCAAATGGATGGCTGAGGACTATGGCTTCCTCAAGCTTGCCGCGATTGCGGTTGCGATCGTCGTTGCCTTGTTGACGCTATACAGGACGGCCCGCTTCGCTCAACCGGCGCCTGTCGGCTCTCCCGCAGACTCGACCCCAGCAACAGGAACCACTTCTCCTGTTACGACAGGCTCGCAACTGACATCTTCGACTTCTGACAACGGCACCACATCGAGTGTGATCGAATTCAACTGGCCCGGAGGGGACTGCTGGGACATCTTTCGGGGCGACCAGCTTGTGACTTATCAGTGCGGCGCCGGCAAACAGGCACTGCAGGCCGGCAATTACACCATCAAGGCAAAACACGCGCCGGTATTCATCCCCTTCGAGGTGGCCATCAAGACGGGGGCTACAACACGGATCGAGAGGGGGGGACTATTCGAATTCAACTGGCCCGGAGGGGACTGCTGGGACATCTTTCGGGGCGACCAGCTTGTGACTTATCAGTGCGGCGCCGGCAAACAGGCACTGCAGGCTGGCAAGTACACCATCAAGGGAAAACACGCGCCGGTGTTCGCGCCGTTTGAGATCGCCGTTGCCGACGGTGGTCAAGTCAAGGCGCCATAGCCCATTCGAACCGTTAGACGCCTGAGCGACCAGTGTTCTTTGATTCCATCGGGGCCGTCCCACTTTGGCCGCTGTGAGCCGCGGCGTGTCCGCCGCAAAACCGTAGGCACGCCGAAGGCCGACAAGCTGCGTCAGTCGGCGGCGAAGCTCGGTTGTCTCGAGTCAAGCCGGTTTTGCGGAGAACATGCCGCGGCTCACAGCGGTCGAAGCGTAGAGACACTACGTGTGCGTTGACGCGGCTAGTCTAGCTAGAGCGAATTTCACTGCCACGTCGCCACGGAGACACGAAGACACGGAGAAATTTCATGTTTTTGCTCCGTGACTCCGTGACTCCGTGGCCCGTAGAAGTGAAAAGCGTTTAGTTCCGCAGCGCGAACGTGACCAGCGTGTGTCCGGAAATGACCGAGATATATTGCTGCCCGTCGATGCGATACGTGATCGGCGCCATCACGATCGATCCGCCCAGATTCGCCTTCCAGAGCTCCTTGCCGGTCTTCGCATCGAGCGCGTAGAAATATCCCTCTCGCCCACCGGTGAAGAGCAGGTCCGACGCCGTCGTCAGCATGCCGGCATCGGTCACGTCGAATTGCGGAAAGGTCCAGACGCGCTTGCCGGTGCGCGGGTCGATCGCCACGGTCGCGCCGCTGCCGACTTCGTTCGTCCAGTTGTTGATCGGGCCGCGGCGGCCGACGCCGATGGTGGGCGCGCCTGGGGCCGGCGTCAGCACGGTGAAGCCGCCGCCAAGGAAATTACGCCCCGGCACATATTTTTGTTCCTCTTTACGGTAGATCGCCGCGTAGTTTTCCCAGACCGAGAAATAGAACAAGCCCGTGCGCGGACTGAACGAGGGCGGATACCAATTGGTGCCTCCCTGGGTGCCCGGCCATGTCGGCATTCCAGGCGGTTGCGGCGTCTGGATCGGGCGTCCCTTCGGGTCGAGGCCACTCGCCCAGTTCACCTTCACGAAGGGCTCCCCGAGCAGGAATTTTCCGGTTACGCGATCCAGCACATAAAAATAACCGTTCCGGTTCGCCCACAGCATCAGCTTGGCGGGCCTGCCCTGCCAATCCATGTCGGCGAGCACCGGAATCTGCACCGCATCGTAGTCGTAGCCGTCGTGCGGCGTGAACTGGAAATACCATTTCAGCTCGCCGCTGTCCGCATCGAGCGCCACTACGCAATCCGAATAGAGGTTGTCGCCTGGCCGCTGATCGGGATTCCAATCGGGGCCGGGATTGCCGATGCCCCAGTAGATCAAGTTCAGCGAGGGATCGAAGGATCCGGTGATCCATGCCGATGCGCCGCCATGCATCCAATCATCGCCGCTCCATGTCTCGTGTCCCGGCTCGCCGGGTCCTGGAATGGTATTGAAGCGCCAGGCTTCCTTCCCCGTTTTCGCATCGTAGGCTGCGATGAACCCGCGGATGCCGAACTCGGCGCCGCCGACGCCGATGATGACTTTGTCCTTCACGACAAGGGGCGCCATGGTGATCGAATAGGCGAGCTTGACGTCCGCCACTGCGATATTCCACAGCGGCCGGCCGTTTTTCGCATCGAGCGCGATGAGATGCGCGTCGAGGGTGCCCATGAACAGCGTGTCGCCCAGCATCGCGACGCCGCGGTTGTTGGCGCCGCAGCAGACGCGGGCATCGGGTGAAGGCGTGTAGCGGTATAGCCAGAACACCTTGCCGGTCTTCGCATCGAGCGCGATCACGTCGTTCGGCCGTTCGGTCACATACATGATGCCGTCGACGACGAGCGGGTTCGATTCCCAGGCCCCGAACACCTGATCCTGCAGCACCCATTTCTGTTCGAGGTTCTTCACATTGCCGGGCGTGATCTGATTGAGGGTGCTGTAGCGCTTGCTGTCGTAGCCGCCGTTATAGGTGAGCCAATTCTGCGGCTCGGCCGCCGCCCGCTCGATACGCTCCGGCGTGACCTGCGCCCGCGCGGCGACTGTGGCCGAGAATCCGAAAACAGCCAACAGCGAGAGAACGTATCGCAGAGAGATGCGCATCACTGTCCCTTCAGCGAAAGAAGATAGGCCAGCAGATCCGCCAATTCCTCGTCGGTCAGCTTGCCGGCGAAGGACGGCATAGCGGAGGCGGTGCCAAGCTCGAATTCGCGGATATCGGATTTCGAAAGCGAGACGAGGCGTTCGCCGTCATCGATCAGCTGCACCGTGGCGGTGTCCTCATTGACCCGTCGGCCGCGGATAGTGCGTCCGTCGCGCGTGACGATGCGCACGGGGCGATTGATCGGCAACATCGCTCGGTTGGGTTCGAGCAGGGACCGCTGGATCGCGGATGGCTGGCGGATGGCACCGACGTCGCTCAGATCCGGTGCTATGAGGGCGCCCTTGCCAGCGACCCGGTGACAGGCCGCGCACGCCCCCTTGCTGTCATAAACAGCCTTCCCGCGCCCCGCATCGCCTAGCTTGAAGGGCGTCGCGTTTCTGTCGAAGCCGGAACGGATGAACGCGACGAGCCCGTCGAGTTCGGCCGGCTGCAATCGGAACGGCGGCATGCCAGAGACGGCAACGCCCGTCGTGATGGTGGTGCGGATGTCGTCATCGGACGAAGCGCGGCGGAACTGCTGACGGGCAAGATTCACCCCGACGACGCCATCGCCATTCTGGCCATGGCACAGCGCGCATTGCGCCCCGTAAAGGCGAGAGCCGGTCTGGATATCCTCGGTGCGGTATTGGTGGTCCTCGACTTGCGCGAGGGCGCGAGCCGGAGCTGCCGCAAACACCGCGAGCCACACGGAAAACAGCGCAGGAGCAACCCCGGTGAGAACCAATGATCGCATCGGGCTGCTACTTCTGCTCCTTCAGAAACGCCAGGGTGTGGGTGACGCACTCGTCCGCATTGGCGGCGGCGATGTGGTACGCGTCGCTCCGAATGACGACGAGCCTCGAATTCGGAATCTGCACCTGGTAGGCCCGCGCTTTCTCGACCGAATGCATTTTGCTGCGGTCCGCGGTGATCACCAGAGTGGGCGCAGTGATGCGTCGCAAGACGCCCTCCTTCGCGAAATCGAAGTTCGACAGTGATTGGCTGAGGCCTTTTACGCCTTCTCGATCCCCCTCGCTGAAGAGCGTGTTCCAATACGCGATCATCTCTTTCGACACGCTCGAGCCCAGCCGATCCCGCTGTGGAATTGGCGAGGGATCGGCGATCGCCAACGGTGACGCCGGTCCGCCAACCACCACGAGCGTCCGAGTGCGCTTCGGATAGTCGGCCGCAAATCGCATCGCAACGGCCCCACCCGTTTTCGCACCGATGATATGCGCCGATTCGACGCCGGCCTTGTCCATCACGCGCGTGACGAACGTGGCGAGGTTCGCCAGGGAATACTGGAAGCCTCGCGGAATGCTGGAATGTCCAAGTCCAGGCAGATCCGGCCGGATCAGGCGATACTCCTGCGCCATTCGCGGCACCCACGCGTACCATTCCACGCTGGATTCGTCGTTGCCGTGGATGAGCACCACGGGTTCCGGGGTACGCCAGGGTTCACCCAGCCAGTCGTCCCTGTAGAACAGATCTTCCTTGTAGTCCTGTTCGAGGCGCCGCACGGGCAGGCTCTGAGCGCGTATCGTCTTCGATGCAAGCGTACCGGCCAGAGCCGAGAACCCGAGCAATAACCTCCGGCGCGAGACCGTGCGAGTCATCTGGACGACCTCTCGCTGCGCAGGAACTCCATGAGCAACCGGCTTACTTGCTCCGGCTGCTCCTGCTGCACCCAGTGCCCGGCTCCGTCCAGCAGGTGGAAGCCCACCATTCGCGTGCACGCGCTGGTCCGCATCCTGTCCACGGCGCCAGGGGTCTGATAGGTGCCCCAGTCGCTCTTGCCTCCGACGAACATCGATGGCACATCGATGGCGCGGCCTGAGAACGTCCGCATCTCGGCGAGGCTCTTGGGGTCCGACCCGCGCCGCACTCGATAGCCCTGAAGGGCGCCGGTGAATTGGGTTCGAGCGTATTCGGATGCGTACACGCCGACCTCAGCGTCGGTCAGCCACTTGCACGCCGCGATCTCGGCCGCCGACGGCATGAAAGGCGCCACCGTCTCCGCCATACCTTTGTCCCGCTCCATGACGTAATAGGTGGGGATTTGCGCCATCTCCGCGGCTGTCCGCGCCTTCAAGGGATGCGGCTTGTTACCCTTCCAATCGGCACTCTTGTAGTGGTAGTACGCGCGGAAGAATGCGTGGAGGCCCTGGGGCGCGTGGAGCATGTTGTCATTGGCCCCGCGTGTGCGCTGATAGTTCTGGTAGTACTTCCTCGGCGGATTGAGCTTCGCAAGCTCCGCGTCGAGCTCGTCATCGGTCGGCGCCGGGCGTGGCGCCGCCGCGCCGTTGGCGGTGTCGAACGGCACTGCCGGCGGGCCTTCGAACGGCGAGCTCATGATCGTCACCGAACGGAAGATGTCTGGACGGATCAGGGCGGCCCAGGAGGCGACGGGCGCTCCCGCATCGTGCCCGACCACCATCGCCACGGAGCGATGACCGAGCGCGTAGACGAGTCCGATGGCGTCTCTCACCATGTTGAGGATGCGGAAGGGATCGGGATCGGCGTCATAGGAATCGTCCCAGCCCGTCGTGCGGCCGTAGCCGCGTTGATCGGGTGCGATCACGTGATACCCCGCCGATGCCAACGGCAGCATCACCTTGCGCCAGCTGTAGGCGAGTTCCGGGAAGCCATGCAGAAGCAGCACGGCCGGCCGACCTGACGTCTCATAGCCGGCTTCCAACATGTGAACGGTCATGCCGTTGACATTGGCGACGGCTCGAGAGCGGATGCCTGCCTGGATCGTGGAATTGCCGTAGGGCGGAAGGCTCGCAGTGTTCGTGCGGACCTGACCGGCCCGCGCCAGGCCTCGTGCGAGAGTCATTCCCCCCATCACCGCAGCGGAAGCGGTCACAAGGAAACCGCGTCGCGAGAGGTTGGCTGCGGTCATCTTGCTCCTTCTACGTCGTCTTCTTCTTGGCGGGTACGGGCACACCGGCGACCTTCACAGTGACCATGTTCAGCGAAGACCTCGTGGTGAAATAGAGCGTCTTCCAATCGTCTCCGCCGAAAGCGACATTGGTCGTGGCGGGGAGACCGTGCACGATGCGTCCCAGCTTCTTGCCGGTCTTGTCCAGGATGTAGAGCCCACCTGCGCCGCCGGTATAGACGTTGCCGGCCGTATCGACTTTCATGCCGTCAGGCACGCCCGGCTCGGGGCCACCCAGGTCGGCGAACAGACGGCTCGTTTGCTTCGCAACCGTGCCGTTGGGCAGAACGTCGTACGCCCGGGCGGTGCGGCGCCGCGCGTCATTCACGTAGAGGATGCTTTCATCCGGCGAGAAGGCAAGGCCGTTCGGCCCAATCATGTCGTCAACAATAAGTGAGATGGTTCCGAGATCTGCCGAGACGCGGTATACGCCGGCGATCGTCACGTCGAACTGATCGGGAGCCAGTGGTCCGCCCGGATCGGTGAAATAGATTGCGCCGTCGGATTTCACGATGGCGTCGTTCGGCCTGAGCAGGCGTTTGCCCTGGAAGTTATTCGCGACAACAGTGATGCTGCCGTCGGGATCCTCGCGTGTCACGCGCCGCGTCGCATGTTCGGCCGAGATCAATCGGCCCTGGAGGTCGCGCGTGAGGCCATTGGCCTCGTTGGTCGGGGTTTTGGCGACCACGACGCCCTGGCCCGGCGTGAACTTCATTCGCCGGCTGGTCTGGATGTCGTTGAACAGAAGATAGCGGCCCTCAGAGATCCACACCGGACCTTCGGCCGGGCCGATGTCGCCGCCGAAGCCCGTGGCCAACTCGCGGATGGACTGCGACGTGTCGATGATTGCGTCCAGTTCCGGCGCCAACCGCTCGATCCGTTTGGCGGTTTGCGCCCACGCGCGGCGCGCACCTCCCGCGAGCGCGAGACCGCCCGCCCCAACCATCTCCAACATGCGACGGCGTGACATCCCGTGGTCTGCGTGCATGGCGTGCCTCCTTTGCGAGTGTTGCGCGCGACGCCGAAGCCGGCACGCGGAACCCCAAGGCAGCTCAATTAACTACGGTGTGATCGGGTGCGATTCAGGACACGCCCGAAAGCGGCCCGTATGATAACTGAAGTCGACCGAGATTACGCTGTTACTGCCGTCGCGGTCCCTCGCATCGGCTGCAACTGCCCGTACGTCAACGTGCGCCACAGCCACTCGGCCGGACCGAAGCAATAGCGCGCCAGCCACCAGCGACTGAACGCGATCTGCGCACCGAAAATAGCGACGCTGAAGACGACGCACAGCGCCGGACCGATGGCGCCGTACAGGCCAAAGCCTACGCCGGTGAACAGCACGACATAGAGCACTGAGTGCGTCAAATAATTCGTCAGCGCCATCCGACCAACGGGGGCAAGCCGTCCGAGCCGCTCGCGCCATCTCGGACCGCGGTGGAAGAGCAACACGATCGCGCTCAGGTAGCTGAACGACATCGCCAGGACGCCGGCTTCGACGATGGGGTTGGATGCGATGACCCAATACGAGTCGAGGCCGACCTGCCCATTGGTTTTGAGATAGTTGCCGATAACGCCGAGGGCAACTGTCCACGGAAGGACTCTTCGCACCATTGGCAGCAGATCGACCGAGCGTTCGGCCCAGCGCCTCCGACCGACGTACAGCCCGAAGAGGAATCGCGAGAATATCTGCGGCAGGAGAAACAGGCCGATACCTCGCGCGACAAGATCGCCGTGGGCGATCCGGATGTTCTCGCGAACGATGTCCCGATATGAACCATCGTCGAACACCGCGAGCCTCTGCTCCTTCTCGGCGGCCGCGACAGCTTGAGCGTCCGCAGATGGACCCGAGGGACCGTGTGCAATTCGAGGATATGCCTCCACGGCAGCACGAGCGAACAAAGCGAGTGCGAGCGCCAGGATGATCAGGACGCGACCGTCCCAATGCCGAACGGCCAGCAGCGCAAATCCAAGCAAGGCGTACATCAGCAGAATGTCGCCATACCAGAGCAGAACCAGATGCAGCACGCCGATGACCGCAAGGACAGTGACACGTCTCGCGTATATGGCAACGACCGCACGACCGCGCTCCGCGGCGCGTGAGAGCTGAATCGCGAATCCGAGGCCGAAGAGGAACGAAAACAGCGTGTAGAACTTGCCGTCCACAAAGAAGACGACCAACTGTTTCGCGATTCGATCGAGCGGGGCCGTCGGTAGTTGTGCGATGCGGTGGTCCGTCAGCACTTCGTCAGTCGTGAGCCAGACGAGATTGGCAAGCAGCACGCCGAAGAGCGCGAAGCCACGGACGACGTCGATCAGATCAATGCGTTCATGCGTGGAAACCGGATGCAAGGCGTCGGGTTTGGCGGACGTGATGTCCATCGATCATCCTCGTCGAAGCGCAGTGCGACGACGGCCGGAGCGGTATTACCGCGCGGTGTAGGTCTTGCTGAAATTGTTGCGCGCATTGGTGATCGTGAACTTGCCGTCGGCGGCCACAGTTGCCGTGATCGGATTGCCCTGATCGGCGGCGCCTTCATCCAGGTTCGCGATCATGTCGGGCGCCGTGTTGTGCGCCGGATCCTTGTCGATCAGAGACAGATGCCCCTGCCAGATGCCTTCGATGCCGGGAAGCTTCGCAAGCCTCAGGTACGAATTGCGCTCATAGGGCGCGTAATTACCCGGCAGCGGTTGGGCGCGGTCGTCGGTCTGGCCGAGGCCCTTGCGCGGCCCGTTGTTGATGACGATCACTTGCGGCTTGATGGCGCCGAGCAACGCCGGCGCCCCGGAATCGTCGAGCCCGCCGTGGCGGTTCATGGTGTAGAGGTTGACGGTGCCAAGCTTGTTCACCGGGCATGCCATCTCCATCTCTCTCGACCAGTCCAGATCGCCCAGGCTGGCGAACTTGAAACGGCCATAGGTGATGGAGAGACCGACCATGCGTATATTCTCGGGCCCGGCGGGCGCCATCAGCGCGGCATTGGCGCAGAGCGGATTGGGTCCACCGCCATTGATCGGGCTGGCGATCACGGGGCCTTCCGACACGAGCACGCGCATCTGAACGCCGCCGAACGGAATCGTGTCCCCGCCTTTCACGATCGTACGTTTGGCGCCGGCCACGCTCTTGTAGGACTCGAGCCTCGGACGGTCTACCTCCTCGACTCCGTCGCCGTGATCGTAGAACCTGCCGAGCGGGATCAGCTTGGCGAGCGCCTCCAGACCGCCGACATGGTCGCCATGCCAATGGCTGATCACCACATGGTCGATCTGCCGTAAGCCCGCCTTCTGCGCGGCAGCGAAAATTCGCTTCGCGTCCCGGTCGCCATTGCCCGGATAGCCGGTGTCGAACAGCAGCGATTGTCCGGTCGGCGAGACGAACAGGGTCGCCGCCCCGCCCTCGACATCGATCCAGGTGATCTTCAGGTCCTGGGCAAGCGCGGGCGCGGCGGCGAGTGTCAGCGCGGCAATGGCGGCGGCTGAAAGAAAGCGCTTCATCGGTGTGCTCCTTTGATCTGGCCTGGGTCGGATCCTCCACCGTGAACTGATCCTCGATCGTCTCCCGGCCGGTGCGCGTGAAGCGTTCGACCCGCGCACCGCCATCGTTCAGCGTGGCATCCCGCGTCGACAGGTGTTTCTGTCAGCGTCGGAACATCGCTTGCCTCGGCCTGCTTGATCATGGCGTCGGCATCCTGCTGCATCAGATACCGTTCCTGCACGAGCTTGCTGGCTCCTTTGCTGACCGCCTGCACGTATTCGTCATGCGAGCGATAGCGTTCCTCGAGCGACGGCCGCGGATCGCCGCTCGCGAGCCGTTCGGCCTTCGTTTTCGCAAACGGGATCCAACCGCCGCTGTTGCCGCAGACGTGTCCCTTCAGCGGCCCCGATGCCGTCACATTCCATCCCGTGTAAGTGCCGAGCGGCGCCATCTGCAGCGGCGATTTGATGCCGGCTACTTCGTTACCGTCCGCGTCGACCTTGACCACGAGCTGCGGCAGCGACCGCTTGAGCTTGGGAGCCGCGGCGAGAAAGCCGGAGGCATCCTGATAATTAAAGTGAGGTCCAAGATCGTAGTCGAGCAGTGGATGGACAAGATTGTCGGGTGACGGTCTTCCGGGAATTCCTGGAAACCCCATCGCCGCGACTCTGGCCTGGACGAGCGTGCCATCCGCAATCGTCGGATATCGGCTCGGCGGCATCGGCGTCCCTTTCGTGACCCATGCGACGAACTGTTTCATCAGCGCGGATCGCATTGGAGCGCTCGGAGCCGGATTCACCGGCAGCTCGCAGCCCTCGTTCGCGGTTTCGGCGCTGCTGAATCCTCCGCGGCCCCCTCCGTGCGTCACACCGGCGAAAAAGTAGCGGCGGACGTTCTCCGGTATCGGAATGTCGGCCTTCGCGTCGGTGCCGACGAGCATGAACGACGCACGCAAGGTCCAGATCTCGCTGCTGCCGAAGGTTTCCATAATCTTCGGGCAGGTGTTGGTGGTGCGGCAGCGATCGAGCAATCCCGATTTGCCGCGTCCCCGCGGGACGTCGTTCCAGTCTTCCCACCACACCGGCGCTTCCGTCCCGAGCTCGTAGAAGTCGACGGCGCCGCCCGGAAGCGCGAATCGTCGATTCATATCGAGCACGCGCGATGCGATGTTCGGATTGCTGCCCTCCCACACGATGCGTCCGTTTTCATCCTGATTGAAACCGAGCCGGATCAACGCACGCAGGAAGGTGCCCGATTGCGAGCTGCCCTCTGAGATCGCCGTACGTACGACCGTGGCAACAGGATTCGGAGTGCCCGCGTCGTCTTTCTTCTCGTAGCGGAAAAACGAATTGAGATCGCGCGTTGCCGCGAACCCGATGCCAAGCACCAGCGGATCCTTCGCTGTGTACTGCAGCTCGTACAGCAGAGAGGGGTTGAAGCCGTTCTTCAAGCAGATGTGCGCCGGATCCGGAGTTCCAGGAAAGGGCGTCTTCTCGCACGTCGCGAACGCCCAATCCGTGGCGGCAATTTTCACCAACCCGCTCTTGACGCCCGTGGTGCTCTCCGACACGGCTGACACCAGCGTCGCCTTTGTCGTGTCGAGCGTCGCCGGCGGGTACGGGGTCGGCGTCGCCCGCGGAATGATCAGCGCCGCGGTGGTGCCACTCTGTTCAAGGATGCGGATCACGAGAGGTCCAGTGATGCTGCTGCCATCAGGATTCTTGGCGCGTGGTACTTGAATCGTCTGGTTCATAGCCGTCGGCACAACATCGCCCTGCCAACCACTCACGAGCGAGATGTGTCCGTCCGGACTCGCCGTTGCCGCGCCGTTGCCCCGATTCACGACTGAGTAGATCAACACGCCGCTCGCTTTGGAAAGATCGATCGGTTTCATCAGCGAGAACGTGCCGACGTACTCCACCTTGCCGCGCGCGTTGCGAGGCGCGAACTGGATGTCAGTGATGAGCGCGTTCTTCGGGTCGGCGGGATCGAGCTCACCGTAGAACTTGCCGCTGATGCGCTCGTACGGCGGCGCCTGCGTTCCCCCCTGAACGCCAGGAGACGACGAGTCCACTCGCTCGACTTTCGCAATCTCGAGGCGAGTCACGCGCGCTTCGGTGACAACCGCCGAACAGACAAAAGCGACGGCAACGGCGACGGCGACGAACGCACTCTTGACCATTTTCCCCTCCAGGCGGCGCAAGGATACCACGCCGAATTTCGGCGTGCGCACTGCTCGCGGAGAGTGCCATAATCCGCCCCCCAGGAGATTTTTCCCATGCGGCATTGGACTCGAGCGAAGCGCACGCGACTCGCGTTGTTCGTCCTGGCAACCTGTGGAGTGGCGGTGGCGGTACACGCCCGGGCGGACAGCTCTGCTCGCAACGATCTCCCTCAGACGTATCGCACGACGCGTGACTGGGGACAGCTTCCGCCGGGCATGAAGTGGGCGGCGGTGACCGCCGTCGAGCCGTCACCCGACGGCCGCATCATTTACGTCGTCCACCGCTGCTTCGACAACTCCTGCACGGGCCGCGCGGAGCCGCCGATCCTCAAATTCGATCGCAGCGGCAAGCTCCTCAAGAGCTGGGGCGAAGGAATGTTCAACTTCCCGCATGGTGCGACGGTCGATCGCGAAGGGAATCTGTGGGTGACTGACGCGCGCGGCGCCGGTGGCAAGGGGCATCAGGTATTCAAGTTCAGTCCCGATGGCAAGGTGCTGATGACCCTCGGAAAAGCCGGCGTGACCGGGTCGGGACCGGATCTCTTCGATCAGCCAACCGACGTCGTCATTGCCTCCAACGGCGACATCTTCGTGACCGACAGCCATCGCAACGGGACGAACAACCGGGTCGTAAAGTTCGACCGTACCGGGACGTACATCAAGGAATGGGGGAAGAAAGGCTCGGGGCCGGGTGAAATCAGCGAACCGCACACCATTGCGCTGGATTCGCGCGGACGCCTGTTTGTCGGCGACCGCGAGAACAACCGCATCCAGATCTTCGACCAGGATGGAAAGTTCCTCGACCAGTGGCACCAGTTCGGCCGACCGAGCGGCATTTACATCACCAGCGATGACACGATCTATGTCGCCGATTCGGAATCGGGACCGGACACCGGCGCGCACGAGCTCACGACCATCAGGAAGGGCATCCGGATCGGCAGCGCCAGGGACGGATCCGTGAAGACGTTCATCGAGGAGTCCGAATGGGCCGCGCCCGATCACTCGGGCGCCGAGGGCGTGGGCGTCGACGCCAGTGGCAATGTCTACGGCGCCGTGGTCCGGCGGCAGATGCTCGAACGCCACGTCAAGAAATAGCAGCAGGAACTAGAGCGAATTTCACTGCCACGTAGCCACGGAGACACGGAGACACGAAGACACGGAGGAATTTCATGTTTTTGCTCCGTGACTCCGTGACTCCGTGGCCCGTAGAAGTGAAAAGCGGTTTAATCGAGCGGCTCCAGCTTGACGATCGAGGCGCCGTGATTGCTGCCGACCCAGAACGTCACCGGGTTGGTGGAGTTGTCCACCCACACGCGTCTGATGTTCGTCGGGTTGGGAAGCAGATACTCCGTGAACGCACCGGTCCTGGTATCAAGGCGCACGACTCGGTCCGACATCATCGATCCAGTCCATGCCTCGCCGTTCTTGTCGATGACCACGTCATACGGATTCGACCACGGCGTGGGCACGGGCCATTCCTTGATCTGCTTGGTCGTCGGGTCGAGCATGGCGATGGCGTTCCCATCGTATTCTCCGAACCACAGTCGGTTCCGGGCGTCGACGCTGCCCCGGCGCGGCCGCGAATTGGGAATCGCCGTGCGAAGGAGCTCCAGCTTCTTCGTGGCGCCGTCGAGGATGCCAATGCTCCCGGCGTTGAAGTCCAGCATGTACAGATTGTTGTTGTGGTCGGCGTTGATGCCGTAGGAGCCGATGGTTCGTTTCGTCTCCGGGTCGGTGAACGTGCCGAAGTTCTCCCACTTGCCCGTCGCCGGATCCAACCTCAGGATCTGCGCCCGGTCGGAGTTCTTCACCCATACCTTGCCGTCGACATGCGAGAAGGTCGGCGAGACGAAAGACTGCTGGGTCGCGTCGGTCTGCCACTCCTTCGGGACCGACCAGGTCTGGACCTTGCCGGTCTTCTTGTCGAGTTTCGCAACGCCGCCCTGATACATGAGGCCCACCCAGAGATTCCCGTCACGGTCCGCCTCGAGGTCGAGCGTCCCGACAGGGAACCCTTCCTTAATGAGCGGAATCGGATATTCGGTGACCTTGCCGGTTTTCGGGTCCATCTTGCCCAGGAGCAACGCGCCGAAGTCCGAGTACCAGACCATCCCGTCGCTATCGACGATCACGTCGTGCGGCTCGATGGTCTTTCGGGGCAGATCGTATTCGGTGACGATCATGCGCGTGGCGCGACCGGTGGGCCGCGGCAACGCCTTGAACCGATAGTCGTGGCTCGGACCTTTGCTGAGGTTTACGGTTTCAAGCCACTCCGCCGCGGCTTTGGCGCGCGGGTCCGCGCCCATGCCCCCTTCGCCGCCCATGGCGCTGCCAGCACCGCCGCCGAGGTTCCGGCGTGCCATGCCGACAAGCCGCTGCGGGTGGAGCAGCGTGCTGCCGGGATAGTAGCCGGCCATTTTGTCGAGCACTTGCAGGAACTTGCTCGCGTCATGCGTGGAATTGACGATCGGTTGATAGGAATGGCAGCTGTTGCAGGAGAGCAGGAACTTCTTCTGCTGATCCGAGCCGGGCATGCTGGCCAGCCACTCGGCGTTGGTGAGCTGCGAGGCGATATCTGTCGCCGGCCTCAACCTCATGTCCGCGCTCGCCGTTACTCCCCCACGTACATCGATCGCCGTGGGGCCAAGCAGCTCGTAGCCGATCGCGCGGATCTTCAGCTGGTAGTCGCCGGATCCGAGTTTCGCTTCCGGGAAGTTGTAACGGCCCCTGTTATCGGTCACAACCGACATCGAGATGGTGGAGCCCTCCTTCCGGGCGGTGACCACCACGCCTTCCATCGGGCCTTCTTCGTCCGAAGTGACGCGCCCGGTCAGCGCGACGCCAGCCTGCGCCTGCAGCGGAAACCAATCTGATCCTGCGTGGATAAGGAGGGCCGCCAATCCGGAAACGGCAAACATCAGAGGAATCCCGCGCACTGTTCTCATCGGATCCTCCTGTTGTGATGGCGAGCAGAGTCCTAGCGCCGCGGATTATGGACGGTTTTGCCAGCCGGCACAAGCGCGAACGGGACTATAATGGCCGCCGCTTTTCCACCTCCGTAAAGAAGGGGCTCAACCTATGACGTTGGGCGGACGAAGCATGAGACCGCGGTCCGTACGATGGATACTCCCGGCCACCGCAATCGCATTGGCCGCGTGGATCGGCGGGCTGGCGGCCGCGCAAACGGCACCACAAGAGAAACCCCTTCTCTCAGATCAGGTCTTCAAGAACGTCCAGGCGCTCAAGGGCATTCCGGTGGACGAATTCCTGGGGACGATGGGGCTCATGGCGGCCGCCCTGCAATTCGACTGCTCGGATTGTCACGTCAATGCCGGCACCGCGAATGTGGATTGGGCCGCCGACACGCCGAGAAAGATAACGGCGCGCCGGATGGTGAACATGGTTGCCACCATCAATCAGAACAACTTTGGTGGACGCCAGCTGGTGACGTGCTGGACCTGCCATCGCAACCGCGACAAGCCGCTGAACACGCCGACGCTGGCGACGATATACGGCATGCCGACCGTCGAGCCCGACGACGTCATCACGCCGTTTCCGGGATCCGACTCCCCTGCGTCGATTCTCGACAGATATATTCAGGCGTCCGGCGGGGCCCAGCGCCTGGCCGGACTGACCAGCATTTCCGCCAAGGGAATCGCCGTGAGCTTTGGCGGATTCGGCGGCGATGGCGCGGTCGAAATCGTCGCGAGGGCTCCGGACAAGCGTTCCACGATCATTCTGTTCAAGGCGGCAACCAGTCGAGGAGACCAGATCCGAACCTATAACGGCAGCACCGGTTGGGTACGGACGCCGCTCAACGTCGTCGGCGAGTTTCAACTAATCGGGAGCGATCTGGACGGGGCCAGGGTCGACGCGCAACTGTCCTTTCCAGGACAGATCAAGAACATTTTCACGAATCTGAAAACCGGCCCGCCCACGACCATTACCGATCTGCCGGCGCCGACCAGCCAATCGTCGGTGCTGCAGGGCGCGATCGGAAATCAAAGTCACCTTGTGGACGTCGTCCAGGGCACCGGGCCGAGAGGACTACTGGTGACGCTCTATTTCGATCAGCAAACCGGCCTGCTCCTGCGTGAGTTGCGTTATGGCCTTTCGCCGATCGGCCGCGTCCCCACGCAAATCGACTTCGCCGATTATCGCGACGTCAACGGAATCAAGCTGCCATTCCGCATCACGTACGCGTGGCTCGACGGGCGCGATGCAATCGTGCTGAACGACATCCAGATAAACGTTCCAATTGACGAGGCAAAATTCGGAAGACCGGCTCCACTGAAGTAGTGAAGCCGTACTCACAGTTTTCTTCGTGACCTTCGCGCCATCGTGGTTATTTTCGCGAAGGCGGGCTTGGCTCGCCGAAGCCTTGGCGAAGGGCCTGCCGCGCCGTAGCCTTGGCGAAGGCGGGCGGGCGGCCCTTACTTGGGCGCGCCCTCCGCTTCAGTCAACCCGAGGAAGAACTTCTTGCCGTTGGCAAACGTGATGTTTCTGCCGACGGCACGGGTGGACCCGTCCTTCGCCTGGTAGCCCTCGGCCGTGATCTCGGTTCCCGCCGGGAGGGATTCCTTCGTCAAGCCCAGTCTGTACAGGTTGTTCGGGCTGGCGCCCTCGATCATCCAGGTGACGACCTTGCCCTCGGCGTCCTTGACATCGATGTGAATCCACGAGTGTGGATTGGTCAGTTCCCACTTCGTGACGCTTCCCTGCACCTTGATCGGTTTGTTCTGGTCGAATTCCGCCGCGAACGCGTGGTGCGCCCACACCGGCACCGCCGCCAGAACGAGGCCCACAGCAGCGACGACAACCATCAACTTTGTTCTCATGGATTGCCCCTCACTTCCCTTTCTTCTGCGCCGCTTCTTCTTCGACACGGGCCCCGCGAAGAATGGTTGCGATCATGGTATTGCCTTCGTGGCACGCCCACTCGTACACCGGCCCCTTGTTCTTCGTCCAGGAAACTTCCGCAGTCCAGGGTTTGGCCCATGTCGTGGGATCTTCAACCGTAAACTGGTAAATCAGCGTGTCATCCGCGGCGCGCGTGAAGCGTTCCACCAGATGCAGCTTGTCGCTGGATCCTCGGTAAGCGGTCCGGTTGGTGAAATTGGTCGTGTCGACGACGAGCGTATTCCCCTCCCAATGCCCCACCGAGTCGCCCTGCAACTGGCGGATGCTTTGCGGGACGTGCGGGCGGCCGTCGGTCGGGATGACGCGTGTGTTGTGGTCTGTCTCGTGAAGCAAGGAGACGTATCCCGATCCCTGGACAATCTGCAGAAGGTTGCCTTCATTGGCTCCGGGGGTCATTGGAATTCTCACCTGGTTCAGCAGGATGCAACGCTCGCTCAACGACCGTTGCTCGTGGCTGTCGAATTCGTGGCCCTTGAGTTCGGCAGCGCGTGCGGCGTTTCTTGCTCTGGCCTCCGGCAACATGGGAGGAACGACGCCTTCCGGCCCCACGACGAGCGAGGTGCGCTTGGAGGTGTATCTGACCTTGCCCCGGTCAAAGCCGTATAGTTCGAGGTCGTATCGGACAGCCTGTGGGTTGGCGGCCCCAAGTTCGGCTCCTTCGACCTCTTCTCCCTGGCTCCCCTCGCGAACACGCTTAGTCAGGTCGGCCAGCTCCTGGTCGGTATAGAACTCTTTGGCGCCCAGGCTCTTCGGCCGTTCGAAGGGCGTCAACGTGTTGTTGGACCATATTCCTTGCAGGTCCGGCTTGCCGTCGGCAGTGCGCGGCGGTGTCCAAGCCTTCTCCCCTGTCGTCGCCTTCGCGGCGGATGACGGAGTCTGTCCGGCGGCAGGCGCCTGCGCAAGTAGCGCGACCAGAGGCACGGCCGCCAGCGCCAAGGTTGAAGCGAGTAAGCGACGGCTCATAGGATGTCCTTTCGTACAGACCTTAGCTAGTTGCTGGACTTCTTCCGAAGCGGACCATACATCAACTCCTCGGCGAACTCCACGCACTTGTATTCCAGGAGCGTTGCATTCTTCTCGGCGCGACGATACAGCGGCATGCTGATCTTCCAGGGGCGCGAGAACACCTTCGGATCTTCAATTGTCGCTTCGTAATTGAGCGTGTCCGCGCTACGTGGCGTGTAGCGCTCCACCACGTGTAACGCGTCGCTATGGAAGTTGCCGGCACGGTCGAACCATGTGTTCTCCATGAGACTGGTCACGTCGACCACGAGCGTTTCGCCTTCCCAGCGCCCGTTCGACCACCCCATCCAACTATCGCCGGGAGCTTTCGTCGGGGCACCCATGTTAATGATGCGGACCGCGTCAGCGTACTCGTAGTTAATCAGGATGTTCTGCTGAGACTGGACGATTTGAAAGGGATGAGGGAGATAGGTGGCACGTGGCACGCCCGGCAGATAACACTTGACCTCCGGGTCGAGCGTCGTCCAACTCGCCTGATTGCTCTTCTTTTTGGCAACCGCCGCCGGTAGATAGGGGATCTCATCGCCTTCGACCACGCCCAGGCCCGGCGGCACAGCGAAGACCGCTCCGAGCGAGGGAACAGGACCCTTGCCGGCGGCGTGGGCCTGGAGATCCCAATTTGCAGTGTTGAGGGCCTGCCAGATCCCGTTCAGGTTGGGTTTTCCATCAGCGGTCCGCGGCGCACGGTAGGCGGGGGCCTGAGCATGGCCCGACATCGCGGCTAGCATCAGGACGACTGCTACCGTGACTCCTGCAATGACCGAGTCGCTAAGCCAATTTCGCATAGGACTGGACCTCAGGTTTTATGGCGGCCAATCGTATCACTTCTTTCCCTCTCTCGCGCCCTTCTCGACGAGGAAAGTCACCACAGACTTGAGCGTAAACGCCTTTGCGGCATCAAGCGCAGTCCGGCCGTCGGTGTTGACCGCATTCACGTCAACGCCGAGTTCGATGGCAAGCTTCACGCTCTCCAGGATCAACGCCTCGCGCTGAGCCCGATCGGGCTGAGCCCACGCGCGCCCGCCGCCGATGCCAACCGCGGCCATCAGTGCGGTCGTCGCCTGCGTGCGTCGATCGTTGAGGTCAATCGCGTAGTACTCGCTGCGGTGGACGAAGAGGGGATCGGCGCCGTGCTTCACGAGGAGACGCATCACGCCCGGCTCAGCGAAGCGCGCCGCGAGCCAGAACGGCGTCGCGCCGACAAGCGCCGGCGCAAAATTGAAGTCCAAGGAGGATCGACGCTCGGGTGTCCAGGTTTGAAGCGGCGTGTTCGGATTCGCGCCGTGTGCGAGAAGGGCGCTCACCATCTTCTCGTCGCGACGCATGATTGCCTCGTGGAGCGCCGTAAACCCAGGTCCAGCCGCGTTTGGGTCGGCGCGCTTGTCGAGCAGCAACTCGACGATCTCGGTGAACCCCGAGTGAGCGGCGAGCGTCGTCGCGCTCACGCCCCAGGCATCCGCGTCGTTGACATTGGCGCCCGCAGCGAGCAGCAGCGTGGCCGAGGCGAGATCGCCGACGCGCGCGGCAAACATCAGTGCCGTGTCGCCGCCGTGCGGAATCAACCGGTTGTACTCGGGCTTCCCATGCGGAGGAGCGGCCATCATCTGGCTCCACGTATCCGAGCGGGCGTGGATATCGGCGCCGCGGGCCAGAAGGACCTTGACGACTTCAGGGTGCTGCTGTGAGACCGCCCACATGAGTGCGGTCTGGCCGCGTGGACCGCGTGCGTTGACGTTCGCACCCTTATCGATCAACTGCGTGATGACGAGGGGATTGCCCGAACGGGAAGCGATCATCAGCGGCGTCTCGCCGAGGAGCAAGGCGAGGTTTGGATTCGCACCGGCCCCGAGGAGCCGGCCTACCATGGCCGCGCTGCCGTTCAGGCTTGCCGTCCAGAGCGGCGTGACGCCGAGATCGTTGGCCGCATTCACATTGGCGCCGGCGCGGATCAACAGATCCGCACTTTCCCCCGCGTCGCGATAGCTCGCCCAGTGCAGCGCGGTCGTTCCGTCTGCCGCGACCGCATTCACGTCGACACGCTGCTTGAGCAGCGCGCGCAGTGCATCGGTGTCGGCATTCCTGGCCGCGTCGATCAGCGGTGTTCGCTCCGCCGCGTACAAGGGAGCCGTGTGCCCAACGATCGAGAGAAAAGCAACCACGAAGAACACGAAAGCCTCGAAGCACACGATTAAGGACAAAAAGACTTTCGTGACCTTCGAGCCATTCGTGACCTTCGTGGTTAGTTCAGGCGCCTGCATGCGACTTCTTTCCTACAGGGAGACCGTATCGATCGGCAGGTGGCCCGTGCTGCCGCCCAGCCGCTCGACGGGCACGTCGAGCTTGTCCATGAGCGTAACCAGCAGGTTGGCCATCGGCGGCTTGTCCGTATATTGCAGGTGCCGGCCTCCCTTCAGCTTCCCTGCTGCGCCGCCCACGACAAGGATCGGCAGGTTGTCGCCGGAATGCGCGTTGCTGTTCGAGATGCCCGCTCCGTACAGGATCGTCATGTGATCGAGCAGCGAGCCGTCGCCATCCCGGGTTGCGCGCAGCTTCGCCAGGTACTTCGAGAAGAGCTCCGTATGGTAGCGATTGATCTTCGACATGTGCGCGATGAGGTCAGGAACGTTGCTGTGGTGCGACAGCGGATGATGCGCCTCGGGCACGCCGATCTGCGGGTACGGGCGCGCGCTCTGTTCCTTGCCGATCATGAACGAGATGACACGCGTTAGGTCTGACTGCAGCGCGAGCAGCTGCAGGTCCAGCATCAACGCGAGGTGATCTTCGAACACGGGCGGCACACCCTGCGGCTGATCCAGCGACGGCAGCTCGATCCCGGCCTGTTCTTCTGCCTTCGCAATGCGACGCTCGACGTCGCGCACCGACTCGGTGTACTGATTCATCTTGGCCTGGTCGTCCGGACCGAGCTCCCTCCTGAGCTTCGCCAGCTTTTCGGTGACCGAGTCGAGAATGCTCTTCTGCTCCCTCAATCTCTTTTCCCGCGCCGCCGCTTCCGTGCTGCCGGTGTCGCCAAAGAGCTTCTCGAAGACCGCGCGCGGGTTGTATTCCATCGGCAGCGGCTGCGTGGCGTTGCGCCAGCACAACGTGTGCGTGTAGACGCAGCTCAGATTGCCCGTGCAGGCGCCGGCATTGTTCGGCGCATCCATCGCGAGCTCGAGCGACGCGACCTGCGTCTCGCTGGCAAACCGCCGCGCGAGGATCTGGTCCATCGACACGTCCGCGAAGATCTCGACCTCGTTGCGGCCCCCGCGCGTCGTGCCGGTGAGAAACGATCCCGACGCTCCCGCGTGGATGTAGTTCCAGTTCGCCTTGAGTCCCGAGAGCACCAGCAGCTGATCGCGGAACGGCGCGAGCGGTTCGAGAATCGGCGACAGCTCAAACGCCGTGTCTGCGCCCTTCGGCGTCCAGTACTCCATTGCCATCCCGTTGGGCACATAGAACGTCTGGAACCGGTGGACGGGAGCGCCAGCCGCGCGTGCGCGGAGCGAGGCGGCCGGAAGCATCGCGTCGAGAAACGGCAGCGCGACAGCCGCGCCGAGCCCACGCAGGATCGTCCGTCGCGGTAACGCTTTAGCTGTGAGGAAAGACATCTCGTCTCCTTAGTATCAGGAATTGTCTCCGTGTCTCTGTGCCTCTGTGGCCCGTCTCAGTGAACAACGCATCAATTCGTGGCCACCGGCGCACGCATCAGAAACGCGGGACTTTTCACAATCCCAATGACAAGCGACGACCACCGGTAGTCACTGGCAGCCGCATCGCGAACAATCTGGCGAACGGCGGGCCGATCGTAGTACTCGAGGCGACGGCCAAGCGCATACGCCAGGAGCTTCGCTGTCACCGTTGCCGGAAATTGTCCCGGCTCCTCGAGCAGCAGGGCACGCAGCCCCGAAAGCCCCTGCACCGTGGCGCCGCTCACCACGTCGCCACTCGCATCGACAGGCTTGCCCGACTCGTCTGTCGTCCGCCATCCGCCGATCGCGTCGAAGTTCTCGAGGGCGAACCCAAGGGGATCGATCGCCGCATGACACGTCGCGCACACCGCGTTGGTGCGATGCTGCGCCAGCCGTTCGCGAATCGCCGGCGGCAATGCGCCCCCTTTGGGCTCCTCCAGCGTCGTGTTCACGCCGGGCGGCGGCGGTGGCGGCGGCGCTCCAAACATGTTGTCGAGCAGCCATTTGCCGCGAAGCACCGGCGAGGTCCTGTTCGGATATGAGGTCGTCGCGAGGATCGATCCGTTGCCGAGCAATCCGCCGCGCCGATCGAGGTTCGGCAGCGTCACGCGCCGGAAGCGGCTGCCGTAAATCCCCGCAATCCCGTAATGACGCGCGAGCCGTTCGTTGACGAACGTGTAGTTGGCGCGCAAGAGATCAAGCACGCTGCGATCCTCGCCGAGCGTGCTCGTCAGAAACAGCCTCGTCTCTTCTTCGAAGGCCTGGAGCAGACTCTCGTCGAAGTCCGGATAGACATCCGGATCAACGATGACCTCACGGACCCGGCGCAGGTTCAGCCACTGAGCAGCAAAGTTGTCGACGAGCGCACGCGTCGCGCGCGGGTCGGCCAGCATGCGCCGCACCTGCTGCTCGAGAAACGCCGGCTTCGACAGCTGCCCGCGCTCGGCGGCATCGAGAAGTCGCTCGTCGGGAATGCTGTTCCACAGGAAGAAGGACAGGCGCGACGCGAGCTCGAGATCGGGCAGCGGGGATGCTTGCCTCGCCG
>DAIRVG010000024.1:24647-38928 GCA_036802945.1 Vicinamibacterales bacterium
AGCGCGAACTGAATCCCGGCGTCAAAGCTGCCGCCTTCGCTTCGTCCCTGCGAGAAGAATTGAAGCAGCGTCTGCACGTCGGACGAGGCAGCCGGCCGCCGATACGCAAGACGCGCGATCTTCGTGAGGATCTTCGCGGCGCAGTCGCGCTCCTCCGAAGTGCGGCGCGGTTCGCAGACGAAAATCGCCCGGCGGCTCGGCGTGTCTTTCGCGGACCCGGGACCGGAGTACGGGCCTGCCACGGAAACGGCGCCGACGCTCGCGTATCCCATGTAGATCTGATCGTTGGTCAGGACCCTGCCGCGCTGCAGCGGCTGCGGAAGGCCTTCGGGCTCCCACATCTGCCTGACGAACGAGACACCGATGAGGCGCGGCCCGGCCTTGACCTGCATGCGCACCTCGAGCCCGGCGTCCGCATCGGCCTGCATGTATTTTTCCCACTCGGGATCGCCGGCAAATCCCGGCTCACCATCGCCGGCGTAACTGGCCGCCGCGGGTCTGCCCTTCCCTTCCCCTCCAACGGTGAACCGCTTGACCAGCGCGCCATCGAGGCGGACGTCGAGCTGTTGCGGCCAGCCCATGCCCATGACGTAGTCCTGATACTGCCGTCGCAGGCGCACCTTGATCGCATACTCGCCATCAACCGGAAAGTCATAGCGAATCGCCATGCCGCCGCGCGATCCAAACGGCAGGTCTTCGCTCTGCTGATCTTCCTGGACGACATGCAGCGGAATCTCGTATCGATCGACTGCCGGAACCGCGGGCGGCAGGCCAACGGCGAGCCGCGTGACCTGGCGACCGACCGAGAGATACCGTTCGAGGTGCGCCGTTGAAATCGACAGGACATCCGCGAAGTTGTCGAAGCTGCCGTCCGCCGTCTCGTCTCCCGGCAACTTCGTCGTCACATCGATATCGAGCGCGAACAGATCGCGAATCGCGTTGTTGTATTCGACGCGATTGAGGCGATGGACCGCGCCGATCCTGCCGGGGTTCGGGTTCGCCGCCCATGCGCGATCGATCGCTGTCTCGAGCGAGGTGGCAATCGCGTGATAGGTGGCCGCATCGGGCCGCGGCCTCCCTGCCGGCGGCATCGACTTCGCGCGCAGCTTTGCGATGACGCGCTCCCAGATGTCGGCGTGAGCAGCCGCATTGGCGACATCAATGCCTTCGAGCACAAGGCCGGCGGTACGAAGTCGCTCACTGTGGCAGGTGACGCAGTACTTGCCGAGCACCGCCTGGATGTCAGGCCCCTCGACTCGCGGCTCGGCCTGAGGGGAGAGCCGCTCGCTCGGGGCAGGCGCAGACGTCTGAACGCTGGACAACGCAACGGCCATCCAGCTACCGATGACGAGCGCGAAGACCGCGGGACGGCCCTTCATTTCATGTGCGCGCGTACGTATGCGGGTGAATTGTGCCCGATATGCTGGCCCGGAGTAAATGGCAGAAAAGCAACCACGAAGAGCACGAAAGCCTCGAAGGACACGAAAAACACGAGAGTTTTTCTTTGTGGACCTTCGTGTCATTCGTGGTCTTCGTGGTTATCACCTTCCGTTCATCGGCACACGCTGCTTCAGCTCCTCGAACCAGTTGAGCACAACCACCATGCTGGCCGGCGTCGCGGTGGGATCGCCGGCTGCGCTGTCCTTCAACATGAGGAACCGCTGGCCGTCGGGCGATACGTCGTACTGGCGGGGGGGAAATGGTGTTGAGTATTTGGCGTCGAACACCTTCGCCGGCTTGCCCGCGCTGAACGTCGATCCGGACGTCTGGATCGGCACGGCGGTGAGCGTGCGCGAGGCATCGAGGTAGAACAGCTCGCGACCACTCCGCGCCCATGCGGGACGCGTACCACCCGCCATCGAGACTTGCCAACGGCCGCCGTCCACCTGCGGGAACGGCCGCACGTAGACCTCGTTGCGCCCCGATTCATTCGATTGGTACGCGAGGTAGCGGCCGTCGGGCGAGGGCTCCGCCCACGCTCCGTCGAACAAGGTCCTGGTGGATGGCTCCACACGCGACGAACTCGCACCGGCCGATGGGCCGGGCCGCGGTTGGCTCGCGGACCTTGCCAGTGGAAACAGGAGGATACGCTCGGCATTGGACACGTTCTGGAAGCCGACGACGAGTGTCCCGTCCGGCATGACGGACGATGGGTACTGCGGGCTCGCCGTCGTCGTCAGCCGGTCTACCGTACCGGTGCCGTCGGCGGCTTGGCTGTACAGATTCACCACGCCCGAGCGATCCGATGTGAAGACGATCCGCCGTCCATCGGGTGTCCAGACCGGCATTCCCTCGTAGCTGGGAGCAAAGGTCAAACGTCTCAGCGTCTCCCGTGCGAGATCCCAGGTCCACAGGTCGCCATTTCCCTCATCGGAGATGCCGACCACCAGACGCGTACCGTCGGGCGATACGCGCGGGGCTGCGTAGGCATGCGGCGGCGCCTTGATCGGTTCCTCGTTCCCCTTCCTGTCAACCCACACAAGCGATCGCGGCGCGCTCTGCACGCTCACGCCACCGAGCATGTAAAAGAGCGTGCCCTGCCGCGACACGGCGAAGTTGGCGGCGCCGTTCGGCTTGATCATCACACGCTCGACCACCGTCACCGGATCGCCGAGCACTTCGAGCCGTACGGGATCGAAGCGTACGGCACGCAGCGCTCCGGCCACTGCGTAGATCAAGTACCCGGCCTGTCCTGTGCCGGCTGAGGGATCGACGTACTCGGCCTGGCCGCCGCCTCGGACCAGCGTCTTGCGCTGGCCGGTCCTCAGATCGAGAACGGCCACCTGCGCGTTGTTCGCCTGGCCCGCATCCGTAATCGTGAAAAGCACGCCGCGACCACCCGGCAACATCGATGGGAACGCATGATCGCTCTCGCGCTGCGCCGCGTCAGGCGTCGTCAGGACCGTCGGCTCGCCACCGTCGGCCGACACGCCCCACAGCCCCGTGCTCGGGTCGTTGGTGGCGAACACAATCGCATTGTCATCGCCCCAGCTCGCCCCGAGCGACGTCCCCGTGACCGGGCCGAGCGTGATGACCGGGCCACCGGTGATCGACACCTTCTTAATCCCGGTGGTCGTGAAGAACCCGAGCCATCGGCTGTCGGGGGAAAAGAACACCCCGAGTGCGCCGATGTCTGGGAGCTCCCGGGCGTCGAGCTGATCTATCGCCCGCACCATCAACTGGGCGCCGACGTTCGGAGTCCCGCCGGCGCGGTACACGAGGTGCCGGCCGTCTGGTGAGATGGCGAGGTCGCGATCGAACCTCGACACATTCAGCGGCTCAGCGGGCGACGGCACGATCGCGAAGCGTGATGGCAGTTCGGGCGCCGGCGGTCCGGGCCACATCAGGGCCCACACGACGAGCGCGGCGATCACCGCGACGCCGGACAGCGCCGCGATCGCCACCGTGACGCGACGGGATGGCGTCGCCGTGAGTGCGAGCGTCTCGGCGGCCGAAGACGCGATCGCGTCGTCGATCTCCAGTCGAGCACCGGCCGCCGAATCTAGGCGTCCCTTGCGATCTTTTTCCAAACACCGGCGTAGTAATCTGCGAATCGGTACAGGCGTGTCGGCCGGCAGGATCGTGTGGTCCGGCTGGCGTTCGAGAATAGCGGCGAGGGTGTCGGAGATGGTGTCGCGGACGAACGGCGGGCGGCCCGTGAGCATTTCGTAGAGCACGCAACCAAACGACCAGATGTCCGTCCGCCTGTCCAGCGACTTGCAACGCGCCTGTTCGGGGCTCATGTACGCCGGCGTGCCGAGGATGGTCCGCTCGCCGATGTCAGTCGCGGTCAGCCTCGGTGACCGTGAGGGATCAGGTTGTGGGGCGCCGTCATGCACCTTCGCCAGCCCGAAGTCGAGCACCTTGACCACCCCATTGGGGTCGATCTTGATGTTGGCCGGCTTGATGTCGCGATGAATGATTCCCTTGTCGTGCGCCGCTTCCAGCGCTTCGGCAATTTGACGCGCGATGGGCAAGGCCTCTTGCAGCGGAATCGGCCCGAGTGCGATTCGATCTGCAAGGGTAGGCCCATCGACCAGCTCCAGCACCAGTACCTGCGCGCCGGTCGATTCTTCGAGGCCGTAGATGGCGGCAATGTTCGGGTGATTGAGCGTGGCAAGAAGCTGCGCTTCGCGCGTGAACCGCGCCAGCCGCTCGGGATCGCGTGCGAACGGCTCGGGCAACACCTTCAGAGCGACGTCGCGATGCAGCTTCGTGTCGCGCGCACGGTACACCTCGCCCATGGCGCCCGCACCGAGCGGGGCGACGATGTCGTAGGGACCTACGCAACGACCCGCAGTGAGGACCGGGGAAGGCAACGTGTGGTCCATCGACGCCTGGGCGGCAGCGAGATGATCGCCCAGAACAGACTCACTGACGACGGGCAGCTGATCGAGGAAGCTGACGTCGGCGGTGTCCGCCGTTAACAGCGACTCGACTTCGAGACGCAATGCACCATCGTCACCAGTCTCGGCGGCCAGAAAGGCGTCGCGCGCTTCGATTGGCCGGTCCACAGCGGCCTGAAACAGCGCCTTCACGCGCGGCCATCGCTCCTCCGTCACGGGCGACCTTCGGGGGCCAGTTCGCGATTGAGCCACGCCTTCGCGGTGCGCCAGTCGCGCTTGACGGTCGACGTCGACACGCTGAGGACAAGTGCCGCCTCCTCGATCGTGAGACCACCAAACGCACGAAGCTCGACAATGGAGGCCAGTTCAGAGTCGACCTTTTCCAAGCGATCGAGCGCCTGATTTAACGCAAGGACGGGTATGGCGTTTGACGCTGCGACGTCTTTGGCCTCATCGATTGAGACACAGCGAACACCGTCGCCCCGTTTGATCGCGCCGTGACGACGAGCGTGATCGACCAGGATCCGGCGCATGACCTTCGCGGCAACACCAAAGAAATGCGCTCGATTCTGCCAATCGCCCTGGCGTTGGTCGACGAGCCGGATGTACGCCTCATGAACCAGAGCCGTCGGCTGCAAGGTGTGGTCGGAACGCTCGCTGCGAAGCTGACGCGCGGCAACGCGCCGGAGCTCCGCATAGACGAGTGGCAGCAACTGACTAAGAGCAGTCCGGTTGCCCCGACTCCAGTCGCCGAGCAGCGCCGTGACGTCGGGAGGCGACACCATTGATGCCATCAATTAGCGGAATAGGGGGCACAGCATAGCACCGGGAGGACTGGATCAAGGCCTTTGTCCCGTTGACCCGTTATGGACGCTGCTTGCGCGATCTCCATACAGGCGGCGCTCTCAAAGGCTTCATGCACGGAGCCCCAGCAGCACCCCACCCCAATCAGACGATCAGCAGGAAAGGAACGGAAACGACAATGAAATTCAAGACCATGACCACAATCGCCTTCGCCCTCGTGCCAGTTGCGGGCATCGTAGTCCTGACGCTCGCACTGGGCACGGGAGTGGTTTCAGTATCGGCGTCCTCCGGGCGAACCAGACAGCTGCACGTGACGAAGGAGTGCTCGCAGAACAACGGCCTTGCCGGTGACTTCTGTACGATCACATCGTCAAACGTCCTGGGGATCATGAAAGGCTCGCGTGTTTACTATGACCAGGCGGCTAATATTCCGACGGGGCTGCTGGACAGCAACGTCGTCCTCGACTCTGGGAACGGAAACAGGGCGGTCGGCCGCTGCACACTCGATTTTGCGACCGGTCTCGGACTGTGCACGTTCTCGGACGGCACGGGAAATCTTGCCGGGTTCCATGCCCGTGTCAACGTCGACTGCAGGTCGGGATGCCGCTGGGACGGACCGTACGGCTTCGCGGATCTCAATAGAGACGATGATGATTGAGCACCATCCTCGCTAGAGAAGAGCAACCACGAAGAACACGAACAGCTCGAAGGACACGAAAAACACGACAAATCTTGTTCGTGATCCGCGCGTGATTCGTGATCTTCGTGGTAGTGGCAGCGTCCGTCAGAGCGGGCGTGTCGGGCAGCGACCGACTGCGACGCACGCCGACACATGAGCCATGAAATCGAAGCGCCGCGATTCACCCGCGCGTCTTCCCGTCAGCGCGTTCGGATGGCGTGAATTAGCTCGGACGTTTCGTGCCGCGCGAAAGATGTCGCCCCGAGTCAGCGGCTAGACGCGCGGGGAGCGCCAGCGTACGAGCGGCGTGAGATTTCCGGCGTGCTGTCGCCGGAGGTCGCTGTCCGACACGCCTGCTTCTGACGGACATCAACGTGAGGCCGTGAACGAAGTTACCCCCGGGTGGATACGTGCAATAATCCGGCGCGAAACGATCAAACCACGAAGAACACGCGCACTCTCGCGGAGGAGGTTCACCATGTGGACTCGAGCGAGGCAGATGCATCTGGCGTCGGTCGTTCTGGCGACCGCTCTTTGCAGTGTGGCGGCGATGGTGCTCGCATCGAGCGACTCCTCCGCCCAAGGCGCCGGACAGACCGCCGGCACTCCCCCACCGTTTCCAACACCGCCGAGCAGCTCGCCTGCCGGACCGCTCGCGTATTCGTGCGGTGTGCCACCAACGCCGCTGGAGCCCGGCGCCGCCCCGCAGCAGAAGATCTTTCCTGCAAGCCAGTATCCGGTGTCACTGCCGGCGAAGTCGCTGCTCGGCGCGCGGAACGATCTGCCCAATCCCTTTCAGCCGGGCGTCGATTTCGGTGAGCTGCCGACAGGCCGCAAGTGGGGATCCACAGCGAGCGTGACGACAGGGCTCGACAACACGATCTGGGTGATCGACCGGTGCGGCAATTCCGGCGCCGGCGGCACGACGTGCGGCGGCCCGAGCGCGGGGGTCAATCCGATCTTTCAGTTCGATACCTCGGGGAAGCTCCTGAAGACGTTCGGCGCTGGGATGTTCGTGAGCCCGCACAAGCTGACGGCTGATGGCACCGGCAACCTCTGGGTCGCCGACAACGGCAGTCACCAGATCTTCAAGCTGGATCAGAACGGCAGCGTGTTGATGACGCTCGGAAAGAAAGGCGTCGCCGGACCGGGAACAGACGAATTCGATGCGCCAACTGAAGTGGCGGTCGCGTCAAACGGCGACATCTTCGTGGCCGACGGACACACTGGCGGCGGCCTCGCGATCGGCAACGCGCGCGTGATGAAGTTCGACAAGAATGGAAAGTTCCTCAAGACGTGGGGCAGGAAAGGGATGGGGCCAGGCGAGTTCGATGTCCCGCACACGATTGCCATCGATTCCCGCGGACGCGTGTTCGTCGGCGATCGACAGAACAACCGCATTCAGATCTTCGATCAGGAAGGCAAGTTCATCGACCAGTGGTTCCAGTTCGGCCGCCCGAGCGGGATGTACATCGACAAGAGGACCGACACCCTCTACGTCGCCGACTCGGAATCGCGGGACGGCCGTACTAATACGGGACGCTTTGCGCTCGCGCAGACGGGGTACGCCTTCAACCCGGGTATCCGACGCGGCATCCGGATCGGCAGCGCGCGCGATGGCTCGGTGCGGTCGCTGATTCCCGATCCGTGTTCCTACCCCTATGCGTCCGGGTCAAGCATGGCGGAAGGCGTGAGCGTCGACGCGCAGGGGAACGTGTATGGCGCGGACTTCCTCATGGACGTGAGGAAATTCGTGCCCACGCGCGCGCGGCAAACGAATTGAGGAAGGATCGACCGCGAAGACCACGAAGATCTTTCAACCACGAAGGTCACGACGGTCACGAAGAAACACTTCTCGGTCGGTTGCGCAGGACGCAGGCATTATGCTGACCGGCCTGTTCGAGCGGTCGCGCCGCTGCGTCGCTCATGAACACCAGATCGGCTGCGTGAGGCGGGTTATAGCCTGAATAGGTCGCGCCCACTCCTTCACCGATGAACGTCATTGAGGCAGTGCCGGCGGCATGGATCCTTCGGTGACCTGGACCGAATGAACAACCCGTGTCGTGAGAGGTACGCGATGAAACCAACCGTCTCGCTAGGTATTCTGATCGCATGCTGGCTTATCGCGCCTGCCCGCTTGCTCGGGCACCACTCCGGTTCTGAATATGACCGGAGCAGGGTCATCGAAGTCGAAGGCAAGCTTCTCGAAGTAGCCTGGCAAAATCCCCACGTCCACTTCATGGTTCGATCCACGGACCGCGGCGGCAAGGTCATTACATGGGATATCGAAGCCAATTCCTTAAGCATCTTGCGGCGGACGAACGCCACGCCGGACAATCTCAAGGTTGGCGACACGATCAAGATTGCTGGCTCGCCCTCCGGACGCGCTCCGAACCGGATGTGGGCAACGAACGTGCTGTCTGCTGATGGTCGGGAAATTGTTCTAGGGCCGGAGATCAAACCTCGCTGGAAAACCTCCGTGACCGGAGCCACGACAACCTGGTTCGACGGAGGCAAGGCCTCAAACGGGAGCGCAGGAATATTTCGCGTGTGGAGTACGAAGCTCGATGATCCCGCCGAATTGTGGAGAGACGACTATCCACTGACTGAGGCCGCGAAGAAAGCGCGCGCTGCGTGGAACCCTATTACCGATACGGTTGCGCCCGGATGCGCGCCAAAAGGGCTGCCCACAATCATGGGGCAGCCGTATCCAATAGAATTCGTCAACAAGGGCGACACGATTCTCCTGCGCCTGGAGGAATATGACACGGTCCGGACCATCAACATGGCTCCCAATGCCAACCTAGATGCGCTGCCGGCGACCCTGCTCGGCCGTTCCAAAGGCCGCTGGGAAAACGACACGCTCGTCGTAACCACCAGCCGCATCGCGTGGCGTTACATCGATTCCTCGGGCATTCCTCAAGGCAATTCGTCGATGATCGTCGAGCGGTTCACTCCCACAAGGGACGGAACTCGCCTCGATTACACGATGACGATTACCGATCCGCAGACTTTCACCCGCTCCGTCGAGCTGAAACAATCATGGGTGTGGCGGCCTGGAGAAACTGTGAAGCCCTACAACTGCGTAGCGGAGAAGAAGCCAGCCCAGCGATAATCTGATGCCCTCGACATTGGAGCCGGTGCGCCTTTTGTCCTGTACGTTCTTGCCGCGGGGCGCGCGGCTTCACTTGTAGCGTTAGCCAGACAGAACATGGGAGAGGAACAACTCCTCGAAAGCCAAGTGGCGTACTACCGTGCGCGAGCGCGGGAGTACGACGAGTGGTTCCTTCGCCAAGGTCGCTACGACCGAGGCCCAGAGCATCGAATCAGGTGGTTTGAGGAGCTTGCGGTCGTTGAGGCTGCACTTCGCGCGGATGTCCGAGACGCCAACGTGCTCGAAGTGGCTTGTGGAACTGGTCTTTGGACCTGCCACTTGGCGGAGAGCAACACACGTGTCGTGGCCGTAGATGCCTCACCGGAAGCTCTTGCCATCAATCGGGAACGCGTTCGGTCCCGAAATGTTGAGTATGTCGAGGCCGACATTTTCTCGTGGAAGCCGACAGACACATTCGACGTGGTGTTCTTTTCGTTCTGGCTTTCGCACGTACCGCCCGGGCGCTTCGACGCATTCTGGAGCAGCGTCAGATCAGCTCTCAGACCGGGCGGTCGGGCATTCTTCGTTGACAGCTTGCTCGAACAGTCATCGACAGCGCGGGACCATGGCCCACTCGACGAGTCTGGTGTGGTCAGACGCAGACTGAACGACGGACGCGAGTTCGAGATCGTGAAGGTGTTCTATGAGCCGGCGGGGCTAAAACAGCGCCTCTTGGAACGGGGCTGGATGGGTTCTGTTCAATCGACGGGAACGTTCTTCTTGCACGGTTCAATAACCCCATAAACGGCGGAGACATGGGAAAAGCTGGCTAACTTCCGCATGCAGCCGTCGGCGCCGCCGCGTCGTTCCTGAACACCCGTCCGCACAGGGCTTCCAATGCGGTTCACCGCAGGCCTTTCGGCGTTATGCTGCGAGCCACACAGGAGACGCTGAACTCGCGCTTGCAGCCGGCGGTGCTCCGCATGATCATGAGGCGCCGCGACTGAGGCGCACGCGGCAAACGAATTGAGAGGGCACAAATCGTGTCCTTCGAGACCTTCGTGGTTTAAGCCGTCTTTGTGTCCTACGGCATCAGCGGTCGAAAGAAAAGGAGCTCGATCATGAAACGGGGTCCAGCGGAGCGTAATCGTCGGCGCACGGGTATCTTGGTCGCCGCCCTGATCGCGACGGGCTTCCTCCGGATCGCTCCAGCGCAGGTGCCGCTCCAGGATCAGCAGCCAGCGGGATCAGCGTTGCGACCGGCAGTGATGGGTCCTTCAGGCGGCGTGTCCACAGGTCACCCGCTGACGACCGCTGCCGCATTCGGAATCCTGCTGAAGGGCGGGAACGCGTTCGATGCGGGGGTGGCCTCGCTGCTCGCTGGCGGCGTACTCGAGCAGGACCTCTACAGTCTCGGCGGTGAAGCGCTGGTGCTCGTGTATCCGAAGAAGGAAGCGAAAGTCACATCGATCGTCGGACAGGGCTGGGCGCCGCACGCGGTGGACGTGGACTGGTACCTCACGCGTCAGAAGAACCTTCTGGGCGCAGGACTCGATCCCGCGGTCGTACCGGGCGCACTGCATGCCGCTCTCACAGTGCTCGAACGATGGGGCACGATGAGTTTTGAAGACGTCGCGGCTCCAGCGATCGGCTACGCGGAGGGCGGCTTTCCGGTGCGGCCGAGCACGGCGCGCGCGATTCAAAACGAGCTCGAGTTCATCGCGCGCTGGCCAACCAATAAGACCTATTGGCTCAAGCCCGATGGATCGCTTTACAAGGCGGGCGAGACGATCAAGCTGCCGGCGACTGCCAGAACGTTGCGCCGCATGGTCGAGGCCGAACGCGCGGCGAAGGCCCGCGGACGCTCAGCCGGCATCATCGCGGCGCGCGATCGGTTCTACAAGGGTGACATTGCCCGCGAGATGGTGAAGTTCCTGCGCGAGCACAATGCGCCATTCGACGAACGTGACTTCGCCGAGTACTTCGCACGGGTCGAAGAGCCGGCGCGGACGACCTACCGTGGCTACACCGTGTACAAACACGGGTTCGGCAGTCAGGGTCCCGTGCTCCTGCAGACACTCAACATCCTGGAGCAGTTCGATCTCCACACGATGGGCTATGCGAGCGCCGACTACCTCCACACGATTGTCGAGGCGATGAAGCTCGCGTACGCGGACCGCGATTCGTACTACGCGGACCCGGCCTTCGTGAAGGTACCGTCCGAAGGGCTTCTCTCGAAAGCGTACGCGAAGGAGCGCGCCGCGCTCATCGATCGGACGCGTGCGTCGACGACGTTCGTGGCCGGCGATCCTCTCCGCTTCGACTCTCAGGTGAAGGTGTGGCCGTACTGGAAGGCCGACGTACGCGCGAGCGCGACGTCGGCGCGTGCCGGATCCGATCCTTTACTCCTGTCGTCACTCGGACAGGACTCCGCTGGCGTGTCGAAGGACACCACGCACATGGCGGTCATCGACAAGGACGGCAACATCTTCGACGTGACCCCGAGTGGCGGTTGGGTGACCGGCGCGGTGATTCTCGGCGATACAGGCATCGGCATGAGCGTTCGCGGCGAACAGTTCTGGCTGGACAAGACGAGGGCGAACCAGATTCGCCCGCACGCGCGCCCGCGCTACACGCTGACACCAAGTCTGGTCTTCAAGGGTGACACGCCGATGATGGCGCTCGGCACGCCGGGTGGCGATAACCAGGATCAGACGATCCTGCAGGCGCTCTTGAGCGTGGTGGAGTTCTGGGACGACTGGTATCCGAACCTGCATGCCGCGCTCGAGCGGCCCCGTGTCCAGACACTGCATTTCTATGGTTCGTTCTGGCCACACGAACCAGGGTTCAACAAGCTCAACGTCGAGGCCACGGTACCAGATGCGGTGTACAACGAGCTTCGAGCGCGTGGCCACAACGTCAGCCGACTCCGGCCATTTGGCATGTCCGGCTGCGCCACGGCCGTGATGATTGATCCCGCGACTGGCAATCGATTCGCCGCGGCGGATCCGCGCCGTGACTGCTATGCGATGGCGTACTGAGGAGCACCTCAGGTGATCTCGCCGCGCAGGTGTTTGAGCGCGCTGTTGCGTCGCACGAGCGCGCTCCTCGCGATCCTGCTGTTGGGCGCCTGTACCGCCCGGTCGGCTGGGTTGCCGACCCTCGACGTCGGTGGCGCCGCGGCGATCGACCGCATGTTTCAGGCGGCCGTCGACAAGGGAGAGATCCCAGGCGTCGTGGCAGCCGTCACGAACAAGGATCGGATTCTCTATCTCAAGGCCTTCGGCAAGCAGGACATTGCCAAGAGCATCCCGATGTCAACGGACACGCTGTTCCGCATCGCCTCAATGACGAAGCCCGTCACGTCGGTGGGGATCATGATGCTCTACGAGGAAGGCAAGCTCCGGCTCGACGATCCGGCAGGAGACTACCTGCCGGCATACAGGGGCCGGGAAGTGATAGCCACGTTCAACGAGAGGGACGCGACCTACACGACGCGGCCGGCCACGGGTGAGATAACTCTCCGACACCTGCTGACTCACACGTCCGGGCTGAGTTATCCGTTTGCCAGTCACACTGTCCTCGCGATTCAAACGAAGACCGGCAAGGATCCGAGGGAGCTCCCGCTGTTGTTCGATCCGGGGACGAAATGGAACTACTCGCCTGCCACCGGGGTTCTCGGCGACATTGTCGGCAAGCTGTCCGGCCAGTCGCTCGAAGAATGGGACCAGGCAAGAATCTTTCGTCCGCTGGGAATGGTCGACACGACCTACACGCCCGCTCCAGAGAAGGCCGAGCGGCTTGCCACCATTCACCAGCGGGAAGAGACCGGGCTGGTCGAGAATCCGAACCCACCTCAATACACGCCGGACGTGAGAGGCGACGGCGGGCTGGTCTCAACCGCCTCCGACTATGCGGCGTTCGTGCAAATGTTCCAGAACGAGGGAAGCTGGCACGGCAAACAGTTGCTCAAGCCGGACACCGTGCGTTTGATGACGAGCAACCAGATTGGCTCGGTCGTCGTCGACACGATGCCGGCCGCCCTACCGCGCCGATCCGCTCCATTCCCGTTCGGAGCAGGCGAGGATAAGTTCGGCTTGGGTTTCCAGATCACCGTGACAGACGGTACACGCGGACACGAGCGAGGCGCCGGAAGCTATACCTGGGCAGGGATCAACAACACGCATTTCTGGGTGGATCCAAAAAACGGAATTGGCGTCGTGATCCTCACGCAGGTGCTGCCGTTTTATAACGCCACCAGCATGGACGTCATCAAGCGGTTCGAGCGATTGATCTACGAGAACCTGCGGTGAGCGACTCGGCGCCGCGGAACCGCGAAAGGGTCGACCGCCAACATGCCTCATCGGAGTACGACATGCGAATGATCAGAGCACTTGGCGTGACGTTTCTCGCTGTCATTCTTATCACCCAGGCGGGGGCTCGCAGCGCCAGCAGCCAGACGGCTCCTGCAGGCGAGGAAGCGAAGCGTTTCATCGGAACATGGCGGCTCATCTCGGATTCGTCTACCGGGATGATGATCTACGACGGCCTTGGGAACATGGCGGCGCAGGTCATGCCCAACCGCGCACGCCCGAAGTACGCCGGGGCGCAGCCCACACCCGACGAGGCGAAGGAAGCCATCACCGGATATCTCGCGTATTTCGGCACCTACACGGTCGACGAACACGCGCACACGATCACGCACCATCGCAAGGCCAATATCAATCCCGGCCAGGTTGGCGACGATGCCGTGCGGCGATACGAGTTCGCGCCGGGTGACCGGGTCATCCTCACGCCCGTTGATAGTGGGAACCGAATAATCTGGGAGCGCGCCAAATAAGAAACATTGCGCGGCTATGGTTTGACTCGACGTCAATCCACCCGACAGTATTGCCAACACGCGGAGGATTACAAAGTGTACTCACGCATTTCGATCGGCATAGCGGCTGCGACATTCTGTTTCGTGCTTTCTACCCCGCTGCACGCACAGGTGTTCATCAAAGGCGAGCGTCCGCAGCAGCGCGGCTACTCGCTCGCGGTGATCACCGAGGGCGGTAAGACCGTGTGGCTGGGGGGGCAGATAGCTACCGCGGACGACTCGGGCAAGTCGCTCGCCGGCGACTTCGAAGGTCAAGTGCGGCAGATATTCAAGCTCCTCAACGCCACTCTCGAAAAAGCGGGTGGCAAGCTCAGCGACATGGTTCAGATGACTGTGTTCATTACGGACGTTCGCTATGGCGACCGCCTCACGGAGATTCGCAGAGAGATATTCGGTGACAATTTCCCGGGCAGTGCGCTCATTACGATCACCGCGTTGGCCAACCCCGACGCAAAGATCGAGATTCAAGGCTACGCCGT
>DAIRVG010000024.1:39028-42144 GCA_036802945.1 Vicinamibacterales bacterium
CGTCGGCCATCCTCTCCGCGGGCCAGACCTCCGGCGCCGGACCCGGCGCCTGGGCCGGCGATCTCTCGCCCATTCCCCCATCCGAGTGGAGCTACGACCGCGCGGCGCACCTGCTCGAGCGCGCCGGCTTCGGCGCGACGCCCGAAGAGATCGCGCGGTTCGCCGCGATGACGCCGGCAGGTGCCGCCGACGCTCTGGTTGACTACGACGCGATTGACGATCGCGGCCACCCACCGTTCGAGGAGTCGGGAATCTGGGACGCGGGCATGGATCCGTTTCCGCCAAGCCGTGCCGAGGCCGTGCGGATTGCGCGCGAGCATGGTGAAGGGCTCGGCGAAAAATTCCTCCCGGAAGGGACGCCGCGGCGCCTCCAGCCGATCGTCGACAAGTTCTTCTACAGCCTGATCGCCAACAACATCGAGACGCAGCGGCTCGGCCTCTGGTGGGCCAACCGCATGCTGACGAGCAAGCGCCCCCTCGAGGAGAAGCTCACGCTCTTCTGGCACGGTCACTTCGCGACCGGCGAGAACAAGGTGCGCGACTACCGGATGATGCTTCGGCAGAACCAGATGTTCCGCCGGAACGCTTCAGGCAGTTTCCGCGATCTGCTGATCGGGATCCTGAAGGATCCCGCGATGCTCGTGTATCTCGACAACGGCGAGAACGTGAAGCAGCACCCCAACGAGAATTTCGGCCGCGAGCTCCTTGAACTCTTCACGATGGGCGTAGGCAACTATTCCGAGCACGATGTTCGCGAGGCTGCGCGCGCGTTCACCGGCTGGACCAACGACGTGCTGGCGTTCAAGTTCGACGCCGATCAACACGACTTCACCCAGAAGACGTTCCTCGCGCGAACCGGCCCGCTCGACGGCGAGGACATCATCGATACGATCCTCGCGCAGCCGGTCACCGGCGAGTTCGTCGCTGCGAAGGTCTATCGGTATTTCGTACGCGAGGAGGTCGCCGCAACAGTCCGCGCCGATCTAGGGCGTACGTTCCGCACCAGCGGGTACCGGATGAAGCCGCTGCTGAAGCGAATCTTCCTGTCGAAGGACTTCTACAGCCCGCAATCCTACGCAACACAGATCAAGAGCCCGGTACACCTTGTCGTCTCCACTTACAGAAAACTGGGTTTGCACGAGATGCCGACGATCCCCGACTTCGGCCGCATGACTGCCGGTCTTGGGCAGGCGTTGTTCGACCCGCCGAACGTGGCAGGCTGGGCGGGTGGGCGAACGTGGATCACGCCGTCGACGTTCCTCCAGCGCGGCAACCTGTTCCGCGACGTGCTGTTCCCGGACGTCAAGAGCTTCCGTGCGCCCGATCGATCGATGTCGCCAACCGACGAGCGCGTCGGGCAGCGGCTGGCTAAAGGCATGAACATCACGGAAGCCACGCGCGAAGGAGACGCCGAGTCGAACATGATGATCGACCGGGATGAGGACTACAACACGCGCTACGGCGGGTACGCGGGAAACGTCCTGGCTTTCAAGCGGACGAAATTGATTCCCAGGAACACCGCCGCGCTCGATCTCACGACGATGGTCATCTCGGCGCGCGCCGGCACGGCGGACCAGGTCGTCGATCACTTCGTCCACCGGTTCCTTCGCGTCCCGCTTGCGGAAACGGATCGAGCGGCGCTCGTCAGCTTCCTTCGCGCGAAGCTCGGGTCGTCCACCATTCAACCGGGCGCGAAGCTCGAAGACGCGCTTCGGGAGCTGCTGTATCTCGTGCTCAGCACACCGGAGTATCAACTCGGATAGGGGTTAGGGGTCAGGGGTCAGGGGTCAGGGGTTAGGGGTACTTGGGATTTGGAACTTGGGATTTGGGATTTGGGATTTAGAGGAAGAGGCTTATGGCTGGCTGCTCCTGCTCACGCCGCGATTTTCTTGCCCGTGGCCTGTACGGCATCGGCGTGGGCGCCGGACTGCCGTTCATCCTCCAACGGACGTCGGCGGCGCTGACCGCTCAGGCTCTCATCGGCACGAGCGCCGAAACGCACCCGAACCGGATTCTTGTCGTCATCGAGTTGTCAGGCGGCAATGACGGTTTGAATACGGTCGTTCCGTTCGGCGACGCCGCGTACTATCGCGCGCGGCCGAAGCTTGGAATCCCGGAGCGGGAGGTACGCAAGGTGGCGGACGGCTTCGGCTTTCATCCGGCGATGGTCGGTTTCGAGCGTTTGTACAAAGACGGTCAGTTGGCCGTCGTGCATGGCTGCGGCTATGACCACCCGAGCCTGTCCCATTTTTCGTCGATGGGCTACTGGCACACCGGCATCCCGAACGGCGGCGAGCCGCTCGGCTGGCTCGGCCGGCTCGCTGACGAGACCTATCCCGCCGGCGCTCGCAATGTCATCGTGAACCTCGGCACATCTCAATCGCTCGCGGTGCGCGGCCGCCAGCACTCACCGCTCGTATTCGACGATCCCGACCGTTTTCGACGTGAGGGGACTGACGACGAGAAGCATGTGCTCGCCGGGATGAACCGGGCGCGATCGACCGCGAATCAGACCCTCGAGTTCCTTGCCTCGACGGCGCAGAACGCGACCGAAAGCGCCGACTTCGTGCGGCAGGCGTCAGCGACGTACCGAACGCCGGTTGACTATGGGACCGGAGGCGGAATCGGCGGCAACCTTCAACGCGTGGCGGCTCTGATCGCAGCCGACATGCCGACGCGTTTGTATTACGTGACCTATCAGGGCAACTCATTCGATACGCACGTGCAGCAGGCAGACCTCCACAGCCGGCTCCTCATGTATACCGCCGACGCGGTGCGCGGCTTCATGGACGATGTCAAACGCCTCGGGCGCGGAGACGACGTCGCTGTGGTGATGTTCACGGAGTTCGGACGCCGCGTCGAGGAGAACGGCAGCCTTGGCACCGACCATGGCACGGCCACGCCGATGTTCATCGTCGGGCATCGCGTCAAAGGCGGCCTCTACGGAAAACACCCGAGTCTCACGGATCTAGACGACGGCAATATGAAGATGACGACTGACTTCAGGCGTGTCTACGCCACCATGATCGACGAGTGGCTTGGCGTTGCCGACACAGCGGCGATCCTGAAAGGGCGGTTCGAGCCGCTGGGCACGTTCGCATAGATTCATTCCCGAG
>DAIRVG010000024.1:42244-44537 GCA_036802945.1 Vicinamibacterales bacterium
GGCGTGTCACCTTCCCTCTCGACGATGCTCGTGGATGCCCGTGAGACCGGCGTCCTTGTTGTGTTTGCCCCCCAGGATAATTGCCTCCACGTCGCGCTCACCCTCGTGACGGGTGTCTTCAAAGATCTCGTAACCTGCCTGTTTGTTGCGGTTGACTTGGAACGCCATCTTCCAGGGCCTGGTCCAGACCTTGGGGTCTTCGAGCGTCGCCTCGTAATCGATGCGATCGGCGCTGACTAGCGTCCAGCGCTCCACCACGTGCAACGCGTCGCTGTGGAAGCTTCCATGAGAGTCAATCCAGGTCCCGTCGGTGAAGTTCGTGACGTCGACGACCAGCGTGTTTCCCTCCCAGCGTCCACGTGAGTCCCCCATCCACAGCTTCACTTGTGGGCCGACGTGCGGGTGACCATCCAGCGGGATGACGCGATAGGAGTGGTTCGACTCGTAGACAATCAACACTGATCCCGGACGCTGAATGAACTGCATCCCGCCCGGCACGTAATTGTTGCGCGGCACCCCGTCGAGAAACGCGCGGACATGTGGGTCGACATGCTCCGGTTGCGTCGGCGTAAAGATGTCCCGCAGGAGCTGCGCTCTCCTGGCTGCCGCCGCCGGCTGATACGGAATCCGTCGATCAGGGGGGTCGACTACCACGATCGGATTCTGTTCTCCGACCCTGGCTTGAATGACGTCGTCGGCCGGATCTCGTCCGTCCTCGACGCTGTGCGCCGCCCCGACCGCGTCACTGATCCAGTGTCCCTGCATGTCCGGCTGGCCGTCGGCGAGGCGAGGGGGGCTCCAACGGGTTGGCGCGGATGCCTGTCCGGCCGCGGGAACCGGTACCAGCGAAATCATTGCCACGACGGCTGCGATGACTGAACCAGCCAAGGGGCCACCCCGCTTGATATCTGCGGCAACCCCCCTGCACAATTCGCGTTTGGAGCCGTACAGCGGTCCGAGCACTCGTAGGGTCATGTGACGCCTCCTCTCAAGAGCGAGCGCCGACTCACGCCGAGGGTTCGTATCGTCCGGAAGTCGCCGCGAGCATAGCACCGTTGGCCCGAGAACGATGTTGCGAACAGTTGCCTGGCGAGGGGCCACCGCGCTTACACGTCGCAGCCACGGCCACCATTGCGTTCGCATAGATTCAAATACATACGTTCCCGAGAACGCCCGATCCTCCGCAATAACTCACGTCCTGCAGCTGAATGATCAGGCCGTCGGGATCGGTGAAATACAGTTCTGGCGTGCCTTCCTTGGCCCCGCCGCGATCTTCCCTCCGCACGCTGATGTAATGAACAAGGGGGCTGGGTGCGCCCTGACCGTCGCCGCGTGGTTTGATCCCGTACGTCTCGAGTGCCTTGATGACGGTCTCAGGGCGGAAATTCTCCAGCGTCATGCAGAGGTGGTTGATGGCGACGCGCGGGGCGGCACCGGACCCGCCGCGGCCTGCTGCACCAGCGGTGAACATCAGAAACTCGCCGCGGCCGCCCAACCCGAGCACCGGGGCTGTTGGCCCCTGAAACGCCTGAATCCTGAGACCGAAGACATCCTGGCAGAACTTGCGGGACGCGGCGGGATCCGACACGTTGTTCGTGCAGTGGCTCCATCCGCGCAGCGCGAGCAGTCCGCGTCGTGGCGACGGCTCCTGCGCCCGGCACACGTTCCCGAGCCGGCCGGCTCCTCCGCAGTACCGCGGATCCTGTAACTGAATGACGAATCCATTCGGATCGCCAACGTAGAGCTCAGGTGTCCCCTCCTGCGCGCCACCGCCGTCCGGGCCTCGCATCCGCACGCGCATCTTCATGGGTCCGCCGCTCAGCCTCAGCCCTCCGCCACTGGTGCTTGCAGCGTTCTCAACCCTGGTCACGCCGTATTGCGTAAGGATCCTGCTGACGCGTTCGACGTCGAAATCCTCGACGCCCAGGGAGAGGTGGTCGAGCCGGGGCGGGTCCGAACCTGCGGCGCTCACGCCCAGAAACTGTGGTCCCGCGCCGATCTGCAAGTTCGTCCCGCTTCCCTGCCTGGAGATAACCGGCATGCCGAAGAGACCCTGGTAGAAATCCACCGAACGCTTCACATCAGAGACGGAGAGCATCACGTGGTTGATCCCTCGGACGCGCAGCGGCGGACCCGTCTGGGCCGGCAACCGTGGCGCAGCCATCAATGCATAAGCCCCCGCCGCCGTCGCCGTCAAGAATTCGCGTCGCGACCTCATACCCAACCTCTTTCTTATCAGCCTCGAAACGGACCTGCGCCATGGTATTGGAATCCCGTTCTCGGGGAACAGTGC
>DAIRVG010000024.1:44637-52184 GCA_036802945.1 Vicinamibacterales bacterium
GATGTCGTCCGGCTGCAGAGGACGAAATCGTGAGATTGAAATCAGTGATTGTCTTGCTCGCGTTCACCGGCTCGGGCTGCCGGCAGATCGATCCGGCACAACCGCGGCTCACGTACCCGGTCGCCCACACCGGCAGCGTGGTCGATGACTACGGCGGGACGAAGGTCCCCGACCCGTACCGCTGGATGGAGTCGCTCGATTCGAAGGAAGTGGCCGACTGGGTGACAGCATCCAATGCCGTCACGGAGCCGTATCTGGCGAAGCTTCCACTGCGTGAGCATTTCAACACGCGACTGACCGAGCTCTGGAACTATCCGCGCATCAGCGTTCCCGTCGTCAAAGGGGGGAAACTGTTTTACTCGAGGAATACGGGTCTGCAACGGCAGTCACCCGTTTTCGTCCGCAGCAGTCGGGCAGCGCAGGCGATGCTCGTGATTGATCCAAACGTCATCTCGGAGGATGGCTCCGTCTCGCTCTCGCAATGGGTGCCTTCACCCGACGCGAAGCTGCTGGCGTATGGCCTCTCCGAGGGAGGCGCGGATTGGAACACCGTCCGGGTCCGTGACATCACGTCCGGCAAAGACATGCCGGACGAAGTGAGATGGATGCGCTTCTCGAGCATCTCATGGACGAACGACAGCAAAGGCTTCTTTTACTCGCGCTATCCCGAACCTCCGAAAAACAAGGTCCTCGAGGCCGCGCTGTCGGGACATGCCCTCTATTACCACCGGATCGGTACGCCGCAGTCGATGGATACGCTCGTGTACGAAAGAAAGGATCTATCGAGCTGGATCATCGGCGGCGACGTGACGGAGGATGGCAGATACCTCCTGATCGCGATGTACGAAGGGGCGGAAAACAAGAACAGCCTGTACTACGCGGATCTCGGCCGTGCAGAGGCGCCGAGGATCGGCGGACCGGTCAAGCCTCTCATGCCGATCAACGATGCGGAGTACCTGCCTGTGGGCAACAAGGGCACGACGCTGTATCTCCGCTCGGACAAGGAGGCACCGAACCGCAGGATTATCGCGGTCGATCTCCAGAATCCTGCCGCAGGTGGATGGAAGACGGTTGTTCCCGAACGAAAGGACGCGATCGAAGGCGCCGAAGTCATTGGCGGCCGAATCGTGACGCAGTATCTCGTCGACGTACAAAGCAAGCTGCTGCTCTTCGGTCTCGACGGCACGCCGCAAGGCGAGATCGCCTTACCGGGGACCGGGACCGTCGGCGTCTTCCAGGGACGGGAGGACGCACCGGACATCTGGTACAGCTTCAGTTCGCCGCTCATGCCGTCGACGGTGTACGTCTTCGACCCGGTGTCGAAGAAGAGTGACGGATTCGAGGTCGCGACGCCCCCCGTCGATACCAGCCGGTTCGAAACACACGCCCTGTTCGCCACCTCCGCTGATGGCACCCGCGTGCCGTTCTTTCTCACGGCACGCAAGAACGTGGCGCGCGATGGCTCCAATCCGACCATGCTCTACGGCTACGGGGGATTCTCGGTCACCACGCTCCCGATGTACCGGCAGGATGTGCCCGCCTGGCTCGAGCGCGGTGGCATATGGGTGACCGCGAGCCTGCGCGGCGGCGCCGAGTATGGCGAGGTCTGGCATAAGGGGGGCATGCTCGAAAAGAAGCAGAACGTGTTCAATGATTTCATCGCCGTCGCCGAACAGCTGGTCAAGGACGGATACACCTCCCCCGCTCGCCTGGGCATCATGGGCGGGTCCAACGGCGGACTCCTCGTTGGCGTCGTCATGGAACAGCGGCCGGACCTGTTCGCTGTCGCGCTCCCGGCGGTTGGCGTCATGGATATGCTGCGGTACGACAAATTCACAGGCGGAGCGTTGTGGACGACGGAGTACGGCTCTGCGTCGAATCCAGCGCAGTTCCCGTTTCTGATCAAGTACTCACCGGTGCAGAACATCAAGTCCGGTAGCTGTTACCCGGCGACGCTCGTCACGACGGCCGATCATGACGATCGCGTGGTGCCAAGCCATTCATTCAAGTTCGCCGCTGCCCTGCAGGCAGCCCAGGGTTGTGCGAAACCGGTCCTCATCCGAATCGAAGTACAGGGCTCGCACGGATATCGGCCGACGGACAAGCTCATTGCCGAACGGGCCGATCAGTGGGCGTTCGCGGCCGAGCAGATGGGCATGCGCTAACGGACATCCGTTCGCGCATTCTCAGTCACTGCATCTGGCAGCGACGCGTTCCGTGATCGCTTGGCTGGTGGGTGGATTCTCTCCGAGGCCGAGCGCATGCAGGAACTCGTGAATGACGATGATCTCGGTCGTCCTGCGATTCTGGAGAAAGCGATCTCTGAACGCTCGTCCGCAGACGCGAATGAGCCGAGAGCCGGTCTGGGTGAACGCCAGCGTCGTGCCCGCTCGGCATTGCGGTGCCTCGCGGTCATCGAAAAACCGTAGGAGTGCGAACGCTTCAGCGGGACTCATTCCGCTCGCCTCGAGCGTGGTCGACAGGCGCTGGCCTACCTCATCCGTAAAGTCGGCGAAGAGAGCTTGGCAGCCGGGGCGGGCGAGACGAACGACGGCCCCCTCCACCGCGCGCCACACGGCCAATCGAGTGTCGCTTTCCAGGAATCCGAACAGGACCGGTGTTTGCGCTCTGGCGGGACCGGCCAGCAGCCCGATCAAGAGAGCACACGCAAGGAACTCCGCAACACCACATGGCCCCTGCTTCCGGGAGGCCCTTAGGAACGGTCGGTTCATGATGTCCACCTCCGCTGGCTCCTAACGCGGAAGCGGTCATCGAACCGGCTCAAGGCAGCGCGTCACCTCCGATTCCCAGCGCGTTTCGGGCCCGCGGAGAGCCGGGCTCGGCCTCTCTTTCGTTCAGGCGGGCCGGCGTATACTCAGGGCCTTCGCCTAGAAAGACTTGGATGGTGACGCCGTGTCTTCGCCTCCCGGAGACGTGACGCAGCTGCTCCTCGCCTGGAGCGGTGGCGACCGGGATGCGCTCGCGGATCTGATCCCGGTCGTGTATGGGGAACTGCGCCGTATCGCCGCCCGCTACTTGCGTCACGAGCGGGTCGGTCACACGCTCCAGGCCACGGCACTCGTCCACGAGGCCTATTTCAAACTGATTGATCAAGACCATGCGCGCTGGCAGAATCGCGCGCAGTTCTTCGGTGTGGCCGCGCAGTTGATGCGACGAATCCTGGTGGACCACGCCCGGACGCACGTGGCTGCCAAGCGCGGCGGCGGTGTGACGCCGATTACGCTGATGGACGCTGCGGGTGCATCACCGCCGCGCGGGATCGATGTCCTTGCACTGGATGAGGCACTGACGCGCTTGACGGCCATCTACCCCGAACAAGGCCGGCTGGTGGAACTGAAGTTCTTCGGTGGATTGACCATTGAGGAAACCGGTGAGGCGATGGGACTCTCGCCCGCCACGGTGAAGCGCCAGTGGGCGGTCGCGCGGGCGTGGCTGCTCCACAATCTCCGTCACGAGGCCCACCCGTGAGTGCGCCCTCGTGGGCTGATCTCGAGGCGCTGTTTCACAAAGCCCTCGCGCGCGGGCCGGCCCAGCGTGCCGCCTTCCTGGCGGAGCACTGCGCCGGCCGCCTCGAGCTGCGCGCGGAAGTCGAAGCCCTTCTGCGAGCGCACGAAGCCACAGCGAGCTCCCTAGAGGTGCCGCCGATGGGACCGAAGACGCGGTTGAAAGCCGGAGTTCGCCTAGGACCGTACGAAGTGCTGGCTGAACTCGGCGCGGGCGGCATGGGCGAGGTTTACAAAGCACGCGACACGCGCCTCAATCGCACCGTCGCCATCAAAGTTCTGCCCACTCACGTCGCCGCCGACCTCAATTTGCGCGAACGCTTCGAGCGCGAAGCCCGCGCGGTCGCCGCGCTGAATCACCCTCACATTTGCACGCTCCATGACGTTGGCCAGCAGGATGGCATCGACTATCTCGTCATGGAGTACCTGGAAGGGCAGACCCTTGCCGAACGCCTGGAGAAAGGTGCGTTACCACTCGACGAGGCACTTCAGGACGCGATCCAGATCGCGGACGCGCTCGACAAAGCGCACAGGCAAGGCATCACTCATCGTGATCTGAAGCCGGGCAACGTGATGCTCACCAAAAGCGGCGTCAAGCTGCTCGATTTCGGCTTGGCGAAGTTCGCGCCTATTTCATCGGTTGGGATTGCGGGGATGACGGCCGCCGCGACGCAAAGCGCGCCGCTGACGGGCCAAGGCACCGTCCTCGGGACCCTGCAATACATGGCCCCCGAGCAGCTCGAAGGCAGGGAGGCGGACTCGCGTACCGACATCTTCGCATTCGGGGCCCTGCTCTACGAGATGGCGACCGGGCAGAAGGCGTTCTCGGGCAAGAGCCAGGCGTCGCTGATCTCCGCGATCATGGGGTCACAGCCGGCGCCCGTATCGTCGATCGCGCCGATGACGCCGCCCGCGTTCGACCGGGTGGTGCGCACGTGTCTCGCGAAAGACCCTGACGACCGCTGGCAGACCGCGCACGACGTGAGGCTGGAGTTGACGTGGGTCGCGGAGGGCGGCTCCGCTGTCCGACTTCCTGCGCCGGTGTTCGCAAAGAGAAAAAACCGCGAGCAGCTGGCCTGGGCCGTCGCCGCGCTTCTTGGCGTCGTCGCCGCGCTCGCGATCGCCGGCTATCTGCTCCGCGCGCCGAAACCGCTTCAGGCGGTGCGAGCATCGATCCTGCCGCCGGCCGGAGCAATGTTCGAGCCGATCAGCGGCGCCGTCGCGCTCTCCGCTGATGGCCGGCAGGTGGCGTTCTCGGCGACGGATTCCGACGGAGACCGCTCGATCTGGGTACGTTCGCTCGATTCATTGCAAGCACGGAAGCTGGACGGCACTCGGGACGCGTACGATCCTTTCTGGTCGCCGGACGGCCGTTTTCTAGGTTACGGAGGCGATGCGGGGGCCGGGCTGTTCAAATTCGAGGTTCCGGACGGCCCGGCCCAAAAGATCGCCGACATGCCGGACGGCCGCGGTGGCTCGTGGAACGGCGACAACGTCATCCTGTTCGCAAAGTCCGGCGCGAGCCCGCTGTTTCGCGTTTCCTCTTCGGGCGGCCCCGTACAGCAGGTGACCCGACTCGATAAATCCCGGGGAGAGACCGGTCACTGGCGACCTCAGTTCCTTCCCGACGGGCGGCACTTCCTCTACCTCGCGCGCGGCGAACCTTCACAGAACAGTGGCATCTACGTCGGGTCGCTCGACTCTCCCGAAACGAAGCGCGTCACAGACCTCGACGTCCCGGCCTCATTCGCGGAGCCCGGATATCTGCTCTTTATTCGCGGAAAAGTTCTCATGGCGCAGCCTTTCGATCCGAAAGCGTTACGTGTGACCGGCGAGCCCGCGGTCGTCGGGCGCGACGTGCAGTACGTGGACACGTTCGGGTCTGCGGCGTTCTCGGCCTCCGACTCCGGGACGCTCGCCTACCAGGGTGCGAGTCCCGTAGCGCGGCAGCTCGTCTGGTTCGATCGGTCCGGCAAGAGGATCTCGACTCTGGGGCCCGATGCGGAGTACGTCGGCGAACCCCGCATCTCGCCGGACGGATCTCAGGTCGCCACCGCGCGAATCGACCCGGCGACCCGCAGCATCGACATCTGGATCTTCGACGTCTCGCGCGGCATCGGGTCGCCCTTCACGTTCGACGCGGCGAACGAGCAGGAGCCCGTCTGGTCCGCCGGCGGCGATCGTCTCTTCTTCGACTCCAACAAGGCCGGCATCGGGGATCTCTACGAGAAGGCCGCAAGCGGCGCCGGAACGGAACAGCTGCTTTCGAAATCCGATCTCTGGAAGGACGCGCTCGACGTCTCGTCCGACGGACGCTGGCTCCTCTACCGCGTCTCGGATCCAAAGACAGACATCGACATCTGGCTCCTGCCCCTCTTCGGCGATCGCAAGGCCACCCCATTGATGGCAACGCCCTTCAGAGAAAACGAGGGGCGGTTCTCGCCCGACGGGCGGTGGCTCGCGTACCGGTCGAACGAAACGGGAACGCAGGAGATCTACGTTCAGCCGTTCCCGCCGACCGGCCAGAAGTGGCAGGTCTCGACGACCGGGGGGCGGACTCCGAGGTGGACGAGCGGCGGTCGCGAGCTCGTGTACGTGGAGTTGCCTGACAAGCGGAAAGTCGTGGAGATCCGAACCGCGCCGTCGTTTCAGGCGTCGGTTCCGAAAGACCTGTTCGCGACGCCGCGCGCGTATGGTTCCGACGTCAGTCGCGACGGCCAGCGACTCCTCGTGAACATGCCCGCGGCCGAGGTCGCACCGAACCCGATGACGATCGTTCTGAACTGGACGCAGGAGCTGAAAAAGTAGCGCTCTGGCGGGCCATTTTGGTCCGCACGGATATCATCTCCGCACCACGTGACGCTTGCAGCTGGCAGACGCGGGGGCGTGGCCGCCTGATTCGAACTTCATTCTGGGCAGGTGTGGGCGAACGGGTGAATTGCGCCGGGATGCGCGTGCCGATGGCGGTTCGAGCCGCCGGGCGCGTTCGCATAGACCGGACCATTCCTGAGGCCCATCCAGCGCCCGCACCCGGCGTCGTCCCTTAACGAGTAGCCTTCAGATCCGCGTACGCCTGGCGCACGAACCGTTCGCCGGTGGTACCCGGTTCCTTGATTCTGGCGTCCAGGTCGGCATTGACCTTGGCTGCCACGACTTCATCCTCGCTCTTCCCCTGGGCAACGAGCGTCGAGACGCGATCGCGAATCGTCATGGCGACATCGCGATGCGCCGTGACGGCAGCGCGGTCAACCGTCGCCCCGTGGCCGGGAATGATCTTCGTGTTGGGTCCGGCGTGGCCAATCACCGTGCCCAGGCCATCGATCAGACCCTGCAGGGAGCCACCGTTGTTCCGATCCACGTTCGGATACTGGATGGAGCGGTAGAAATCGCCCGTCATGATGATGTCGAGCCCTGGGAAGTAGACCATCGTGTCGCCGTCGGTGTGCGCCCGCGGGATGGCGATCAATTGCACCACTTCACCATTCATGTGAAGCGTCAGCATGTCGCGATAGGTCTGTTTCGGGAGACCGATGGCAGGCGTGGGCACGCCCGGCTGGCCGTTGCCTTGCGGATTGGGATGTGCCAGGCGGAGGCGCAGTTCCTCCCGCGAAATGATCGTCGCGCCCATCTTTCCGAAGTTCTCATCGCCACCCGTGTGATCACCGTGCACGTGCGTGTTCACGATGAACTTGATGGGTTGCGGCGTGATCTGCTTGATCGCGGCCGCAATCTTGTCGCTCAACGGCGCGAACTGGGTATCAACCATGAAAACGCCGTCGGGCCCGAACAGGACGCCAATCGTCCCTCCCTGGCCGTCGAGCGTGTAGAACTTGTCGGTGACCTTGTTGGCTTTGATTTCAACCTTGCTGAAATCTGGCGGCCCCTGCGCGTACGCGAGCGCGCTGCACAGGACCAAGGCGCCAAGAGCGACGGTGAGTCGAACGGCTCTCATGTTGATCATCTCCCTCAGAATGTGACGGGATCCGCCGGCAGAGTACATCAGCTGACGTCTTTTGGCCAACC
>DAIRVG010000025.1:0-6095 GCA_036802945.1 Vicinamibacterales bacterium
AAAGTGTCACCCATGTCTCCGGAATGTTTTGTTACCCCGTCCTCAGGAAGGGCATTCGCAGTCATCAGGCGTAGCGTTCACCAGATCGTTCACCAGTTCACGGGATCGCCGTATCAGCCCACAGCCATGCGATGAACTTGTAGGCACCGTGAAACAGCAGCGCCAGCAGAATGAGTTCGACGACGAACCGATGAATGCGGGGATAGAAATCAGACCGACGGTCTGACACGGACCACTCCTATGCTCCTCGGAAGCACTGTGGAGTGGCCTCTTTGTGGGGTGGGAAGGGAGCCCCTCTAGGCCGGTCGAAGCGCAGTCAGTTCCGTCCGAGGTGAATCGGAACGTCTGGCAGAAGGGGCAGGTGTCAGTTCGATCTGCTGATCCTTCTGTCAGAAATGATAGCAGCGTTCACGCTTCGCCGTGGCGGGTTCACCAGCGGGTAGTGGGCTACTTTGAAAACTCTCCGGCGGGTTTATGCTCTGTCCATGCCGAAATACGTGAACGTCAAAATGGCCCACTGGCCGGCACCGTTGGTGATCGAAGCTGACACGGCGGAGGTCAAAGCCAACGAACTTCTCGTGAGGCTGGGCAACACCATTGTTGCAAGATTCCCTGAGCGAACTGTCCAAAACTGGTGGATCGAGGACAGTCCTCGCTAGGGTCTCTGGATCGAGCGCATTTCTAAGTAGCCCACTACCCACCAGCGCGCTAACTTAGCCCTGCTGACTCTTGTACCAGGATCGGCCGGCGTATGCGCCGAGCGTCAACAGCAGTAGCCCGTAAAAGATCCAGATGACATCTACGCCGTGACCAACGGTGCGTTGAATCTCAGTGCTTATCTGGATTTCCGGGTACTGGCGTTCGAGGCCAATGATGGCGTTGACGGCCCCTTCGAGCAGTTGCCGGTAATAAAAAACGTCCAACAAGGCGGCGGATAGAATCAGGATCCAGAGGTTGCCGGCAACCACAGCGCGCAGACGTTCCTGCTGCTTCGGGTCGGTGATTGTGCCGCTGTTAATCAGATAGCCGGCGAGAGGTGTGCACTTGACGTTCATAACGAGTGTGATTCTTCCCATCGTGTTTGGCGTCATCGGCGGCGCCTTTGTGATTGTGGTCGGCATATCCGGTTGGTTCGGCCGACTGCTCGCAGACCGAATCCTTACATCTCATCGCGCAAGGTTCGATGTCGAACTAAAGAACTTACAAGGTCAAATCGACCGAACCATCATTGTCCACCGAGCGCATTTCGAAACCGAGTTTGCCGCTCTCCGCGATATTTGGACCAAGGTCGCTCGTCTCCGTGCTGTATTTCATCAAATGGAGCACCCGGGTCCAGAACCGCTAGTGCAGGCGGCAGCTCGTGGCGCGGTCAACGACGCGACGAATGAGCTGATTCGTGCGATTGACCAGCAGAGTCCCTTCTACTCGAAAGGGATCTACCCTGATCTGGATGCGCTTAGGACACTGGCCAGGCAGGCGCTCGCCGACTACACCGCCGAACACGCCGGGACGCGGGTCATTGAACGTGACTATGGGGAAGAAGTTCGCGTCATGGCCGAACGGATATCGGACAAGATCCGCGCACGAATCGAATCGCTGACAGTGGTTGCATAGAACCGACGCGGCGGTCCCGAAGAGCCCGCGAACAAGGCTGACTGCTCGCACGGCTCTCAGGGAGGGGAAGTTACTGGGCGATTCGACTGGGGGGTTCCGTCGAGCTTCCTCGCGGCTTCACGCAAGTCACCGTCCGACACGATGTTGTAGCGTTCGAACACCGAGCGCGTCTTGGCAAAGTTTCATGCGCTGCGCAGATGTGAGAAGAGGGCTCTTTATGCGCCCGGCAGATGCGAGCGCCTGCGTTCACCGCAGCGTTCACCAACGCTACGTGAAACCTCAAAATCTACGAACGCTAATGACGGTGGCGAAATTACAGAATCTGTAGGCCCGGCAGGAAATATTCGAGTTGTCGCGTGATCACGAGGACACCAGGTGGCGACCGCAAAACCTCCGTCCCCGAGTCGTCGCAGAGATGTGATTAGCGTTTGATTAGCTCTTGGGTTGCTGAAGATGAAAAAGGCCCGCGGAAGCGGGCCTTCTTGAACTTGGTGCGGAAGCGGGGACTCGAACCCCGATGACCTTGCGGCCACTAGCTCCTGAGGCTAGCGCGTCTGCCAATTCCGCCACTTCCGCAGCGTAGGAATCATTGAGTATATCCAATTCGCCAAATCGGATAGACTTTCCGGAGTTTTCGAAGGAGATGCCTGTGCGCCGAACACTCACCATCGCGTTGTCCTCTCTCGTCATCGTGGCTGGTATCGCGCTGGCATCGCTGCCGCGCGCGGCTGCTCAGGCGCCCGCCGCAAAGACAGGAAACCTGATCCTCCGCGGCGACATGACGTTTTTTTACGGTCCCGGCAAACCCAGGAATTGCAATCTGAGCAACGTGTACAAGCACGGCGATCCGGTCGGATGGCGGATCGAGGCGGTCGATCCCCAGACTGGCCAGCATATCGAGCCGGAGGCCGAGCTGTTCGTTCACCTCAATTACATGGGGAAGACGCAGGACATCAAGATGCGGTGGCGCGCCACCGCGACGCAGCCCGAGCGCACGTTCTGGGTCGCCAAGTGGATCGTGCCCAATGACGCGCCGGCGGGCATCGTCCGGTTCACCGTAACCGCAAAGGATAAGTACGGGCGCACCGGAGAGTTCAAGCCGTTCGAGGTCGAGGCGTCTCAGCTAACCATCGTCGAGTGAGGCCAGTGCGCGTTCCCGCCGCCACGGCGATCGGCGCAGCACTGCTCGTCGCGCTGAGCGCATTTGCGTGCGGGCGCGCCGAGCCCGTCTCCAGCCTGGCTCCCGACGCGTCGGCCACTGATGCGTCGGCGTCCAAATCATCCGCCACGGCGCCGAAGCTTCTCACGCTGACCTACGACAAGAGTCGGAAGCCGGTCCCCGGCACCGACGTCGTGGCGACCGCCGAAGGCCTTCCAGCGAATCGAAAAGTCACGCTGCTCTGGGGCACGGTGGACGGCGGCTGGGTAATCGAAGGCTACTCTCATTTTCGCGGAAAAAAGTTCGCCGACGCCACCAAGCCTCTGACGCAAGCCGAGGTCGACGCGAGCGGACGTCTGTCTGCCCGCTTCGCGATTCCAGAAGATTACGGTGGCGTGCACGAGGTGTTGGTGACTGACGGCGGGGCGACCATCGCCCAGGGCGGGATTGAGGTGGGCCAGACCTTCGAGATGAATCCGGCAGAAGGACCCGTCGGCACGCCGATCGAACTGCGCGTTACCGGCCTCGGCTGGCGGACGCTCGAGAGCACGTGGGTAGTCAACTGGGACAACCAGGAAATCGGATGGGTGTCTGCGACGTCGACGCGCGGCACCGCGGTCGCACGATTCCGCGCCAGCGGAACCGTCGGTGAACACGCTGTCAACGTCCTGACCGGGTGGATGGGTCAGGGGTACCTGAACCACGAGCAAGCGCCCAACGCGTATCTGCCTCGCCCACAATTCATGTTTCGTGTGACGCCGGGTCGCGCCAACATGCCAGCCCACTACGCCGAACCGTATCAGTCCCAGCCCCTTCCTGCCTCAAACGAGACCGCGGGATCGGCGGTTGCGCGCATCACTCCCACGCAGGGGCCGGTGAACACGCGCGCCTCGTTGACCGCCACCGGTCTTCCTCCGAACGCGTCGGTGTCGCTGATGTGGGGCACGCAGGAAGGGAACCGCGTCAGCGGCGATGGGTTCGCCCCGCTCGAGAAAGAGCTGGCGAAAGTGAGCGCGGGTGCGGATGGACGCCTCACGGTGCCACTGTCCATCCCCGATGACCTTGGCGGCCTGCACTCGATCTCCCTCCGCTCCGGAGAGACGACGCTCGCGCGCGCCTCGTTCGTGGTCGAGACGAGCATCGTGAGTATGTCGCCGACGTCAGGCCCGGCCGGCACGCCGGTGACGATCCATCTCAAAGGGGTCGGGTGGACCGACTACGACAACATCTATGTCGCCACCTACGACAACGCGTACATGGGATACGCCTGTGGCTTCAACAGTCAGGGCGACGTCGTCATCAACTTCACTGCCGCCGGCGCGCCTGGTGTCCATCTCATCGACTTGTATCCCGGTATCTATCAGGGGCCTGAAGGCGGGCAGCAACTCTATCGTCTCCCTCAGCTGACGTACGCCGACGATCATCCGGGCAACAAGATTCCCGCGCTGCGATTCTCATTCGAGGTGACCTCCTCGCCTCCCCGCGTGAGCGTTCCGCCGCTCACCGGCAACACGCGCGAGTAACCAGGCCGGGGCCGCATGCTGTTCGCGCTGCGATGGCTCGTCGTCGCCGCTCTCATTCTGCTTGCCGTGCGGCGGCGGTCGCTGACGACGTGGATTCTCGTCTCGATGGTAGCCGGCGCGACCTTTGGACATGATTTCCCGCAGGTCGCCATCCAGCTCCGCATCCTCAGCCAGATCTTCATCCGTCTGATTCGCACCATCATTGCCCCGCTGCTCTTCGCGACGCTCGTCGTCGGCATAGCCGGCCACGGCAACCTGAAACAGGTTGGACGCATGGGCGTCAAGGCGCTCGTGTACTTCGAAATCGTCACGACGATTGCGCTGCTCATCGGGTGGGCGGCGATCACGATCAGCCGCGCGGGGGTGGGGATCAACCTGCCGCCGCCACCGCCGGGAGAGCAGATCGCGCGGCCTGTGGCGCAGACGTGGCAGGACGTCGTCCTGCATATCTTTCCCGAGAACATCGCCAAGTCGATCGCCGACGGCGAGGTGCTGCAGATCGTCGTGTTCAGCGTGATGTTCGGTGTCGCGCTCGCGCTTCTGCCGGAGGCGAAGCGTCGGCCGCTGCTGACGTTCAGCGAAAGCCTCGCGGAGGCGATGTTCAAGTTCACCAACATCGTGATGCTGTTCGCGCCCATCGGCGTCGGCGCGGCGATCGCGTACACCGTCGGTCACATGGGGATTGGGATCCTCGTGAACCTGATCAAGCTGCTGTTGACGCTTTACGCGGCGCTGATCGTGTTCGTCCTCGTCGTGCTGCTGCCCGTGGCGTTCATCGCTCGGGTGCCGATCCGCCGCTTCGCCGCGGCGGTGGCCGAGCCCTGCTCGATTGCTTTTGCAACGACCAGCTCGGAGGCGGCGCTTCCGCGCGCCATGGAGGCGATGGAACGCCTTGGCGTCCCGCGGCAGATCGTCGCGTTCGTGATCCCGACCGGCTACAGCTTCAATTTGGATGGGACGACGCTGTACCTGTCGCTGGCGTCAATCTTCGTGGCGCAGGCCGCGGGCATCGAGATGTCGCTTGGCCAGCAGTTCGCGATGCTCCTCACGCTGATGCTGACGAGCAAAGGGGTGGCGGGCGTACCGCGTGCCTCGCTCGTCATCCTGCTCGGCACATTGAGCTCGTTCAACCTGCCAGTGGAGCCGGTGTTCATCATTCTCGGCATCGACGAGCTGATGGACATGGCGAGGACGATGACGAACGTGTTGGGGAATTGTCTCGCGACCGTCGTGATCGCCAGGTGGGAAGGGGAGTTTGACGATAAATCCCAAATCCCAAATCCCAAGATCCAAATCCCAACTCTGAACTCTCAACTTTGAACTCTCAGCGCTCAACTCTCAACGCTCAACTTTGAGCCATTGCCGCTGCTCCTAGCTCTCTTAGATGCTTCAGCGGCCTCGTTGGCGGCCGAATTGCGGATCATGGTGGCGACGATCTTCACGAGCTCGAGCGATTCGTTGATGAGGTGATCGTCGCGCCCCGTCAGATACCCGGTTGCCCGAAGAATCCGGAGTCGAATTCGCGTCTCCTTGATTTCGCGCAATGCAATGCGATCCTTCGCGCGAAAGTCGCGCCTGCTCGACCCATCGTCGCCTTCCTCGAGATTGGAAGCCGCGTTCACCGCGGCTTCGACCAGCTGTAACGAAAGTGCGCCCGCGATTGGTCCGCGACGGTGCAATTCCTGCGCGACGCGTACGACGTCACACGCGAAGAGAAGCAGACGCTCGCGGATATCGTAGGGTTTGGGGGGCCGTGTCGGAAGTGTGTGCTCCATACAGAAGCACGCCTCTTGCCGCCT
>DAIRVG010000025.1:6195-52090 GCA_036802945.1 Vicinamibacterales bacterium
TGGGGGGCCGTGTCGGAAGTGTGTGCTCCATACAGAAGCACGCCTCTTGCCGCCTCGGCTAAAAATCGATTTGCGATGGAATCTCGTGATTTGGATCTTGGGATTTGAGTCTTGGGATTAAATCTTGGGATTTGGATTTTGGGACTTCGATTTTGGGATTTGGATCTTGGGATTTGGGATTTGGGATTTCCCCTATTCCTGTCTCTTGCCCAACCAGACCTTCTTGCACGCAAGGCACGCGTACCACGAGCGGCGGTGGCTGGAGAACTCGAAGCTGACCGCCCCCCCGTGATCGCAAGACGGGCAGGCGGTGCCCGGCCAGGCGCGGTTGGTGGTCGCGAGCGGCGGCTCGGGACGATGGGAGAAGTCCGATGCGCCGTCGCCTCGGCGGGCGCGGGCTTGCAGCTGCTCCCCGCGCGTCCTCAGCAGGCGGCCGATCCGCGCATACAGAAGGTTGTCCGCGAATGGCTTCAGCAGGATTCCATCGCATCCCGCGGCGAGCACATCGGGGACCGACCTCGCCTCCGACGCCGTCATGAGTACTGTCGCGGGTATCCTCAGGGCCTTCGCGGTGTGGCAGAGATCAATGCCGCCATCACCCTGCGAATCGATGTCCGCGATGACAAGCGCCGGCGCGGTCTTGCTCAGATACTGTTTCGCGACGGCGAGGGCCGTCATCAGGACAACGTGATAGTCGCGGCGGAGTGCGGCAGCGTGCTTGCCCCCGACCGATCCGCCCTCGAGAACCAGAATCTCCTGTTGAGCTGGAATCGGCGCCGGCGAAATAAGGACTGGCCGCCTATCGGTCTGTTGCGGCCCGAGCGACGGAATGAACGGTGCGCCCCGCATGGTATTCATGTTTTTGCTGAGGGCGAAGAATATTTGACGGAATTTAGGTTGTCTGTCGGGTTCCTTACAGAAGGCAATTAACCTGAGGTTTACAGTGGCGTCGTCTGTCGTGTTTCGTACAGACGAAGTCCCGGGCGCCTGATAGCGTCTTCATACTCCAAGGGACTACGCCTGCCTCGCCCCGAATGGGCGGTGCCTGGTCAGCGACAGCCTCTTATGTCTCACCTTTCCCGGGTGACGGAAAAGAGGCTTGATGATGATCAAACGCCGCGGCGGTCTACGACCCCCATCCGCCGAACCGTCCGAACGGAACCCAAACCGCCTGCTCGCGGCTCTTCCAGTCGATGAGTACGCACGCGTTCAGCGGGCGCTCGAAACGGTAACGACGAGGCTCAAGCAGATTCTCCATAAACCCGGGGAACCGGTCGGGCACGTGTACTTTCCCGGCGCGGGGTTTTGTTCGGTGCTGACCGTCCTCGAGGATGGGCGCATGGTGGAAGTTGCCACGATTGGTCGCGAGGGCGCAGTCGGCATGTCCGCTATTCTGGACGGTGCGCCATCGCCATCCGCGGCAATGGTGCAGGCTGAGATGGCGGTCTGTTACAGGATGACGGCCGATGATTTTCGCCGCGAGATGGACCGCCGCGGCGCCTTCTACGACCTCCTCACGCAGTTCGCACAGGCGCTTGTCGGTTTTATCATGCAGTCGACGGCATGTAACGCCGTCCATTCCATCGAGCAGCGCCTGGCCCGGTGGCTCCTCATGGCGAGGGATCGCGTCGAGAGCAGCGGGTTCCCGTTGACGCAGGAATTCGCAGCCATGATGCTCGGCGCGAGTCGCCCGACGGTAACGGTCGTCGCCGGAACATTGCAGAAGGCCGGGTTGATCAAGTATCACCGCGGCCAGGTCACCATCCTGGACGGCGCCGGACTCGAGGAAGCGTCGTGCGAGTGTTACCGCACGGCGACCGATCTGATGAACCGCGTTACGTCATCCCGCTGGCGGCGCGACCGGTCGCGCTGACCGGAGCCACGACCGTGCCTGCGGCCACCACGTGATCGCGTGAGGAAGCGTGCGGCGCGCGAGGCGCAGCACGCGAACGGTCGCGTTGAACGCGCGTTTCCGCCGGCGATTCCAGGCGAAGCCGTAATCGCGTCGAACCTTCGCTGGCAGCAGGCCCGCAGCGAGCAGTGTCGCCAGCGCCGTCAACGGAGCGGCGGCGCGACCCGATACCGGTGACAGCAGCGCGGCGGCGAGCGTGCGCGCCTGAGCGCTCACCGCGATCGACGATGCCTCGTATTCGCGGTCAATGTACGCCTGCAGCTCCCGCCAGCCGCGCGGTACTTCATCGGCCCGAGCGCCAAGCGCGATAGCCACATCCGCGCTATCGGCACAGTACCGATCGCGATCCACCTCATTCAGCGGGGCGACGAGGCGATCGTAGACAACCAGGATCGAATCAATCAGCGTGGCGTGTACCCAGAGAAGTAGCGCCGGGTCTTCGGCCGAATAAGGTGTGCCGGCGGGGAAGCGGCCGCACGCGGCCGGCAGCGTTCCGTGAACGCGACGATGAACCGCACCAATCGCATCGAGTACCCGCGCCCGCTCACCCTCGTCGCCGAAGGTAATCGCGAGCATCGCGTTGACGGTGTGGTGCAGCCGCGACAGCGACGCGACCGTGCTGCCTCTGAACGTGCTGTGGTCTGACACCCCGGCTGCGATCAGCGGATGGGCGAGTTGCAGCAGGATGGCGCGTGTCCAGCCGATCAGGACAAGGCGTTCTGCGTTGATTCGGCGCGAGGTATCGGAGGAGGTCAGCGCGTCGTCAGCCAGGTGCCGAGCGAATCGGCTGATTGCGACCGGACGGAGGTGTGGCGGCCGCAGATCTCGCGCAGGTGATGCGAATGCCCGGGATCGGCGAAATGCGCGGCGGAATATCCGCACAGGACCGTGAAGTTGTGCTTCTCGAGCAGGTGATTCCAGTAGTCTTCGAGCGCGGCCGCCTGTTCGAAGTTGCCTTCTTCAGCATAGAGTTCGACGAGCTCACCGTACGCCCGGAGACCGCCCGGTTCGGCGGCGAGCTGGTCCACCATGTCGCCAAGCGTTTCGTGCACCCGCGCCGGGTCGAGCACGCCGCGGCGCGTCATCCGGCCGCGCAACTTGCGGGCATCGACAACGGTCAGCCGCTCGGAAGGATCAGCGACCGGAAACCCTCGGCGCTCCAGGTACTCCTCGATCAGTTTCCAATGCGACGCTCGCGCGATCACGAGCAGTTGATGGCCGAGGGCTCGACCGTCGATGAGGTACTGGGAGACCGCATCGGCGAGGGAGCGCGGTGCATCGAACAATTGCACGATGTGCTCGTGGTTCGATGTCGGCGCCGGACGGACTGCAGATGGCTTACGCGGCACTGGTTCCCTGAGAGAATGCGGGGGACGAGTTCTCTCGTCCGAGAGTATGCCCTCAAGAAGTCCAGAGCAAGCTGAGCCTCGGTCCGAACCCCTTCGATATAATGTCGCGCGGTGCGACACAACTGGACATTTGGCGAGATCGAAGCAATCCATACGGCCCCGTTTCTCGATCTCGTCCTGCGGGCGCAGTTGCTCCACCGCGAGTACCACCCCGCCAACGAGATTCAGGGCTCCGTCCTGCTCAACATCAAGAGCGGCGGGTGCCCGGAGGATTGCGCCTACTGCCCCCAATCGGCGCACTACAAGACCGGAGTTGCGCGCACAGAGCTTCTGAGCGTCGGCGAAACGCTCACGGCGGCGCGCGCCGCTCGCGAACAGGGGGCGACGCGCTTCTGCATGGGCGCAGCGTGGCGCGACGTGCCGCGCGGGCCGCAATTCGACCGCGTGCTGGAGATGGTTCGCGGTGTTCGCGCGCTTGGCATGGAAGCCTGCTGCACGCTCGGGATGCTGGAAGCCGATCAGGCTGAGGCACTCGCTGATGCCGGCCTGACCGCGTACAACCACAACCTCGACACCTCGCCAGAGTTCTACGGGCAGATCATCACAACGCGCACCTACGACGATCGGCTCGAAACGTTGACGCGAGTGCGCCAGGCGGGCATCACCGTCTGCTGCGGCGGCATTATCGGCATGGGGGAGAGCCGCGATGCGCGGCTGCGCCTGCTCCAGCAGCTCGCCGGACTCGATCCGCATCCGGAGAGTGTGCCGATCAACATGCTCGTGGCGGTGGATGGCACACCCCTCGCGGATCGTCCGCCGGAAGATCCGATCGACCTCGTGCGAATGATCGCAACCGCGCGCATCCTGATGCCGCGCGCATTCGTCCGGCTCAGTGCCGGGCGGCTGTCGTTGTCCGACGAAGCGCAGGCGCTCTGCTTCATGGCGGGCGCAAACTCGGTCTTTCTCGGCGACCGGCTGCTGACGACCCCGAACCCGACGGCGGACGTCGATCGAGCGCTCTTCGAACGGCTCGGGTTGCGCCTGCAGGCAGGCCCCGAGGGCCACAAAGACGGATTGGCCACAAAGAACACAAGAGAAAAGAAATTGAGTGTTCTTGGTGATCTTTGTGGCTAAACCGTCTTTGTGGCCTTCGTGGCAGCGGAGCCACGTGTGACCGACACGCTCTCCTCGAGAATTCGCACGCGCATGCGCGCGCTTGACGACGACGGGCTTCTGAGGACGCTGCGCGCGCCGTCGGGCATTGACCTCTCTTCGAACGACTACCTTGGGCTCGCGAATCACCCGCACGTGAAGGAGCGGATGATCGAGGCCGTCGCGCGCGAAGGCGCGGGAAGCACCGGGTCGCGGCTGCTGCGCGGCAATCGCGACAGTTTCGCGGCCATCGAGCGCCGCTTTGCCAGTTTCAAGGGGACCGAGCGCTCGCTCTATTTCTCGAGCGGTTATCTCGCGAACCTGGCGGTGCTGACCACGTTTCCCGAGGCTGGCGACGTAATCCTCTCCGACGAGCACAACCACGCGAGCCTGATTGATGGCGTCCGCCTGTCATCGGCCCGCCGCAAGATTTTCCCGCACAACGATGCGGCGTCCGTCCGGCGCGCCCTGGACGCGACCAGCCGCGCCGGCCAGCGCTTCGTCGTCGTTGAGTCGCTCTTCAGCATGGATGGTGACGAAGCGCCGCTGGAAGAATACGCGGAGCTGTGTCGCGCGTCCGGCGCGTATCTCATTGTCGACGAGGCACACGCGGTGGGGGTTTACGGTGGGAAGGGGAGCGGGTTGGCCGAAGCGCATGGCATCGAGAAGGACGTCTTCCTGTCGGTCAATACCGCGGGCAAGGCGCTTGGCGTGAGCGGCGCCTTCGTCGCAGGACCTGCATGGGCGATCGACTACATGATCCAGCGCGCGAGGTCGTTCATCTTTTCGACTGCGCCGCCGCCATCGATCGCGGCCGCCCTCGACGCGAGCCTCGACATCGTCGAGCGCGAGCCGCAGCGCCGCATCGCCGTGCTGGAGCGCGCGCGCGCGTTGCGCCTGCAGTTGCGCACCGCGGGAGTTCCGTTGCCCGACGGCACGTCGCAGATCGTGCCGGTGCTGCTCGGAGACAACGACCGCGCAGTGGCTGTCGCCGATGCACTGCAGGCCGACGGATTCGACGTCCGGCCGATCCGGCCGCCCACCGTGCCGCCCGGCACCGCGCGTCTGCGGATTTCGGTCAACGTCAATCTCACCAGCGAGCAGATGGATCGCTTCGTCACGGCGCTGGCCGCGGCGCTCGCTGCATCCGGCGCTGACCCGGTCGGGTTCGCGGAGTTGGTCTGACCAGACGGGCCTGACAAGGCCCGCCTGACCATTTGACGAAAATGTTTCGCGGGATTTTTGTGACAGGCACCGACACGAACGTCGGTAAGACCGCGGTTTCAGCCGCGCTCATGCTCCGTTATCGAGACGAGGCGCCGCTTCGATATTGGAAGCCGATTCAAACCGGTATCGAGCGAGACGACGACTCCGCCGAAGTAGCACGACTGGCGAACTGCAGCGAGGAGGAGGTTTTCAACTGCGGTGTCAGGCTGCCCCGTGCGGTGTCGCCGCACCTTGCCGCCCGTCTCAGCGGGACGCGCATCACCGCGCGAGCCCTCGTGGAGCAACTCCGTGAGGCGGATCACAGGACCCGCGCGGCAACCCCCCGTTGGATTGTCGAAGGCGCCGGCGGCGTGCTGGTTCCGATCAATGAACGCGAGACGATGGCCGACGTGATCCTCGGGCTGCACATTCCGGTGCTCGTTGTGGCGCGCGCGACCGTTGGCACCATCAATCACACGCTCCTGACAATCGAAGCGCTGCGTCGTCGGATGATCCGGGTCGCAGGCGTCATCATGGTGGGGACTCTGGATGATGAAAACCGCGCGGCGATCGAGAAATATGGCGCCGCGGAAGTGATCGCGCAGATGCCGGGCTTCCATCCGCTGACACCCGACGCGCTTGCGACCTGGGCGGCGACGGAATTCGACCGCAACGGCGTCCTGTTCGGGTGTCTGCGGTGATGTCGCCTCCCGAATCGCGGCTCGTCGATCGCGATCGCGCGCGTGTCTGGCATCCGTACACGCAGATGCGTACTGCGCCGCCGCCCCTCCCGATCGTCCGCGGTCAGGGCGTCTACCTCTACACCGAGGACGGGCGGCGGATCCTCGATGGCATCTCGTCGTGGTGGGTAAACATCCACGGCCACTCGCATCCGACGTTGAACGAGGCGCTTGCCCGCCAGGCGCAACAGCTCGAGCACGTGATGTTTGCCGGCTGCACGCACCCGGCCGCGGTCGAACTCGCCGAGCGGCTCGTGTCGGTGCTGCCAGACGGACTACAGCGGGTGTTCTATTCGGACAACGGATCGACCGCTGTTGAAGTCGCGATCAAGCTGGCCACGCAGTACTGGATCAATAAAGGTGAGCCGGGGCGCCGGACATTCGTGACTCTGCACCACGCGTATCACGGCGACACGGTCGGCGCGATGTCGGTCAGCGAGGACTCGCTGTTCACACGCGCCTTCACGCCCCTGCTGTTTTCCGTCGTGCGCGCGCACGCGCCGTACTGTTATCGCTGTCCGATCGGCCTGGACCGCGCGTCGTGCCATGTCGAATGTGCCGGGGATCTCGCGGACGCGCTCGAGCGGCTTGGGGGCACGGCAGCGGCAGTCCTCGTCGAGCCGATGCTTCAGGGTGCGGGCGGGATGATCGTGTGGCCGGCGGAGTTCCTCGCCTCCGTTCGCCGCATCTGCGACCGCCATGGCGTGCTGCTGATCGCGGACGAAGTCCTCACCGGCTTCGGGCGCACCGGGCGTATGTTTGCGTGCGAGCATGCGCGCGTCACGCCGGACATCATCTGTCTGTCGAAGGCGCTGACCGCCGGCTACCTGCCGCTCGGCGCGACGTGCACCACGGAGGCGATCTACGACGCGTTCCTCAGCGACGATCGCAGCCGTACGTTCTTCCACGGCCACTCGTACACGGCAAACCCGCTGGCGTGCGCGGTCGCGGTCGCGAGCCTGGCATTGTTCGAGGACGAAAGAGTGCTCGATCGCGTTCGCCGGCTGGAACGGCAGCTCACGGCGGGTCTCGCCTCTCTTGCGCAGCTTCCAATGGTCGGCGACGTCCGCGTCATCGGAGGCGTGGGAGCCATCGAGCTGGTCGACGACAAGGAAACGCGAGCTGCAGGAGGGTATCTGGATCAGATCGGTCCGCGTCTCGCCTCTGCTTTTCTGGATCGCGGCCTACTGCTGCGCCCGCTCGGAAACATCCTCTATTTCATGCCGCCGTATGTGATCAGCGAGGCTGAAACGGCGTGGGCTCTTGAACAGATCGCGGATGTCGTTGCTGAAACCGCCGCGACCTGACGCATTGACTTTCCACGACAAAGTTGTATTCTCGCGCCACTTTCGCCTTGTTCGTTTTGGCTTTGCGGATGCCGTGGGGGTGAATCCCTCGCGTTAGGAGGTTACTGATGGTTTGGCGCTTGGCAAGGCCCCTGATCGTGATCGCCGTCCTTCTTGCCGTCCCGGTCGCCGCGTACGCGCAGGACGCCACTCTATCCGGCACGGTAAAAGATTCGACGGGCGGCGTGCTGCCCGGCGTCACCGTGACGGCACTTCACGAGGCGAGCGGCAATACGTTCGTCGCCGTCACCGACACGGTCGGCGCCTTCCGGCTGCCGATGCGGACCGGCAGCTACAAGATCACTGTTGAACTTCCAGGCTTCGCTACCGTCGTCCGCAGCGTCAACCTGTTGCTCGGACAGACGGCCGCCGTCGCGCTCGAGATGTCGCCATCGACTGTCCAGGAGTCGGTGACCGTGACCGGTGAAGCGCCGCTCATCGACACCCAGACATCGGGCCTTGCCGGCAACATCGATCCGAAGCAGATGCAGGAGCTGCCGATCAACGGGCGGAACTGGATGGACCTCGCGATGCTGGCGCCCGGCAGCCGGCAGAACCAGTCGAGCGGCGTGCCGCAGCTCCGCCAGGGCTACTCGCAGATCAACATCGACGGCCAGCAGGTCACCAACAACTACATCGGCATTGGCGACGACCAGCCGCGCTTCAGCCGCGACTCGATCGCGGAATTCGAAGTCATCACGAACCGGTTCGATGCGACGCAGGGACGTTCGGCGGGCATGATCGCCAACGCGATCACCAAGTCGGGCACCAACAACTTCTCGGGCGGCATCTCGGGCTATTTCCGGGACGACAAGCTGAACTCCGCCGACAAGGTGCAGCACGTGGTGCTGCCGTACTCGAACCAGCAAATCAGCACGATGTTCGGCGGCCCGGTCATCAGGGACCGCCTGCATTTCTTCGGCAACTACGAGTACGAGCGCGAGCCGCAGGTGCTCGTGTTTGCCGCCAACGGCGCGTTGGCCGCATTCAACATGAATGTTCCGGCGCCACGGACGCAATACATCTGGGGCGTGAAGGGGGATGTCGAATTCTCGCCGAGGAACCGGCTCTCGATGCGTGCCAACGGATACGATCAGAAGTTCCTGTCCGGCGGCGGCGCCACGTCTCACCCGTCCACCGCGCTCGACAATCAGCGCTTCACGAAGCAGGTGCAGGGCATCTGGACGATGGTAGTGAGCAACACAGTCGTCAACGTGGTCAAGGCGGGGTACAGCAACTTCAACCGCAACAACCATTCGCTCGCGGGTTTTAAGGGCGGGCCGAATCCGGACGTCCTCGGTATACCTTCCTTCGGGTGGGGCGCACCGCCGCGCGTCACGTTCACCGGCTACGCGGTGGGCGCGGTCGTCCAGCATCACAACCAGGACCTCTCATCTATCCGCGACGACCTGACGATGTCATTCATCGGCCACGGGCGGCACGACGTCAAGATGGGTGGCGAGTACATTTACAATCTGGCGAACCTGGTCGGTTGCGGCAGCCTCTGCACACCGCGGCTCATCGCGCAGGGCGCGTCGGCCGCGAACTCCGCCGCGCTTCTTCGCGCGGCGTTCCCGGTCTGGAACGACACCTCCACCTGGAACCTGAACCCGCTTGCGCCGATCTCGACGCGGTACGAGGCGTCGTTCACCGACGTCAAGGGGTTCTTCCGCACGATTCCGCAGGACACTTTCGGGGCGTGGGTCCAGGACGACTGGTCGATTTCGTCCCGGCTGACTCTGAACCTCGGGCTGCGCTACGACTTCCAGAACAAGATTGGCACTGAGCTGAACCTCCCGCCGTTCCTGCCCGGCGCGATTAAGAACGACACCAACAACTTCGCCCCGCGGCTGGGATTCGCCTACACCCTCAACGACCGGACCGTCGTGCGCGGTGGGTACGGCCGGTTCTTCGCGCAGGGCACGCAGGACGAGGCGCATCAGACGATCCTCTATCAGATCGGCGCGTCGCCCCTTATCCCGTACGACGGGCGGCCGGACTTTCCGAGCAACCCGTTTCTCGGCGCGACACCGACGTTCTCGTCGGTTCTCGCGAACTCGTGCGATCTGAATGGCAACCGTCCGGGGTGCATCGTCCGGCAGTTCGTCCCGGAGATCAACAGCCCGTTCTGGGAGATGCCGTACAGCCACCAGGCGTCGATTGGCGCGCAGCGGCAGATCGGCACAGTGATGTCGTTCGAGTCGAACATCGTTTACACCGGCGGCCATAACGAAGAGTTCACTCCGAACATCAACCTGGCGTACGACCCGACGACGGGTGTCAATTACAACAGCAACGACGCGACCCGGCGGCCGCTGTCACAGTTCGGACCTGTGCAGATGAGCCTCTACAACGGCAGGTCGAACTACTACGGCTGGGAGAACGCCTTCACCCGCCGCATGAGCAACCACTTCCAGGCGTCGATCACGTACACGTTGTCGCAGTTCAAGGACGCGACGCACGAGCCGTGGCTCTGGTCGATCGTCGACGGCCACCTGACCCGCAAGGATCTCGGTTTCAAGGTGGCAGACGATATGGGCGGTCAATATGGATTGGCCGCAACCGATCAGCGTCATCGCGTCGTGTTCAACGGGATCCTGGAAGCGCCGCTTGGCTTCCAGGTGAGCGGTGTGTACTTTTACGGCTCGGGCTTGCGTTTCGGCACGACCTACGGCGGCGATCCCCGAGCCCAGTCAACTGGCGGCGAGAACCGCCTTCGCGCGGCGACCACGCCCCAGGGCGCGGCCGGCACCATCGTTGCGCGCAACGACTGGGTCGGCGAGCCAATCCATCGTGTGGATATGCGGCTCCAGAAGCATGTCAGGCTCGCCGGACGCGCCGGCATCGACGGCATGCTCGAGATCTTCAACGTGTTCAACCACGCGAACTACGGCTCCTACACCACACAGGAAAGTAGCGCGTCGTACGGTCTGCCGGCGTTCAACGCCAATGTGTCGTATCAGCCGCGAGGCGTGCAGCTCGGATTCCGATTCCTGTTCTGATTTCCGGCGCTGCCTGGTTACGGGGGCTCGCTCCTCATCGTGAGGAGCGGGCCTTTTGTTTGTGAGGTCGCTACTTGATGAGGCGCGTGGTCGTGGGTCGTGCGAACCTCGCCGCGTCGATGGCGACGTTCGGCCGCATCTCCTTCAACACGATGGTGACCTGATTGATCGTCGAGGTCTTCACCCAGCGAAACGGCCTGCGGATGCCGCCAACGTCGCGGTAATCCGAATAGTCGTATTGCGTTGCGACTGATCCGACCGCCGTATCGTTCCAGCGTAGCAGCCGAACGAGCAGACCGGCATTGTCGAAATAGAAATTGACAGGCGTTTGCCCTTCATTCGTCCCTCGAAGAATCTGCACCGGCCGGTCGTCATCGAGGAGCCCCTTGCTGATCTCCCACTTGCTGAAGGCCTGACGGATTCTCGTCGGCGCAAGCGCCACCATCGCATCGAGCCGCGCGCCCTCGAGGTTCCCCTTCGTGAGCGGCAGCGTGAATGGCACGGCCGAGTTGACTGTCACCTGCCACCCATTGCGACCGTCGTACGCCCATACACTGTCGCCCTCGGTCCTGTGCGCAACCGTCGTCAGCTGCTCGGGCGCTCTCGCGTAGATGTCCACGGGAACTTCTGACAGGCCCGTATCCCATCCCGCATAGGTGCCGGTTGCGGCAAAGCTGGTGACGCCGGCCAGCCGCTGCGCGCCGCCAAGCGCGTCAAGGTACTTCGTGAACACCTGGTCGATCTGACTCGGGTTGCTGCCGGCCGCCACGATGAACTGCATCGAATTGGGATTGTCTACGGGGTCCCCATACTGAATCGCCATGTTCGGCACGTTTTCCGGCGCAGACGAATTGGCGTGGCACGTCGCGCAGGTGACCCGCTTCTGGCCGCGGAAGTAATTGCGGTTGATCGCGTTCATCATGCCGATCATCATGCGCGCCTTCTGGATCATCGGCGTGGGTATGGCGAACGCCTCGGCACGGCCGTCCAGGATTTCCGGGGAATGGCAGCCAGTGCAATCCTTCGCCGTTGCGGCGGCGAACATTCCCATCGTGTCGATGAACTCATCGACGGGAATGCCTTTGAGGACCAGAACATTCTTGAAGACGGTCTCCGCCATCGGCGGGGTCTCTGCGGCTCCGGCTGCAGGTCCGGCCTGGCGTGCCGACACGGCGATGCTCGTCACGCCGAAGAGCAGCGCCACCAGCAGGATGGCGCGCGATGCGGTGTTCATGCGACTCCCTCGAGCGACGGCTGAAAGGGTGAAAAAGCGCTCGCCGCGACATGCCGTCGCGGCGAGGCGAGATCGGGAGGAACTACGTGCTACGGCTTTTCACTGCTGCCGTCGCCGTAGTCGTGCCAGAAGTCCATCTTGGTCCCGTCCGGAAGCGTCCACGTCATGACGTAGCCGCCGTTTGACCCGTCACGCGCGGGCGCGATCATCGCGGTGTAGGTCTTGCCGATCGGGAACACGCCGGCCTGCGAGATGCCGTTGGCCCTGTACGCGCCCGGGCCCGAGCCCTGAAGCATCCAGGTCTCGACCTCGCCCGTTTTTTCGTTCTTGATGTCGATGTACCAACGGACATGCGGATTCGTCCACTGAACGCGTTGCAGGACTCCGACGATCGTCTTCGGTGTGTTCTTGTCGAACTCGGCCTGGCTCGCGTGATGCGCCAGGACCGGGAGAGCGACAGCGAACATTGCCGCCGAGAGCAGGGTAACCAATGAGACACGCATCACAAACCTCCTGGTGGAGCCGTTTAGCCGCGCTCCCGGCTGACCATCGGCCGGGGATTCATAATGCACGGCGGATCTTCGTTGAATGGCGCATTCGACGTGTTGAGCTGAATCGGGCGCGGCTGGGTCACCCATGGTTCTGCAAGCACCGGATCGTACACCGTAACGCCGTAGTACAGCGTGTTTCCCTGGCGGCGGAACGTTTCCACGACTCGCATCTCGGTAGAGTGGAACCACCCAGGCGAGGTGGCGGTGTTTCCGAGCCACGTCTCGTCGTTGAACCCGACCGCTTCGACGACCAGAGTATCCCCGTCCCAGCGGCCGACCGACTCGCCCATGTAGGTCTGATCGCGATCGTCGGCCGGGCCGTGCTGCCGGCCGTCGGTCGGCACCACGCGCCAGATGTTTCGCGCGTTGTACATGAGGATGACGTCCGTGGGCGTCTGGACGATGCGCGCCGGCGCTCCGATGCGCGGCACGCCCACAGGCGCGCACAGGAAGGCGGTGTCGAGATAGTTGCCGTGCAGGTCGAGGTACTGCACGCGCTCCCAGTGCTCCGGCTTGTAGATCGGGGGATTGGCGTTGTCGCGGAACCGATCGGTCATCCCCTGATCGCGCTCGGAATACGTCGGGTTGCCGTGCCGGGCGTTGTAGTTGCGCGCGAAGATCCTCACCGCCTTCGCCTTGGCTTCCTCGAGCGTCGCGTAGGTCACGCGCTTGCCGTCCTTGTCGAGCCCCTGTACCTCGGTGCTGCCGCCGCCTCCACCACCACCGCCACCCCAGCGGCCGTTGAGATCAGGCTTGCCGTCGGCCGTGCGCGGTGTCGGCACCTGCGCCGATGCGGCGGGCGCCGCACCGCCGCCTCGCTGCGCGGCGGCCACAGGAATGGACAAGGCCAGCGCCGAGGCTACGCCAGCCGCTGCGGCACATGAAAGAAACGTGGTCCGTCTCATGATTATGACTCCACCCTCTACTGCGATCCCGCGCGCTGCGGCGCGGCATTTTTGACGTTGGCTGGCACCGGCATGACTACGTACGGATTGTACGTGTTCGTTCGCTGGACGGTGAGATCGAGCAGCGTCACGCCGCCGCGTTTCTGGACGACGTGCCGCGGAAACAGCACCTCGCTCCGGTAGTCCGGCTCGTTCAATTCCGCGTAGTCCGTGTACGTGGTTTCAGTGACGACGTTGCCGACCCGCACTTCCACCCGGTCGATCCAGTAGCTCAGTTGGTACTTTTCGCCGCTGTCCATGGTGAGCTCGATGGCGTCGGTGGTGTTCAGCGCTACGCGCGCCGTGCCGTTCAGCGGCGCCGGCAGCGGGTAGGTCACGTAGACGATGCCGCCTTCGAGCGTAACCTTGGTGTTGGCTCCGGCCAGAACCGCCGCCTTATAAACCGCGTGCGGCAGTGACCAGAGCTGCGCGAGCCGATCGTTGAGGGTGTCGAGCGCTGGCGTTCCGCCGACGCCGGGCGCGGTTTCATTCCAGGCCAGCGCGCCAGCCACGACCTGAACGCTGCGCGGTCCCGGTTTGCCGTCGGGCTGCGCGCACGCGAAATCCGTCCGCATGGCCGGCACGTTGTAGCGGACCTGGCCGCGGTAGTTTGCCAGCCTGCATGACTGTCCACCGACCGTCATCGTGCCGGTGCCACGCCAGTCCATGGTGATGATCGAATCGCGCTCGTCGGTCCCCCGCAGCATGCCGAGCGCGTCAGCGATGCGGTAAAGCGTCATCTTGACGTCAGGCGCGGTGGTCAACGGGGGATTCTTGAGCTGGGCGCGCTTGGCCTCGGCGGCGAGGCTTGGCTGAAATGTTTTCGGAATGCCGACGTACTGGGCCTCGGCGTTTCCGATCGTCACGCCCAGAACCAGTATCGTCGCGATCGCGATCGGTCGCATGTGAACTCCTTAAAACCGAGTCGGCGTCAGGTGACGCCCCGACTCACGAATTCGGCAGTGCTGATGTGAGTCGGGTCGTCGCCTGACTCCGACTCGGGACCGGATTTCGGCCGGAGAATACCATTTGACCGTGCATTGTGGCTACTTGGCGAGGTACGCTGTCACGAGCGCGAGCAGGATCCCGCCGGCAATCACCGATCCCAGCTGACCGGCCGTGTTGGCGCCCATCGCGTGCATCAGCACGTGGTTGGTGAAGTCCTCCTCCTGCGCGATCTTCTGTACCAGGCGTCCGCTCATCGGAAATGCGCTGATCCCCGCGGCGCCGACCAGCGGGTTGATCTTCCCGCGCGTGATCACCGCCAGCAGCTTCCCGAACAGCAATCCGAACACCGTGTCGAGCGCAAACGCCACCAGTCCGAGCATCAGGATCATCAGCGTCTTGACCTGGAGGAACGTCGCGGCCTGCATGAGGCTGCCGATAGTCAGCCCGAGAAGCAGCGTCGAGATGTTGGTCAGCTCGTTGGCGGCCGTGTCCGACAGACGCTGGACGACGCCCGACTCCTTGAGCAGGTTGCCCAGCATCAGCGTAGCCACGAGCGGCGCAGACGCGGGCACCAGCACGCCGATGACGACCGTCACCACAAGCGGGAAGGCCAGCAGGCCGGCGCGCGGTACGGGGCGCGGCGAGTACTCCATCCGGATCCGCCGTTCGGCACGAGTCGTCAGCAGCCGCATGATCGGCGGTTGGATGATCGGCACGAGACTCATGTACGAATACGCGGTGACCGCAATCGGCGCCAGCAGGTCCGGCGCCAGGAGCGTCGAGACGTAGATGCTTGTCGGCCCGTCGATCGCGCCGATGATGGCGATAGACGAGGCCTCGTTCAGCGGAAAGCCGACCGCCGTCGCGAGGATCAATGTTGCAAAGATGCCGAACTGCCCGGCCGCGCCCATCAGCGCGAAGATCGGCTGGGACAGCAGGGGGCGGAAGTCCATCAGCGCGCCTATACCGATGAAGATGAACAGCGGGAAGATCTCGGTCTTCACCCCGATGTCGTTCAGGATATAGAGCAGGCCCCCGGGATGATTGAGCGGTGAGTTCGGCAGGTTCCCCAGCAACGCCCCGAACCCGATTGGCAGCAACAGCGTCGGCTCGTACTCCTTCCTGATGGCGACGTAGATGAGCACGGTGGCCACTGCGAACATCACGAGCATGCCCCAGGGGGAAGGGGGAAGGGGGAAGGGGAAAGCCGCGCCTTTCATGAAACGAACGTCACGAGCAAGTCGCCCTGCGAGACGCGCGAACGCTCGGTGACGTGGACGGCGGCGATGGTGCCGGCGCGAGGCGAGCGAATCAGGTTGAACATCTTCATCGCTTCGATCGTGAGGAGCTCATCTCCTCGTTCCACCACCTTACCCACCATCGCCGCGACTTTGACCACCGTCCCCGGGATCGGCGCGGTGAGGAGGTGATCGCCGGCAAGCCGTCCCGGTGAGGGGGGACCGGCCAGGATTGGTGCCGGAACGACCGCCGGAAGCGTTGCCGGCCCTGCCGCAGGCTCGGTGCGTACATCGCCTGATTCGACGTCCACGAGGAACGTGTCGCCCTCGATGCGCGCAAGAACCGGCCGCGCGCGAGGATCGTCGATCTCCACCTCGTAGGTATGTCCATCGACGGTGACCCGATAGCGCTTCATGTCCGGCCTCCGCCCGGCTTCGGCGAGGCCTGGCCGAAGCGCCCTGCGGGCGCGAAGGCCGGGCGCCGCCCCACGCGCTGGTTGAGCCTGAGATTCCTGTGGAGCAGCCGCCAATCGGCAGGCGCATCCTGGCTGAACACCATCACTGCGTCTCCGCCGGCGCATGCGATCGCCGCAGCGAGCGCCGCCGCGCGTCGGCGGCGGTCCTGCTCGTGCAGCCGCTCCTGCCGTGCATCCACCTTTGGCTCGTCCGGGACTACGGGCACCGGTTGTCCGCGTTTCTTGAGGCGGCGTGCCTTCCTGCGCGCCCGTCTCGCCTCGCGCCCGGGCCCTCCAAAGATCGTCGGATTCGTCAGGAGATACATCAGGCTGACCAGCGCGCCGAGCGCCGCGAACAGCAGCACCATGCCCGCCCCGGCAATCTCGACGACGACCTGCATTTCCGGAGACATGGGTGCTACAGGGGGATATTGCCGTGCTTCTTCGGCATGGATGGCGCCTGCTTGTCGCGGAGGAACTCGAGCCCGGCCGCAATCCGCGCCCTCGTCTCCCGCGGATAGATCACATCGTCGATGTAGCCCGTCGAGGCGGCGACGAACGGCGAGTTCAAGCGCTCCTGGAACTCCTGCTCGAGACGTGCGCGCTCGGCATCACGCGCATCAGGCGCCGCCGTTCCGAGTTGCCGCGCGTAAAGAATACTGACCGCGCCCTTGGGCCCCATGACCGCGATCTCGGCTGTCGGCCATGCAAAGCACAGGTCCGTCCGGATCATCTTGCTGCTCATGACGATGTACGCGCCGCCGTACGCCTTGCGCAGCACGACGGATACCTTCGGAACGCTGGCTTCGGAGTAGGCGTAGACCACCTTCGCGCCGTGCCGGATGATGCCGCCGTGCTCCTGTCCGGCGCCGGGCAGGAAGCCGGGGCAATCGACCAGTGTGACGATGGGGATGTTGAACGCATCGGCAAACCGGATGAAGCGCGCGATCTTGTCAGACGCGTTGATGTCGAGGACCCCGGCCAGATGCGAAGGCTGGTTCGCGACGAACGCCACGACGCGGCCGTTGAGGCGAGCGAACCCGACAACCGCGTTCGGCGCAAACTCGGCGTGCACCTCGAGAAATGATCCGCGATCCGCGATGCCGCCGATCACGTCGCGCACGTCGTACGCGATTTCCGGGTTCACCGGAATGAGCCGATCGAGCGCGTCGTCGTCCCCCGCGGCGCTGTCGTCGGGCTTGATCGAGGGCGGATCTTCAGCATTGTTCGACGGCAGGTACGAGAGGAGTCGGCGCGTGAGCGTGAACGCGTCCGCCTCCGAACCCGCGACGAAATGCGCGACACCGGAGCGAGCGGCGTGCGTTTCGGCGCCGCCGAGCGTTTCCGCGTCGACCTCCTCGCCCGTCACCGTCCGGATCACGTCCGGCCCGGTGATGAACATGTAGCTTCCGCCGCGGACCATGATCACGAAGTCGGTCAGGCCCGGCGAGTAGACAGCGCCTCCGGCGCACGGTCCGAGCATCACGCTGATCTGCGGCACCACTCCGCTCGCCTGCGTGTTGCGCCAGAACAGATCACCGAAGCCGGCAAGGCTCCAGACGCCTTCCTGGATGCGCGCACCGACCGAGTCGAGGAGCGCGACAACCGGAAGACCGTTTGCGGTCGCGGTCTCCAGGAGCCGTCCGACCTTCAGAGCCTGGATTTCCGAAAAGGATCCGCCCAGCACCGTGAAGTCCTGTGCGAACAGCGCGATCCGGCGTCCGTCGACGAGGCCGAGGCCGGTCACGACCCCGTCGCCGGCATAACGCTGCTGATCGAGGCCAAAGTCCCGGTGCCGGTGCGTGATATACGGCGCGATCTCCTGGAATGAATCCGCGTCGAGCAGCTGCGCGATGCGCTCGCGCGCCGTCAGCTTGCCGCGCGCGTGCTGCGCGTCGACACGTTCCTGGCCGCCGCCGCGGCGGGCGGCGGCTCGATGCTCCGAGATGGGATCGGTCATGTCGAATGCTCTGTGATGCGGCGCAGGGCCCCTTACGGCCCGCGAGGCGGACCCGGAAGGTTCGCCCACACGTGCGGATTGTCAGGTCAGAACCGGCGCCGCCTCCGCGATGATATTGCCCGTGGAGAAATGCTCGATTGCGTCCCCGTCGAACCCGAGCTCCCGCAGTACGTCGCGATTGTGCTCGCCGAAACGTGGCGGAGGGAACTGCAGCGCCCCGGGCGTGTCGGACAGCTTTACCGGGATACCCACGTATCGCAGCGGGCCATATTCCGGATGCGTCAGCTCCTGCACCATCTCGCGCGCGTGAATGTGTGGATCCTCGAGCACTTCGGCGACGGTATTGATCGGACCGACAGGAAGCTCGTACTTCGCCAGCAGCTCGAAGGTCTCGGCGCGCGTCCGCGTCCTGAGCGCCGCGTCGAGGATCGCCCGCAGCTCGGTGTAGTTGGTGAGACGCCCGGCCATCGAATCGAAACGCGCATCGAACGCGAGATCGGGGAAGCCGAGCGCGCGGCACAGGTTCTGCCACTGCTTCTCATTCGCCGCACCGATATTGACGAAACCGTCCTTCGTCTCGAAGGTTTCGTACGGAACGATTGAAGGATGCCGGGTTCCCATCCGCCTGGGCGAGCGGCCGGTAGCAAAATAGCTCATCGCCTGGTACGTGAGCGTCGAGATCATGCCGTCCAGCAGGCTGACGTCGATCCGCTGCCCCTTGCCGGTGCGATGGCGCGCCAGCATCGCCAGCAGAATCCCCTGGTACGCGTAGAGGCCGGCCACGATGTCCGCGATGGACGCGCCCACTTTGACCGGTTGCCGATCCGGCTCGCCCGTCAGGTCGACGATACCGGATTCGCCCTGTGCAACGACATCGTAGCCGGGGCGATTCCGGTAGGGTCCAGTCTGGCCGTACCCCGAGATCGAAGCGTAGATGATGCGCGGGTTGCGGCGCGATACCGGCTCATATCCGAAGCCGAGCTTGTCGAGGACGCCGGGCCTGAAGTTCTCGACGATGACGTCGGCGCGGTCCACGAGCTTCCACAGCACATCCTGCCCTTCGGGCGACTTCAGGTTGAGGCCAATGCTCCGCTTGTTGCGGTTGATTGACAGGAAGTAAGTGCTGATGCCGTTGACGAAGGGCGGCCCCCACAGCCGTGTATCGTCGCCGCGCGGCGGTGGCTCGACCTTTACCACCTGCGCGCCCATATCGCCGAGCATCATGGTGCAGAACGGGCCCGAGAGAATCCGCGACAGATCGAGTACGAAGACGTCGTCCAGTGGGGTCACGGCAAGAAATTAAACCACGAAAATGATCTTCGTAGCCGTCGTGGTCAGAGGAGCCCAAAAACGATCCAGCAGACGATCGCGCCGACGACGCTCATGGAGAGTCCCCACGCCATGAGCTGATTGAACAGCCGGCGTGTGTCCGTCCCCGGAGGGGCAGCCGCGAGACAAAGCGCCCCGAGCGTCGAGAGGGGAGACACGTCGACGAGATGTCCACCGCTGTTCATCGACGAGATGATCGCCATCGGATCGCCTCCCCCCATCTTCTCGATCAGTCCCGGGACGGTCGGGATCAAGGCGGGCAGCACCACTCCAGTGGTGCTGCTGTAGATCGAGATGAGACCGGTGAAAAACGCGGTGACGAGCGTTGACGTCGCCGGCGTTGCGAGCCGCGCGAGGAAGTTCGAAAACAGGTCGAGTCCGCCGGTCTTCTCGAGCAACGCGACGAGGACCGTGACACCGGTCACCATCAGGATCACCCTCCACGGCATCCGCTTGACCGCCTCGCCATCGTCTGCCGCGCGCGCGAAGGTAAGGACGAGCGCGCACGCAAAGGCAGCCATGCCGACGTTGATTTGAAAGACGATCGCGCCGACAACGAGCGTGGCGATCATCGCCAGGGTCAGCCAGTGCCGGGCCTCGAACGGTGCCTCACCCGCTTCCGCGGCAGGAACGGCATTCACGATGACGGCCGTAGGCGATACGCCGTTTGGCATCGCGCCGACGCCTGTCGCGGCAACAGGCGCAGCCGCCACTGCCCTACGTCGTGCGAACAGCTTGAGACCCCCGAACAGGAAGTAGCCCGCGAAGGCGACCATCGTATGGATCATCAGGTTGTTCAAGTAGATGGGCCACTGTGCATTGGTGATGCCCATCTTCGCCACGAGCCCGTTGACCACGACGCCGGTCGGCGCGATTGGTGAAAGCGAGCCGGCGCTCGCGCCGTTGGCAATCATGATCGTCATCAGGAAGGGCGAGATGTTGTACCGGCCGGCAACTGCCATTCCGAGCGGCGCCATTAGAGCGGTCGAGGCGACGTTACCCGGTCCGATGGAGCTGAGGAACGCCGTCATCACAAAGAACATCATCGGGATCACTCCCGCATTTCCTCGGCATAGATGGACCGCGCGCCGGGCGAAGCGGTCGAGCGTTCCGTTGACCTGCGCCTGGGAAAAGAGCAGCGTCAGCGCCACGAGCGTGAGGAACAGCGCGGTCGGAAAGCCGGCGATGACCTGCTCGACCCTGATTCCGCCGAAGTAGCCGACGATCCACGCCAACACGATGGCGAGAATGCCGATGTTGACTTCGGAAAAACAGCTGATGACGAGCGCAATGACAAGCGCAATCAGCGAAATGGCGGCGAGACTCATCGGCGACGAGTCTATAGGGGGAAGCGCGAAGGGGGAAGGGGTTGGGGGTTAGGGGTTAGGGGTTAGGGGTTAGGGGTTAGGGGTTAGGAAGGATCAGGCCGCTTCCGTCTTCTCCGCCTCCATGTGTATCGAGGTGCGGACGTCCCTCGGGACGTCGCAGCGTTCGAGATGATGCGCCGTCTGCTTGACCTCCCAGAGAGTCGCGAGCGAATAGACGACCGCGTTGATCCCGAGGTGACGCTCGCGGCGATAACACCAGGCCGCGATGTTGTAGGCTGCCATCACTCCGGCAAGGAGACATCCTGCTGCGTGGACCGCACCTTTGACCGCTTCGTTCTCGCCGCTCTTGCAGAACGTTCGAACCATGGATACCTCCAAGGACTCGGCGCTGCCGAGCTGTCCTGCAAGTGGAGTGCCGAGGCTTGGGTCATCACCAAAAAGGGAATACCCAGCGCTCACAGACAGGTGTTGCGTTACAGCCTCACGGCTTCGGTCGGATCGACCAGTTTTTCGGATTACGGTCTTGGCGGGAAGGGTGCGGAGAGTGCTGTGAAGGAGACTTTATGCGTCGATAAGGCTGTCTAACGTGGAGGGTTTCTAGAACTCCCGGAACTGTTGTGCGCGTACCTGCCGGCGGGCGTCTGGCCACCGCGAGCGTCGCGCCCGTGGCAACGCTGATCGCAGCATTCGGGATCGCGGGCTGCGCCTCAGCTCTCGCCTGCTCGGGCTCGCGAAAATCATATGCAACGGTCCCCCTAGAACCCGGTAGATTGACCCTTGGCGGTTGGCCGCTCCCGCCACTGCAGGGCGTCGGGGAACGCCGCACAGGGGCCGCGGCCGACGAAGAAACACACCCACAAAACATCGCCATCACCACCCCGACGCGGGTGTAATATCCGGTCACTACAAAGGGCCAGGGGAATCCTGGATACGACGTGATGGAGGATAAGTCATGCGCCTGATTCCACTCGTTCCGGCAGCGTTGATCCTATGTATGTCGGGGCCTTCCTTCGCCCAGGACTGGGTCGAGTATTCCAGTCGGGCAGACTCATTCACGGTGAATTTCCCGGGTCAACCCAAGGTGCGCGACATCACTTACACCACGGAATTTGGCATCACCATACCGGGGCATGTGCATAGCTACGAGGATGGGGCGACCCGCTATTCCGTCACCGTGGTCGACTACTCGAACGTCCAGAAAATACACGCAGAGCGAGTCAAGGATTGCAAGGGGTATCCGGACACCTGCGGCAACCCTTATGTCGCCGAACTGCGAGGCGCGATGGACTATGCGACGTGGAATTTCATTAAAAAGGACGCCAAGGTGACGTATTTCGCGTACGGCAACACCGACCGAATCGAAGGACGTCGGATACAACTCACCAACGCCGACCGAACTCGTACCTTCGCCGCGATCCACATGCACCAAAATCGCCTCTATGTTTTTGAGGCAACCGTGCCTGCGGCTGGACCGCCGCCGGCGCTCTTTCAGCAATCGCTGGGATTCCTCGACAAGGACGGGATCAGAGTTCGCTACGACACTGTCTACTCCAACATGTACCCACCCCCTTCGCGAGTGCAGTACGGTCCGCCGGCCCAGACTCAGCAAGGCAGATAAGGAATCCTGGATACGACGAGATGGGGACAAAAATGATGCGCCTGGTTCGACTCATTCCGGCAGTGTTAATCCTGTGTGTGTCGGGGCCTGCCTACGCTCAGGAGTGGATCGAGTATTACAGCCGGGCAGATTCCTTCCTGGTCAACCTCCCGGGTCAACCGAAGGTGCAGGACATCACCTACCTCACGGAATTCGGCGTCACCTTACCCGGGCACGTCCATAGTTACGAAGCTGGGCGGACCCGCTACTCCGTCACCGTGATCGATTATGCGAACGTCCAGAAAATACACGCGGAGCGACTCAATAACTGCAAGGCCTATCCGAACCTTTGCAACAACCCCTACGTGGCTGAACTGCGAGGAGCGATGGACTTTGCGGCGTGGAGTTTCCTCAAGAGGGACGCCAAGGTGACGTATTACGCGTACGGCAACAGCGACCGCATTGAAGGACGTCGGGTACAACTCATGTACCCCGATCGATCACAGACCTTCGCCGCGATCTACATGCACGAAAATCGTCTCTACATTCTTGATGGCACCGTGCCTGCGGGCTCGCCACCGCCGGCGCTGTTTCAGCAATCGATGGGATTCCTCGACAAAGATGGGATCAGGGTTCGCTACGCGACGATGTACGCCAACGGGTACCCACTCCCTCCCCGCGAGCCGGGCGCGGGTCGGCTGCAAGGTTGTGAGTAGTGGGTGCGAAATCGGACAATGGGGAACCAGGAGGTTAGTGTGCGAAAGCTGATGCTCGCGCTGTCGGTGGTGTTTGCGTGCGGCCTGCTATCGGGACCTGTTCTGCTGCAGGAGAGAGGGGGAGAAGACGAGACCGGCCCGTACGAAGTCGTTCCCAACTGGCCGCAGCAGCTCGCTCGTCCCGGGTACGCGTTGGGCTCTCAAGGCGGCGTCTTCGCGGAGAGTCCCGACCGGATTATTCTGGTCAACCGCGGCGAGATCAAGCTGCCCGACAAGCTGCCGAACAATTTCACGGGTGCCTACGGCTCCGTCGGTTCGTCGCTGACGCCGACACCGGAAATGCGCAATTGCATCATCATCGTCGATGCCGCAGGCAAGATGGTCGAGTCATGGACTCAGTGGGATCACCTCTTCCAGGGCGGACGCGGTCCCCACAAGGTCAAGATCAGCCCGTACGATCCGCAACGACACGTCTGGGTGATCGACGATCTGCGGCAGCAAATCTTCAAGTTCTCCCACGACGGCAAGCAGCTCGTGATGACGCTTGGAGAGGCCGGCGTGGCGGGCAACGACGAGAAGCATTTCGGCCGACCAACCGACATCGCCTGGCTGCCCGACGGTACCTTCTTTATTTCCGACGGCTATACGAACACGCGCGTGGTGAAGTTCGACAAGAACGGGAAGTTCCTGATGACGTGGGGGACGCCCGGCACCGGCCCTGGTCAGTTCAATACGGTGCATTCGATTGACATCGATCGGAACCGGCGTCTCTACGTTTCCGATCGAGGAAACATGCGGATCCAGATCTTCGATGAGAATGGCAAGTATCTCGATCAGTTTGGGGGCCTTCGCCAGCCGCAACACGTCATGGTCACGGCCGACGGGCATCTCGGAATCGTCGGCGGCAACAACAACAAGGTCACCAAGTTCGACCTCAAGGGCAAGTTGATCTCTTCATGGGGTACGCAGGGCACATTCCCAGGTGGACTCTGGAACATGCACCAGTTCTCGGTCGACTCAGAGGGAAATCTGTACATTGCAGAGGCGACCGGAGGCCGCACGCAGAAATTCCGGCCCAAGCCTGGGGGTGATCGTTCGAGATTGATTGGTCCCCCTCAGGCGCTGATGCCCTTGGGGACCAACTGAGGCCAAGCCTGTCGCGCTAGACGGTCAGGGCTTGATCGTGAGGGTATGCGCCGCGAGCTTGTCCACGGCGCCGCGCGTGTACGGCAGCGGGAAGTACTGGTCGTTGCCGAGGTACTCGCGGTTGTTGCCGTAGTACTGGCTGCCCGGCTGCGCCGACTGCCCAGGCGCGTTGGTCGCTACCGAGTTGTCCACGTTCGAGAGGTCGATGATCCGCCGGAAGTTGGCGCCGGTCGCATTCACTGTATTGAAGCCACCCGGCCGCTCCACCGAGGGCAGAGTGAACTCGGGTACGAACATGTGCGGCAGGTCGCTGCTGTTGATGCGCCCGTAGCGCCACTGGCTCCAGTCGGAGCCCCAGTCCTTCGTGAGGCGGTCGAGCGCTTGCCGCAGTCCCGTTTCGACGAACGCTTGCCGCTTGCCGCCAACGGCCTTGCCAGCCTCGAGCCCGCGCGCCGCCTCGGTGGTGGTCCAGCGGACATAGATAGCTCCAGGTGTTGTGTCCCTCGACAGCACCTTGTCCCAGCCCTCCACAAGGGCGCGTGCGCGATCGACATCGGGGTCCTGGCTCTTCCAGCCTCGGAAGAGCGGTTGGTCGCGCTCCGCGCGCAACGAATAGGCGTCGTGCTGCATGCGCCCGTGGTCTTCGATGGAGAACTTCGTTCCCTTGTTGAGCATCTGCCGAATGCGCGCGATGCGCGAGACCTCTACGCCCACCGAGGTGCGGTACAGCACGGGGCGTCCCTTGTACCCCGGTGGGTGGGTGTTGTCGTTCGCCGTGGCGATGAAGCCACGCTCCGGGTTGTACTCGCGTGGCAGGTCGCTGCGGAAGCCCGTCCACTCGTACTTGCCTGTGCCGGGCACCGGCAGGCGGCCCGTCCACCCGTTGCGGTCCGGAGTGAGACCGCTCACCTGCAAAGCGATGTTCCCGGCGGTGTCGCCGCAGATCAGGTTGTGCGTCGGCACCTTCCAGAACATCGCGCGGTCAAAGAAGTCCTCGCAGCTCGCCGCCTGGGCGAGCTTCAGGCTCCCCTTGAAGGGTGCCGTGCCCGGCTCCTGGTTCACCGACTTCGCCACGTAGGCGCGGTGATGAACCGTGTCCTCGTAGAACACCGGTCCGTGCCTGGTGAACTTCATCTCGACGACGCGCGGCGTGGCCTCGCCCTTCACCCTGATTTCTTCGCGGATGATCCGCATCGGTTCCCACGCGCCCTTATAGAGTGACTGGTTCGCGTCGGCCGGGTTCGTCTCTTCAACAAAGGTGTCGACCATGTCGATGCCGGCGAAGGTGAAGCCCCAGGCCATCTGGTCGTTGCTGCCGGCGTCCACGCCGACAAACGGCGGCTCTCCGCCACCGATGACGTTCCACCCTGGCGACACCAGATGTACGAAGTAGCGCAGCGACGGCATCTCGATGGTGCGGTGCGGGTCGTTCGAGACGATCGGCACGCCCGTCGGCGAGAGCCTGCCGCTCACCACCCAGTTGTTGCTGCCGTCCATGTCCTGGAGCTCGGGCAACACGCGGGCGGTCTTCAACGGCGCAACAAGGCTTCGGTACTGAGGCACGATCTCCAGAGACGGCAGCACTCCTGGCGCGAAGGGATTTCCGTCGCCCTCGCGCATCACGTCGAGCAGGTTGTCTGGAACGATGTTCACGTCGAGCCCGTCGGGCACCACAAGGTCGTCCCACGGGTCTGGTGCAGCCTGCCTGTTGGCTTCCTTCACGCCCAATTTCGCCACGCTACGCGCGAGGCGGATCTCTTCGAGGGGGGTGCCGCTCGCGCTGTCGAGGCCCAGTTCGGCCCAGCGCAGCGTCACGGTGCGCGCGGTCCAGGGCTCGGGCTTGATGCCCGTGAGCTTGAACTCCACAGGCAGGTTGTCGGCGTGTTGGGCCAGGAACGCGTTGAGGCCGTTGGCCCACGCAGTGAAAAGGCGCTCCGCGTCGGGGTGGTAGCTGGTCCACTCCTTCTCGTCCCACGGGCCACGGAACATGAGCAGCCGGGTTCGGGCGTCGTAGTCGTAGGCCTTCGGGCCGAAGATCTCCGCGAGGCGGCCTTCACGCCAGCGCCGCCACATCTCGAGCTGCCAGAGGCGGTCCTGCGCCATCACGTAGCCTTGCGCAAAGAACATGTCGTCGTCGTTCTTCGCGTAGATGTGGGGAATGCCCTGCTGGTCGCGAATGATCTCCACCGGTTCCTTGAGCCCTGGCACGCTCAGCTCGCCGTCGAGCCGCGCGAGCGATTGCTTCGCAAGTTCATCGAGCGAAGCGGGCAGGGCAGCCCGCTTAGGGGACGTGGAGCAGGCGGCAAACAGCAATGTGAACAGAGCCAACGAGAGGCCCGCCGCAAATCCTCGAGACATCGTCATGTCATCCTCATCGCAGCAGCCGGAGCAACGGTAATCGCGGGATGATGACTGCGACGGTGGCGAGTGTCAACCGGGCACGCCGCGCGCCGGCCCCGACCACGAAGAAGATCGCGCGTCACCTGCTCTTTCCTTTGCGCTTCGCTCGCGCCTTGACCCAAGACGCATAGTCCTTGGGGACGTCAAGCTGCTTGACCTCTGTCCACGCAGCGATTGCCTCTGCACGCGTCGCCCCCTTATCGGCTGCAAGGAACTCAGCAACGAAGTTGATGTAGCGACCGTGAGGGACCTTCTCGAATCGCTGCATCTTGTTCAGGGCGATGTACTGCCGGACGAGGTCGCCGTAGGTTGGGTGCTTGTCGCTCGTGATCTGTTCTTCTCGCCAGCGGTTCAGGCGATACCAGACCCCGGACTTCTCACGAACCTCCGGCGCCATCAGACGGGCCTGCTCGACGATGAAGTCCTTCGTTTCACGGTTGCTCGTGTAGTTCTCAATCCGGAGCTTCAGGCTGAGGCCGCGTTCAACGTCTTTCGCGCCCGTCTTGCGCAGTAAACGCTCCGTGGGCAATGCAGCGTCGCCCGTGCGGAGGAACGTCACGATGGCCCTTTCGAGTTCGTCCTTTCGCAGCCTCTTCGCAGAGGGGACACCAATCCGCTCGGCGAAGTTCTTCAATTGGTCGAGATACCAATAGCCGTTCTCGAAGGCGCGCAGCGTCATTTTCGCAGAGAGGGTGTCGGCCATGCTGCTCAGCCTACCTCTCGGCGACTTCTCGTCTGATTTTGCCGTGCGCCTTTTCGTGACCCAACACCTTGTGCTTGATCCGCAGGATTAGTTCGGCGAGAGGTTCCTCTCCGCGAACCTTTATCAAAACGCAACCGTGCCATTTTCCAAGTACTTGGCGCGGGGTGAGAGTGCTGCAGAAAGTTGGTGAGCCGCCTCGGAATCGCATCGAGAACCCGCCGATTAAGAGTCGCCGCGAGCGCGCGAAAACGCCAAAGAATTGAGCGAAACGAGATACGCTACGCTATTCCGCGCGATTACGAGGCGCGCCTGTCGCTCAACTGCGATCCGTTCGACGACAGTCGCACCGTATCCCTGACGGCACGGCCATGAGCGTTTCACTTTGGACACAGAAAGGCGCCATGAAAATTATCGCAGCGGCAGGGGCTCTGATTGTCGTTCTGCTCACCACCGGTATCTCCAGCGCGCCACGTGGCGTGATGCTGATGAACCGCATCGCGCCCTCCACGATCGAGCTGTTCGTCGCCAATGCTGACGGCAGCGGCGAGCGGCAGTTGTTTACGAACTCGGACTTCGACTACAACGCGTCGTTCTCGACTGACGGGCAGTGGATTGTCTTCACGTCGGAACGGGCCGGGTACGGGCAGGCCGATATCTTCCGCGTTCATCCCGATGGCTCGGGTCTCGAGCGGCTGACCGATGATCCGGCAATGGACGATCAGGCAGCGCTGTCGCCGGACGGCAGGCAGCTTGCCTTCGTGTCAACGCGTGGCGAGCCTCACACCACCAACATCTGGGTGCTTGATTTGCGGACGAAGCAGGCGCGCAAGGCCACCGGCGGGGGCGACGTGCAAGTGACCAACGGAAAGCCGGATGGCTTTTTCCGACCGTCGTGGTCCCCTGACGGGCAATGGATCGCCTTCTCATCGGACCGTTTGACAGATTGGGTCGGGCACGAAGAAGGTGCGGGCGCGGGCCACTGGCAGACCCTGAGTGTGTACATCATCCATCCCGATGGAACCGGGTTCAGACGCATCACGCAGGGGAACACGTCGGCGGGTACACCGCGGTGGTCGCGCGACGGCAAGCGGCTCGTCTTCTACGAACTGTCGCGGCAAGACAGCTGGACAGCGCGCATGGGCGGGCAGCCAACGTCACAGATCGTCTCGGTTGACGTGGCGAGTGGCGCCCGGCTCGAACACACGTCGGGTCCCGGGCTCAAATTGCGACCGCAATTTATCGGAGACGACCGCATTGGGTACCTGCTGAAAGCGGCGCCGGCCAACAGCGGTTTGATTCCGGGACTCGCGTACAGCGATGCCATAAAGGTGATGCCGACCAGGGGGCGGGTACGCGCGCCATCGTGGTCGCCCGACGGCAGGCTCGTCGTTTACGAGAAGAGCGATTTCACGCCGCGCCCGCAAGGCCAGCCGCTCTACAGCTGGGACGCGGACTACGAGTATCACTATACCGACGTCTTCCCCCGGTACTCGAAGGATGGAACGCTGGTAACGACAGACTTGCTGCGGGGCGAGACCGGGAACAATCCGCACGTGTCGCTCTCCACGTGGAACATCGACGGCTCCTCCGGACGGAAGCGGATCTTCTCCGATTGGGGCGGCTCCGCGATGATGGCCAGCTGGTCGCCGGACGGCAAGCAGCTCGTGTTCGGGTTCGGGACGTTCTTTGGCGGGCGCAGTCAGCGGCCCGCGCACATCATGACGATGAACGCCGACGGGTCCGACGCGAAGGCATTGACGGCAGGCGCGCCCAACGCAGGCTTTCCGGACTGGTCGCCCGATGGCAAATCGATGGTGTATCGCGTGTGGGGCTATGACGACAAGCGGGTCGAGCAGCGCGGCCTGCGACTGATGAACCTGGGGAACCGCTCGATCAAGGTGCTCACCAGCGAATGGGACAACTTCCCCTTCTTCTCCCCTGCCGGAGACCGCATCCTCTTCACGCGGCAGAAGGCGAGCGATAAGGACTTCGACATCTTCACGATGAAGCCTGACGGCACGGATGTGAAGCAACTGACCACGACGCCTGGCACCGACGGACATGCGACGTGGACGCCCGACGGCAAGCAGATCCTGTACATGGGCACGCGGAGCGGCTTCAAAGACGAGGCACCGATGTATGACAACTCGCCGCAGCCGTACGCGCAGATTTTCATCATGAATGCGGACGGCACGCGCACGCGGCAGCTCACCGACAGCCGGTGGGAAGATTCGATGCCGATATACGCGCCCCAGCCTCGCGCGCGGTGATCGGAGCGGCTCGACCTACGTCATCGCATTCACTTCACTGACGCTGTTCACAAGGCTGCACGCCGTCGTTATCTCTACAGAACCGCCCTCGGGCGGCCGACACACGAACTATGGACGTCACCGATCCACAATTTCTCCTGTGGGCCAGCGCATATGTGTTGGTCAAGTGGACGCTGGGCCTCTGGACTGTGCGCCGTATCGCCCTCTGGCTGCGCACTCGGAGCCGACCGCAGCCCACGTTGCGCTGACGTTCGTCTGCACACTCGCTCGCCAGCGCGGCAGGAATGCGCACGGAAGTGGATGCGGATGGGCGGTCGTCATCATTCGAATCGCCGCCCATCCCGCGCGGAAACATCCTCTCAGCAGGTCGCTTCGTAACTATTTCGCCGTCGTAGTTTTGCGGGGCGGATCAACCGAAGCCCCACCTTCCGGGATCCACGTGTTCATCAACTGGCTCACCGAGGCACGACGACGCATCGCGGCGCCCGAGTGATCCCATGACAGGGTCGGTAGTTGATGGCTGCCGTCCCTCTTGATGACCTGTTCGCCTGGACTGATCGCGGCACTCTCTGGATAATGTGCCCATGCTTTTGCAGCAGGGCTCGCGGCCCAGACCTGACGAATTCGTTGGCCGGGGGATGGCCATCAATGTGCTCTTCCCCGAACGTCGCAAGCGGTCTGAATTGGCTTGCGAACTATGACGCTGGCCATTGTCGACGACGACGAAGGTGTGCGGCAGGCACTCGCGCGGCTTCTCCATAGCCTGGGCCACAACGTATACGTTTTTGGGTCGGCCGAGGAGTTCGAGGCGGGGACGGTGGCTGTGGATTGCCTCATCCTCGATGTCCGCATGCCGGGTCTCAGCGGCCCTGAGCTGCGCGAACGGCTCCGTAGCCGCTCGACCCCGACTCCGGTCGTCCTCGTCACCGGGGACACCGATCCGAAGGCTCGAGACATCCAATCCGCGGTCGATACCCCATTGGTAACCAAGCCGTTCGACGAGGTGACGTTGATGGCGGCCATTCACCACGCAACTTCATCGGCAAACGCCTTGCGAGAACGCCATGCACACTGACGATCGCTACAGGCGCGCTGCGGCGGCGGGCGGCGTCGGCATCTGGGAGTGGAATCTCTCGACGGGCGAGATCTATGTGGATCCAGTTCTCATAGGGATGCTCGGCTACCAGGATCACGAGATCGGCAACCACCCGGATGTCTGGGGCCTGCTGGTGCATCCCGGTGATCAGGCCGCCGTTCTCGAGTGGGCCCAGGCTCATGTCGCGGGCGAGACGCCGCCCTATGAGCTCGAGCATCGGATGCTCCATCGCGACGGGAGCGTCCGATGGTTCCTCGCACGCGCCTCCGTGACGAGAAACGCACAGGGTACCGCCGTCCATCTGGCCGGGACCGACACCGACATCACCGCGCGCAAACGCAGCGAACAGGCGTTGCGCCAGGCGGAGGAAATCAACAACCGGATCGTGGAGAGCACCGGCGATTGCGTGAAGATCCTCGACCTCGAAGGACGGCTCATCTACATCAATTCCGAGGGTCTGCGTCAGCTCGAGCTCGAAGATGCCAGCGCGCTGCTGAACCGCCCACTCGTCGCGCACTGGGAGGGGGAGACTCGCCAGGCGGCGGAGGAAGCCGTCGAGCTGGCGCGTCGAAGCGGCGCTGGCCGCTTCCAGGCCATGCTGCGCACGGTGTCAGGCGTCGCGAAGTGGTTTGACATCGTCGTGACGCCGGTCACCGACGTGAACGGCACCGTGGTCCAGTTGCTGGCGGTTTCGCGCGAAATCACCGAACGGCGCCGGGAGGAGGCGCGGCGCGCCATGCATCACCAGGTGCTCGGGATGATCGCCACCGGCAGCGCCCTGGCCGACGTGCTCGACTGCCTGGTTCGCCTCGTTGAGCAACAGTCCAATGGTATGCGGTGCTCCGTGTTGCTGCTCGATGAGGACGGCACCCACGCGCGGCATGGTGCCGCCGCGAGCCTTCCTGACAGTTATGTTCGCGCGATCGACGGGTTGGCCATCGGCCCGCGCAGCGGTTCGTGCGGAACGGCGATGTTTCTTGGCACCAGGATTATCGTGACGGACATCCTCAGCGATCCGCTCTGGGAGGACTACCGTGATGTGGCGCGGCAATACGGCCTGCGGGCGTGCTGGTCGACGCCTATTTTTTCGCCGCAGCGGAGGGTCCTCGGTTCGTTTGCGATGTACTACGGCGAGCCTCGCAGCCCCAGTGACGAGGAACTGCGACTGATTGAATCCGCGGCCGATATCGCACGAATCGCGATCGAGCACCAGCGTGCACACGAGGCGCTGCAGCACAGCGAAGCACGCAACAGGGCCATTCTGCGGGCGATCCCCGACTGGATGTTCCTGCAGACGGTCGAGGGGGTCTTTCTCGACTATCACGCCCGGGACGCGTCGAGGCTGCTCGTCCCGCCGTCCGCATTCCTTGGCAGGAACGTCAGGGAGGTGCTGCCTCATCCCATTGGAGAGAGGCTCGGTCAAGCCTTCCTGCGCGTGGGGGCGTCAGACGAACCCGAGATGATCGAATACACGTTGGGGTCCGACGACAGCGAACGCTTCTACGAGGCATGCATCGTCCGTTGCGACGGCGACAAGATCCTCAGCATCGTCAGGGACATCACCGATCACAAGCGCGCTGAGCTGGAGGCCGCTGCGCAAAGGCGGGAACTGGCGCATCTGGGCCGGGTCGCCGTGCTCGGAGAGCTGACGGGTGCACTCGCACACGAATTGAGCCAGCCGCTGGCGGCTGTCCTCAGCAACGCGCAGGCGGCACGACACTTCGTGGATCGTCATCCGCTGGACGTTGCGGAGCTGCGGGCCGCGCTCGACGACATCATCAAGGACAACAAGCGGGCAGGCGCGGTCATCGATCGTTTGCGCGCCTTGCTGCGGAAGGATGGCATCGCGCTCCAGCCGGTCGACATGAACGACGTCGTTCGAGAGGTCGTCGATCTGGCACATAGCGAAGTCGTTTCGCGCCGCATCACCGTGACGAGCGCACTGACGCCCGAGATCCCACTGGTGCTTGGCGTTCGCGCTCAACTGCAGCAGGTGGTGCTCAATCTCGTCATGAATGCGTGCGATGCGATGAGCGGCACGCAGGCGGCAAAGCGACATCTGGCACTTGCGACGAAGAATGAGGCTGGCTTCGTCCAGCTCGTGGTGTCTGACCGTGGTGTTGGGATTCCGAAGGAGCAGCTCGAACAGGTGTTCGAGCCATTCGTGACGTTTCGCGATCAGGGCCTCGGCCTCGGCCTTGCGATCAGCCGCTCGATCGTGCGCGCGCATCGCGGGTCGATCACGGCCGAGAACAACATCGATGGCGGCGCAACGTTCCGGTGCCTTCTGCCGGTCGCCGACTCCGGAGCGGTTCAGCCGGCGGTTTAGAGTCGGGCACGAGAGACTGGTCCCCAGACTGAACGGTAGACAGCAGAAACCGAGACAGGCTGGCCTCAACTCTTGGGCAGCGTGAGCCCGCGGAACTGGCGGCTTGACCCAGGTTCGACATAGGACTCACAAGCTTTGCGGCCAGCCGAGAACAGCGGGCCAACACGCCTCTTCGCGCTGTGCATGGCACTTGGATTCGCCCCCTTGACAACCCCTCCGAGCACACGATAATCGGCGCCGAACGTAACGCGTGTTGTCCCGAGAGGAGGGCGAGATGAAACGAGCGACGGCCGTCCTGAGAGTGGCAGTGGTGGGCGTTGGGCTGGGCCTTGGTCTGCTCGTCGAGCCGGCGGCGGCGTGTCCCGCGGACTCCGTTCAGTCAGGGACGGTCTGCATGGACAAGTACGAGGCGAGCGTGTGGTATGTGCCGTCGACGCAGGGAATTCTCATCAACAAGATCCGGAAAGGCACTGTGAAGCTGGCTGACTTGACCTCTACGGGGGCGGTGGCCGCGGGCGTGGTCCAACTCGGGCTCGTGTTCCTCGACATTGAAGCGGCGGGCTGTCCCGACACCGGCAACGGCTGCATGGACTTCTACGCCGTGTCGATTCCGGATGTGAGGCCTGCTCGTTTTATTACCTGGTTTCAGGCCGCGGCGGCGGCTCGAAACTCATTCAAACGGCTGCCGACCAACCAGGAGTGGCAGGTGGCGGCCCTCGGAACCCCCGACGGCCCCCGCGTCGAGACTTGCAATGTGAACAGCGCGGACGTTGCGAACACGAGGAGCGCGCCCGACTGCATCTCCGACGTAGGAGCCTTCGACATGGTGGGGAACGTCTGGGAGTGGGTGGGCGACTGGGGCGACCGCGCCCAGGGTTGTCAGACCTGGCCGGCGGCCTTCGGCAGCGATGTCAGCTGCATAGGCGAGGGTGCGTCCGAGTCGCTGAAGCTTCCAGGCGCGTTCACGCGCGGCGGCCACTGGAGCGACGGCACGTTTGCCGGAGTCTTCGCCGTCAGTACGGCTCTCGGTATCCCGTCGCGCGCGGAGAGCGAACTCGGTTTCCGGTGTGCCCGCTAGCCACCGCGACCTGATAGGAGGTGGCCAAGATTGAACCTTCGCATGGCTTGCCAACTGTAGCTCACGCGCTCGTTGGCAAGCGTGAGCGAAGGCTGGTGATCCAAACGTTCGGCAGTCGGAACCAGATTGCGGGCTGGCTCGGACAACTCGAGCGATTTCGGCATGCTGCGTGACGCCAGCGGATGCTCCGAACTCACGGGCGCTCGCAGGACGTGGCGCATAACCACCTCCCGTTGTTGGAAGGCCACCATATCGTGTGACGCGATCCTGTTTATTGAGATCGGACTCGATACGGCGATGGCCTTGCCCTGTCACGCGGCCTGAATCGCGGGCCTGGCAATGTCATTGCACCGCCTCACGTGGAGAGGTGGAGTCATGCGTACGGTTCTCATCGCCTCGGCCGTCTGTCTTGCTGTTGCGGGGGTCGACGCGACGGTGAACACAAGCCCGAAGGCGCGGCTCGCCGCAGCGGCGCGCGTCATTCGCGACGTGCAGGCGGGGATTCCCGCAGGCTATTGGGACAAGGCGCGCTGCGTCGTTGTGTTTCCCGAGCTGCGGAGCTCCGAATTCGTCATCGGCGGCAAGTCTGGCAAAGGCGTGATGACGTGCCGGACGGGCGATCGCTGGGGCACGCCGGCGTTTCTCAAGATTGATAAAGGCAAGCGGATGTTCCAGCTGGGCGCCGTTCAATTGGCCGTCGTGCTTCTGGTGATGACCGAGAGCGCCGTGCAGACGCTGATGCGGCAGGAAGTCACGCTGGGCGCGGATGTGTCGTTGGCCCCTGGGCCGATCGACGACCAAGCGCACATCGATTTCAACACGATCGCCGCGGACGTCCTGACCTACACACCTGCGAAAGGGTTGTACATGAACCTCGCCGGTGGTGTGCTGGAGTCTGACGACGGCGCGAACGGGGATGTGTACGGCCGGGGTGCTTCATTGAGGGGGATACTCGCTGAGCGCGGCCTGCCCGCGCCAACCGAGGCGCACGGGTTTCTTGCCGAACTGAGCAACCAGCCGGCGGCGCCTGGCGTCGCCGTACAGTGGCGGAGCGCGCCGAGTGCAGGGTCGCCCGAATCGGTTCCAGCAGCCGTGCCGGCCGTAGCTGACAACAACCTTCGCGCACGTGTTGTGGAAATGCAGCAGAATCTCGACCGCCTTCTCGCGGATACGACGCCGAGACCCGTCGGCATGAGCGGCACCATCGGTCGGGCGCAGCCTGAAACGGTGCCGATCGATCGCGCGCGGCTCGAGCAGATACGGCTGCAACTGAATGCGATTCTGGCGGCGCTCAACAGGCCATAGCGGAACAGTCGATGCCCTGTGGAGGCCGTATTATCCGAAGAGCGTTCGAGCACTCAGCGAAGGAGCGTCAGAAGCTGAGCCTCCTCCACCTCCAAACCGAAAGACTCTGGAGGACAAATCAGTTGATCGCCCGCAAGTCGCTGTCATGCTCCGGGAGCGCTCCGCCCCCCGCACCTTCGCGTGGCTTGTCAACCGTAGCTCGCAGCGAGCGGTGAGGTCCGCGTCCGCCGAAGGCTACGGCGGACAGCCCCCGCTGGCTTGCCAACCGTAGCTCACGCGTACGATTGCAAGCGTGAGCGAAGGTTGGTGAAGCGCTGCTCGGCTGGCCTGCCAGCCGTAGCTCGCTCACGCGCGAGTCGAGCTGGTGAGCCGACTCGGAATCGTGCATGTTTGGCGAGCGCGAGGCGCGAAGCCAACTTGCCTGAAGGCGAGGCGACGAAACCAGCCTGAGCGAAGCGAAGGCTGGTGAGCCGACTCGGAATCGAACCGAGACCCCGCAGATTAAGAGTCGCCCCAGGCATCTGAAAACGTCAAAGAATTGAGCACATCTAGTCTTCAACTTTGCAGCGCGTGACATCAGGAGGTAATGCGGCGCAACCCAGACGCAACCAAATGGGCTCTAACGTCATACACCCGACAGCGACGTAGGCGACTTAGATGTGATGCCTGATGATCAGTGCTCGGCCGAAGACCCGCTCGAAGCGGGCCCGCGCGACTCGTTGCGCGGGCGGCAATTACTCGACGACATCCACTCTTCCGTGGCCTTGTCGATCCTGTTCCGCCGCCCTTACTCAATGAAGATCTCGAGTTCGGGCCTCTAGACCCTGCTCGACGCTACGCCCTGCCATACCGTCCATCGAGACTCTGCCTGAGGAAGCTGGTCGCGAAGAGCCGCGCGAGCACGCGCCCGCACGTCTCCTCGTCGAGTCCCCAGAACCGTGATGCTTCGATGACCGTGATCCGCAAACCCGGAGCTTCCTCGAATTCCTCCCGTATTCGCTGAGCGAGTTTGAGCAACGCCGCATCTACCGCCGGGCCTGCGTCCGACGTGATCATCAGAATCCCGCTCCCGCACCGGGCCGGAACACACCGCGCGGTGTCGGGGCTGGAAACAGGACGATGCTGGCGCCTCTCAGACCGACCGTGTCGCCGGTCGTGAGCGGGGGGGCCTGCTGTACCGCCTCGAAGTTGACGAGCGACGACTCGTAGTCGAGGGTCGTCTGGAGCAGATTCACTTGCGCCTGCAACAGATCCCGTTGCGCCTGTGTGACCAAAAAGGTGGTCGACAACCCCACATCGAAGCGCCGTTGCTCGGTATCGAAGCGCTGCTCGGCCAGCCTTGCGCCGGCGCGCGCAGCGTCCACGCGCTCGGCCGTGCTCTGAATCTGCCGACCGGCTTGTCGAATGGTCTCGGCGGCTTGAAGCCGGAGACTCGCGATCCGCTGCGTCGTCTGTTCCCGCTCGATCTGCGCTCGAGCCAGGCTCGCTTCTTCGGAGCTGCGTCCGAGCGGATAACTGACGGTGAGGCCAAAGCTCCACGTCGGGTAGTCGGGAGTGAATGCCTGCCCGAGCGCGGCGCCCAAGCTTCGGTCGCGGGTGCCGGTCACCACGCCCGGAAATCCGCCGGCGCGCAGGAATTGCGTGCCTCCGAGGCCGGTGCCGCGATAGGACGTCTCGAGCCGCACGTCAGGTAGCTTCTGATTGCCGAGAAACTCGACGTTCGTCCTCGCATTCTCGAGGTCATGGTTTGCCCGCGCGAGGTCGTACCGCTCGTTGAGCGCCTTCGCCACGGCGGCATCCACGTCGGGCACCGGCGCGCGACCCGTCGGCTCTTCGACCGGGTCGATGCGTGTCTGCCAGAAAGACACGTCCGCGGGGTCCATGATGAGGCGCCGGAGACTGTCGGCGGCGTCCTCCGCGGTGGTGTTGGCGCGAATCAGATTCTCGCGCCGCTGGGCGACTTCTGCCTCCGACTGGACGAGATCGAGCGGCGGCGTCTGCCCGGCATCGACACGAACTTTGTTCTGGCGCACGAGTTCCTCGGCGAGCTCGAGAGAGCGCTGTTGCACGGTCACATTCGCCAGGGTCGCCTTGAGCGTCCAGTACGCCTGCTTGACGGCGGCAACCGTTTGCACGACGGATTCGCGGAATCGGAGTTCTGAACTTTCCTGATTGCGCCTGGCAATGACGTACTGCTGTCGCGCCGGATCGATCGCGCGGTCCTTGAGCAGCGGCTGCGAGAATGCGACCTGGAAGCCGGACTGAAGGCTTGGATCGAAGCTGCTGAGCGGATTGTTCGTGGTCGTTCGCGACGTGTCCCAGGAGACGCTCCAGGTACCCGCTCCCCATGGCAATCGCTGGCGCACGCCTGTCGACGAGAACGAGTCGTTGACGTCGACGCCACGATCGCCGAGCAGGAAGTTCGATGGTGGCGTGACGTTGCTCGAGCGGCCGAACAGCGTCGAGAACACAGGCGCGAAAGCCCCCCGGCTTTCGCCCACCCGCGCGGCGCCGACTTCCGTGTCAAGCCGGACGACCGCCAAGTCGGGATTGTGCTCGACGGCGCGCTGAACGGCCTCGGCCAGCGTGAGACGAAGCGTCTCGGGCTGCCTCACTTGCGCTTCCGCAGCCGCTGATATCAGGAGCGCGCCCAGAGCGATTGCTGTCGCAATGGCGCGATGGACAGGTTTGCGATTCTTCATACCGCCTCCGCCAGTTCGGGAACTCGCGCCTCGAGCGTGCGGTCGACGTTCGACACCGTGACGCGCGTCCGGGCGACAAGCATGTAAATGGACGGCACCACGAACAGGGTGAACAGCGTGCCGATAATCATGCCGCTGACCAGCATGATGCCGATGCTGTTGCGCGCGCCTGCTCCAGGGCCAGTCGCGAGGACTAGAGGGAAGTGACCCACGACGGTCGCCGCCGTGGTCATCAGGATCGGCCGCAGTCGCGTGCCTGCCGCGTCGACGATCGCCGCGAGCTTGTCCCTGCCGGTCTCCTGAAGGTGATTGGCGAACTGCACGATGAGGATGCCGTTTTTCGAGACCAGGCCGACCAGCGTGATGAGTCCGACCTGACTGTAGATGTTGAGAGTCGTCAGCCCGAGGAACGAGAACAGCAGCGCCCCGGACACGGCGAGCGGCACCGAGCCCACGAGGACGATGAAGGGATCGCGGAAGCTCTCGAACTGCGCGGCCAGGACCAGGTAGATCAGGATTGCCGACAGCAGGAACGTCGTGAGAAACGTGCCTCCCTCCGTCCGAAGCTGTCGAGACTCACCGGCATAGTCAATCGTGAATCCCTGCGGCAGGATGGCCTTCGCTTCATTCTCGAGGAAGCTCAAGGCCTGATCGAGCGGCACCGGCGGCGGGATGACCCCCTGGATGCGCACGGCATTGAGCTGCTGGAACTTCTTCAGCTCCCGCGGCTCGGCGGACGTCCGAAGACTTGCGAATGTCGACAGCGGCACGAGCTTGTCGCCGGAGCCCGTGACGTAGATTTTCGAGAGTTGATCCGGCGTCAGGCGCTCGGCGCGCTCGATCTGGGGAATGACCTTGTAGCTCCTGCCCTGGATGCTGAAGCGGTTGACGTAGTCGCCGCCAAGCAGGATCGAGAGGTCACGCCCGGCCTGGCTCAAATCGACGCCCTGCGATCGAAGCTTGTCGCGATCGAAGACGACCTCGGCCTGCGGTTGATCGAACTTCAGGTCGGCGTCGGCAAAGATGAACAGCCCGCTGGTAAACGCTTTCTGTACGAGCTGGCCCGCGAGTTCGCCCAGCTGCCTCGGCTCCGCGGCCGATGCGATCACGAAGTCGACCGGAAAGTCTCCGCCGCCGGGTAGTGGGGGCGGGGTGAGCGGGATCGCGCGAATGCCCGGGACCTTTGACAGCGGCACCATCGATTCCATCAGGAGCTGCTGGGCCGTCTTTGTCCGCTGGCTCCACGGCTTGGTCACCATGCCGCCGAAACCGCCGTTCGGAAACGTCAGCTGAAAGGTGGCGCCGGTCTCAGGGAACGAGCGATAGACATCGTTGATCTGCGTCGTAAACAGCTTGGTCTGATCGATCGTCGAGTTTGGCGCGGCCTGGACGATCGAGAACACCACGCCCTGATCCTCGGCGGGCGCGAGCTCCCGCTGCGAAAACATGTAGAACGGCACGATCAGCGCCGCCACGATCAGCCACAGCGCGAGGACGACCGGCCGGTAGTGCAGCGTTGCGGCCAGGGTCTGCGTGTATCTGCGGCGGACGTTGTCAAAGCGCCGATTGATCCAACCCGCAAAGCCTCGTTCGCTGTCTGCCGAGCGCAGAAGCTTGGCGCCCATCATCGGTGAAAGCGTCAGCGCGACGACGCCGGACACGATCACTGCGCCGGCGAGCGTGAAGGCAAACTCGCGAAACAGCGCGCCCGTCAGACCGCCCTGGATTCCGACGGGCGTGTACACCGCGGCCAGCGTGATCGTCATCGCGATGATCGGGCCAACGAGCTCACGGGCCGCGTCGATGGCCGCGCGATGTGGAGGCTTGCCGGCATGGAGGTGCCGCTCGATGTTCTCCACCATGACGATCGCGTCGTCAACGACCAGCCCGACCGAGAGGACGATCGCGAGGAGCGTCAGCAGGTTGATTGTGAAGCCGGCGACGAGCATCAGAAAGACGGCGCCGACAAGCGAGATCGGGATCGCGACTACGGGGATGAGCACGGAGCGCAGCGAGCCAAGGAACAGGAAAATCACGACGATCACGATCAGCAAGGTCTCGGTGAGCGTCGTCAGTACCTCCTGAATTGCGTCCTTGATGTACTCTGTCGAATCGTAGGGAATACCCACCTTCATTCCCTGCGGGACCTGCGCCTCGATCCCCGGCAACGCGGCGCGAACCCTCCCGATCACGTCGAGCGAGTTGGCCGTCGGCAGCACCCAGATGCCCATGAATGTTGCCGTTTCGCCGTTGAAGCGGACGTCCTGCTCGTAGTTCTCCGCGCCAAGTACGACGTCGGCAACGTCGCCGAGGCGCACGACCACACCGTCTTGCTCCTTGACCACCAACTGCCGGAATTCTTCTGGCGTGCGCAAATCGGTGTTGGCGATCAGGTTCACCGACACCATCGAACCTTTCGTTCGTCCGAGTGCCGACAGGTAGTTGTTTCGCGCCAGTGCTTCTCTGAGCGCGGAAGGCGAGATTCCGTGTGCCGCCATCTCGTCCGGCTTGAGCCAGATCCGCATGGCGAACGTGCGGTCGCCGAGGATGTCTGCGCGCTGGACGCCGCTGATGGCGCTCAGCTTCGGCTGCACCACACGCTTCAAGTAGTCGGTGATCTGATTCTGATCGAGCTCGGCGGACGAGAAGCCGAGATACATCGCCGCGAACTGGTTGTCCGCCGTTTCCAGCTCGATGATCGGCGCCTCCGCCTCTGGCGGCAGATCGTTGCGGACCTGCGCCACCTTCGCCTGGATCTGTGTCAGTGCGGCGTTGGTGTCGAAATTGAGTTTCAGGTGCACCGTGATCGTGCTTATGGCCTGTCCGCTCGACGATTCCATGTAGTCGATGCCGTCAGCGCTGGCGATGACGCGCTCGAGCGGCGTCGTGATGAACCCGCGCACCAGGTCGGCGTTCGCGCCGACATATATCGTCGAGACCTTGACGACCGCGATGTCGCTGCGCGGATACTGCCTGACGCTCAGCGACCGAATGGCCTGCAGTCCCGCGATGAGGATCACGAGGTTGACGACGACCGCGAGCACCGGTCGTTTGATGAAGAGATCTGTAAGTTTCATCAGCTGTTCTCTGGCCTGGGCGCCGTGCTGTTAGCCGGCCGTACTTTGTTGTTGACGAGAACCGCGGCGCCGTTGCGGAGCTTGAACACGCCTGACGTCACCACCTCGTCACCGGGATTGACACCGGACGTCACGGCAACCTGATCGCCACGCGCGGGCCCGAGCTTGACGAACTGCTGCCGGACTCCGCGATACGTTTCACCGTTCGGTCCCTTGAGATCGGCGACGATGTAGACCGAATCGCCGTACGGCGCATAGCTGATCGCCGATGCGGGCAGGGCCGTGACCGGTCGGTTTGCTCCGAGCGTCACCTGCGTCTGCACAAACATGCCGGGGCGGAGCCTGCCTTCAGGGTTGGCCAGCGTCGCCTGTACCTGAACATTTCGCGTCGTCTGGTCCACGATCGAATCGATGGCGCTGATACGCCCGACGACCCCGCTGCCCGCTGCCTCGTCGGTCGTGATGCGTACGCTGCGCCCCACGTGCATCTGGCCGGCCTCCTGCTGCGGCACGCCGAAGTTCACATAGATCGGATTCAGCGACTGGAGGTTCACCACGGGGTCGCCGGCCGACAGGTACTGTCCGAGATTGACCTGGCGGATGCCGAGAACGCCGGAGAATGGCGCGCGGATCGTCTTGCGCTCGATCGCAGCGCGGATCTCGCCCACCTGCGCTTCCGTCTGGCGATCCTCCGCCGACGCGCGGTCGAACTCCGCGCGGGAGATGACGTTCTCATCGAGCAGCCCGCGGAGGCGGTTAAAGTTCAGGCGCGCCAGCTGGCGCTGCGACTCGGCGGCGGCCATCTGCGCCTGTTCCTGCCGCGTATCAAGGACCGCGAGCATGTCCCCCGCACGCACCCACTGACCTGAATCGAACGCGATCCGGTCGATGGTGCCCGGAAGGTCCGCGCTCACGGTCACGCCCTGGACGGCGGCCAGCGTGCCGATCGCGCTTAGTGTGGCCGGCCACTCCTCCTGGCCCGCCACGATCGTTGTCACCGCTTCAGGTGGCGGCTGAAATGCCGCGCCCTGCGCTATGGCTGTTTGAATCTGCTTGAACTTCACAAAGCCCAGACCCGCGACGAGCATCGTCGTCAGGGTCAACATCACGATCATTCGTTTCGCCATGCGTTCCTCATCGATACCGGATCCGCGATCTTTGATTCCTGATCCCTAACGTTCGGTCCTCCTTGAGCGCCGGCCTGCGTGGAATGAATCACAGGATGAATTCGCAGGCCGACGCTACGCGATGACACTCGAGTCCTCAGCGGTCGACGTTCAGAAGTACGCCGCCGTACACGCGATGGCCATATCGCGTCTCGGTCCCGAAGAACGCGGGAGCGTCGTCCTTGGATCGAACCGCCATGAAGCGATAGTCGCCACGGAGGCCCCACCGCCCGGCGTACCAATTGACTCCGCCACCGACGTTTCCAGTCAGGAACGTTTCAGTGGTATTGATCCCGACCTCGGATCTCTTGAAGGCGCTCAAACCGCCGACGCCGCCCGTCGCGTACGGCACCACTGAGCTCCTGTTCGGCGCGTAAACCACGAGGTTGCCGCTGTAGTTGAGCAAGTTCGGCGTCTTCAGATTCGAGGTCAGTCCTCCAAGCTGCAGGTCCTGAGCGATTCCGAGCGCGCCGCTGACCTCGCCCTCGATTCCGACGTATCGATTGAAGTTGACCGCCAGGCCGGCGCCCAGGTTGTAATTGCCAAAGCTTGGTTCGTTCGTGCCCTTGGCCTCAGTGAAGAAGGTGGCCCCTCCGGGAATGATCGTCACCTGCACGAGACCGGGGCCTGGTGCTGCTTCCTGCGCGTAGACGTCACCCGTTCCCACCAATGCTGCTGCCGTAATGAATGCTGCGATCCAACGGGTCATGACTGACCTCCTTTTAAATGAAGCACGGACTGCAATCAGGTCGCGACGTGATTGCTCCGACAACGAGTCACTCCAACTACGACGAGTGCATCGATGAAAGAGGTTCGTCACTCGATTCGCCGATTCGCTTCGCGCAGCCGTGTTGAACACCGTCCTACTGTCGGCGCTGGCCACCCATTCGCACAATCAGGCAGGAGTGGGATCAATTGCTGCGACTTGTGCGCGAAACCGGAGCACGACATCCTGATGAGGGCGATCTCCGACTTTTGGACGAGGTACACATCGGCCGTGCGGCCGACCATGAAGAAGAGGGGATCGATCCGGCTTGACCTGTTTGATAATTGACAAGCGTGTCGAAGCAGACTCATTCGATCACGGCTGCGGAGGGTTACCGTGGACTCACACGTTGAAAACGCCATCCAATCGGCAGTTCCAGGCCAGTCGCGGTGTGAAGCCGGACGCGAGACGCGTCAGCCAGAGGAAGTCACGTCGCAGGATCCCGAGGTGCTTCGCGCTGCGCTGATCCGCGAGAACGCGGAGCGCTCGCGCGCGGAGTGCATCGCGAAGATTCAGACCGATGTCGTTCAACTCGCACTCGATTTGCTGGTGCGCGAGCCGGACGTCGAGGAGTTTTTCGGAGTATTCGCGAAGACGCTGGTGCAGGAAAGCGAAAGCCATGGATGCGGAGTGTGGCTGATTGACGAGGATCACCATCGATGCGATCTGTGGATGGCCTACCTCTCAGATCGGCTTCACACACCGAAGAGTCCCGATTGGGATGCACTGACACTGCCGCGCGAGAGCATGGCCGGTCATCTTTTCAATTACACGCCGGGATGGAGCCGGAGCGTCGAGTACCTCGCCAACGATCCGCTCCTGCCCGAGTCCGTACGAGAGTTCAATCTGCGCGCGGGCGTGGACGTGCTCGTGGTGTCTCCCCTCGTTCTCGGTCGTCGCAATCTCGGCTGGGTGGCGCTCTCCACGTACCACATCCCGGGCTGCGACGGGCAATGGCGCGTCGTCCTGCTCGAGGCGATTGCGCGCCAGGCGGCGTTGGCCCTTCATCAGAGCCGGCTGGCCGAGCAGAGCCGCGTTGAAGAACGTCGCAAGGCGATCCTCGAAGAGCGAAATCGCCTGGCCCGCGACATTCACGACAACCTTGCGCAGGGATTCGCGGCAATCCTCATGCAGCTGCAAGCCGCTCAGCGCGAGGTTCGCACGTTGCCGGTCGCCGTCGCATCGAGTATCGAAACGGCGGTCGATCTGGCCCGCACGCACCTCACAGAAGCGCGCCGGTCGGTCGGCGCCCTTCGTCCCAATGTCGGCCCTGGCGAAGACGTCGTTACGGCGCTGAAGCGTCTGGCGGACATGGGGCAGCGTACGACCAACATGCCGATTGATGTCATCGTCGACGAACTCCCGCGCTTCGGCGATGGCGTCGAGCGGGAGATTATCGGCATCGCGCAGGAGGCGCTGACCAACGCGGTGCGCCATTCGCGCGCGCGTCGGATCACGATCCGTGCGTCCACGGTGCAGGCAGTCGGAGTCCGATTGTCTGTCGCCGACGATGGCCGCGGCATCGCGCGGGAGCGGTCCGGGTCAGGCTTCGGCATGACCAGCATGCAGGAGCGTGCCGAACGAATCGGCGCCTCGCTGACGATTGTCACTGCGCCGAGGAACGGTACGGAGGTCGTGCTCGCCTGGGAGCCGACTTCTCTGCCGACACAGGTCCATGTTGCACGCTGAAACCGGATCTGGCGTCGTCGGCAGGGCTCGCGTGCTGCTGGTGGACGACCACGCGCTTCTGCGAGCCGGTGTCGCAAACATCATCAACCAGGAACCCGACCTGCATGTCGTCGCCGAGGCGGGTAACGGCGTCGAGGCGCTCGAAGCGTATGAGCGCCATTACCCTGATGTGACGCTGCTCGACTTGCGGATGCCAGTGATGGAAGGCGTCGAAGTCGTGCGACGGATTCGAGAACGGAATCCGCAGGCACGGGTGATCGTGCTGACCACGTACGACACGGATGATGAGATCTCGCGCGCGCTGAAAGCGGGCGCAAAGGCGTACGTGCTAAAGGACATTTCCGCCGACGGCCTGGTGGGTTGCATTCGTGATGTGCTCGCGGGCAAGACCTATCTCGCGCCGGCGGCGGCGGCGAAACTCGCGGAAGGTGTGACGCGGATCCAGCTTACGCCGCGGGAAATGGCGACCCTGAGGCTGTTGGCCGACGGCAAGGCAAACAAAGAAATTGCCAACGAGCTCGACATCAGCGAGCGCACCGTGAAAACGCATTTAGGGCATCTCTTCGAGAAGCTGGGTGTCACGAGTCGTACCGAGGCCGTGAAGGTGGCGACCCGCCGCGGCCTCGTGCGGCTGGATTGATGCTCCGGTCACGAGCGCGGTACTTCGAGTCGCGTCTTTCTGAGAGATAGGACACCTTCTCGGGGTTCGTCACGATGTAGATCGCTTGGATGCGCCCGCCCAGGGCCGTCTCAATCAATGTTTGCTCCGGTCTCACTCGCGAGAATTCCCTAGCGGGTCCGAGGCCTGATCGACGTTCAAGCCGCCTCACGGATGAGCCAGGGTCCAAAATCGTCCAGTGCAGCGAGCCACCTCCTAAAGCGCTGCCAATCAAATCCGTCCAACAGCCAGCCTGAGCCGATAGGGAGTCAGCAAAGCTGATAGCGGCGCAATCGAACGTACAACTGCGTGCGCGAGATGCCGAGCCTGGCTGCAGCCTTGGATTTGTTACCGGCGCAGTCCGCGAGCGCCTCCGCGATCATGTCGCGCTCGACGGCGCTCAGGTCGGTTGTCGACGCGTCCACGGGCAGCCGCGCACCGCGCCGGACGTTGTCCAGCGACAGGTGCTCCGTCGTGATCAGGCCGCCTTCACAGAGAATCGC
>DAIRVG010000026.1:0-52088 GCA_036802945.1 Vicinamibacterales bacterium
CGAACCTCGAACCTCGAACGAACCTGAACACGAACCGAGAACAGAGAACCCCGAAGCGCGAACGACAGGTTCCTAGTACGATTTCGCAAACCAGGCGTACGTCGTCGCCGGGGCGTCGCACTTCAGGCACTTCTTGCCGGCGGCGGACTTACTGGCGAACGGGATGTTGCGGATGGTGGCCTGCGTCTCGCCCTTGATCTCGGCCTCGCACTTCTCGGAACCGCACCACGGTGAGATTACGAAGCCGGGTCGGCCGTCCATGATCTCCTTGAACTCGGCGTAGGTATCGGCCTCGGTCGTGTGCTCGGTCCGATACTGGATCGCGCGGTCGTAGAGCGCCTTCTGGATTGCGACGAGCATCTCTTCGACTTTCCCCGCCAGCCCCTCCACCGGGACGAACAACTTCTCGCGCGTGTCGCGGCGCGCGAGGACGACCTGCGATTTCTCGATGTCCTTCGGGCCGATCTCGAGCCGTAGCGGTACGCCGCGCAGCTCCCACTCGTTGTACTTCCAGCCGGGCGTCTGCGTATCGCGATCGTCGAGCATCACGCGCACGCCGGCCGCGACGAGGGCATCCCGGATCGTCTGTGCTTTCGGCAGGACCGTTTCTTTCCAGTTCCCGCGTGGAATAGGAATGATCACGACCTGGTACGGCGCGATTCGCGGCGGCAGGATCAGGCCGCCCTCGTCGCCGTGCGTCATGATGACGCCCCCGATCATGCGCGTGGAGACGCCCCACGAGGTCCCATAGACGTACTGCACTGACTTGTCGCGCGCCTGGAACTTGATGTCGAAGACCTTTGCAAAGTTCTGCCCGAGATTGTGCGACGTGCCCGCCTGCAGCGCGCGGCCATCGCGCATGAGACCCTCGATGGAATAGGTGCTCACCGCGCCGGCGAACTTCTCGCTCTCGGTCTTCTGGCCGTCGATGACGGGCATCGCCAGCTCGGTCTCGGCAAAGTCCTTGTACACCCCGAGCATCTTCAGCGTCTCTTCCTGCGCTTCCTCGGCGGTCTCGTGGGCTGTGTGACCCTCCTGCCAGAGGAACTCGGTCGTTCGGAGGAAGAGCCGAGTGACCTTCTCCCACCGGACGACGTTCGCCCACTGGTTGATCAGGATCGGCAGATCGCGCCACGAGTGCACCCACTTCGCGTACATCGTGCCGATGATCGTTTCCGAGGTCGGACGCACGACGAGCCGCTCTTCCAGCACCTCGGTCCCGCCCTGCGTGACCCACGCGACCTGCGGCGCGAACCCTTCGACATGCTCGCTCTCCTTCATCAGGAGACTCTCGGGGATGAAGAGCGGGAAGTAGGCGTTGACGTGTCCGGTCGCCTTGAAGCGCCGATCGAGCGCCTGCTGCATCAGCTCCCAGATCGCATAGCCGTACGGGCGGATGACCATGCAGCCCTTGACCGGCGAATAGTCGGCCAGCTCGGCGCGGCGGACCACGTCGATGTACCAGCGCCCGAAGTCCTGTGATTGCGGGGTGATCTCTGTTGGCAGATCTGGAATGTCGGTCTCGGCCATGAAAACTCCCAACGCCCAATTCCCAACTCCCAACTCCCAAGGAAATCGCGCCCCGAAGCGTCCCTTGGGAGTTGGAGGTTGGGAATTGGGAGTTGTAGAAGCGCGTCAGGTGCGCGTGAACACGTCGGCGACGTGTTTTTTCCAGTTTATATCGTCGCGACTGGGAAAGTCCGAGCGAAAGTGGCCCCCGCGACTCTCTTCACGCCGAAGCGCGGCGCGCGCGATCAGCAGTCCCACCATCGCGATACTGCTCACGCGCCGGAATTCGTGGTCGGCGGCGCGTGCAGCTCGTGCCGTGCGCAGAAGCGGGTACCACTGCTCGAGGCGGAGGATGGCCTGCTCGATCCCGCGCCCGTCACGCAATAGACCACAATTGCGCCACATCACGTCGCGTACATCGTCGGCCGACGGAACGTCAATCGCCGGAGGCCGCCGCGCATCTGGTGCCCATGTCGCCACATCGGCGTGACGCAATTGCGCCGCGCGCGCGGGCGTCGTCATGGCGTCGGCTGCGCGCGCCCCGAACACCAGACCTTCGAGCAGCGAATTGCTCGCCAGGCGGTTGGCGCCATGCACGCCGGTGCATGCAACCTCACCGGCGGCGAACAGCGCGCCCAGCGACGTGCGTCCATCGAGGTCCGTCTCGACACCGCCCATGATGTAGTGCGCGGCGGGGCTGACGGGAATGCGGTCGGTGGCCAGCTCGAGGCCCGCCTGCACGCATGCCTTGGCAATCGTCGGAAAGCGTTCGCGCACGAAGTCATGATTGAGATGCGCCATCGACAGATACACCGGAGCGGCCGTGCGTGCCATCTCGTGCACGATTGCGCGCGACACGAGATCACGCGAGGCGAGCTCGCCAGCGTACTCGTAGCGCGTCATGAACCGCTCGCCGGCTTCGTTCACCAGATGGGCACCTTCGCCGCGAAGCGCTTCGGACAGGAGGAAGCGCTGGGCGCCCTTGACGTTCATCACGGTCGGATGAAACTGCACGAATTCGAGGTCGGCCACGCGCGCGCCGGCCTCCGCGGCCATCGCAATGCCGTCACCTGTCGCCACGGGCGGGTTGGTCGTTTCGCGAAAAACCTGTCCTGCGCCGCCGGTGGCGAGCAGCGTACGCGCGGCGATGATCGAGCCGGCTCCCGTGCGGCCGCCGACGTACCGCGCGCCGGTGCACGCGCCATCGGCGGTGACGAGCTCCGTCGCGTGCGTATCCTGAAGGACGCGAATGCGAGGATGTACGCTGACACGCGACCACAGGAGTCGTCCGATTTCACGGCCCGTCGCGTCGTGCGCGTGCAGGACACGCCTGACGCTGTGCGCGGCTTCACGCGCGAGTGCTGGAGTGCCGTCCGTTTCGCGATCGAACGCCGCGCCCCATGCCAGCAGCTCGCCGACGTACTTCGGTCCCTCGTGCACGAGCACGTCGACGGCCTCGGCGTCGCAGAGCCCGTCGCCGGCCGCCAGCGTGTCGCGTGCGTGCAGCTCCGGCGAATCATCGGGACCGACCGCGGCCGCGATGCCCCCCTGAGCGTAGCCGGTGTTGCTCTCGGTGGGGTCGGCTTTGGTGAGCACGACGACGTCGCCGGACTCCGCGAGCGTCAGCGCGGCGCGCAACCCGGCGATGCCACTGCCGATGACGAGAAAATCGCCACGCACATCCACTTTGGTATCCTACCAATGCACAATGCTCAAGGCTCAATGCTCAATGCCACCGAGCCTTCTGAGCGTTGAGGATTGGGCCTTCTGCATTGAGCATTGATACGCGAGAAGCCGTCCGCATCGACGTCGACACCGGGTCGCGCGAGTCGGCGATCTGGATCGGCGATGGGATCACCGAACGACTGCCGGCGCTGCTGGACGCGCATGGCGTCGGGCGACGCCGCTTCGTCGTCTCGAGCCCGATCATCTGGCGCTTACACGGCGCTCAGCTCATGAGCGTTCTCGGCGGCGCCGAGCCGATTCTCATCTCCGACGGCGAGCGCTACAAGAACCTGCAATCGGTCGCGCGAATCTACGAGGCGCTGATTCGCGCCGGGGCCGATCGCGGCAGCGCAATCGTTGCCGTCGGGGGCGGCGTGATTGGTGACACGGCGGGGTTCGCCGCTGCGACATTCCTGCGCGGCATTACGCTGGCGCACGTGCCGACAACGCTGCTCGCGCAGGTCGACAGCTCGGTTGGCGGCAAGGTCGGCGTCAACCATGCGCTTGGCAAGAACCTGATTGGCGCCTTCCATCAGCCGGCGGTGGTGGTGATCGATCCGCTCCTGCTGGGCACGTTGCCGCGCCGCGAGTTCCGCTCGGGCCTGTACGAGGTCGTGAAATACGGCGTGATCGCGAGCCGCGCGCTGTTCGATCGCATCGCGCACAATACGACGGCCATCTTCGCGCGCGATCCGGACGTGCTGATTCCCGCGATCGTCGAGTCGTGCCGCATCAAGGCGGACGTCGTGTCGGCGGACGAACGCGAAGGTGGTCTGCGCCGCATCCTCAATTTCGGCCATACCGTAGGGCATGCGCTGGAAGCCGTGACGAAATACCGGCGCTTCCGCCACGGCGAAGCCATCGCGCTAGGCATGCTGGCCGCCGCCGATCTCGGCGTCGCGCGTGGGGCGCTCGCCGAGCGCGAGCGACAGGCGCTGGCACAGCTGATCGCGCAGCTTGGTCCGCTCCCCTCGCTCGCCGATCTGACCATCGCCGAAGTCCTCGAGGCCGTCCGACGCGACAAGAAGGTCGTCAACGGGCGCCTGCACTTCGTCCTTGCGATCGCGATCGGGGCGACGGCGACGGTCGACGACGTCACCGAGGACGAACTGCGCGGCGTCCTCAAGAGGCTGGGGATGAAGCCTTGAACGCTGCCAGGAGGAACCACGATGGGTGCGCCGTCCCTGTCCCGGATTCACCAGATCTCGATTCGCGCGCACGATACCGAGCGCGCGGTGATGTTCTATCGCGACACGCTCGGACTGCGGCTGCTCTTCCAGGCTCCAGGCGGGCTGGCATTCTTCGACTGCGGAGGTGTGCGGCTCATGCTCTCGCCGCCAGAACCGGCGTTCGATCACCAGGGATCGGTCGTGTATTTCGCGGTCGACGACATCAAGGCGACGCACGCGGCGCTGGTCGCGGGAGGCGTCGCGTTCCGCACGGCGCCCCACCTGATCGCCAGGCTGCCGGATCGCGAAGTATGGCTGGCCGACTTCGAGGATTCCGAGGGGAATGTCCTCGCGCTGATGTCCGAACCGCGACTCTGATGGCTGGCTCGGTGACCGGAGCTGCGTCGCCCCTCCGTCAGGCGGGCACGTCAGGGATTGCGAACTCTCTGAGCTTGCTGACCAGGGTCTTGTAACTGATCTGCAGCAGTTCGGCCGCGCGCTGCTTGTTTCCCGCCGCCGCGCGCAGCGCCAGCTCGACCTTCCGCCGCTCGACCTCCGACGTCACGCGCCGCGTTGCTTCGAGCAGCGTTCCCGACAGATCGATCTGATCCCACGGGCTCACGGGCGCGGCGATCGAGCCTGGCCGGACCGAGAGGTTGATCAGTCGCGAGTGGATCGTGTCCCCATCGCACAGGATCACCGCCCGCTCGATGCAGTTCTGGAGCTCGCGCACGTTGCCCGGCCACGGATACGTTTGCATGTCGTCGAGCGCCGCCGGCGAGAAGATCAGCGTCGTCTTGTTCAGATCGCGGCAGAACTTCTCGACGAAGTGGCGCGCCAGGGTCGCGATGTCGCCGGGCCGCTCGCGCAACGGCGGGATGCTGATCGGAAAGACTGACAGGCGAAAGTAGAGATCCTCGCGGAACTGCCGCGCGGCGACCGCGGCCTTCAGGAGACGATTGGTCGCGGCGACAACTCGGACGTCGACGTGCAGCGATACGGTACCGCCGACGCGCTCGAACTGCTTCTCCTCGAGCGCACGCAGAATTTTTGCCTGCAGCCCCAGCGGCAGTTCGCCGATCTCATCGAGGAAGAGCGTGCCGCGGTGGGCCAGCTCGAAACGACCCGGCTTACGCGCCGAGGCTCCGGTGAAAGCCCCCTTTTCGTGGCCGAAGAGCTCTGTCTCGAGCAATGTATCTGGAATCGCGGCGCAGTTGATTGCGACGAATGGACCGTCCGCTCGAGGACTGAGCGCGTGAAGCGCGCGTGCGAACAGCTCCTTGCCCGTGCCGCTCTCGCCTTCGAGCAGCACAGTCGTGTCGGTGCCCGCCGCCCGATGCAGCTGCTGCGACACCTGCCGCAGCTTCGGGTCGTCACCGATGATGCGTGGCGCGCCGCGCCGCTCTGCAAGCTCCTGCTTCAGGAGGAAGTAGTCGGTGAGCATGCGCCGCTGCGCGATGGCGCGCTCCACCATCAGCAGCAGGTGATCCGGATCGACCGGCTTGGCGAGGAAATCCATCGCGCCTTCCTTCATCGCCGTCACCGCGTCCTGGATGCTGCCATACGCGGTCATCACGATGACGGGCAGCTCTGGGTCGAGCTCCTTGGCAGCTCGCAGTACGCCGAAGCCGTCACCGTTGGGCAGCTTGAGATCGGTCAGGACGACGGCTGGCCGCTCCTGCCGCATCTGCTGCACCGCTTCAGGCTCGTCGCACGCCTCGATGACGAGATGCCCGTGCGCTTCGAGCGCGTGCCGCAGCATCGCCCGCAGAGAGTCCTTGTCTTCGACGAGGAGGACTGGAAAGGACGGTGTGGTCAGCGGACCCAGCCGGCAGGCACGCCCGCCTTGCGGGCCTCTTCCTGGATGGCGGCAATCGCCTTGGTGCCGTCCTCGACCTCTTTCTGGACGCGAGCGAGCTCCGCCAGCGCCTTGTCTTTGTCGGCGCCGATCGTGGCACGCTGGTACGGGTCGTCACGGGCGGCCCAGTCGTTGGAGAGCGAATTGATTCGTGTCTGCAGCGCTTCGGCGAAGATCTTCGCGCGCTCGACCGCGTCGCGGGCGGCAACCATGCGCTTCTTCCAGTACGTCTCGTCTTTGGAGCCGGCATCCGGCGCAGTCGCAGGAGTAGCCGCCTTCTGACTCGCGTCGGGCGTAGACGGTGCCGCCGGTCCAGTGGACGATGCCGGCGATTCAGGCGTAGCGGCCACCGCTGGACGTGGCGACGAAGGATCGGCGCGCAGGTTGTCGTTGGTATACACCTTCGCAGGAGCCTTCACGGTCTTGCGACGAGCCTCTTCCTGACGCGCAACGTCGCCAAGCGTCTGTGCTGACGCGGCGGCACTGATCGTAAGGACGGCGGCGAAAACAACGATAAAACTGGGCATGATAACGATTCCCCTTGAGATTCTCCGGCCCGATCGGACCCGCGTCAAGCGGAAGTCACTCTGATATTTTCGGCCGAAGCCCGACTCGACTTCAGGGCCCTTCACGCCACGAAACCACGAGAATCCCTTTGGAATCGTTGATGGGCTTGCGCGCCAGCACAACCTGAAGCGAGCGGCGTGCCCCCTGGGGTCCATACGCCTGCGCCAGGAGCCTTAGCGCCTCCTCCCCGGGCCGGAACGGCGCATCCGGCGAATCCCCCACCCAGACCACGACATAGGCCCGCGATTTGAGCCTGCCTGGCGGGAGCATGTCTGCAAGCGCACCGTACGCAAACAGCCGCCAAGGCGAGCCATCCCCCTCGCGGACCATCCTCGTCTCCTCCCCCAGATCGAGGGTCGTCCCGTCCCACAGCGTCCTCGGGCCTCCAGGCGGACCATCGACGAACGTCGATGTCGCTGCCTTCGCCGCGAGGGCGCTCCAATCCGGAATCGTCCGCAGGTCGTCGATCGCGCGCTCTATCCCGGCATCGGCAGCGTAGAACATCTCGATTCCAGCGCCGTAGCTCGAGGCAATTCGAGTCTCGGTGATCGTGGTTAGCATCAGCGCAGTCGCAAGCGCTGTCATCAGCATCATCGCCATCAAGGCGGTCAGCAGAGCGGCGCCGTCGGTGCTGCGCAGGCGGCTCATGGCTATGTTCCCGACGGCAGGTTGCGCAGCGCAACGCGAAATGCGATCTCGAGGTCGGGGACGAGGCGCGCGCCGAATACGCTTCGAACACGCAGTGTCACGCCGATGGATCGGACGCGCACGAGGTCCGCGTCGAACCGGCCCGTCTGGTCCTCCCACCACGGTCCATCCGTGAATATCGCGGGATCGAGCGGGATGGGATCGCCATTCAGCTCGTTGTTGGCGACCAGTTGCGGGGCTCGGGGATCGCCGAAGTACTCGAAGGCGAGACCGGCAACGTGATCAATGACCGGAAGGTCGGTCTGACGTCCGTCGTATTGCATCAGGTCGAACGTGTCGGATGCGGCATCGCGTCTCAGGTAGTACGTGTGCGTGGCGACAGCCGGCGCGTCCGGCGGCAACGCGCCGGCTGATACATGGAACGCCGTGATTGTGTCGGCGCGGTAATACACTCCCGCTGCAAAGTCATCGCGTACGGCGCCAACCCGATACGGGCGTACCGGCGCGTCGATACCACCCGCGCTCCTGACGTCCGCGCTAAGCACGTCGATCGATGCGCGAATCCGTTGGTGCAGGTCGGGCACGTCGCCCTGCGCCTGGAATGCGGCCTGAGCCGCATTGACGAGCGTGAAGATTGCGCCCATCACCGCGATCGCGATCGCCGTCGCGATCATCATCTCGATGAGCGTGAAGCCTGCCTCGTTGAATGTCCTCACCGGAACACTCACAGCGCCTTTCTGGTTCTGACGCCGGCAATTCGAGCCTCGTCGCGACGGCCGCTGACAACCACCTGGATCACGAGCGAGTTGTCCGGATCCACGGGAAGCGGGTCAATGAGCCAGCGCCGGCTGTACGTCGCCGCTGCTGGGTTCCGGACGGGTCGCCCGGAACGATCGAAGTAGTCAACGGATTCGCCTGCCTGTCGTCGTACGGACTCCCACGTCAGGGTATGAAGCTCTTCGAGCTTTTCCGCGGCAAGTACAGCGGAAAACGTCGCCCGGCCGGCGGCCCCGTTGGCCGCGGTGGCAAGCGAGAGTAATTGGGCGAGCGACAGCAACGCGACGATCAGGATCGTGCTGGCAATGAGGACCTCGACGAGCGAGAAGCCGCGTTCGGATCGAAGGCGTTCACCGCGCACGCAACTCTCGCACGCAACGTCCTTGCCCGCGCGACGATGCATATTCGGCCGAAGCACCGCGTCCCGCGCAAGCAGCAGTTGCGACGGCGGGGCGGCACTAGGCGCGCTGTTTCTGCGTACCCCGAGTTACGGCAGGTGGAAGGTCAGTTGGAGGCGTGCGCCGCCGGTCGGCGAGGCGCCGATGACCACGCGTCCGTTGTGCATCAGAACGATCTTCTGAACGATGGCGAGTCCGAGGCCCGTGCCGCGCGATCGGGTGGTAAAGAAGGGGCGGAAGACCCGCTCGCGCACGTCCTGCGCGATGCCCGGACCGTTGTCGTCGACCGAGACGCGGCACGATCGAGCCGCGGGATCGACCTGGCCCTGGATCGTAATGGCCGGCGTGACGCCGGCAGATTCGCACGCTTCCGCCGCGTTGCGCAGCAGGTTGCCGAAGACCTGGCGCAACAGCGCTTCATCTCCCTGGATTTCGGCGAAGCCGCCGTCGATCGCGATCGTGGTGCGCTCGGGCAGGTCATGACGCAAATCGTCGGCGGCACGGCGAGCAATGGCCCCGAGATCGACCGGGGCGAACATCACCTGCTCGGGACGCGCGAAGTTGAGAAAATTGGTGACGACCTTCCCGAGCACTTCCGCTTCCTGCCGGATCCCCTCGACGTACGGGCGGTACTGGCGGGGCAGGGCTTCCGGGTCGAGAAGCCGGCTGTAGCCGTGAATCGTCGCGAGGCCATTTCGAAATTCGTGCGCAATACCCGCAGTGAGCTCTCCGAGCCTGGCGAGAGTCTCCTTCAATCGAAGTTGCTCCTCGAGCTCCACGACGTTGGTGAGATCCGAGAACAGACAAATGGCGCCACGCATGTCGCCCGGGCCGGCCAGCGGCGATACCGTCACGCCGAGGTGCGAGGGCGTGACCGTGCTCGGCATCTCGACCGAGCGGCGCACGATCGGCGCTCCGGTCTCGAGGCACTCGGTCATGACGGCAGCCAGAGGCGGCGCCGAGACGAGCGCCTCAAGGTAATGCACGCCTATGCCCTCCGAGGCGAGGCCAAGAAGGCGTCGCCCTGCTGGATTGAGAATCTCCACTCGTCCTTCACCATCGACAACGAGAAGGCCGGCCATCAAGCTGTCGGCGATCTGCCCGCGCAATTGATCGGACGCGGCGGCACGAGCGCTCATTGCCTGTTCCTGCGCCTTCAGTTTGGCCACCGCTTCCTGCAGCGCAGCCGAGAGCATCATCGTGTCCGGACTGTTCTCACCCAGGTGTCGCTTCGTGTCGCGCGCGCCGGCAATAATCCGCAGGAGCGCGTAGGTCATCACGCCCACCAGCATCGCGACGATAGCGGTCAGCCCGACGAGTGCATAACCAAACTGGTTCATGACGCGAGACCGGCCCAGGTCAGATACGCTCGAAGCGCCTGCTCGTAGAGCCGCAGTACGGGACCTTCCGCGAACGCGCAGATCAACGCTGCCACGGCAATGAAGGTCCCGAATGGAATCCTGGTCGCCAAGCCGCGTTTCGAGATCATCAGCGCGCCGCCGCCGATCACGATACCGAGCAGGCACGACAGGATGAGGGTCAGCCAGACGATCGGCCACCCGAGAAACGCGCCGACCATCGCCAGCATCTTGAAGTCACCCATTCCCATCCCCTCCCGCCCGCGGACTCGGGCGTACACCTCGGCGATGAGGAAGGGAAACAGACCGCCGACAAGCAGCCCGATGAGCGAGCTCGTCCAGCCCGGCGGCAGGAAGATGCTGGCAACGAATCCCACGGCGATGCCAGGCAGCGTGATTTCGTTGGGAAGAATCTGGTGCTCGAGATCGATCGCGAACAGCACGATCATCGCGCAGCCAAACAGGAGCCGAACGGAGAGCAGCGGCGTCAGACCGAACGCGTAATATCCCCCGAGGAACAGCGCGCCGGTCACCGCCTCAACAATCGGGTACTGCATGGAGATTTGCGACCCGCACGTACGGCAGCGCCCGCGCAGGACCGTCCAGCTCACGACCGGAATGTTCTCGTACCAGCTGAGCGCCCGGTTGCACGACGTGCAGTGCGATCCGGGCCACGCCACCGACTCTTTGCGCGGCAATCGGTAGATAACGACGTTCAAGAAGCTACCGAGGACGAGGCCGAACGCGAGGGCAAACAGCGGCGCGATGACCCCGGTCATCTCGCGGTGGGAACAGCGGGAACGGTGGGGGCAATGGGAACAGTGGCGGTGGGAGCGGTGGTCCCCGGCAGCGGGTTGAGCGACGAGTCGCGGGCGAGCGTGACCTTGCCCGATGCGGGATCCAGCTGCAACGGATACTCCGCCGGATCGGCGGGGGGACCGGGCAGGTATCCGGCACGAATCACGTCGATCCACGACCGCGGCAGAGACCCCGTGCGTGCTCGATACACCTCCACGACACGTTCGAGCGCGGCGATTTCGTCGAGCGCGTCAAGCTGCCTCAGGCGGAACCTCGCCTGCGTGCGCAACCAGTCCTGGTCCGCGGTGTTGAAAACCTCCGTCCACAGCGTTCGCGAGGTTGCGATGTTACCTCCCTGGGCGAGCGTCACGGCCGCCAGGGGCCTCAGCCAGTTGGGCGCGCCGGGCAGTTCGCCGGCGCGTTTGAACCAGTCCGCGGCCGTGACGTAGTCGTTCAGCCACCAGTAGTAGATGAATCCGAGGTCTTCTCGGAACCTCCACTTGTCCGGCTGCGCGCGGAGTGCCTTCTGCAACAGCGCGATCGACAGGTCGGGCCGGCCCGGACCGGAGGGATACGGCTCCGCGAGGAACAGCGACCCGAATCCGTAGGCGATGTCGAAATTCGGATCGAGCGACGTCGTCAGATCCAGCAGTGGATAGAGGAGGTCGTACTGCTTGTTCGCATCGTTCGTGAGCTTCGTCCCGCCGTAATGCTGAATTGCGCGAATCCAGTACACGTCGGCCAGCAGCGCATGGTAGGAGAGCGCCGCCCGCCTCATGAACTCGGGGGAACGTACATACAGCACGTTGCCGGTTGCGCCGGGCGGCAGTCCGAGCGGCTGACGGCGTTCCTGCATCGCCTGGAGGCCCACCACTGCGGCGAGCAACGCGATGATCGCTACGATGGTTCGCATTCGATCGTCGGCGGCCCTGTCCCTTACTTGAAATCCCGTCGCGAGAAGATCGCGACCGCGCCGACAAGGACGAGCGCCAGGTACGTGAGGCCGTACAGCGATGTGAGCCCCACGTACCCGAGCGGAACCGCCTGGCCGTGCACGACCTGCGCCTTCACGTCGAAGGCCGAGAAATTCGGGAGCACATAGTACAACCCGCGCGCCACCGCCGCCGCGACCGGCGAACCCACGACGCCGCCGAAGTTCCGCAGGTCGGCGCCGAAGTGGCCGATCACCCAGATGCCGATCGTGAGGATCGCCGACAGGAACGGGCTCGAAAACGTCGAGAAGAAGAGCGCAATGGCGGTGACGAGCATCAGCTCAATCACGATGAGCACGATGGCCTTCAGCATCGCGGGATCGACCGCCGGCGCCGGCCATGACAACCGGACCGCCGGGTCGATCACCCAGTTGATGTACGCCAGCAGCGCGTAGAACGCGATGGTCATAACCGCAATGTTGATGAGCAGCGTCAACACGAGACCGCAGTATTTTCCGAGGACGAGCTCGCTGCGGCGCATCGGCTTGGAGAGCAGGGCGTAGATGCTCCGTCTCTCGACCTCCTTCCATACGAGGCCGATGCCGATGAAGATGGCGATGAGCAGGCCGAAGATCGAGATCGAGGCCAGGCCGAGATCCTTGATGATCTTCATATCCTGCCCCGCGGTCAGCTGGCCAATCAGGTACGACATCGAAATCAGCAGGACCGCGAACACGACGAGGTTGTAGAGCACTTTGTCGCGCACCGACTCCTTGAAGACGTTGACGGCGACGTGGCGGATAACCCTCATGCAGGCCCCATCCGCCGCGAGCCTTCCCCGAGCGATGCCGAGAGGTCCGACGTGGCGCTCACCTGGCGCACGAAGACGTCCTCCAGCGTGTCACGCAACGGGTTGAGGGTGACGAGCTGCGCGCCCTGCGCGATAAGACCCGCGAGGATCTGCTCCGGCGCCGGCGTCAACGGCAGTTCCAGGGCGTACCGCGACTCGCCGAGACGCGTGGTCCCGGTGACGTGCCCCTGGCGCTGTGCCTGCTGGAGCGCCCCATCAGTGAGATCGCTCACCACGAGCTCCCACCCGCGTATCTTGAACGCGAGGATGTCGGAGAGCTTCCCCGCGGTCGCGAGATGTCCGTTCACGAGGATCGCCACGCGACTGCAGAGGGCCTCGGCATCCGCGAGGACGTGGGAGCTGAAGAACACGGTGCATCCCCGATCGCGAAGCCGGAGAATCAAATGCCGGATCTCGCGCCGGCCCAGCGGATCGAGCCCGGACATCGGCTCGTCGAGAAAGACGACTTCGGGGTCGTTGATGAGCGCCTGCGCGATACCGACTCGCTGCAGCATCCCCTTGGAGAACTTGCGCAGCTGCAGACGACGTTCGGCGCCGATGCCTACCTCATCGAGAAGCTTGGCCGCCCGTGCCCGCCGCTCCGCCGGCGCGTAGCCGAAGAGCGCCGCGAAGTACTCGAGCAGTTCCTGCGCGGTGAGATAGTCGTAGAAATAGGGTTGTTCGGGTAGGTAGCCGATGCGTCGCTTGACGCTGGTATCACCCACCGGCTTGCCGAGAATTTCCGCGCGCCCCGACGTCGGGTAAATCAGCTGCAACAGCAGCTTGAGCGTGGTCGTCTTCCCTGCTCCGTTCGGGCCGAGAAAGCCGAAGACCTCGCCCTGGCCAACCTGCAGCGTCAGGCCATCCAGCGCCAGGTAGGGGCGCGGACGCCAGAAGCCGACCGTGTAGTGCTTCGTGAGGGCGTCAGTACGAATCGCGTCCAATGGTGTGCGTCTACTACGAGACCGCGCCGGCTCTCTTCAGCTCGCGCTCGATCATGGCCTCGAAGAACACCGGACGCATCCCGCCGTTGATCTTGATGCCGTTGATGAAGAAGGTCGGCGTCGCCTGCACGTTGAGCTGCCGTCCGAGCGCCGCATCCGCCTTCACCTGCTCGAGGACCTTTGAATACTGCGCGTCGAAGTCGGTGACCTGCGCCACCTGCCGCGCGGCGTCCTTGACCCACGTCGGCGTCATCATCTGCTGATTCGCGAACAGGTATTCCTCCATCTCGGCGCCCTTCCCCTTGGCTTTTGCCATCTTGACCGCGGCTGCCGCTTCGCACGCCGCGGCGTGCACGCCGCCGGTGTTGCATTCCGACTCGAGCGGAAAATCCATCGTGACGAACCGCACCTTCGGGTCGTTGCGATACTTCTCGATGATCCCCTTGTACTCCATGTACGTCTGGCGGCACGAAGGACACTGATAGTCGTTGAACTTGACGACGAGCACCTGAGCACCGCTGTTCGAGATCGGCAGCGTGACACGTGGCTGCGCGTCGATCCATTTGTTGAACTCAGCAAGCTGATCCGGCTCGATCGTTTCCGTAGGTGCAGTGAAGACCGTGCCCGAATCCGCTACCACCTGCTCGGCAGCCCGCGGGAAGAACGCGAGGAGAGACACCGAGCCAACCAGGAAGATCAACGCAAGCGCCGCCGGAACCGGCGTCGTGGCCACCGATTTGAGGTCCCGCACGAAACGCGACGGCAGGGCGCTCAGCGACATCGAGATTCCGCCGGTCACGAGGAAGATGCCGATAACCGACACGTACATCGCCATGCACAAGGGGCACATCTTCCCGATGATGAAGAACGACGCGTAGCCGAGATACAGCACCGCGGAGAGTCCGACAGTTGCGAGAACGAACACGTACCCGGCAGCCGCCGCGTACGCATCGGGATTGTCACGGCGCATGCCGCGCGCAGCGATGAGCAGCACCAAAGCCGACCAGATCACGCCGCCTGCAGCAACCGGCACGCCGCGCACGGTCGCATAGGGGCTTTCGAGCACAGCTTCGCAGCTGACGGTCTCGTTGATATCGCAGAAGCTCGTGTAGGTCGGGTCCTGGATGATGCGGTAGTGGACGTACAACGCGGCAATTGACGCACCCAGGGCCAGAAGCGCGAGCGCGACGACGAGCGGGCGGGAGTACTTAGTCATGCGGGGGCATCCTACAAAACAACGCCCGGAAACACAAAGAGGCGCCGGTTGAGGGCACTTCCTTGAGACGTCGCCGGATTGGCCAGGGTCTTACTGGAGCAGCTGCGCTCCGGCCATGGTGTTTGGGATTACCGCGCCTGACGCAAGCTGGTAGATCGTTCCAGCGTTGTTGCTCGCGAACGAGCGCTGACCGGTGCTGCCGACCTGGATGGGCTCGGCGTGGACGTAGAACGCGGAGCGCGAGTTGGATCCCGCCCCGTTACAGGTGTTGGCCGCCGCAAGCACGTCGATCGCGCCCAGTCCGTCCGCCAAGGTGATCGTGTAGCCGCTCTTGAGCGCCGGATCGGCGGCCGACAGGTCGGGGCTGATGAAGGGGACGCCGCCCGCTGGCGCCAAGCCGAGAACGGTCAGCGACTGCGCGAAGCCGCCGCCGCCACAGCTGGCCGCATAGGTCGCCTCGGCGCTATTCACCGAGCGCACCGAACCGATGGCGGATGCTTCGTTGCCCGATTGCCGCGCCCGGAGCAGACCCGGCACCGCGATCGCCGCGATGATGCCGATGATCGCGACGACGATCAGGAGCTCGATGAGCGTGAATCCGTCGTCTCTCTGCCTCTTCACGAGGATCTCCGTCCTATTGAGGGCGGGTCCCCAGGGACCCGCCGCGAAAAACTGGAAATTGCGGGCAGGCCATCGCTGGCCTGCCCTGGATCGTTGTTGTTCTTACTGGAGAATCTGCGCGCCGGCCATCGTGTTCGGGATGGCTGCGCCGGTCGCCAGCTGATAGATCGTTCCGGTCTGGTTGCTTGCGAACGAACGCTGGCCGGTGCTGCCGACCTGGATGGGCTCCGCGTGCGCGTAGAAGGTCGTACGCGAGTTGGACCCCGCTCCGTTACAGGTGTTGGCCGCCGCAAGCACGTCGATCGCGCCCAGTCCGTCCGCCAAGGTGATCGTGTAGCCGCTCTTGAGCGCCGGATCCGCGGCTGACAGGTCCGGGCTGATGAAGGGGACGCCGCCCGCCGGCGCCAGGCCGAGAACGGTCAGGGTCTGCGCGTAACCACCGCCGCCGCAGCTCGCCGCGTAGGTTGCTTCCGCGCTGTTGATGGCGCGCACCGACCCGATGGCCGACGCTTCGTTACCCGACTGACGGGCCCGCAGGAGCCCGGGAACAGCGATCGCGGCGATGATGCCGATGATCGCCACGACGATCAGCAGCTCGATAAGCGTGAAACCTTCATTTTTCTTCATGTTCTTCACAGAAATCTCCTTGAGTGCGCTCGGGCCGGAAGGGCCCCGTCGTAGTTGTTTCGGTTCGCCGTCCGACACGGCGCCTCACGTATGGCCCAGCTAAGAGCAAGGACGGAGCCATCTTCCCAACGAGCTCTGGACGATGGCAAATTCAATAAGTGCCAACACTTACGACATGTACGATCTTGAGAGTAACCAGGCATGGCAAAAACTGTCAATCACGAGCTGCCAAGAATTGGCGGCTACTGACGTGTCTCGTCACTATCGCACGTTGAACTTCTTTGCGTAGTAGCGGAACGACCGGAAGCTCATGCCCAGCATTTCCGCAGCTTTCACCTGGACGCCGCCCGCGCGCTCGAGCGCAAGCGAAATGTAATGGCGATAGAAATCCTCGCCCTTGGCCTCGAGATCGAACCCCTCGCCGAGTTCCGGCAGCGGCGCCGCCGCGATCTGTTCCGGCGCGCCGGGCGTCGCGGGCTGACCGCGGCCTCCGCGGACGTCCGCCGGGAGTGAATCGGGCAGCACCGTTGGGGACTGTTCGAGCGCGACGGCCCGCTCAATCACGTTTTCGAGCTCTCTGACGTTCCCCGGCCATCCATAGCCCTGTAGCAGCACGATCGCCTCGTGCGAGATGGTCAGCACCGGCTTGTTCATCTGCTCCGCGTATTTCTCGAGGAAATGGTCCGCAAGGAGCGGAATGTCCTCGCGGCGATCGCGCAGGGGCGGCAGTTGCATCGGGATCACGTTGATTCGGTAAAACAGGTCTTCTCGGAACCGCCCCTCGGCCACCAGCTTCGGGAGGTCCTGGTTGGTCGCCGCGATGATGCGGATGTCGGCCTGCACCTCCTCGGTGCCGCCAAGCCGCCGGAACCGGCGGTCCTGCAGAACGCGCAGCAGCTTCACCTGCATCGTGGCGTTCATCTCCCCGATCTCGTCGAGGAAGATGGTGCCGCGCTCCGCGACCTCCATCAGCCCTTTCTTATTCGAATCGGCGCCGGTGAACGCCCCGCGCATGTGGCCGAACAGCTCGGACTCGAGGAGCGTTTCCGGCACCCCTCCGCAGTTCAGTGCCACGAACGGATGCTCACCCCGGAGCGAGTTGTAGTGGATCGCGCGCGCCACGAGATCCTTTCCGGTGCCGGACTCGCCGGTGATGAGCACGGTGCTGAGGGTCTTCGCGATGGTTTCCACCATGCGGAAGACGTCGAGCATCGGTTCGCTACGCCCGATGATATTGGAGAACTCGTAGCGCGTATTCAGCGCCTTCTTCAGCAGGACGTTCTCCTGCTTGAGGCGGTGGGTCTCCAGATGCTGGCGGATCTTCAGACGGAGCTCGTCCATGCTGAACGGCTTTGTGAAGTAGTCGACAGCCCCTAGACGCATCGCCTCGACGGCAGTGTTCGTCGACGCGTGCGCCGTCATCATGAATGCCACGATGTCGCGATTGATGTCCTTCGCGGCCCGCAGGACCTCGACACCGGTCACATCCGGCATCTTGATATCCGAAAGCAGGAGATCAAACTGCGAGCGGTGCAGCTGCTCGATGGCGTCGCGTCCGTTTTCCGCGATCATCACCTCATACCCGTCGCGCCGCAGCACGATGCGCAACATCTCCCTCATCGACGGCTCGTCATCAACGACGAGAATGCGAACCTTCGCCGGAGCCGGCAGCGAACTGGCGGCATCGGCCACGGGAGCTTTCGCGTGCGAGGGAGGGGGGCTCATATTCTCGTGCGATCTCCGGCCACGACCGGCGTACCGGTCGCAGGCTCGTTGTTTCGCGCGGGCGCCTGAAGCGGCAACCGGACGCGGACGGTCGTCCCGGTCCCGACCGTGGACAACACCTGAATCGAACCGTTGTAGTCGGTCACGATGCGATGAACGATGGCAAGGCCGAGGCCCGTCCCCTTCTCGAACGAACTGCGGAAGGGCTGAAAGAGACTGTCGAGCTCAGTCGGCGGAATGCCGCAGCCCTGGTCCTCGATCGTAATGCTCAACTCATCCTGCCGGGCCTCGCGCTCGATCTTTGCCGATAGCACCAGACGGCCGCCCGACAACATCGCGCGTAATCCGTTGGTCGCAAGATTCCAGAGGATCTGCCGGATCTGGTTTTCGTCCGCTTCGTACCAGACTGGATCGTCTGGCAGATTCACGTCGATCACGTGGTCGTCCCTGACCTCGGCGCTGTTACGCAGCAGAGTCGCCGTGTCGTGCACGACGCGGCGGATGTCAAGGCGAGTGAGCGTGAAGCGCTGGGGGCGCGCGTAGGCCAGGAACGAACGAATCGTTTCGTTGAGGCGCTCCGATTCGCGCAGCACGATGTCCATCAGCTGGGCCTGGTCCTCGCTAAGCGCCAGCTCCTGCCGGAGGACCTGGATCGAGCCTGACATCGACGCCAGTGGATTGCGGATCTCGTGCGCAATACCGGCCGCCATCTCGCCGACCGCCGCCAGCCGCTGCTGCATCCGGGCGCCCCTCTCGAGCCGCCTGACTTCTGTGACGTCTTGGAAGGTCAACAGATACCCGCTACGGCCGTCCGGCAGCGAAAGCGTTGTGACGGTCAAGCCGATCTCCATCTGCCGTCCGTCCGGCCAGCGGTACTGGTGGTCCGCCCGCTGGCTCCGCGTCTCGCCGAGCGTTAGCAGCCGACCGCGAAGCTCCGTGGGCAACTGGAGCACCTCGCCGACATCATGACCGATGGCCTGCCCCGTGCTCAGTCCCGTGATCGAGGCTGCCGCGCGATTGAAGGTGAGGATGCGGCCGTCCATATCGGCGGTAACGAGGCCGCTCAGCATGCTGTCGATGACGTACTGGTTGAACGCGCGCAGATCGGCAATCTGTGTCGATGCGCGTTCCAGGCTCGCGCCGGCGGTACGCAGGTTTTCCGCGAGCGATCCTGACAGCAGAGCCACGGCGAAGAACCCGAACAGGTTGATGGCAACCGTGTATTGCGCGAAGCGCGCTGTCGGCAGCTCCGAGGGCCCGAGCGCCTGCCACGATGCGGGAAAAAACGCGGTCGGCTCGAGATACTGCGACGAGACAAGCGCGAGATACAGCACCACGCTGAGCGCCGCCACCTGCAGCGCGCCCCGCCGGAACCGCACGGTGCTCGCCGCCATGATCGGCAGCAGGTACAGCGACGAGAAATAGCTGGTGATACCGCCGGTGACGTGGATGAAGGCGGAGACGAGGAACGCATCGGCGCCAAGCTGCGCGTCGGCGATCCAGGGGTAACGGTCGACGAACCTGAGCGATGCCATGTAGAGCACGCTCAGCGCATACGTCAGGCCGATGAGCAGGAAGAACGGGTCACGTGGAAACGCGCCCGGCCGGTTGATCTCGACCAGGAGCGCCGAGCCGAGCAGCACGGTGCCGACAACGACTCGGACGGCGATCAGCGTCGAGAGACGCGAACGCAGGTCCACAGCAATCCTAGTTCTGGCCCAGCTTGCTGATCAGGCTGAAGATCGGCATGTACATCGCGATGACGATGCCGCCGACGACGCCGCCGAGAACCGCGATCATCAGCGGCTCCATCAGCGTCAGCAGACCGGCGACCGCCACATCGACTTCCTCCTCGTAGAAGTCCGCGATCTTGCTGAGCATCGTGTCGAGCGCGCCCGTCGCCTCGCCGACGCCAATCATCTGCACGACCATCGGCGGAAACACCGCGGTCTCCTTGAGCGGCGCTGCAATCGTTTCACCGCGCTCGATGCTCGTGCGCGTGGTCTGGATCGCTTGCTCGATGACCGCGTTGCCGGCCGTCTTCGCCGTGATGTCGAGCGCTTCGAGAATCGACACGCCCGAGGCGAGCAGCGTCGAGAGCGTGCGGCAGAACCGCGCCACCGCGATCTTCCGCATCAGCAGGCCGAGGATCGGCAACTTCAGCACGATCGCGTCGATCACCATCCGTCCCTTCGGCGTCGCGTAGTACGACTTGAAGCCGAAGCTGGCGCCCACCAGTCCGACGATGAGGAATGGTCCGAAGCGCACCAGGTTGTTGCTGAGCGCGATCACGACGCGCGTCGGCAGCGGCAGCTCCGCGCCGAGGCCGGCAAACAGGTTCGCAAACGTCGGAATAACCTTCCACAGAATGACGCCAACGACGACGACGGCGATGACGACGACGGCGACCGGGTAAATCATCGCCGACTTGACCTGGCCTTTGAGTTTGACGGCCTTCTCGATGTACGTCGCCAGGCGCTTGAGAATCGTGTCGAGAATACCGCCGGCTTCGCCGGCAGCGATCATGTTGGTGAAGAGCGGGTCGAAGGTCTTCGGGTGCTTCTTCATCGCGTCGGCCAGCGACGCGCCGCTTTCGACGTCGCCGCGCGTCGCGAGAATAACACCGGCGAAATTCTGGTCCTCCTCCTGCGCGCCCAGGATTTCGAGGCACTGCACCAGTGGGAGGCCGGCGTCGATCATCACCGAGAACTGGCGGACGAAGACCGCGAGATTCTTGGAGTTGACACCCTTGGCCCGGGGCGCTTTCGGCGCCTTGGCGGCGGCCTTCTCCTTGGTCGGGTTGATCGTCGTGACGAGGACCTGCTCGCGCCGCAACCCGGCGACAACCGCATCCATCGTGTCCGCGACGCGTTCGCCGGTGACCGTCTCGCCAGCACGCGTCCGTCCGCTATAGGCAAACGTTGGCATAGCTCAAATCCCTAATCCCAAAACCCAAAACCCAAATCCCAATGAAATCCCGGGTCCCGGCGTCGGATCCCGGATCCCGGATCCCCGATCCCCGATCCCGGATCCCTGTCCACTTATCGGCCAATTGCCGGCCGAGGCGGCATCCCCGGCCTGCTGAGGCCGGCGCCGGCGACAACCCCGACGCCGCGGTGAATCATTTCCTGCAGTTCCTCCTTGTTGGACGAGGCGTTCAGCGCCGTCTCGAGGTTGATCAGCTTTTTCATATGCAGCGACGCCAGCGACTGGTTCGCCGTCTGCATGCCGAGCTTTTCCTGGCCCGTCTGCATGGCCGAATAAATCTGATGGACCTTGTCCTCGCGGATCAGGTTTCGAATCGCGGGCGTCGGAACCATGATCTCGAGCGAGCAGACGCGCCCGCCTCCAAGCTTCGGCAGCAGCGCCTGGCAGACGATCCCCTCGAGCACGAGCGACAGCTGCGTCCGGATCTGGCTCTGCTGGTGCGCCGGGAAGACGTCGATGATGCGGTTGATCGTCTGCGCCGCGGAGTTGGTATGGAGCGTCCCGAACGTGAGATGGCCCGTCTCCGCGATGCGCAGCGCCGACTCCACCGTTTCCAGATCGCGCAGCTCGCCGATGAGGACGATGTCCGGATCCTCGCGGAGCGCGGAGCGCAGCGCACTCCCAAAGCTCAGCGTGTCGCTGTGCACCTCGCGCTGGTTCACGAGGCAGCCCTTGTGCTGGTGGATGTACTCGATCGGATCCTCGATCGTGAGGATGTGATCCTTCCGCTCGATGTTGATCTTGTCGATCATCGCCGCGAGTGTCGTCGACTTGCCGCTCCCCGTGGGACCGGTCACGAGGACGAGTCCCCTGGGCCGCTCGGCGAGATTCGCGAGGACCGTCGGCAGCCCCAGCTCCTGGAAGCTTCGGATCTTCTCCGGGATCAACCGGTAGACCGCGCCGACGGCGCCCCGCTGGTTGAACATGTTGCAGCGGAAGCGCGCGAGCCCTTTGATGCCGAAGGAGAAGTCGAGCTCGAGCGCCTCCTCGAAGCGTTTCTTCTGCGAATCGGTGAGGACGCTGTACGCGAGCGCCTTGGTTTCCGACGGCGTCAGGTCCGCGCCCTCGAGGCGCTGCAGGTGACCGTGCACGCGCACTTGCGGCGGCGTGCTGATCGTCAGGTGCAAGTCGGACCCTTCGAGCTCCACCGTCTTCTTGAGCAGCTCTGGCAACGTCATTTCACGGTCTCCCTGACGACCTCTTCGATCGTCGTTACGCCCTCTTTGACCTTGCGCAGCCCGCTTCCACGCAGCGTGATCATTCCTTCGTCAATCGCCTTGCGGCGCAGTTCGAGCGACGATGCGCCGACGAGAATCAGCTCGCGCAGATCCTCCGTGACGTCCATCACTTCGTACAAGCCGACGCGGCCCTTGTAGCCGGTGTGGTTGCACTTCTCGCAACCCTTGCCTTTGTTCGGGACCACCGTTTTTGCATCTTCGGCATTGAAGCCCGCCTGCATCAGCGCGGGAGCCGTCGATGGGTGCGGAGCCGAGCAGTTCTTGCAAATCCTGCGCACCAGGCGCTGAGCGCACACGAGATTGAGCGAGCTGGCGACCAGGAACGGCTCGATGCCCATGTTCATCAGACGGTTGACCGTACTCGGCGCGTCGTTGGTGTGGAGCGTCGACAGCACAAGGTGGCCGGTCAACGCCGCCTTTACCGCGATTTCGGCCGTCTCGAAGTCTCGAATTTCGCCGACGAGGATGATGTTCGGGTCCTGGCGGAGGAAGCTGCGCAGCGCCGCGGCGAAGTTGAGGCCGATGTTCTCGCGCACCTGGACCTGATTCACGCCGACCAGGTTGAATTCAACCGGGTCCTCCGCGGTCATGATGTTCGTCTCCATCGTGTTGATCTTGGAGATGGCGGAGTACAGCGTGTTCGTCTTACCCGAACCGGTCGGGCCCGTCACGAGCACCATGCCCCAGGGCTTCTGAATCGCGGTTTCGAACTTGACCAGCGACTCGGACTCGAACCCGAGCTTGGTCATGTCGAGCATCAGGTTGTCCTTGTTGAGCAGACGCATGACGATCTTCTCGCCGAAGAGCGTCGGCAGGCACGAGACACGGAAATCGATCTCCTTCGTCTTCCCGGCGTCCTGAAAGCGGATCTTGATGCGGCCGTCCTGCGGCAGGCGCTTCTCGGCGATGTCGAGCTTCGACATGATCTTGATGCGCGAGGTGATCGCGTCGCGGAACTTCATCGGCGGCGACATGATGTTGTAGAGAATGCCGTCCACGCGGTACCGGACCCGCAGCTCCTTCTCGTACGGCTCGATGTGAATGTCGCTCGCCCCCTTCTGGATGGCCGACATCAGGATCACGTTCACCAGCTTGATGACCGGCGCTTCCTCGCCCTGCCTGGCGAGCTGCTCGGCGCTGATCTCCTCGAACTCTTGAAGGACCTCGACGTCGCCGGCGTCGCCGAGCGCCTGCATCTCCTCGAGCCCCTTGCTCGCGAGCTCGAGCGCGCTGGCGCCTGGCGGAACGATATCCGCCGCCGCCGGCGCACCCTTTCCGTAGTACTTCGCGATCGCCTCGATGACCGCCGTCTCCGACGCCACGACCGGCTCGACGTTGTAGCCCGTCATGAACTTGATGTCGTCCATGGCGAACACGTTGGTCGGGTCGGTCATCGCGATCGTCAGCGTCGCGCCGGCGCGCGAGAGCGGGACGATCTGATACTTCTGCGCGGTCTCCCCGGGTACCAGCTTCACGACCGCCGGGTCGATTTCGAACTGCGTCAGCGCGATCGAGGGCACGCCGTACTGCTTACTGAGGAGCGCGGTGATCTCCTCGTCCTTCACGTACCCCAGCTTGATGAGGTTAAAACCTAGTTTTCCGCCGTTCTGGCGCTGATAGTTCAGAGCCTCCTGAAGCTGCTCGGGTGTGATGCGCCTCTCTTTGAGAAGCAGCTCACCAATGCGGACCGCCATGCTTTAGAAAATCGCTCTCACGGGCCACAGAGACACAGCGTCACAGAGACAAATCATTCTTTCCTCTGTCTCTCTGAGTCTCTGTGGCTTGTCATCAGTGAATAACACCCGCCCTAAAAGGTCATGCGCGCTCCGACGCCCCAACCGCGCTCCGCGTCCGAGCCGCCGCGCGCCACCTGTCCTTCGACGTACAACCCCGTGCGCACCAGGACGCTCGCGCCGGCCGTCGCCACGCGCTCCCTGGCGCCGACCATGTTGAAGCGTCCGCCGCCGCGGACGCCGATGCGCCGCATACCCAGCCACTGCTCCACACCGGCCGCGATGACACGCCGGTCGCCGGATGCCGTCGTGTACGTTCGCGCGTCCGCATCAACGGCAAGGGTCAGCGGCGGTCCGCCGGCTTTCTCAATGTCCAGAGCCACTCCAACCCGCGTTTGCCGCGGAAGCGTGAAACCGCCATCGCCGAATTTCAGCGCGCGAATATTTCGCATCACGACCCCGACGCGCACGGGACCGGCAACGCCGATTACTCCGGCATCGAGATCGAAACGGTTCTCAGCGGCCCCGCCGTCCAGTTCTTCCCCACTGTCGAGCAATTCGGAGGGCGGCCGCGCCGCATCGCCGGTGTCGCCGCGCAAAGTCCCGCGTACGTATTTCAACGTGGCTCCGGCATGAACCCCAGGCAACATCGTCTGGACGACCGTAAGACCCAACTCGCTGACAGAAAACGACCGCACGGACACTCCGGCCCGTGTATCTTCTCGGTCCTCAACGGGCTGTCCTTTAGCCCCGGATCGTTGTATGTCGGTGATTCTTAAGCGGTAATAGCTGAAACCAACCATCGGGGCGGATGCTGCAAAAAAGGACACTCGGTCCCGGCGGGCCAGCTCGTTCTCCTTGAGATCGACCACCCCCTGAGCTACCGCCACGTCCGAAAACGGGCCGGTCGCCAGGCCGGCCGGATTCCACCAGGTTGCGCTGCTGTCGGAAGCGACAGCCACGAACGCTCCGCCCATTCCCAGCGCGCGATTCCCAACGCTTTCAACAATTTGGGCGGAACAGACGCTGGCAGCGCCAGCGAAGAAGAGCACAAAGACGAACAGGGAGACGAATCGTCTGAAGGTGATGATTCGTATAGCAGATATAGTGGTTTGAACCAACCAGTTATCGTATCAGGAGTCTTACGGTTGAACTCGCTTCCTGGGCGTGTCTACGGTGTGATCCGACGACCTCGCGCGACCTTTGCCGTCATTATTGCGACGCCTGCGTGGGCGCCTGTGCTCATCGGGACGACGGTCCTCACCTTCGTCTGCGGCGCGGGGTTCCTGCGCACCCAGGTTGGTCAACAGGCGCTCGTCGATCAGTGGGAGCGAACGGCGCTCGCGTTCGGGCAGACGGTTGACGATGCGCAGTATTCGCGCATGGAACAGACTGCAGCCAGCCCCAGGTTTGACCTCACGTACGCAGCGGCGACGGCGCTTGCGACCGGGCCGGCGCTCGCATTCGGGTTTGCGGCGTTCCTCTACCTCGTACTGAACCGGACGACCCACCACCCAGCCTCTTATGCCCAAGTCCTGGCGGTCGTGTGCTACGCAGGCCTCATTCTGGCGCTGCGCCAGGTGATTGCGACGCCAATCGACTACCTCCGCGAATCGATTGCCAGCCCGACAACGCTCGTCCAGTTCTTTACGATGCTGGATGAAGCCTCACCTGTTGCGCGGTTCCTTGGCGTCATTGATCTCTTCGTGGTCTGGTGGATCGTCGTGCTGGCAATCGGGATGTCGGTGCTCTACGAGCGGCCCACGCGTCGCCTCGCGCTCGTCTTCGCCGGCGCATACGTCGCTCTCGCGTTCCTGGCGGCGCTCGCCATGGCCGTGTCGGGAGGCACGACATGAGGCGGCGGACTTGGACGATCCTGGTCGTCCTCGTCCTCCTTGCCGCGGGCGGCATAGGCGCACGTATCTGGCGCAACCGGAACGACCTGCCGGCCATCGCGGTCGAAACCGTTCGAACCCGTGACCTCGACGCACTCGTCTCGGCGTCCGGAAAGATCCAGCCGAAGCGCCAGGTCAACGTGTCGGCGACAACGATGGGGCGTGTCACGCGGCTCGCCGTGCAGGAAGGCCAGCGCGTGAAGGCCGGACAGTTCCTGTTGGAGATCGACCCCCGCTCGCTGGCGGGACAACTCGAACGCGGCGAGGCGAGCGTGGCCGCCGCGCAATCGTCGCTGCAGGAGTCGACGACGGCGGTGGAACAGGCGCGCGCCAACCTCCAGCTCGCGCAGCAGACGCTCAAGCGACAACAGGACCTTGCCAAGGATGGCCTCACGACGCGTGAAGCGCTCGAGCGGGCACAAAACGACGTGACGGTCCGCGAGGCCGAGCTGAAGACGCGTCAGCAGGAAGTGCAGACGCGTGAGCAGCAGATCAAGCAGGAGCAGGCGGGTCTCTCGACCACGCGCTACAGCCTGAGCCAGGTGACGATTTCGTCGCCGATGGACGGCATCGTGACCCGGCGCAACATCGAGGAAGGCGAGAACGTCGTGGTCGGCACGATGAACAATGCCGGGACCGTGCTGTTGACGGTCGCCGATATGTCCGCCATCCAGGCTGAGATTGAGGTCGACGAGACCGACATCCCCAACGTGACGATCGGGCAGGTCGCCGTCGTGACGATCGATGCCGTGGCCGACAGGATGTTCAAGGGCCACGTCACCGAGATCGGCAACAGTCCGATCCAGACGGCCGCGCAAACGATCAACACCGGACAACGGCAGGCGACGAACTTCAAAGTCGTCGTCACGATCGATGAGCCCGTGCCTGACGTCCGTCCTGGCTTCACGTGCACCGCGGAGATCACAACCGCGAGGCGCAGCCACGCCGTCGCCGTGCCGATTCAGTCACTCACCGTGCGCGAGATGCTCTTCGACCAGAAAGGGACGTTGATTCACGAACCCCCTCCGCCCGTGAAGCGGAATGCGTTCGGCACGCCAATCCCGGCCGCGCCCCAGGCGCCACCGGAGCCGGCGCCCGGGCAGGTGCGAAAGGAAACAGAGGGCGTGTTCGTCTTCCGGGACGGCCGCGTCGTGTTCGAGCCGGTGAAGGTCGGGGTCGCAGGCGAGCGATACTTCGAAGTGCTCTCGGGACTGAAGGCAGGCGACCAGGTGGTGACCGGCCCCTTCGATTCCGTGCGTCAGCTTTCCGACGGCTCACCGGTCAAGATAAATCCGATGAGATAGCCACGAAGGTCGCGACGTTCACGAAAAAACTGATTCTTCGTATCCTTCGATTTTCGTAGCCTTCGTGGTAAAGGCAGCAGCCAGCATTGCAGATTCTCGAATCGATCCGCCTCGCTCTTCAGACGATCTGGGGCAACAAGCTCCGGTCGCTGATGACGGTGCTCGGGAATATCGTCGCGGTCACCTCGATCGTGACGGTAGTCTCGCTGATTCAAGGGATGAACGCGATGGTGTCCAACGCCATCGTGACCGAAGTGGGTGCGGACGCGTTCACGATTCAACGACTGCCAATCACCCGGACGGACGAGGACATCGAGCGCGTTCGCGCCAATCCGCTCCTCACGCTTTCTGACGCCGATGCCGTCCGAAGCTTCAGCCCGACGATCCGATCCGTGATGGCGCAGGCGCAGCAGCCCGCGTCCGTGTCCTATCGCGACCAGGTACTGGACCGTGTCCAGATCCAGGGTGTCACGTCCGATTACCTTGATTTCGCCAACTTCGATGCCGAGCGTGGCCGGATGATGAGCGCCATCGAGGTCGACCGGAACCGGCCGGTTGTGCTGCTCGGCACCGAGACCGCGCTACGCCTCTTCGGCGACGGCAATCCGCTGGACAAGACCATCCAGATCGAAGGGGTGCACTTCCGCGTGGTCGGCATCAGCAAGAAAAAGGGCGGCTTCCTCGGCACATCGCTCGATTCGTTTGCGGTGATTCCGCTCGGCGCGTATATGAAGCTGTTCGGGGCGCGGCCATCGCTCGCCCTCTCCGTCAAGCCGGTGACGCCCGCCCTCCTCCCGATCGCCATGGACGACGCGACGGTGGCGCTGCGGGTGGCGCGTCATCTCAAGGGATCCCAGCAGAACAACTTCGGTCTGGTGACGTCGGACACGGTGCTCGCGCTGTATCACCAGGCAACGACGGGGATCTTCGCCGTCCTCGTCGGCGTCGTGGCGCTCTCGCTCGTGGTCGGCGGGATCGTCATCATGAACATCATGCTGATGGTCGTCAGCGAGCGCACTCGCGAGATCGGACTGCGCAAGGCCCTGGGCGCGCGGCGGACCGACATCATGTGGCAGGTCCTCACCGAGTCGGTGACGCTGTCGATATGCGGCGGGGTGACGGGCATCATCCTTGGCGCCGGCATCGGTCAAATCATCTCGGCGGTCACGCCGCTGCCGGCGGCGCTCGAGCTCTGGTCGGTCGCGCTCGGAATAGGCATCACCGCGGCGGTCGGGCTCTTCTTCGGCCTGTATCCCGCCTCGCGCGCCGCGCGCCTCGATCCGATCGAGGCCCTGAGGCGCGAATGATGGAGATGGGATTCCGCGTCGCGCTGCTGCGGGAAGTCGTTCTGCTGGCGCTCGACACCCTTCGCGTCAACAAGCTGCGATCGGCGCTGACGGTGCTCGGCGTGGTCATCGGGATCACGGCGATCGTCGGGATGACGTCGCTCATCCGCGGGTTCGATCAGTCGCTGCGCGACAGCATCCGGACGCTGGGGCCGAACACGCTCTTCGTCGCCAAGTTCAGCGGCCTGAGCATTGCGGCCGGCCGGGACTTCGCCGACCTCGCACGACGGCCGAACCTCACCGTGGACGATGCGCGAGCGATTCAGAAGCTGGCCCCCGCGGTGCAGACCGTCGACATCTGGCTTGGCGCGATGGGCGACGTGCAGGAGCGCGCCTACTACGACGGCAACCGCACAAAGCTGCTGAATGTCATCGGAGCGACAGAGGAGTACGCGGCGCTCAGCTTCGTGAAGGTCACTGCCGGCAGGCTGTTCACCGCGCCGGAGGTGGAGCACAAACGCAAGGTCGTCGTGCTCGGCGACACGCCGTACCAGGTGCTCTTTGCGAAGAGCGGTCTCGATCCGATTGGCAAGAAGATCCGTCTTGGCGCGGGTCAATACACGGTCGTAGGTATACTCGACAAACGCCCGTCGGTCGGCAACCTCGGCACCCAGCAGGACGACTTCGTCGTCATCCCCCAGTCAACGCACCAGGCACTCTTCGGCTCCCAGGCGCGCCGTATGTTTCGAGGACAGCCGGGGAGCGCGATGATCGCGGTGCTGCCGTACGAGAGCGCCAGCCGCGGCGAAGCGCTCGCGCAGGTCGCGGAGATCATGCGCATCCGCCACGGCCTCACGCTGGACGAGCCGGACGATTTCGACGTGGTGACGCAGGACGCGGCACTGAAGGTGTGGGATCAGGTCAGCCAGGCGACGTTCCTGGGGCTGATCGTCATCTCGTCCATCGCGCTGATGGTGGGCGGCATCGGCGTGATGGCCATCATGACCATCTCGGTTACCGAGCGCACGCGCGAGATCGGCGTGCGCAAGGCGCTGGGCGCACGGCGCCGTGAGATTCTCTTTCAGTTCCTTGCGGAAGCGGTGGTGCTCACCTCGGTCGGGGGGCTGCTCGGCATCCTGCTGGGCGCAGGCATCGGGGCCGCCGTCCATGTGGGCACCGGCTTCCCCATCTCGCTCCCGTGGTGGTCGTTCGCGCTGGGCCTCGGCTTCTCGGCCGCCGTCGGGATCTTCTTCGGTATGGTGCCGGCCGTTCGCGCCGCACGGCTCGATCCGATCGAGGCCCTGCGATACGAATAGCGTTGAGCCGTTGTGATGAGTTTCTCGCCATCACTACGACAACGCGAGCAATTGCTGCTCTGGTCCGCTGTCGCCGCCGGCATCATCGCTCTCAGTCTGCTCGCGGCGACGATGCCCGCCGAGGGGTTCTATAGCGGTGATTCCGGCGTCAAGCTGATCGCTTCCCGTAACGCCATCGAGCATCCGACGCGTCCATTTGAAATCGACCTCCCGAGGATCGATGGCCATCCCGTGCTGTACGTCGACCGGTTTTTTGAGGTCCATGACGATCACGCGCACGTGCTTCAGTCACCAGTGTTCCCGGTGCTGTCGGCGCTCCCGATCGCCGCCGTCGGATTGCGCGGCGCGTACATCCTCCCGCTGCTGGGTTTTATCGGAATGCTGCCGTTACTCAATGTGATCCGGCGGCACAGCGCCCCTTCCGCCGCTGTCGGCCTTCTGGTCGTTCTGGCCGTCTTCGCAAGTCCGGTCTTCTTCTATGGATTGGAGTATTGGGAACACGCGCCCGCGATTGCGTGTGTCGCCGCAGCCACAGCGCTCGTCCTCGGTTCCGCCGGTCGGGACACTCGCGTCAGGTTTGCGATGGCTGCCGCCGGCGCGCTGAGCGGCGTCGCCGTCCTTCTTCGTCCAGAGGCATTGTGGTACGTCGTCGCGCTGGCGTGGATATCGCGTCGGCAGGATGGATTTCCTGGCTTGCTCATCGGCGTCGCGGCGATTCTCACGCCTTTCGCGGCGGCGAACTATCTGCACTCGGGCAGCATCACTGGTCCACACCTCGCTGCGAATCTTGCTCCGCTGCTGGATCAATGGTTCGCGGCGAGGGGTCACCGGATCCGGTTGTGGCTGTTGCCCGCAAATCCGCTGGCGGCCCTCGGTTTTCTGCTGGTTGGAGCGGCCTGGATCGCCCGGTTCGCGCCGCTGGACCTGCGCCGACGTCAAACGCTTGCGCTGGCAGGGTGTGCAATCGTTGCGATCGCTGCAACTCGAGGCGCCTTCCCGCGTGATTCACTGTGGAACGCGTGGCCGGCGGGGGCGTTGGCGTTCGTCCCGTTCACCGCCACGGATCGAACGCGACGCCTCTGGTTCCTGGCCTTGTGGACGATTGTCCTGGTCTGGCTCACATCCACGCACGATGGTGGGGCGCAATGGGGGCCGCGATTCCTGCTTATTGCGTCACCGGCGTTAATCGTATTGGCGACCGCCGCCGCCACCGAGGCGATCAAGCCTGGGTATCGGAGGCGTCTCCGTCAGGCGCTGGTTGTGATCATTCTGATCGCGGGCATCTGGACAACGCGCGCCGCCTACCGCGAGCTGCGAGGAACAAAACGCTACTATGCCCGCGTCGTCAACGCGACACAGTCAGAGACCGAACTGCGGGGATATGTCGTCTCCAATGTGTGGTGGTTCGATCAGGTTGTCGCGGCTCTTCATCAGAGCCGCACGTTTCTGCACGCACCCGACGCAGAGGGCGTCAGGCTGGTTCTGCAGCAGCTGGCGGTCGCCAATGTATCGGATGCCACCCTCGTGTGGACGCGTGAAGGGCCCGAGAGTGCACCGCTGAACGATGCCGTCGCGGGGACCTGCTATCACATAAGCCAGGTGCACGATATTCTCGAGAACAGCCTGACATTCGCGAACGTCGAGTGCTCGCTGACAGTGGCTCCTGCTCGTCCGCCGGCGCGACCCGCACGGGACGGCGCTCCCTGATCGCGCGCGCACGCTGAAGCGTGCGCGCTGCGATCGGACATGCTACTTCTCCATCTCTCCAGTGCGGATGCGGTAGCTCTCGAGGACGGGGATGACGAAGACCCGGCCGTCGCCGATCTCGCCGGTGCGCGCGGCCTGCACGATCGCCTTGATCGCATCGTCCGCGATCGTATCGGGTACGACCACCTCGATCTCCATTTTCGGCAGGAGGCTGACGTTGTACTCCTTGCCGCGGTAGATCGCGGTGTGCCCTTTTTGCTTGCCGTGGCCGCGCACCTCGGTCACGGTCATGCCCGCGATATTGAGCTTGGCCAGCGCGTCCTTCACGTCGTCCACCTTGTTCGGGCGGACGATACTCTTGAGCAGCTTCATACCGTTCCCTCCAGTGTGCGTTGCAGATCGGAGGTCAGCGCGATCTGCTCCGCCTCCGTGAGTTGGGATCCCGCCTTGGTGATGTGAAACACGTCGATCGCCTTCTCGCCCTCGGTGGCGATCAGCACGAGGTCGACGTCGCAGCCGTGCTGCGAGATGACGCGGCTGATTCGGTACAGCAGCCCGAGGGCGTTGCCGGTCACGATGTCGAGGATCGTGTAGCGGCCAGACGCCTTGTTGTCGATGTGTACGACCGGCGGAAAGCGCAGCGAGCTCCTCGCCTGAAGGATGCTCTGTTCACGGCCGCGCAGCCTGGCGGTCACGTCTGCACGCCCGGACACGACGTCCTGCATGACGTGCAGCACCTGGTCCTGCGCATCGCGATTCAGTTCGAAGAACCGCTCCTCGTCCGTGAACTCGAACGCGTCGAGCACGAGCCCGTTGGGGTTTGTGAACGCATGACCGCGCAGGATGTTCATGCCGAACGACGAGAGCACGCCGCAGATGTTCGAGAACAGGAACGGCTTGTCGAGCGTCGCGACCGCGAGCGCCCAGGTCGGGCCCTTCTGCTCGAGCGAGAGGTGCACCTCGTCGGGCTTGATATCGCGCGCAAGCCGAATATGGCGGTAAATCGTCTCGCGCGGAAAGACATGCAGATAGCGCTGCGGAAGGCCCTCGAGGAACTCGGTGATTTCCGTCGCGCTGACATCGTCAGGCCGGTTCGCCTGCAGCTCGGTGAGGCCCGCCTCGTTGCGCTCGATCAGTTCGTCGCCGTACCGCTGCGTCAGGTGATTGTACGTGTCGACGTAGAGTCGCCAGAGGAGCTCCGCCTTCCACGGCGTCAGCGTGTCCGGGCTCACGGCCTCGATGTCGACAACCGTCATCAGACAGAGCAGCTTGAGACGCTCCTCGGTGCCGACGAGCGCCGCGAACTGTTTCACAATCTCGGGATCCTCGGTATCGCGACGGAAGGCGGCGAGCGACATCCGGAGGTGATGCCGGATCAGGAACAGGACGACCTCGCGACGTTCGCCCGTCACCTGCAGCCTCTCGAGCACCTGCTCCGCCATCCGGACGCTTTCGAGCGCGTGGTCATCGTCGCGCCATTTCCCAACATCGTGAAAGAGGAGCGCGAGCACGAGCAGCTCTGGTTCCTGGAGATCCCCGATGAGCGACCGGAATCGCACCCGATGCGGCGCGTCGGTCGTGGTTAGTCGCTCGAGGTTCCGGATCGTCAGCAGTGTGTGCTCGTCGACGGTGTACTTGTGGTAGAAGTCGCGCACCACACGCCACGAAATCGCCTGGAACTCGGGGAAGACACGCCCGAGCAGACCGCAATCGTGCATCTGCGAGAGGCGGGCATAGAGTCCCGGCCGCGGCTTCAGGAACCGCAGCAGTGCCGCGCGATCCTGCGCGTCCACGAAGAAGTCGTCCGCGCGGTACCGATCCACGTGCTGCTGAATGCACGAGAGCGCCTCTTCGGACACTTCCGTCCCCGCATCGAGCGCCGCCTGGAAAGTAGCCGGCCATGACGCCGGATTGCGCGCCGCCTGCACCGGATCGATAAACCGCACGCCGTCGCGCGAGAGCCCCATGTTGGGGCCGACCGGCACAGGCGCCGTCCGCCGCGCCCATTCGAGCGACCGGCTCACGATACGCGCGTGGCGGAAGTAGTCGCTCATCAGCTTCTCGACGCGCTGGCCCGGCTCGGCGCCCGGGAACCCGAGCATCTCCGCCGTGCGCTCCTGGAGCTCGTGGCTCAACACGTTCTGGTTGCGCGCGCATTCGAGGTGCAGCGTCGACCGCACCTCCAGCAGAAAGTCCTCCGCGTCGTCGAACCTCGCGGCGTCAGCGGGCCCGCGCCGCAGCAAGAGCGGATCGGTGAGCAGGGCAATCGTGCGCGTCGCGGTCAGATCGCGAAGGGCACCGGGTGCATCCTTCACGTCGGGCTCGAGCTGGTACAACGTGTCGTTGAATTTCGCGTGGCGCTCCTCGATCAGGGCGAGCAGCGAGCGCAGGATGAAGGCGTGCGTGTCCGCCTGATGAAAGACCGCGCCGAAGCGCTCGAACACGGAGCGCGCGCCCGCCACCGGCCGTGCGTCCAGCAGCGCCAGGAGAAACTCCGGGTTGTCGGTCTCGAGGCGCTGAAAATCCTCGATGTCGCGCACCTGGTGTCCGACGACGACGCCAAGATCCCACAGCGGGTTGAGGAAGCGGTGCACGAAGCGCTCTTCGGCCGGACCTATGCCGTTTCCAAAGAGCAGCAGGAGATCGATGTCCGAGTGGAGACACAGATGACGGCGTCCGTATCCGCCGAGCGCGATCACCGCAACCGGCCCGTCATACGGACCGGCATCGGTGAACACCTGCCGGATCAAGCCGTCGACACGATCCGCGTAACGCTCGAGCGTGCCGCGCCCTCCCGCGCCGCGCGCGATGGCGGCGCGCAACTCCACTCGGGCCGCGTTGAGCGATGCTCTCAGCGCCGAACCGGTGGAATCCGGCTGGCTTACCGACATGAACGGAACATTCGGGGACTCGCGCGGACAATCATATGACGGGGCGGACGCGGGGGGCCGGAGGCGGGCCCCCGCGTCGCTCCGCCGCCTCGCGGTGAGGCGGACTGCCGATGACTCAGGCACGATCATCACCGGCATGTGCACCGTGTCGCGGACCGCTCAGTAGGAGAAGCCCAATCCCCCCGTCACGATCACCTTTTGCGCGTCCCCACCGTTGAACGCCTTGGTGGTCTCGCCGAGTTGCTGGAATTCGACACTCGCGTGAAAATTCCACCCCCCGTATCCCGATGGCACGCTCGTGAGGGGGACTGTCACAACGCCCGCGACGCTGAAGTATCCGAACTTGTTGTCGACGAAGTCGGGCACCAGCGCGGTGCCTTCGTTGAGCTCGTAGTAGTCGCCGATACTCAACCCGACTTTCACGGGAACCGCCAGGGTCGCCTTCGCACCGGCGTAGCCTGGGGCCACGCCAAGCTCCAGGTATTTGCCCGCGCTCAAACCTCCATCGGCCTGTCCAACACCGGGCTCCGTGTCGAGCTCGAACGCGACCAGGGCGTACGGGTGCATCGCGGCCTTGCCCAGCGCCGCGCTGTCATCACCGGTGAACTTGAGGAACACCTCCTTGACGGTGGTGAAGCCGCCATTCGGACTCGTGTACGAGGTGTACTGGGCGTTGAACGTGCCGGCAGCGCCTCCAAGACTCAGCGCCGCGTAGAAGTCCGATTCGTACCAGAGCTTGCCGCTGGCACTGTCGAGACCGGAGCCGCCGGTGTGAAGACTGTTCCACGTTCCGAAATTCACGCCGGCGCTCTTCAAACCCGTGTCAGCCGAGTGCATCGCGATCCCGAGGTCGAAATAAGGCTGGATGATCACTTTGGGATCCGCGTCCTGACGTATTCCCCGGAACATATAGTTGTTTGTGAAATCCACCGCGCCAGTGATCGTCAGGTTGCCGGGATTCGGATCCGCCGTCTGGGCGCGGGCGGGCGCGGCCAAGCAGGCGACTAAGCCCAGCGCCGCGAGCACCGGCGCGACGTGCTTCGATCGTTGTGACATGCGTGTGCCTCCGTAGATCAACTGCGTGCCTAATACGAGAGCCCGATTCCACCCAAGACGATCACTTTCTGTGCATCGCCGTTGTTGAACGCTTTCGTCGTTTCGCCCAGTTGCTGGAACTCGACGCCGCCGTGGATGTTCCACGCGCCGAAGCTGGCGGGCACGGCCTTGAGAGGCACCGATGCGATCCCGGATGCGCTGAAGTAGCCGAACTTGTTGTCCACGCCAGCGAGCTCGTAATAGTTCGCGAGGCTCAGCCCGACCTTCACCGGGAAGGTCAGACTCGCCGCCGATCCGCTCCACCCGGGCCCGATGCCCACCTCGAGGTACCGCCCTGCCTTGAGGCCGCCGTCCGCCTGGCCGATGCCGGGCTCGGTGTTGAACTCGAACGCGACGATGCCGTACGGTTTGAGGGCGCCCTTGCCAAGCTTTGCGCTGTCGTCGACGCCAAGCTTGAACATCACTTCCTTGACGTTGGTGAAGCCGGCATTCGGGCTCGTGTATGCCGTATACGTCGTTCCGAGACTGACGCCGCCCCCGAAACCAAGTGAGAGCGTCGCGTAGAAGTCCGACTCGTACCACAGCTTCTTACTCGCGCCCTTGAGGCCGGCGTTACCCGTATGAAGGCTGTTCCACGATCCGAAATTGAGCCCGGCGCTCTTGAGACCACCGTCACCGGAGAAGAGCGACAGGCCCAGATCGGCGGCCGGCCAGACAATCAATTTCGTGTCGTCCTGGCGGATGCCGCGGAACAGGTAGACGTTGGTGAGATCGATCGAGCTCGTGACCGTCAGATTGCCGGGGTTCGGATCCGTCGCCTGCGCGGCCGCGGGCAAGGCAAGGCACGAGATCAGGCCGAGGACGACGAGAGATGGACGGGCGTATTTCCACACCAGGAATTTCGACATCGCTCCTCCGAATTTGGATCGCGCGGCATTCACAGCCGGCGCAGGTGAGTGATCGCAGCCGGCTGCCCACATAAAGGGCGCGGTCGGCGGGCGCTCGAATCGATGGCCAAATGAGCAAGATGGACGCCACCCTGCGCCACTCCTGTCGGACTCCGCTCGCGGTGATTTGTTGGGGAAAATGGCGATTCAGAGGATTTTGACGAGCGGAGTCATAGAACTAAAATGTCAGACGCGACGAAAACGGCAACAACTATGTCGTTATCTGAATGGCGTACGACGCGCGAAATACCCACCGCCGGCGCAACCGGGAGCGAGAGACGTTGAGGCGGCTTCGTTTGCGTGGCCCTTCTGTCTCCTCCTGTCGTGAAGCGAGTCCAGACTGTACATATTCGTCGACGATATAACGTACTGCGACATAAATGTAGACATGCCGACCTCTCGCCCCTTCGGCCTCCCCTTCCCTCTTTGCTTCCCCCTTTTGGAATTATGATCCGCCGGTACAAACCACTTCGCTGAAGCTTCGCGAGCCCAGGAGGATACCCCGTATGAAGGTCTACGACGCCGCCGCCATCCGGAATGTTGCCGTTGTGGGTCACGGCGGATGCGGCAAGACGCAGCTGGTGTCGGCCATGCTCTTCGTGGCCGGCGCGGTCAACCGGCTGGGCAAGGTCGACGACGGCACCACCGTCACCGATTTCGACGACGAAGAGATCGCCCGCAAGCACACACTGTCCTCCAGCCTCGCGTTTCTCGAGTGGCAGAAGACCAAGATCAACATCATCGATACGCCCGGCTTCGCCAACTTCCTCAGCGACGCAAAGTCGGCGCTGCGCGTCGCCGAAGGCGCACTCGTCTGCGTTGACGCCGTTGCCGGTGTCGAAGTCCAGACCGAAAAGCTCTGGGCCGAGGCCGCCTCGCTCAACCTTCCGCGCATCGTCTCCGTGACCCGCCTGGAGCGCGAGCGCGCGAGTCTCGAGCGCACGCTCGAATCGCTGCGCCGCGACTGCGCGCGCGAGATCATTCCGATCCAGCTGCCTATTGGCGAGGAGCGGGCTTTTACCGGCGTCGTCGACCTGGTGCGCATGAAGGCGCTGACATTTGCCGCCGACAGCAGCGGGAAGATGACCGAGGGAGACGTGCCGCCCGCCCTTGCGGAGCAGGCCGCCGCCGCGCGGGAGCAGCTGATCGAGATGGTCGCGGAAGCCGACGAACAGTTGATGGAGACGTTCTTCTCGGAAGGAACGCTCACGCAGGAGCAGCTGCTGCAGGGGCTCAAGACGGCGACGATGGCCGGCAAGATCTTCCCGCTCGTCTGCACGTCGGGCCTCCACGTCATCGGCATCCAGCCGCTGCTCGACGCGATTGTCAGCTACATCCCGTCCCCGGCCGAACGCGATTTCCCGGCGATCACCGACAGCGGAGACAACACCGCCATCAAGGCGTCCGAGACGGCGCCGTACAGCGCGTTCGTCTGGAAAACAATTGCCGACCCCTTCGCCGGGCGCATCACGATGCTGCGCGTGATTTCCGGATGTCTCAAGGCCGACACCAACGTCCACAACCAGACGCGCGACAGCTCCGAGCGTTTCGGTCACCTGCTGGCGCTGCAAGGCAAGACCCAGACCCAGGTGTCCGAGCTCAAGGCAGGCGACCTCGGCGCGGTCGCGAAGCTGAAAGACACGCGCACGAACGACGTGCTCGCAGAGAAGAACACGAAGATCAAGCTCGCGGAGATCAAGTTCCCCGAGGCTGTGCTCTCATACGCGATCGAGCCGAAGAGCCGTGGGGACGAGGACAAGATCAGCGGGTCCATGCAGCGATTGAAGGAGGAGGACCCGTCCATCAGCTACACGCGCGATCCGCAGACGCATGAGTTGCTGCTTGCCGGACAGGGGCAGCTGCACATCGAGGTCACGGTCGCCAAGTTGAAGCGGCGCTTCAGCGTCGAAGTGCTTCTCAAGCCGCCGCGGATCCCCTACCGCGAGACGATTACGGTCGCCACCGAAGCCCACGGCAGGCACAAGAAGCAGACCGGCGGCCACGGCCAGTTCGGCGACTGCAAGATCAAGGTGGAACCGCTGCCGCGCGGGAGCGATTTCGAGTTCGTCGACGATATCTTCGGCGGATCGATCCCGCGGCAGTATGTTCCGGCGGTCGAAAAGGGAATCCAGGATTCGCGCCTGCGCGGGTTCCTCGCAGGCTATCCGATGGTCGACTTCCGCGCGACGGTGTTCGACGGCTCCTTCCATGCCGTCGACTCGAACGAGTTGTCATTCAAGATGGCGGGCTCGCTCGCGTTCAAGGACGCCATGACGCGGGCGCGCCCGACCATTCTCGAGCCGGTGATGAACGTCGAGGTCTATGCGCCGAGCGATTTCGCCGGTGACCTGATGGGCGATCTGAACAGCCGCCGCGGCCGCATTGCGGGCATGGACACCCGCGGCACGATGACCGTCATCCGCGCGCAGGTCCCGATGGCCGAGATGCTGACCTACGAGCAGCACCTCACGTCGGCGACCGGCGGACGCGGCTCGTACCATATGGAGTACTCGCACTACGACGAAGTGCCGCATCAATTCCAGGCAAAGATCATCGCCGCCTCCAAGGCGGAAAGAGGACAGGAGGCTGTGGAAGAAGTCTGAAAATCCCAAATCCCAAGCCCCAAATTCCAACGTCCAGTCATACAAAAGGCCCGGCGACTTCGGTCGTCCGGGCCTTTTTTGATTTGGGTTTTGGGATTTGGGTTTTGGGATTTCGGATTTACGACCCTCCGGCTTTTCGAGGGGTCGTCGTCTTCCGGCCACCCCTGGTCTGGCCGCCGGCCTGGCCCTTCGAGCCCCCGCCCTGCTCGCCCTTGCCCGCGCGGAGTCCGCGCGCGGCGGCCTTGAGCCGATCGCCCACGCTCTTGGTCTTCGGCGTCGCGGCGGCCTTCTCGGCGTTCTTCTCTTCCTCGGCGCGTGGGTTGTACTCGCTGCCGAGGAGCTCTATCTGCGCCACCTCCGCCGAGTCGCCCCGGCGGAAGCCCACGCGGAGAATTCTCGTGTAGCCGCCGGGCCGTTCAGCGAACCGCGGCGCGATCGTCTCGAACAGCTTGCCGACGACGTCCTTGTCGGGAAGCTCCGCAAGCACCATGCGGCGCGCGTGGAGGGCGCTGCCGTTGGCCTCGGCCGACGCAACCCCGCGCTTGGCGATCGTGATCAGCCGCTCGACGAACGGCCGCAGCTCCTTCGCCTTCGGCATCGTGGTCTCAATGCGCTCGTGCCGGATGAGCGCCATCGCCTGGTTCCGCAGCAGCGCAATGCGATGCTCGGTGACGCGGCCCAGTTTTCGGTGTGCGACGTTGTGTCTCATGGCTGTATCTCTATCGGGATCCGGGATCCGGGATTCGTTGCCCTCCCGAGTCCCGAATCCCGGAATGTCTAGTCCTGATGCGCCGACGTCGGCTGATCGACCCGCATGCCGAGGCTCAGGCCCATGCTGTGCAGGATTTCCTTGATCTCGTTGAGCGACTTCCGGCCGAAGTTCTTCGTCTTCAGCATCTCGGCCTCGGTCTTCTGCACGAGCTCGCGAATCGTCCGGATGTTCGCGTTCTTCAGGCAGTTGTACGAGCGCACGGACAGCTCCAGCTCCTCGACGCTCTTATCGAGGTTCTCATTGAGCGCGCCGGACCGCGGCTGGTCGGCTTGCGCTTCCGCCGGCTGGTCGGCCACGTCCTCGAGGTTGATGAAGATGTTCAGGTGATCGCGAATCAGCTTCGCGGCCAGCGAGACGGCGTCCTGCGCGGTGACCGAGCCGTTGGTCCAGACGTCGATCGTCAGCTTGTCGTAGTCGGTGGTCTGGCCGAGGCGAGCCGCCTCCACAAGATAGTTCACCTTCTTGACCGGCGAGTGGACGGAGTCGACAGGGATCCAGCCGATGCCCAGGTCCTCGTCGAAGTTCTTGTCCGCCGATACGTAGCCGCGACCCCGCTTCATGCGCAGCTCCATGTGCAGCTTGCCGCCGTCCGACACGGTCGCGATGTGAGCTTCGGGTTCGAGGATCTCGACGTCGGCGTCCGCCTCGATGTCCTTCGCCCGCACGATGCCGGGCTTTTCGACCCGCAGGTACAGCGTCTTGGTGTAGTCGACGTGCAGCTTCAGCGGAATCTGCTTCAGGTTGAGGATGATGTCGGTCGCGTCCTCGACCACGCCGGGGATGGGCGAGAACTCGTGGAGCACGCCGTCGATCTTCACCGCGGTGATCGCGGCGCCCTCGATCGACGAGAGCAGGACGCGGCGCAAGGCGTTGCCGATCGTGGTGCCGAAACCGCGCTCGAACGGCTGCGCGTAGAACCGGCCAAACCTGTCGGTGAGCGTCTCACGCTCGAAGTCGAGCCGCTTGGGGCGTTGAAAACCTTTCCAGAGCATTGTTGTGTCCTTTCGCGAACGGGCCGGCAGCCCCGGCCTCCAGACCTGCATGTTGACCCACCGGCCTCCCGCCGCAGGTCTGTAAGGCTGCGGGCCGGCGGTTGCGATTCAGCTCGCAGCGCGCAGCTGGCAGCTGGCAGTAAGAACCCGCCAGTGCTGCCGGCCGCCTGCTGCGGGCTGCCTGCTTCTACTACTTCGAATACAACTCGACGATCAGCTGTTCCTGGACGGGCAGATTGATCTGCTCGCGCGTCGGCACCGAGCCGACCCGTGCCGACATTCCTTCTGCGTCGAACAGCAGCCACTCGGGCACGCCGCGCCCCTTCACTTCCTCGAGCGCGTGGGCGATCGACACGTTCTTTCGGCTGCTCTGCCGCACCGCGACAATGTCGCCAGGCTTGAGAGAGAACGACGGGATGTCCACCTTGCGGCCATTGACGGTGAAGTGGCCGTGGCGAACGATCTGGCGCGCCTGCGCCCGCGACGTGGCGAAGCCAAGCCGGTAGGTGACGTTGTCCAGACGACGCTCGAGCAGCTGCAGGAGCGTCTCGCCGGTGATCCCGCGCGTCCGCTCGGCCTGCTCGAAGTAGCGGCGGAACTGATCCTCCAGCACGCCGTAGATGCGCTTGACCTTCTGCTTCTCGCGCAGCTGGACGCCGTACCCGGCGAGCTTCTGCTTGCGCGACTTCCCATGCTGCCCCGGAGCGAAGTTCCGCTTCTCGATTGCGCACTTCTCCGTGTAGCAGCGCTCGCCCTTGAGGAACAGCTTCATCCCTTCGCGGCGGCACAGGCGGCAGACAGGTCCAATATATCGAGCCATTCAATCTCCAACTAGCGATTCGTGATTTGTGATTCGTGATTCCCACTCACGACGTCACAACCCGCGCATCACCAACCAATCCCTAATCCCTAACCCCTAACCCCTAACCCCTAATCCTAACTACACGCGTCTCCGCTTCGTCGGGCGACAGCCGTTGTGCGGAATTGGCGTGACGTCGCGGATCGACTTCACCTCGATGCCGACCGTCTGCAAGGCGCGAATCGCCGACTCGCGGCCCGATCCGGGCCCCTTCACTTTGACCTCGACGGACCGCAGCCCATAGGTCTTCGCGGTGTTGCCCGCGTTGATGGCAGCCTGGGTGGCGGCGAACGGCGTTCCTTTGCGCGACCCCTTGAAGCCGATCCCGCCCGCGCTCGACCACGCGATCACGTTACCCTCGGTGTCGGTGATGGTGATGTGCGTGTTGTTGAAGGAGGCGTGGATGTGCACGTAGCCGTGATGCACGACGCGCTTCTCGCCGCGCTTCTTGAAAGTCTTGCGTGCCGGCTTTTTTCCGCCTTCGGTTTTCTTGTCCGGGGCGGCGGTTGCGTCTTGAATTTTGGCCATTCGTCTCTCACGTGCGGGTCTGAAGACCCGCCCCTACCCTGTCGTTAAACGGTCTTTTTCTTCGCAATTGCGCCCTTGCGCGGGCCCTTCCGCGTGCGCGCGTTGGTGCGCGTCCGCTGCCCGCGCGCCGGCAGGTTCCGCCGGTGGCGCAGGCCGCGGTAGCAGCCGATTTCCATCAGCCGCTTGATGTTCATCGAGATCTCCTTGCGGAGATCGCCTTCCACGCCGCCCACCTCTTCGAGCACCCGGCTGATCTTCCGGACGTCGTCCTCGGAGAGATCCTTCACACGGATGTCCGGGCTGACGCCCGCCGCCCCGAGGACGTCGTTCGAGCGCTTCCGGCCGATGCCGTAGATATAGGTAAGGCCAATCTCGACCCGCTTGGTTCGCGGAAGATCGACGCCTGCAATTCGCGCCATCTGCTATCCCTGCCTCTGTTTGTGCTTCGCGTTCGTGCAGATCACGCGCACCACACCCTTGCGGCGCACGACTTTGCACTTGTCGCAAATCTTTTTGACCGACGCTCTGACCTTCATTGCTCTGTCTACGCCTTCCTGACGATCCGCCCGCGGGTGAGATCCCGACGGGTCAGCTCCACGACGACTCGATCCCCGACGAGCACGCGGACGAAATTCCGCTCGAGCCCGCCGCCGATGTGCGCCGTGATCCGGTGGCGCCCCTCGATTTCCACTTCGTACAACCCGCTCGGCAACTGCGCCCGGACGACGCCTTCCACTGTCTGGCCGTTCTCCCTGTCCATGCGGGGCGAGCCCTTCAGGCTTGCCTCGCGGACCCGCCCTTCGACTGGTGCTCAGGGCGTCCCGAGCCGGGTCGAGGGACGAAGGGTCCGCGCGGCACCACAGTCAGGTCCGCGCCGGCGAGCCTGCAAGTGGGAGCCCCGCCGCGTCTACGCGGTGGGGTGCCGTGGCTCGCCCGGCGGACAGCAACTCCTTCGCTCTCGCGGCGTCAGCCGGCAGCAGCGTCAGAATTTCGCACCCCGTGCCTGCCACCACCACCGTATGCTCGAAGTGCGCCGACAGGCTGCCGTCGCGCGTCACCGCCGTCCACCCGTCCGACAGCACCTTCACCGCCGGCTTTCCCGCGTTCACCATCGGCTCGATCGCCAGGACCATTCCCTCGGCCAGTCGCGGCCCGCGGCCGCCTGGGCCGTAGTTCGCGATCTGCGGCTCCTCGTGGAGCGATGTCCCGATGCCGTGCCCGACGAACTCGCGCACGACCGAGAACCCGTGGGTCTCGACGTGCTGCTGGACCGCCGCCCCGATGTCCGAGACCCGGGCGCCGGGCTTCACCGCCTCGATCCCGTGGAAGAGCGCCTCTTCCGTCACCCGCAGGAGCTCGGTCGCTTCCTGCGACACGCGGCCAATCGGCACCGTTACCGCACAGTCCCCGAAGAAACCGTCCAGCTTCGCACCCATGTCGATGGAGAGGATGTCTCCTTCGACGAGCGGACGCTTCGACGGGATCCCATGCACCACCTGCTCGTTGGCCGACACGCACACAGTCGCCGGGTACCCGTGGTAGCCCTTAAACGCCGGCTCGGCCCCTTCTGCCCGCACCAGGCGCTCGGCCGCGGAGTCGATGTCCTCCGTCGTCACGCCGGGCACAGCCATCCGCCGCAGTTCCGCGAGCACCTGCGCCACGAGCTGGTTCACCCGGCGCAGCTTCTCGATTTCCGACGACGACCGGCAGACAATCATGTGCGCGCCGCTTTCTCCGGCGTGGCAACCTTCCCCGTCACGGCTTTCTCGACCTTCGCGCTCGCCAGCGCGGCATCGTCAATCACCGTGTCGAGCTCGTGCGCAACCCGATCCTGCGGCTGCGCGCCGTTCACGACGCGGAACGTCGGCCGCTCCCGGTAGAATTCGACGAGCGGCTTCGTCGCCCGCTCGTACACCTCTAGACGCTCGCGTACGACCTCCTCGTTGTCGTCGGCGCGCTGTTCCAGCCCGCCGCCGCACTTGCCGCAAACCGTCGCCACGGGCGAGCCGTCCTTCGTCAACTCGGCGTTGGCGCCGCACTTCACGCAAATCAGGCGCCCTGCCAGGCGGCGAACCAGCTCGTGCTCGGGCACCCGCACGTCCACGATGACCAGCGGTCCGTTGTTCCGCTCCGCGACGATCTGATCGAGCGCATTGGCCTGCTCAACGGTTCTCGGAAACCCGTCGAGCACGAACCCGCGCTGTGCATCCGGCCGCAGCAACCGTTCGCGGACGATGGCGACCATTGTCTCGTCGTCCACCAGTTCGCCGCGATCCATCCGCTCCTTCGCACGGAGGGCCACCGGCAGCTGCGCTTTGATGCCCTCGCGAAGGATATCGCCCGTCGAAATCTTCAGCAGCCCCCGTTCACGCGCGAACCGCCCCGCCTGGGTGCCCTTTCCGGCGCCAGGCGGTCCCATCATGATCACGTTCAGCGCCACACTGCCCCCCGGCTGTCCGCCACACAGGGTCCGGCTCCGCGCCTGCCAACCCGAACACGCTACGGCGAGACCTCGCCGAAGCCGTTGGCGTAGGCGGGCCCGTGCCGGCCCCGCGTCGTGTCACCCTCGTCGACCCCTGATCCGAGTCTTCTTCATGAAGCCGTCGTAGTGCCGCATGATGAGCTGCGACTCTACCTGCTGTACGGTATCCATCGCCACGCCGACGACGATGAGCAGCGTCGTGCCGCCGAAATAAAACGTCACGCCGAGCCCCTGAGTGAACCACTGGGGCAGCGCCGCGTCGAGCTGATCGCCGATGAACGGAATCGGCGCGACCTTGAATCCGGTGATCAGAAACTCCGGGAGAATCGCTACCGCCGCCAGGTACAGCGCGCCCACCAGGGTGATGCGCGCCAGAATCGTATCGATGTATTCCGCCGTGCGCTTGCCCGGGCGGATGCCGGGGATGAATCCGCCGTACTTGCGCATGTTCTCAGCCACGTCGTCGGGATTGAAAATGATCGCCGTGTAGAAGTAGGCGAAGAAAACGATCCCGAGGACGTAGAGCAGGTTGTACAGCGGCATGCCGTAGGCCAGTTGATCCACGATCGCACGTCCCCATCCGCCTGCCGCGAACATGGTGGCGAGCGTTGCCGGAAACGCGAGGATGGACGAAGCGAAGATCACCGGGATGACGCCGCCGGTGTTCACTTTCAACGGAATGTGCGTACTGGACCCGCCATACTGCCGTCGTCCGACGACACGCTTGGCGTACTGGACGACAATCCGCCGGTGCCCTCGCTCGACGAATATGATCGCGGCGATCACAGCCACCATCATCACCATCAGAAACAGGATCCGCAGCAGGCTGATCTGGCCGGTCTGCATCTGGTCGAACGTCTGGATGATCCCCTGCGGGAAGCCGACGATGATGCCCGCAAAGATCAGCAGCGACATCCCGTTGCCGATGCCGCGCTCGGTAATCTGCTCGCCGAGCCACATGATGAAGATCGTGCCGGTCGTGAGCGTCAGCACGCACAGCAGCCGGAAGCCCCAGCCAGGGTTGTAGACGAGCGGAAGCCCGCCCTGAATCCCCGTCTGCCGCTCGAGAAAGATCGCGATGCTCAGCGCCTGGACGATTGCGAGTACGCCGGTCAGATACCGGGTGTATTGAGTGATCTTGCGGCGGCCGAGCTCGCCTTCGCGCGAGAGTCGCTCGAGGTACGGCCAGACCACCGTGAGAAGCTGCAGGATGATCGACGAGCTGATGTAGGGCATGATGCCCAGCGCGAAGATCGTCACGCGCGACAGGTTCCCTCCCGAGAACATGTCGTACAGCCCGAACATCGTGTTCTTCTGCGCTTCCGCCAGCAGCGCCAGCGCCTCGGTGTTCACGCCGGGCGTCGGGATGTGGTTCCCGACCCGGTACACGCCCAGCATCGCGAGCGTGAAGAGCACACGGTTGCGCAGGTCGGTGACCTGCCACAGATTCTTGAGTGGGTTGTTGTCCATCGTTTAACCCATGTGTGATTCGTGATTCGTGATTGGTGATTGGTGTTTCACGACGTCTGGAACACCAATCGCCATTCCCCAATCACTAATCACTAATCACTAATCACTAATCATTAATCGCTAATTGCCTCAGCTGCGCCCCCGGCAGCCGCGATCTTCTCCGCCGCCTTACCGCTGAACTTGTGCGCGTGCACTGTCAGCTTCTTCCCGATGTCGCCGCGCGCCAGCACCTTGATCCGCTTGCCCGTGCCGTGAATGAGCCCGCGCTCGCGCAGCAGCTCCGGCGTCACGACCGTGCCCGCATCGAACCGCTCCGCGAGCGTATCGAGGTTCACAACCGCGTACTCCATGCGGAAGGGATTGTTGAAGCCGCGCTTCGGCACCCGGCGGTGCAGCGGCATCTGCCCGCCTTCGAACCCGCGCTTGAACTTGTAGCCCGACCGAGACTGGGCGCCCTTGTGTCCGCGTCCAGCCTGCGTGCCCTGGCCCGTGCCGTGGCCGCGGCCGACGCGCTTCTTCGAGTGCTTCGATCCCGCGGCTGGCTTGAGATTGCTCAGATCCATATTCGCCTCGATTAGTGACTAGCGAATTTGCGATTCGTGAATCGCAAATCCACCAATTACTCCGTCACCTCGATGAGATGCCGTACTTTCAAAATCATGCCGCGCGTCGCCGGCGTGTCCGGCAGCTCCACGGAGTGGCGGATGCGGCGCAGCCCCATCCCTTCCACTGTTTTCGCCTGCGTCCTGTTGAAGCCAATCGTGCTCCGGAGAAGCGTGATCTTCAGCTTCTTCGCCGCGCTTTTCTGTGCTGTCTTTTTCGCCATGGTTATGCCCCGATGAGCTCGGCCTCTTCCTTGCCGCGGTACCGCGCGACGAGCGCCGGGTCCTTCAGATCCATCAACCCCTGAAACGTGGCGCGTACCACGTTGTGCGGATTGGCGGACCCGAGCGACTTCGTGAGCACGTTCTGGACGCCGCACGCCTCGACGACTGCGCGCACGGCGCCGCCCGCGATGAGACCCGTGCCTTCCGGCGCTGGCTTCAGGAGGACGCTCCCCGATCCAAATTTCCCCACAACCTGGTGCGGGATCGTCGTGCCACGGAGCGGGACGCGGATCAGGTTCTTTTTCGCGGCCTCGATGCCCTTCTTGATCGCCGATGGCACTTCCTTCGCCTTGCCCACGCCGAAGCCGACCACGCCGTGGCCGTCGCCGACGACGACCAGCGCGCTGAAGCTCAGGTTCTTGCCGCCCTTGACCACCTTCGTCACGCGGTTGATGGACACCACCGTGTCCTTGATATCCAACTGCGAGGCGTCGACCTTCTCGCGCAAGCGGTTCATCATTGCCATCTAGCCGCCCATCCTTCTCACTAAAACTCCAGACCTGCTTCGCGCGCCGCGTCGGCGACTGCCTTCACGCGCCCGTGATAGAGAAACCCGTTGCGATCGAACACCACGCGCTTGACGCCCTTTTCAATCAGCCGCTCCGCGATGGTCTTCCCGATCGCCTTGGCTCCGGCGATATTGCCGCCCCGCTCCGCCTTCGCCAGCGAACCCTTGACCTTCGGGTCCACCGTCGAGGCCGACGCGATCGTCCGGCCCGTCATGTCGTCGACCACCTGCACGTACATGTGCGCAATGCTGCGGAACACGGTGAGGCGCGGCCGCACCTCAGTGCCGTGCACGCGCTTCCGGATCCGGTGCTTGATCCGTTCACGGCGATCGTCCTTCGTCTTGATCTTCATCGTTTGTCCTCAGCTGGCAGCCGGCCGCTTACTTGGCGCCTGTCTTTCCAACCTTCTTCTTCAGCACTTCGCCCATGTAGCGCACGCCCTTCTGCTTGTACGGGTCCGGTTTGCGCATCCGGCGGATGTTGGCGGCCACCTGGCCGACCAGCTGTCTATCCACGCCAGTCACGGTGACGTGCGTCTGCTTGTCGACCGCAATGTCGATCCCAGTGGGAATGTCGAACACGATCGGGTGCGAGAAGCCAAGCGCGAAGGTGACCTGCCGGCCCTTCAGCTCCGCGCGGTAGCCGATGCCAACGATGTCCAGCTCCTTCTTGAAGCCGTCGGTGACGCCGATCACCGCGTTCGCCACCAGGCTTCGTGCCAGGCCGTGGAACTTGCCAAGCCCGGGCTCATCGCGCGCCGTCTTGGCCACCAGCGACCCGTCGTCCTGCGCGAACACCACGCCTGGGGGAATGTACTGGCGCAGCTTGCCCTTCGGGCCCTGCACTTCGATCGCGTCTGGCGCGATCGTCACGCTCACGCCCTTCGGGATCGGAATCGGTTTTTTTCCAATACGTGACATGACTTATACCCAGCTCGCAACGCGCAGCGGACAGCCAGCAGAGCATTGCTGCCGGCTGCAGGCTGCAGGCTGCCTGCTACCACACATTACAGAGAACCTCGCCGCCGACGCCCGCCTTGCGAGCCGCACGGCCGGTCATCACGCCGCGCGAGGTCGTGAGAATGTTCGTGCCGAGCCCCCCGAGTACTGGAGGCACCTCATCCACGCCCAGATAGACGCGGCGGCCGGGACGGCTGATGCGCTCGATGCCCGAGATCACCTTCTCGCCGTGAGGGCCGTACTTCAGGAACAGGCGAATGAGCTGCCGGGGCTTCTGCCCTTTCTCGACGGCCTCGTCCACGATGCGGTACCCCTGGATGTACCCCTCGTCCTGAAGAATCCGCGCGATCTCCGCCTTGAGTTTGCTGGCCGGGAGGTCGACGCGGGCGTGCTTGGCCGACACGGCGTTACGGATGCGCGTGAGCATGTCGGAAATCGGATCGGTCATATCTCTGTTCTCTCGCTCACTCCCAATTCCCAACTTCCACCTCCCAAGGCGCCTTCGGAGGTGGGGGTTGGAGGTTGGGCGTTTACACCTACCAAGAGCTCTTCGTCACGCCCGTGACGTCGCCTTCGAGCGCCAGCTTGCGGAAGCACAGGCGGCACATCGCGAACTTCCGCATGTAAGCGCGAGGCCGCCCGCATAGCCGGCAGCGGTTGCGCAGGCGGATCTTGTACTTGGGCGTCTTGGCTTCCTTGGCGATCTTTGCAGTCGTTGCCATCTAATCCTCGTCAGCTTGCAGCCGGCTTCTAGTTCGTCCTGAACGGCAGACCCAGGAGCTGCAGCAGCTTCCGCGCTTCCTCGTCCGTCTTCGCCGTTGTCACCATCGACACGTTCATGCCGCGCGCCTTGTCGACCTTCATGTAGTCGATCTCGGGGAACAGCAACTGGTCGCGCAGGCCGAGCGTGTAGTTGCCGCGGCCGTCGAACCCCTTCGCCGAGACGCCTCGGAAATCGCGCACGCGGGGAAGCGCGATCGAGATCAGGCGATCGAGGAACTCGTACATCCGCTCCCCGCGCAGCGTGACCATCGCGCCGACGGGCATTCCCTGCCGGAGCTTGAACTGCGCGATCGACTTGGTCGCGCGGCGGATCACCGCCTTCTGGCCGGTGATGCGGCTGAGCTCGTCGGCGCCGACGTCGGCGATCTTCGCGTTCGAGGTCGCTTCACCCAGGCCCATGTTGACGACGATCTTCTTGATCTTCGGGATCGCCATCACGTTCGTGTAGCCGAACTCCTTCTTGAGGGCCGGCGCGATTTCCTTCTGGTACCGGGTCTTCAAGCGGTTCATTTGTCCACCACTCCTTCGCACTTGCGGCAGATGCGGACCTTGCGGCCGTCGCCGAGCACGCGGTGGCCGATGCGGGTCACCTTGCTGCACTCGGGGCAGATCAGCTGCACGTTGCTCGCGTGGAGCGCGGCTTCTCGCTCCACGATCCCGCCCTTGATGTTGCGCTGCGGGTTCGGCCGCGTGTGCCGCTTGATCATGTTGACGCCTTCGACGATCAGGCGGTTCTTCGCGGGGAGCACCTTCAGCACTCTCCCGCGCTTGCCGCTGTCCTTGCCCGTGTTGACCGACACGGTGTCGTTGCGGCGAATTGGGGTTTGTAGTCTCGACATCGTTTCTTCCATTTGTGATTCGTGATTGATGATTGGTGATTTCGAAATCACCAATCGCCAATCGCCAATCCTAGAGAACCTCCGGCGCGAGAGAGATAATTTTCATGAACCGGCGCTCGCGCAGCTCGCGGGCGACGGGACCGAACACGCGCGTGCCGATCGGTTCGTTCTGATCGTTGATGAGGACGGCGGCGTTGCGGTCGAAGCGGATGTAGCTGCCGTCGCGGCGGCGCTGCTCCTTCGTGGTGCGCACGATGACCGCCTTCACCACCTGTCCCTTCTTGACCGTGCCGTCCGGCGTCGCTTCTTTCACCGACGCCGTGACGATGTCGCCGAGCCGCGCGTAGCGCCCCGTCGATCCGCCAATCGGGTTGATGATCGAAATCTTCCGCGCGCCCGAGTTGTCGGCCACGTCGAGGATCGATCGCATTTGAATCATGGCTGCACCCTGTCTCTCGTCGATCGCTGCCGGCTAGATCTGCGCTTTCGCCACGACGCGCGTGACGATCCATCGCTTGCGCCGCGACAGCGGCCGCGACTCGGCGATCGCGACGGTGTCGCCAACCTTCGCTTCGTTGGCCTCGTTGTGCGCGACGAACTTCGATGTCTTCCGCTGGCTCTTGCCGTACATCCCGTGGCGTACCTGTCGTTCCACGGCGACGACGACGGTCTTTTCCATCTTGTCGCTGACGACCGTGCCGGTCAGCTGTGCCTTGACGCTCATATCAGTCCTACCTGTAGCCCGCAGCCTGCAGCCGGCAGCTGGCAGTCAACATCGAATCCCGCTGCCTACTGCCCGCCGCCTGCTGCCTGCTTTTCCTGCAGAATCGTCTTGATCCGCGCCAGGTCGCGGCGCACATCGCGCACTTTCGCCGGCGCCTCGAGCTGCCCCATCGACTTCTGAATTCGCAGCCGGAACAGCTGGTCGTCCAGCTCCTTCTCGCGGTCGCGCAGCACGTCGACCGACAACTCGCGGATTTCGCCCACCTTCATGACGCTGTCTCCTGCGCCATTCTCATGACGCTAGTCTCCTGCGCCATTCTCATGACGCTCTCTCCTGCGCGAAGCGGGTCGCGAACTTCGTCTTGATCGACAGCTTCGCTGCGGCGAGCCGCATGGCCTCGCGCGCTTCGACCTCGCTCACGCCTTCCATCTCGAACAGGATGCGGCCCGGACGAATGACGCACACCCATTCTTCGGGCGCGCCCTTGCCCTTGCCCATGCGCGTCTCCTGCGGCTTCTTCGTGATCGGCTTGTCGGGGAACACGCGCACCCAGATCTTGCCGCCACGCTTGATGAAGCGGGTCATCGCCACGCGCGCCGCCTCGATCTGGCGAGCGGTCATCCAGCACGGCTCCATCGCCTTCAGTCCGTAGTCGCCGAACGACACGTCGGAGCCGCGCCACGCCTTCCCGGTCATGCGTCCGCGCTGCTGCTTGCGGAACTTGACCTTCTTTGGCATCAACATGATTCGTTACCTCTCACGCCCCGCGGGACGGCGCGGCGCGCGGTCCCGGTATTCCTCGTCGCGGCCGACGCGCGGCACGAGGCGCTCGCCCTTGTAGAGCCACACCTTCACACCGATCTTCCCGTAGGTGGTGTTCGCCTCGGCGAACCCGTAGTCGATGTCCGCGCGCAGCGTCTGCAGCGGCAGCTGGCCGTGCAGGTACCACTCGGAGCGCGCGATTTCGGCACCGTTCAACCGGCCCGATACGCGCACCTTGATGCCCCGCGCGCCGAACCGGAGCGCCGATTCCACCGCCTTGCGCATCGCGCGGCGGAACGCCACGCGCTTCTCGAGCTGCACCGCCACCGACTCGCCAATGAGCTGCGCCTCGAGCTCCGGCTTCTGGATCTCCTGGATGTTGATGAAGACCTCGCGGTTGGTGCGCTTCTGGATTTCCTGCTTCAGCTTGTCGACCTCGGTTCCCTTGCGGCCGATGATGATGCCCGGGCGCGAGGTGTAGATGTCGATCTTCAGCTTGTTGGCCGCGCGCTCGGTCTCGATGCGCGAGACGCCCGCGTGCGAGAACCGCTTCTTCAGGTCCTGCCGCAGCGCGAGATCCTCGTGGAGGAGCTTCGCGTAGTCGCGATCCGAGTACCAGCGCGAACGCCAGGTCTTGTTGAAGCCGAGCCGGAACCCGTATGGGTGAACCTTTTGGCCCACGTTATCTCCTGTCCTTGACGATGCTCTTAACCACGAAGGATCCGAAGGTCTTCATCTTTCCTACGCCTTCGCCGCGGCGGTCTTGCGCGCCGGGGTCTTATTCGCGCGGGCCGGCTTCGCCGCCGCGTCTCCGTCCGTGGCCACGCGCGCGATCT
>DAIRVG010000027.1:0-51506 GCA_036802945.1 Vicinamibacterales bacterium
CGGTACGCGCCATCTCTTGTTTTCTCGGTCGGCCTGGGGTGGCAGCGCGGTCGGCATTGATTTCGGATCCCGGATCAGGGTCCGCGGCCCTCGCCCTCGACGGCAAATACAAGGAAAGCGGCAGATTGGAGGCAGGTATGCGGAGTCTTCTCGCGGCTGTCCTGGTTCTTGGTCTCGCTGCGCCAGCGCTCGCGCAAATCAACCGTGGCCCTGGCTCCTGCGAGGTGGGTCCGGCTTCGGTGATCGTGTCTGGCGATCTGCCGCGGGTGACTGTCCGAACCATTCACCCTGCGACGGTGTCGCACGCAGCGCAGCGTCCGAAACGGAGACTGAAAAGGATCTTAGTAGTCCTCGGCGTTTTGGCCGTGGTTGGAATTGCCTGCCCGGACTGTGCCGGTGGTTAACATTTCACATCGCTTGTCGATCAGCCACAACAAGACGATCTACAAGGCGAACCTTCGCTCACCGGCGCTCGCATTGAGGTTCCGCTTTTGAACCCGAACATCGAACTCGGTCCCGGATCCCCGATCCCGGATCCCGGATCCCTACGGCACGAGCGTCAGCGAGTGCTCTGGAGGCCCAGGGAGAAACGGCGTCGCGTCGCCGTTCACCCACGCCTCGTGCGAGTTCGAGTAGAACGGCGACAGCGGATGCCCGCTCTGGCCGGTCGGCATGTGCATGATGCCGTCGGCCTCATGGCCCGGCGACACGACCATGCGAGCGGAGGCGCCGAGCGAGCCTGAATGGACTCGCACCGTGTAGAGATCCCCTGGCAGAAGGCGTCTCGGCATGTCCAGCCACCGTGCGACAAACGGCAGTCCCGCAGATAACGGATGCCGGAACGCGGTGACGTTGAACTCGGACCACGTGCGGTCACGAAGATCACCTGGTCGCTCCCGCTTCACCTCCGCGACGACCTCGTCGATCGTCGCGAGAATCATCTGCTCCCAGGTCGCGTACTGCGGATCGAGGAGATGCAGAGGTTTCTCCGTCACGAGCTTCCAGATCGGTCCCTCGCGGCGCCTGACCGTCGCATAGTCGAAGGCCGTATCGGCTTCATAGCACTCCGACAGCTCGAACGCGATGACCCGCTCCGACAGCAGATCCCTGAAAGCGTGCGTGAAGCCGTATGCGGCTGAATCAGGCGACGCGTGGCCGGTCCATCCGCTATCGAGGATGCGCCGGAGCTCCGCGCGATCGGGATGGCCTTCGGTCGCGGCCGGGGTCAGGGCGTCGAGCAGCAGTTGCCGCCACCGATCGAGAAATTCCGAACGTGTGTCCAGCTGGATCGCCAGCATGTCCCGTGGCGAAAAGCGCTCACGCGCCATGAGCCGCTCGCGGATCTGCCTGGCGCGAGCGCCAACTTCGTAGCTGCCGTCGCCAAGCTTCGCGAGCATCTCGCCGCCGACCACGCGTGCGTTCGCCGTCCAGAGGCGCCCGCCCGGCGGATCGATGATGCGCGGGTACTCGGATCGATCGAGCCATCCGTGCCAGCCGCGGGAGCCGTCAGCCCATGAGGAGGGAAGCAGGCCATCGATTCCGGCGCGCCGGGGGATCGCCCCGTACACCGACCAGCCGATGCGCTCGCTCCGGTCGGCGACCACCAGGTTCTGGCCCGGCGTGCCAAGGCCATTAGCCCTGTCGAACGCTTCCTCGATGGTTCGCGCCGTTTCGAGCGGGAGCAGTGACCTAGCGAGGTGTTCCGCCGAATGTGCCACCCACGAGTACGCGCGCAGGCGGCCGAGATGATCGGGTCCCAGCACCGGTCCCCATACCGTCCACGCGACCGTGACGTGTTGATCGGGCTCGCCCGCAATCGAGATCGTTTCGTCGAAGCGCTGGATGTCGCGCCAGCCATCCGGCGTCCGATAGCGGTTCGGATTTGCGGGATCGGTGTCGAGGACGACGAGGTCGCCCCAGTCGGCCCACGTGTTGGTGAATCCCCATGCGATGTGAGTGTTGCTGCCGGTGACGAGCGTCGGTACGCCAGGTAAGGTCGTTCCGATCAAACGATGCGGCTCGGACGCGTTTTTGGGGTCCAGCCATTCCATCGAGGCGCGGTACCACGTGTTTGGCACGCGGATCGACAGGTGCATGTCATTGGCGACCAACGCGTGTCCATCCGGTGTCAACGCGCCAGCGACAGCCCAGTTGTTGCTGCCGAGCGCTTCGCGCTCGGAAGATCCCAAATCCCAAATCCCAAGATCTAAATCCCAATCTCCAAGCTTCGCCACAATCGAGCTTGGAAGTTGGGACTTGGGAATTGGGAGTTGGACCCGCGGTGGGCGTTCGGGCAGTGGAAATGACGTTTTGCCCGTGCGTCGTGCGCGAAGGTTGTACACGTCCGGTCCCGGAATCGGGGGCGTGCTGAACGCGTCGCCGATGACGGGCGTATCCCATTCGGTCCCGCGTGGCGCCAGAAACTCGAACATCGCCTCCGGCAGCACGTCGTGCATCGTGCCGAGTGTCGATTCGTAAGATCCATCGGTGTCCTGCAGGGTGATGAACATCGATAGAACGACGAGGAACGAGTCCTCGGGACCCCATGGCTGCGGTTGTTGACGTAGCACCATGTATTCGAACGGGCGTGCGCCAAGCGTGGAGAGACCGCTGTTCACACCCGCCGTGTAGGCCTCGAGAACGCGACGCTCGCTCGGGTCCATCAGATCGAGGGCGCGATGCGCCTCTGCGCGGAATCGGTGAACTCGAGTCTCGCGATCGAGCGCGAGGGCGCGGGCGCCGACGAGCGCCGAGAGATCTCCGGCGGCCCGCCGCCTCGAGAGGTCCATCTGGAAAAAGCGATCCTGCGCGTGAAGAAAACCAAGCGCGCGAGCGACATCCTCGCGCGTGGCGCCGCGAATTGACGGCATGCCCAGTCGATCACGCTTGATCTCGACCGCCGAGGACAAGCCGCGTAGCTGCTGGCTCCCGTTCAGCTCCGGGAGACTTGCGCGCAGCTCGACGCGCACCCACGCCGCCGCCGCGATCCCGGCGACAAGGATAACGATCAGTATGAGGAGGACCGCTTTGAGGAGGCGACGCACCCTGGCTGGCATGTTATAACGACCGCAAGCCGCGGATAGATTGGCCCATACGTGGCCGCATATCGTTGCTGCATGACGACACACATCGCGAGTGCGGCTGAAGCCGGACACCCCCGGACACAGTCCCTGAGTCCGGCTGAAGCCGGACGCTACGGGACGACGGGGACGCAATCAGAGGTCGGGAACGACGGGATGACGGGAACACAATCAGCCGAACGGCTCTGGGATGCCGTGCTGGCGCGCGACGCGCGGAGCGATGGCCACTTCGTATACGCCGTGCGCTCGACCGGCATCTACTGCCGGCCGAGCTGTCCGAGCCGGCGGCCGAATCGGGATTCGGTCCGGTTCTTTTCGGGTCCCGATGCGGCGGAGGTTGCCGGGTTCCGCGAATGCCGCCGCTGTCATCCGCGCGCGGGCGTTGCGCCTGCGCCCGGTCTCGATAGCGTGCGGAAGGCCGCGGCCTACATCGCGTCACACGCCGACGAGCCAATCACGCTGTCGCGCCTGGCCGGTCACGTGCGCACCAGCCCGTTCTACCTGCAGCGGATTTTTACGCGGATCCTCGGGATCTCTCCACGCGCGTATCAGGATGCGCTGCGCGCCCAGCGGTTCCGGCACGATCTCAGGACAGGGAAGCCCCTGACCAGCGCGATCTACGACGCAGGCTACGGCTCGAGCAGCCGCGTGTACGAGCAGCAACCGACAGGGCGCGGTATGACGCCGGCTGAATACCGGCGCGGCGCAAAGGGCGCGGCAGTCGCCTTCACGATTGTCGACTCCTCCCTCGGCCGCCTGCTCGTGGCTGGCACGGAAAAAGGGCTGTGCTCGGTGAAGCTTGGCGATCGCGACGATCTGCTCGAGAGCGATCTGCGCGGCGAGTATCCGTCGGCAGAGATTCGCCGCGAGCAGGGAGCCTTCTCGAAATGGGTGCGCACGCTGGTCGCGCATCTCGACGGGCGGGCGCCGAAGCTCGATTTGCCCGTGGACGTGCAGGCGACAGCGTTCCAATGGAAGGTCTGGCGTCACCTGCAGTCGATCCCGTACGGCGAGACGCGCGCGTACAGCCAGGTCGCCAAGGATCTTGGCGTGCCGTCGGCGACTCGTGCCGTCGCCAGGGCGTGTGCGACCAATCGCGTGTGCCTCGTCATACCGTGCCACCGGGTCGTTCAGAAAGGCGGCGGGCTCGGCGGATATCGATGGGGCTCCGAGCGGAAGCGCAAGCTGCTGCAGAAGGAGAAGCAATAACTTACAATCGAACGTCTGTGTCGATTGCGTTTCGGGCCGATCTCAAACCATTCCTCGCGGAATTCATCGAGCATCATCGCGGCCTTCGCATCGGCCGCATGTTTGGCCTGCCTGCCGGTTACGCCGGCCGGAAGCTGTTTGTCTGCTTGATGGAGGACGGCCTCATCGTGAAGCTGCCAGAGCACGTGGCAAGAGACGAAGTGCGCACGGGAAACGCTGCCCGGGATTCGGGGTTCGGGATCCGGGATTCGAATCCCGAGTCCCCAATCCCGAGTCCCGGCCGCGCCGGACGAGCAAGCGGCGTCTGGGTTAAATACAAGCCCCGCACCGCACGCGAGGCGAGCCGCCTTGCGCCAATCCTCGAAGTTGCCGCCCGACACGTGGTACAAACTGCGTAATGCAAAATGCGAAATGCAAACTGCAAACACAGCCTGGTGGCGGATAACGGAGTGAAACGCGCGGCGGCATTCACCGCACAGGTGTCCGCAAGTCACAGTTTGACTTTTGCATTTTGAATTTTGAATTTCATGCGCACACGCTACGGCATCTCTCCTTGGATCGAGCAGTTTCCGAGTTCGCGCCGCCCTGACTATCCCCGCCTTCGCGGTGAGCAGACCGCCGACGTGGTGATCATCGGCGCTGGTATCACCGGGTGCGCGACGGCGTACGCGTGCGCGGTTGCCGGAATCAAGGCGATCGTGCTGGAAGCCGACCGCGTCGCGCACGGGAGCGCCGGGCGCAGCGCCGGGCTGCTGCTGCCGGATCCGGGCCCCGCGTTCCGTGATGTCGAACAGCGGCACGGGGTTCGTGTCGCACGGACGGCGTTCGAAGCATGGCGGCGAGCGTCACTCGAGGGCGCCGCCCTGCTCCGAAGACTGAACATCAAGTGCGGGCTGGCGTCGCTTGCCCCCCTCGTCGTCGCGGCGCGAGAGGACGAGAAGAAACTGAAGCAGGAATACGACGCGCGTGCGAAGGCGAAGCTCGATGTCAGCTGGTTGTCGCCGAAACAGTTAAGCAAGATCGGCGTGCCGGATGCCCCTGGCGCGATCCGCATGCGCGATGCGTTTGCTCTGGACCCCTACCGTGCGTGTCTCGGACTTGCTGCTGCCGCGGTGTCGCGCCGCGCCGTGATATTCGAGCGCTCGCGCGTGAAGAAGGTAAAGGTGGCGCGACGTCACGTCGATGTCATCGGCGAAGCTGGGACCGTGCGCGCCGGCACCGTCATCGTGACGACCGGCACGGCAAGCCTCGAATTCAAGCAGCTTCGTCGCCATTTCAAGCGGCGCGAGAGCTATCTCGTGCTCACCGAGCCGATACCTGCGCCCGTCCGGAAGCAGCTTGTCAGCCGCGATACGACGTTCAGCGACACAAGGACGCCGCACCATCGTGTCCGCTGGACGTCCGACGATCGCCTTCTGGTTGGCGGCGCGGAGCAGGACGAGACGTCCGAGAGGAAGCGCGCGGCGGTCCTCGTCCAGCGAACTGGTCAGTTGATGTACGAGTTGCTGACGATGTTCCCGATAATCTCGGGGCTGATGCCGGAGTACGGCTGGGAGCTCATCTCGGGCGAGACCGCCGATGGGCTGATGTACATAGGTCCGCACCGCAACTATCCGCGCCACCTCTTCGCGCTCGGCAGCGGAGGTGACTCCATGACGGGCGCCTTCCTCGCCGCCCGTATCCTCGTCCGCGCGCTTCAGGACGCATCCGAGAAAGAGGATGCCGTCTGGGGATTCACGCGGTAGGCGTTCGGCAACTTCCCAGCCCCAACTCCCAACTCCCAAGGTATCTTCGTGGGTGAGCTGTGATGGAACCCGTTGATCTGCTCGTCTTCGGACCGCATCCTGATGATCTCGAAATTGGTCTGGGCGGCAGCATCGCGAAACACGCGGCGATGGGGCTTCGCGTTGGCCTTTGCGATCTGACGGCGGGAGAGATGGGGAGCAACGGCACGGTCGACGAGCGTCTGGCCGAAGCGGAGGCGGCGCGCGAGGTGCTCGGCGCCGCGTGGCGGGTCAACCTTCGATGGCCGGACCGCGGGATCGGTTCGAACGACGATCACGTGCGCCGCGCCACGGAACTCGTCCGTCGCGCGCGGCCGCGGGCGGTCGCGCTCCCGTACTGGTCGGACCGGCATCCGGATCACATCGCCGCCAGCAACGTGCTCACCGATGCGGTTTTCAACAGCGGTCTCCGCCGGTATGGCGCCGAAGGCGAACCGTGGAAACCGGAGATGACCTCTTACTACTTCATCAACGAATCCGCTCCACCTTCCTTCGTGATTGACGTGACCGACCACTACGATACGAAACGCCGTGCGCTGGCCTGCCATGCCAGCCAGTTCCGTCCGCCCGCATCCGATGCGGTGCACACGCGTCTGACGTCGCCGCGCTTCATGAAGCTGATCGAAAGCCGCGACGCGCAATTCGGCGCGCTTGCAGGCGTCGACTTCGCGGAGGGGCTCATTGTCCGCGAACCGCTCCTTCGGCCGCACCTGCTGCGCAACTGGTCGCTCGACTCCGGTTGCGACAAGGACCGCGCGTGAACATCGGCATCATCTGTTACGCGTCGGTTGGCGGCAGCGGCATCGTCGCGACGGAGCTGGGGAAGGCGCTGGCCAAGCGCGGTCACCAGGTCCACTTCATCAGCACGGAAACACCGTTTCGTCTTGGCGAGTTCCAGGCCGGCTTGTCGTTCCACCAGGTGCTGACGCCCACCTATCCGCTCTTTCGCGAGCCGCAATACCTGCTGTCGCTCTCGAACAAGATCGTCCAGGTGGCGCGCGAGTTCAGGCTCGACGTCATCCACGCGCACTACGCGATACCGCACGCAACGGCGGGATTCCTGTCGCGACAGGTCCTCGGCGCTCACGGCAGGGGGGCGCCGCGCGTGGTGACGACGCTCCATGGAACCGACATCACGCTGGTCGGCAGCGATCCGTCGTATTCGGAGATTGTGGCGTTCTCGATCGATCAATCCGATCTGGTCACCGCCGTCTCGAAAAGCCTGCGGGCGTCGACCTACGAGCAGCTCGGCGTCAGGCGCGACATCGTGGTCATTCCGAATTTCCTCGATTGCGGGATTCATCGGCGTCAAAACGTCGGCGACCTGCGTCGCCGGTTCACCGCCGACGATCCCGACGCGAAGCTCGTGATTCACGTCTCGAACTTCCGTCCCGTGAAGCGCATCGACGCGGTGATGGGGATCTTCGACCGCATCCGTAACAAGGTGCCGGCGAGACTGCTCCTCGTCGGCGACGGGCCAGAGCTGAGCGCCGCGTACAGGCTGGCGCGCGAGTTTGGAATCTCGCAGCTGGTGCACTCGCTGGGCGCCCAGGAAGAAGTCGTGCCGCTCCTGTCGATCGCGGATCTGTTCCTGCTGCCGTCAGCCCAGGAGAGCTTTGGCCTTGCCGCGCTCGAGGCGATGGCTTGCGAAGTGCCCGTGGTCGCGTCGCGGGTTGGTGGGCTTCCGGAAGTGATCGATCACGGCGTGACCGGGTTCCTCCACCCTCCCGATGCGCTCGACGAGATGGCGGAGAGCGGCGTGATGATGCTCAGCGACCCGGCAAAACACCGCGCGATCGCACAGGCCGCCTGCGCGCGCGTCCGCGAAGACTTCTGCGCCGAGAAGATTGTCCCGATGTACGAGGCGTCTTATCAGTCAGTCGTCGGTTAGTGCCGGGTAGTTAAGTAAAGGGGACCAGTTTCTTGAACGTGGCGAGCACCCACCGGTAGCCGTCCGGGTCGGTCACCGTCGCCACGCGATCGCCCCACGGACGATCTTCCGCCTCCGACACCCCCGCGCCAGCCGCGCGTGCCTTCGTCAGCGCCTTGTCCACATCGCCCACATAGGTGTACAACCCCGGCGCGCCGCCGGTGGCAGCCGTGGCGTCGCCCTTCGGAATCAACATCACGACCGAGTCGCCGTGGCGCATCTCTGCGTAGCGCGGCTGGCCGTCCGTCCCTGCCAGCACCACGCCCCGGGAAAAGCCAAAGGCTCTCTCGAGGAACTCGATCGACGCATTGACATTGGCGACGGCGAGATAGGTATTCACCGCCTGCATCTGAGGCGCGAGGCCGCTGTCGACGCGGCTGGGTGTCCCGCGGGCGGTGTCCCTCTTCTTCGGCACGAGGCGGGGTCTAGGCGTTTTGCGTTTGGCGCTCATTGCTTGTCGATGGTGTAGTGGGGCGTCCAGCTTTCATGCTTTGCCTCGGTGTCGCCGACGTGCGACCCACTCGAAAACTAAGCGGGCGACGCGCCCAACGTAGCACAGGACTCTTTCGTTAGGTTCGTTCAACTTTGGCGTCACTATCTCGCAGGACCGTCATCGATTTAGGCCCACGCAGCCTCGGCAAAGAACGGCGCGCCAGCGGGTGAGGAGCCTTGGGGATGAGTCGCCAGACTCCCCGCTAGAAAGTCGCTAGTCCCCTAGAAAAAGGAAACGGGAGACAACGCCGGGCCCCGTTTTTCAGTCAGAGCATGTGTGCGAGCTTGGATCGGCGGCGGTCCCTGGCACCCTGCGCGTGCGGGGGATGGCAGGGGGTTGGCAGAGTCCCGGACGCCACCAATTGATTCAGGCAGAAAAGCACCAGACCGCGCCCTGCGGCAGCGTGCAGAACTGTAATCGCGATGACCAAAAACTTCGTCCGCTACTAGCGATACTGGGGCGGAGAAGGTTAAGCTGCAGGCCTTTCCGGGGAGCTGGACATGCGATCAGGCGATGCCAATTTAGACCACCTCTTTCGTCGCGCGGGGTTCGGCGCGAGCGCGGCCGATCTGCAGGCCGTGGCGGGAATGTCGTATGCCTCGGCGGTCGACTACTTCGTCGATTTCGACAAGCAGCCGGACGACGTTGACACCAAAATCGGGCTGCCGGAATCAGTCTCAATCACGACGCGCGGGCAGTTCTCTCCCAATACGAACATCGAAGACGCGCGGCAGCGATGGCTGTTCCGCATGGTCCACACGAGGCGCCCGCTCCAGGAGAAGATGGCGCTCTTCTGGCACAACCACTTCGGCGTCGGCTATAGCAAGGTCGCGGGTGTGGTGGGCGGCGTTCTCGGCACGAAGATGATGACGACCAAAGGCGGCGAGCTTCCCGGTCCGCAGGGCCATTACGAGCTGCTCCGAGAACGGGCGCTCGGCAAGTTCCGCGATCTGCTGATCGAAGTCGCCAAGGATCCGGCAATGCTCTTCTTCCTTGACGGGCGCACAAACACGAAAGCGAAGCCGCAGGAGAATTTCGGACGTGAGGTGATGGAGCTTTACACGTGGGGCCTTGGCCACTACACGGAAAGCGACGTCTACGCGGCGGCGCGCGTGTTCTCCGGCTGGAACCTCCGCAACGTCCCGGGCGCGAACGGCAACGATCCAGCCGGGTACTACGAATTCATCTACAACGCAGCCCAGCACGACATAGCGGACAAGACCTTCACGTTCCCGATCAATGGGTCCCGCACGATCCCCACCCGCGCTGCGGCGTCGGGCATGCAGGACGGGATCGATTTCTTGACAACGCTGGCCAATCACCCCGAGACGGGCCGCCGCCTGGGGCGCAAGTTGTGGAACTACTTCGTCAGCGATCTGGACGTGCCGGACCCGGGATTTGTCGAAGGACTCACGAACGTCTATATCCAGAACGACACGGACATGCGTCCGGTCCTTCGCTACATTCTGCGCTCACCGTGGTTCACGAATCCCGGCAACCATAACGCGCGGTACTCATGGCCGGTGGAGTTCGTCGTGCGGACGATGAAGGAGATCGGGTGGGCCGGTTTCTCCGTAGACACGGCTCGGGTGCCGCTCACGAACATGGGCCAGACGCTGTTCGAACCACCGAACGTCGCGGGTTGGCAGCTGGGACGCGCCTGGTTCGGCACTGGCGCGATGCTGGCGCGCATGAATTTCGCGGCGGCGGTGGCGGCGAACCAGAGGTTCAATCTCGCGCGCTCGTTCAGCGCGACCGAACGCGCACAGCCCGATCGTGTGCTGAATGGGATGCTGCAGCGGCTGACGCCGGCGCCCTACACCACGGCGGAGATGAACGAGATGCTCACCTACCTGACCACCGGCAGCCCCTGGACAGGAAGCGAGACGCAAATGAATGCCAAGGCGGCCGGTCTTGCGCGGCTCGTGGCCGGCTCCGGCGAGTATCAGTTCGTCTGAGGAACACATGTCCAAATTCTCGCGACGCGAGTTCATTCGAGACGGCGTAGCGGCGTTCACGCTGAGTTTCGCCGCGCCGGCATTTCTTGTCGACATCGCGCGCGCGCAAGGCGCGGTCTCGCGCAACCTCGTCGTCATTTACCTTGCCGGCGGCAATGACGCGCTCAGCACGCTCGTCCCGTACACCGATCCGTTCTATTACAGCCGTCGTCCCGCCATCGCGGTACCTGCAGGACAGGTGTTGCAGATCGGCAGCGACTCATCAGGCAAGCCGCTTGGGTTGCACCCGCGGCTGACCGGCCTTCAGACGATTTTCAACCAGGGACGTCTCGCGATTGTCCAGCGTGCCGGATACCAGAATTCGAGCCGCTCGCATTTCCAGGGCACCGACATCTGGGGCACCGCCGATCCCACGAATCCGGCGGGTCTCGGCTGGCTGGGACGTTATCTCGATTCGATTCCAGGGACGATGGATCCGCTCGCCGGGTGGAACACGTCAGGAGCAACCTATCGCGCACTCACCGGACTCAATGTGTCGGTTCCGTCAATCACCGATCCGCGTGCGTACAGCTTCGCCAGCCCGAATAGCGGAGCCGAGGCCGTCAACGAGCGCAACTCGGCGATTCGCCTGGCGTCCTTTGCCGGGAATCGCCCACACCTTGCTTTCGTGAACTCGAGCTCCATGGAGGCGTTTGCGACGCTGGATCGCGTGGCATCTGTTGTCAACTATCAGTCAGCGGTGACCTATCCGAACAATGGCTTCGGAAATGCGCTGAAGACAGTGGCAGGGTCGATCGTCAGGGGCATCGGTACGCGCGTCTACTGGGTGCAGACCGGCGGCTTCGACACGCACTCGGGACAGGGGAACGCCGGAGGCGGCGGATACGCAAACTTGATGGCGACGGTCGGCGACGGCATCCTCGCCTTCTACAACGACCTGCAGGGTCAGGGACTGCTCGGCAACACGCTCATGGTGCAGTTCTCCGAGTTCGGCCGACGGATTTCCGAAAACGGCAGTCAGGGTACCGACCATGGCGCGGGCTCCATCATGATGGCGATCGGCGGCGGCGTACGCGGCGGGCTCTATGGCACGGCTGCGAACCTCAATCCGACGCCTGACAATCCGACGCTCGAGAACGCGGGTGGCGACGTGACGTACGAGACGGACTTCCGATCCGTCTACGCGAAGGTGTTGGAGGGTTGGCTCGGCACCGATTCGACGGCGATCCTCGGCGGCAACTTCCGCGCGGGGGCGCCGGCAATCATCTGATCTTCCGTGTACGGTCTACCGACTGCCGTCCTGGTCAAAAAACGGTAGACGGTAGACGGCAGACGGTAGACCTCCCTTATCATCTCTTCCATGACAAAACGAATCGTGGCCGCCGTGGCCGCCGTGTGCGTGGTCGCGTTCCACCCTGTGAATTCGCGCGCGCAGAAGGACGACAACGAAGCGAAGCGCCTGCGCGACGGCGCGGCGGTGTTCGGAGAAATCATGTCTGCCGAGGACAAGGCGATCCCAAACGCCATTCTGGGCAAGGCTGCGGGAATCGCAATTTTTCCAAACACGGTGAAGGCGGGATTTGTGTTCGGCGGAGTGCGCGGACGCGGCCTTCTGAGCGCGCGCGGCCCGAGTGGCTGGTCGTCGCCGGCATTCCTCACGTTGACCGGCGGGAGCTTCGGCCTCCAGATCGGCGGGCAGGCGACCGACATCATCCTGGTCATCAACGACCAACGCGGCTTGGAAAACCTGGTCAGCAATCAGTTCAAGATCGGCGCGGACGCATCGGCCGCCGCCGGTCCCGTCGGCCGCGACGCGCAGGCGGCGACCGATCTGCAGCTCCGAGCGCAGATCCTGAGCTACTCGAGGGCGCGTGGTTTGTTTGCGGGTGTCACGATCAACGGGAGCACGATCCGGCAGGATCTCGACGCCAATCAGCGGTTCTATGGCAAACGTCTCACGACAAAGCAGATCGTGTTCGACGGCCAGGCCGGCTCGCCGGAGTCGGTCGGGGCGTGGCGCGGGACGCTCGACCGCTACGCCCGGTAATCAGCGCCGCGCCATCCAATCACAGCCGGCATACGTAGAATTCAGTGGAGCAAAGATCCGGATAGATGTGGCTCCTCGCAGCATTGGCGCGGATGCAGCCTGCGCCTCAGTCGCAGGCGGAAGACCTGGACTGTCTTCGGCGCCTGGCGTCGGGCGATCAGGCCTCTGCGGCAGCCCTCTACGATCGTCATGCGCGCCCGGTCTACTCGCTCATCCTCCGCATCGTCGGTGATGAAGGGGAGGCCGAAGATGTGCTGCAGGAGGTATTCGCACAGGCATTCCGCCAGGCGATCCGATACGACGCGTCGCGCGGTCCAGTGGCGGCATGGCTGCTGATGATGGCGCGCTCGCGATCCATTGACAGGCTGCGCTCGCGACGGACGCGTCCCGAGGCGCAGGCGTCCGATGATCAACACGCGATGGACGAAATGCCCGGTTCCATGCCGGATGCCGCGACCTCGATGCTGAGCGAGGAGCAGACGCGCATCGTCCAGCGGGCACTCGGTGCGTTGCCGCTGATCCAGCGCGTGGCAATCGAGCTTGCTTACTATGACGGCCTGAGTCACCGCGAGATCGCCGAGCGCCTCGAGGAGCCGCTCGGCACCGTCAAGACACGCATCCGTCTCGGCTTGCTGAAACTTCGCGACGCGCTCACGGAGGCACGGATATGAGCGCGCTGCACGACGAGCTGAAAGCCAACGCCGCTGGATACGTGCTCGGGATTCTCGACGCCGGCGAGCGGCGGGAGTTCGAAGCGCATCTCGCGGAGTGCGGCGAGTGCGCGGCGGAGGTTGCGTCGCTTCGTCCGGTCATCGGCGTCCTGGCTACCGCAGTTCCGCAGGTCACGCCCCGTGCCGAAGCGCGCGCGCGCGTACTCGGCCAAGTGATCCCGAGCCTGGGCGAATCCAGAGAGTTCGCCTCGCAACGGGGAATTAGGTGGCTGCCGCTCGCGGCGGCGGTCGCTGTGGCCGCGGGCGCGGCGATTTACGCCGCGCGAGTGCATCAGCAGGTGGTGGACCTGCAGGCACAACTCGTCCAGGCGCAGTCGGCGACCTCAGTGCTGGCCGCGCCCGATCTCGCTCGCATCGACCTCCAAGGTCAGATAGTTGCCCCCGACGCCCGCGCCCGCGCGCTGTGGAGCCGCACCCGTGGATTGGTCTTCAGCGCGGCCAACCTTCCGCCGCTCCCTGCCGGGAAGGTGTACCAGGTCTGGGTCGTCACTGAGCAGGCGCCTGTCAGCGCCGGTCTCCTCGTGCCGGACGTTTCGGGTGGCGGCACCGCGTACTACATGACGCCTCAGGACATCGGCCCGCCAGTGGCGGTCGCCGTGACGCTCGAGCCGGCCGGAGGCGTTCCCGCGCCGACAGGCGATAGGTACCTGGTCGGCACTCCGACGCCAGGCGTGTAACCGCGAGGCGGAGGGCGCGTCTCTTCCGCCTTCGCCAAGGCTCCGGCGGACCGCCATAGCTCACGGAGTGCGCGGAGGCTGGTTGGACTCGCCCTGGGTCTCGTCCGACCCGCCATAGATGGCGAGCAGCGCGGACTCGAGGTCGGGATACCGGAACTCGAATCCGTGAAGCGTCGCCTTCGCCGGCAGGACGCGCTGGCCGTTGAGAATCAGCGCGTCGGCCATCTCGCCAAGCAACAACCGCATCGCGAACGCGGGTGCCGGCGCCAGGGCCGGTCGATGCAGGACGCGCCCGAGAGTCTGCGCGAACTTCGTGTTGGTGACAGGATGCGGTGCGGTGAGGTTCAGTGGGCCCGTGATGTCCGGGGTGTCGATCGCCCAACGGACGATGCGTATCCAGTCATCCCGGTGAATCCACGACCAGTACTGTTCGCCGGACCCGGCACGTCCGCCGGCGAACAGCTGGAAGGGAAGCGCCAGCTTTGGCAGTGCTCCGCCGCTGCGATCCAGCACGAGGCCCGTCCGCAGGAGCACGACCCGCGTCATCCCCGCCGCCTCGAGCGCCTGCGCCTCCCATGCAACACAGACGGATGCGAGGAAATCCGATCCTGGCGGCGAGCGTTCGGTCAGGGCGGCGGACCCATGCGTCCCGTAGACGCCGATTGCCGACGCGTTGACGAGCACCGCCGGAGGGCGGCGCGCCTTGGCCATCGCGGCGACGATCGCGCGCGTCGCCGCGACGCGGCTTTCGAGAATGGCCGCTTTGCGCGCGGCGGTCCAGCGCCCGGCGTCGAGCGACTCGCCCGCAAGATTGATGACCGCATCCGCGCCGTCGATGGTCGACGTCCAGTCGCCCGCCGGTGAAAGCGGATCCCAGGCCACGTCGCCGGGCTTGCGCGGGCGCCGCGTCAGCAGAACGACCTGATGGCCGTCCGCTCGAAACGATGTCGCCAGCCCCGATCCCAGAAATCCGGTGCCGCCCGCGATGACGGTCTTCATGCTGCCGCACGCGCACGCGCTTCGCCCTCGGCCACGTTCACGCGCGTGAGCACCAGGCCGCCGCAAACAAAGAAGATGACGACGGAGAGTACGGCCGCCCGGCTCGAGCCGAACAGGCTGACCGATGCGGCGAACAGCGCCGGACCCGCAATGCCGGCGAACTTCTCGAACACCGAGAAGAATCCGAAATACTCCGACGACTTGTGCTTCGGGATCATTCGCGCGAACAGAGACCTGCTGAGCGCCTGGCTTCCACCCTGCACCGTGCCCACGAGAAAGGCGAGCGCGAAGAACTGCCATGCGCTCGTCATGAAGAACGCGAGCACGCTGATGCCTGTGTAGACGGCGAGCGCGATGAAGATACCCGTCTTGGCGCCAATCCGTCCGGCGAGCGCGCCAAACAGGAACGAAAACGGGATGCCAACGAACTGGACGAGGACGAACGCCTCGATCTGCGCGTTCCGATCGATGCCAATCTCGGCACCGTAAATCGCGGCCATCCGGATGATGGTCTGGATGCCGTCGTTGTAGAGCAGGAACGCGACGAGCATCAGGAACGCCTGGCGGTAGCCGCGCAGCTCGTGGAAGGTTTCCCAAACCCGCACGAAGGCGGCGCGAATCGGATTCTCATCCGACGTCTCGTCGGCCTCGAGCGCACGCGGCGGTTCCGGCACGCGGCGGAAGAGCGGGATCGAAAACACGAGCCACCAGATGCCGACGCTGACAAAGGACAGCTTGATGCCCGCAACCGAATCAGACAGGCCGAACACGGTCGGGTTGAGAATCCAGAGCAGGTTGATGACGAGGAGAATGCCGCCGCCGAGATAGCCGATGGCGTAGCCGGCTGTCGACACGCGATCCATTTCCTCCGGCGCGGCGATGTGCGGAAGCAGCGAATCGTAGAAGACGAAGCTCGACGCGATCGCGATGTTGGCGATCATGAAGAGCAGCGCCGCATATTGCCACTCGCCCATCCCGATGGTCGCCATCAGCATCGTCGTGGTGACGCCGATGCCGACGAACACTGCCAGCATCTTCTTCTTGATCGCGCGATAGTCGGCGATCGCGCCGAGAATCGGACCAAGCACCGCGGTGATGGCCACGGCAATCGTGGTGGCCCACGCGAAACGCGCGGTCGCGAGCGGCGCGGCCATGCCGGCCGCGGCCACCGCGCTGAAGAACGGCGGGAACACCGCGGTGATCACGGTCGACTGGAACCCGGAGTTGGCCCAGTCGTACATCGCCCAGGCCCGGAGCTCGGGACGACTGAGACCGATGCGGGAGAGTAAAGACATGCGAAATGCTGAGTGGCGAATCGCGAGTGCTGAATGTGAATTCTAGAACGTTCGGCGGGCGACCCATTCGCGCAACAGTGAATCCACGACGACATAACGCGAGCCTTCCTTGAGCAGCACGTCCTGCTTGACGAGCGCCGCAAGAGACGCCTGGATGCTCGACGGCCCGCTCAGCCGATGGCGCGTGCGCGCGTCAGCCGAATGGAGCTCGCGCCCGCTCTGGAAAACGACCGCGCGGAGCGTCGCGCGTTGCGGCAGCGTCAACCGCTGCCATACGGCCTCGAACAACATGTCCTGCTCCGCCAGCAGTCGCGCAAGTGTCGTGTGCAGATTCTCGAGCGTCGCCCGTCGTCCCCCTACCGCGCGGAGATCGTCCCACGTTTCATGCGCGAGGCGCTGCACGTCGTACGGCAGGTTGCCCGCAAGATCGACGATCGCGGCCCCGAGGCCGGGCTCGGGCCGGATGCCGCTCTTCGTGAAACGCGCCTCGATGAAGTCGGCAAACATCGGCTCCGGAATCTTCTGCAGCCGCATCACCGGTCCTGCCTTGTAAAACGGACGGCGCGGACCGATCATCTTGTCCATCAGGCTCGGTTCTGAACCTGCGAACACATACCCGACCTGCCGCTGATGCTGCGCCGCGGCGCGCAGCGCATGCTCGACGCTGCCTCCGTTGAAGCCTTCAATAGCCTGGAACTCGTCGAGGGCGACGACGACGGCACGCTTTCGATCGGCGGCGAGCCTGCCGGGCAGCGCGAATACCTCGTTGGCGAGCCGGTTGACGTCTCGGGATGTCGTCACGCCTGGAAACGCGACGGAGAACCTGCCGAGGCCGGTTTCCTTCGGCTCGAAGCGGATCTCCGGTCGCGTCGACGCGATGGCCCCGGTCAGCCAGGTACGCGCGCGATCCCATTTGGATTCGACCGACGCGATCGCCCGCGCGTACCCCTCGAGGAACGCCAGATAGGAGCTGTAGCTGCTGACGGTGACGTCAATGGTGAGGGCGCCGCGCCGCCGGAGCGCCTCGAGTGTCTTCCGCACCAGGGAGGATTTGCCGTACCGCCGCGGCGAAATCAGAAAGACCTTTTGCGACGAGCCGAGGTCGGCGACAAGGCGGTCGAGCTCGGCCTCGCGGTCGACGAACGACTCGCCGGGGACGACTTCGCCGTAAACAAAGGGGTTATCCATGTCGTTACGTTGATCTACGTAATGATTACGGTGATTAACGTAACACAGAACGCGTCTTTGGCCCCAACTCCCAACCATCCAACGCCCAACTCCCAGGGCGCGCCGCTGGGCATCCTGGGAGTTGGGAGTTGGGAGTTACCGTGGCTGTCGCGGGCGCTCGAGCGGCAGCTGTCCCGTGTACACGGCCATGCCGACGACCGCGTCGACCCGCTCCGCGTCGAGGCGATCGATTTCGTCCCACGTGGTGATGCCGCCGGCGGCCGTCACCCGGCGGGCGGTTGCGCCGCGGACGGCCAGGATGGCGTCGATGTCGGTGCCCTGCATGAGCCCTTCCTTGTCGACGTGGGTATAGAGAAACTCGCCGCAGAACGGTTCGAGCGCATGAACGGCTTCGACCGCGGTGATCGACAGGATGGTTCGCCATCCGTGAATCGCCACGTGGCCACCGCGGCTGTCGACGGCGGCGATGACCCGGTCGGCGCCCACCGCGTCAGCAAGCGCACGGGCGAAGGTGACATCGACGGCACCGTCGCGGAACAGCGCGGAGCTGGCAATGACTGCGTGTGCGCCGGCGTCGAGGACAGCCTGCGCGCGCTCGATGCTCCTGATCCCGCCGCCGACGCGGCAGGGAAGCCGGCCGCAGATCGCCGCAATCATCCCGGCGTTGTCACCGTGTCCCTTCGCGGCGTCCAGATCGATCAACTGCACACGCGGAAAGCGCGAGAAGCGCGCGATCCACGGCTCGGGGTCGCTGGCTTCGATGGCCAGCCTCTCGCCCTGCACCAGCTGGACGATGTGGCCGCCTTGGAGATCAATGGAGGGAATCAGCATGTCATGTGTAGGGCACGGCTTTACGCCGCGCCAGGCGGGCCGTAGAGGCCCGCCCTACAACCTCACGGGGATGTTCTTTTCTCGAAGGTATCGCTTCAGCTCGCTCACGCTCGTATCCGCATAATGAAAGATCGACGCGGCAAGCGCGGCGTCGGCGTGGCCGCGCGTGAAGACGTCGGCGAAATGATCGAGGCCGCCTGCGCCGCCAGAGGCGATGACCGGGATATTGACCGCGTTGGCGACCGCGGCGGTCATCTCGCAGTCGAACCCTGAACGGGTGCCGTCACGATCCATCGATGTCAGCAGAATCTCACCGGCACCTCGCGATTCGGCCTCGCGCGCCCACTCGACCGCGTCGCGCGCAGCGTCCGATGTTCCGCTTCGCACGTAGACTGCGAAACCGTCGCCGCGACGTTTGGCATCGATGGCGACGATAACAGCCTGGCTGCCGTAACGGCGTGCGAGCGTTGTGATCAAGTCCGGATTCCTGAGCGCCGCGGTGTTGAGGCTGACCTTGTCCGCTCCTGCATCGACCGCCGCGGCGGCGTCCTCTTCGGAACGGATACCACCGCCAACGGTGAGCGGAAGAAAGATCTGCCGCGCGACGGCGTTGATGGTTCGCGCGAGCGCCTGGCGGCTCTCGAGCGTCGCGGTGATGTCGAGAACGACGACCTCATCAATCCCCTCAACGTTGTATCGCTCGGCGAGCTCGCCTGGATCGCCGGCGTGACGCAACTGCTGGAACTGTACGCCCTTGACCACCTGCCCGTCACGCACGTCCATGCAGGCGATGATGCGCTTGGTCAGCACCCGCGGGTCACCTCGAGGAAATTGCGGATGATCTGCAGCCCCGTGTCGCTCGATTTCTCCGGGTGGAACTGCACGCCGAACACGTTGCTGCGCTCGACGACCGCCGAGAACGTGTCCGCGTGCCTCGTCTCTGCCATGCAATCCACGGTGACTGGCGCAGCGTACGAGTGAGTGAAGTACACATGGGCGCCTGGTGCGAGTCCCGCGAGGATGCGGCCGTGTAACCCCGCTTCGTGCGGCGCGGGCCCTTTCTCTTGCGGCGCGGATCCTTTCTCTTGCGGCGCGGACCCTGCGGGTCCGCGAGGGGCCTGCAATGCATTCCACCCCACATGTGGAATCTTCAAGCGCTCTTCAGCATTGCCCTTGAGTCGGACGACGCGTCCGGGCAGCACGCCAAGTCCCGGAACCTCTGGCGCCTCGTCGCTTCCCTCGAATAACCACTGCATGCCGAGGCATATCCCGAACAGCGGCGTGCCCGAGCGTACGGCGGCTCGGATGGCATCGCGCCACGGCCCGACGAGAGCGCCGGTGGCCGCGAAGTTCCCGACTCCGGGTACGATCAGCGCCGAGAAGCGGGCGCACTCCGACGGTGACGCAGGAGTCGCGAACTCGGCTCCAAGCGACGTGAGCGCCTTGCGTACCGACGTGAGGTTGCCGGCACCGTAGTCAATCAGCGCAATCACAGCAGCCCCTTTGTGCTCGGCAGCATCTTCGCGAGCCGCGCGTCGCGCGCGCAGGCGACGCGCAGTGCGCGGGCGAATGCCTTGAACACCGCCTCGATGTGGTGATGGCTCGACCGCCCGTAGAGCACCTTGAGGTGCACGTTGGCCCGCGCGCCAGACGCGAACCCTTCAAAAAAGTCGTGGACGAGCTCCGTCTGGAGATCGCCGACCGTGCGCACCTTGACCTTGAGGTCCACCACGGCGTGCGGTCTCCCGCTCAGGTCGATGGCGGCGACCGCCAGCGTCTCGTCCATCGGCATCACGAAATAGCCCGCGCGGTTGATCCCCTTTCGATCGCCGAGCGCCTTCAGCACTGTTTCGCCGAGGGTGATGCCCACGTCCTCGACGGTGTGATGCTGATCGACGTCAAGGTCGCCCCTCGCCTTGAGCGTGAGATCGAAACCGCCATGACGCGTGAAGAGCTCGAGCATGTGATCGAAGAAGCGGATGCCGGTACTGATGTCATACCGTCCCTGCCCGTCAATCACGAGTCGCCCCTTGATCTGCGTCTCGGTAGTGCGGCGATCGAACGCTGCGGCTCTCTTCATCTCGTGTGCCTCCCGGCGACGACCGATTCGAGCGCCTCGATCGCCCGGTTGGTGTGTTCGAGCATCCCGGCAGTCACGCGAATGCATCCCGGCGTGGCCGGATCCTTCGACCGGTCGCGCACGTGAATCTTCCTGGCGCCCAGCGCGTCGATGAACGGCGCCGTATCACCAACCCGCACGAGAACGTAGTTCGCGGCGCTCTCCCAGTACTGCAGGCCGAGGACGCGGCACGCGGCATAGATGCGCTCGCGTGATTCGTGCACCTGTGCGGCATAGCGCGGCAGGAACTCGGTGTCCTCGAGCGCCGCTTTCACCGCGGTCAGTGCGATCGCGTTGATGTTGAACGGCAATGTGACACCGCGTACGGGTTCGAGCGCCGGCGGCTGACCTATCACGATCCCGACCCGCATGCCGGCAAGGCCGTACGCCTTCGAGAACGTGCGTCCGACCAGGACGTTCGGGTGACGCGCCAGCTGCGGGAGAAAGCTGGTGCCGCCGAACTCGATGTAGGCCTCGTCTATCAGGACGATCGCCTGTGGCGCCGCCTTGCTGATCTTGGCCAGATCGTCGATCGAAATGAGCTGTCCCGTCGGATTGTTCGGCGTGTTGAGGAAGATCATCCGCGTCCGCTGCGTAATCGCCCTCAGCACGCCGTCGGTCGGAAAGCTCAAGTCAGCGTTCGGCGGGACGCGTACGCACGTCGCACCGGCAGCGGCAGTCGAATTCGGATACGGATCGAAGGCAGGCGTCGGCACGATCGTCTCGGCGTCGTGAATACGGGCGCGCGAGATGTGGCCTATCGCGGCCATCAGGATCCCTTCATCGAGGCCGTTGGTGAGCAGCACCCACTCCGGATCGACGTCGAAGTACTTCGCGCACGCGAGCACCAGGCCCGTGTACGACGGATACGTCGAGATGTCGGTCGGCGTGAGCCGGCGAATCGCCTCGATGACACGCGGCGAGCATCCACCGGTGTTCTCATTGAGATGGAGGCGCAGCCCCTCTCCTGGATCCGGGTAGCCCTGAATCAGCATGATGTATGGACTCCGTCTCCCTATCGAGCGGGGCGAACCCTTTGGGTTCGCCCGCGAGCCTGACCCTTCGACACGCTCAGGGTCTTCCCGAGCTTCGCCGAGGGATGAAAGGCTCGCGCCGCACTGGGTTTGTCCGCGATTCGGACTGCGATCGACCGCGCGTGCGCGCGCAGGCCTTCGGCGTGTGCCAGCGCCATCACAGTGCCGCCCATGGTCCGTAAGCCTTGCTCTGTCAGGCGCTGGACCGTGATCTGCCGCACGAAGTCGGCGGCGGACAGTCCGCCCCGCACGCGCGCGGCACCAGCGGTCGGCAGGACGTGATTCGATCCGATCGCGTAGTCTCCGGCGACCTGCGCGGACCATGGTCCGACGAACACGGATCCCGCGCGTCTCACCTGCTTCGCCAGCCGCTCATCGTCCACGACCAGGTGCTCGGGCGCCGCGGCGTTCGCGAAATCCATCGCTTCCCGTATTGAGGCGGTCACAATGATGCCCCCGTGTGCGCGGAGTGAGGCGCGCGCGGGTCCGTCCGCCGGCATTTGATCCGCGACCGCCCTGGCCACCCGTGTCGCAAGCGTGCTGCTTGGCGTGATCAGCACGGCCCGTGCGTCGGGGTCGTGCTCGGCCTGCGCGATCAGATCGGCTGCAATCCACGCGGCGGGACCCCGCGCGGCAACGATCACGATTTCCGTCGGGCCCGCGTAAAAGTCGATACCGCAGTCGGCCGCGACCAGCGCCTTGGCTGCCGCCACATACCGGTTCCCGGGACCGACGATCTTGTCGACGCGCGGAACGGTTTCCGTCCCATAGGCAAGCGCTGCGATTGCGTGTGCCCCGCCCAGGCGAAACAAGCGCGAGACGCCCGCTTCGAGTGCGGCAGCCATGACCACCGGTTCGGGCCGGGGACAGACGGCGATGATTTCGCCGACCCCTGCCACCGCTGCGGGAATCGCGGTCATCAGAAGCGAGGAGGGAAGGGGATAGCGTCCGCCGGGGACATAACAGCCCACGCGGTCGAGCGGCACGATCCGTTGCTCAACCGTGACGCCCGGCGCGACGCGCGCGCGCCAGCCTCGTGGCACTTGCCGTCTTGCAACCGCGCGGATGTTCTTTGCAGCGGCACGAATGGCGGCGCGAACGGGGGCTGGCACCTCATGAGCTCCCGCCATCACGTCGTCGCGGGAAACTTCGACTGGTCCGTCGAGCCGATCGAACTTTCGCGCGTAGCGGACGAGCGCCTCGTCGCCGTGCGTGCGCACGTCGCGAACGATCGCCGCTACCCGCCGATCGGCGGCGGCGTCGCGCGCGCGCTCGGGTGCGAGAAGCGCCCGCACCGCCCGCCGATTTGTCGATTCAACGATCCTCAGCATCTGTGAGCCACGAACACGCACACGAACCCTCTACACCACGATCTTGTTCAGGGGATATTCGACGATGCCCTGGCCGCCCGCCGCCTTCACTTTGGGGATCAGGTCGCGCACCGTGCGCTCCTCGATGATCGTGTTAACCGCCACCCACTCCTCGTCGCTCAGCGACGAGATCGTCGGGCGTTGAAGCGCCGGGAGCAGGGCGAGGATCTTCTCGAGGTCCTTCCGCCGTACGTTGAGCATCAGCCCGACGCGGCCGTGCGCCTCGATGGCCGCGCGGAGCAGGAGCGCGATGTTGTCGATCTTGGTCTTCTTCCACGAGTCGGCCATTGCCTCGTTGTTGACAATCAGCTGGGTGTTGGACTCGAGGACCGTGTCGAGAATGCTGAGGCGATTCGCACGCAGCGTTGATCCGGTTTCGGTCGCTTCGACAATCCCGTCGGCAAGAATGGGCGGCTTGACCTCGGTGGCGCCCCACGAGAACTCGACTTTTTTGACCGGCACCTTCAGCTTCTCGAAGTAGGTGCGCGTGACCTGCACGAGCTCGGTCGCAATCGTGGCACCTGCGAAATCGGCCGGCGACTTGAAGCGCGAATCCTCGGGAGCCGCCAGCACCCATCGCACCTTGCCGAAGCTTTGCTTCGAGTAGACGAGATCGGCGAGGCTCGTGACGCATGTGTGCGAGTCGCGTCCGAGCTTGTGCTCGGCGACCCAGTCAAGGCCAGTGAGGCCCGCGTCCAGCACGCCTTCACAGACGTAGCGCGTCATCTCCTGCGCGCGGATCAGCATGCACTCGATCTCGGGATCGTCGATCGTCGGAAAATACGACCGAGAGCTGATGTAGACGTTGAAGCCGGCGCGCGCGAACAGCTGGATCGTGGCGTCCTGCAGCGAGCCTTTCGGAATGCCCAATCGGAGCCTCATGGAATCGTCACGCCTTCCGCGCGCTGAAAAAAGCAGGTCCGTTCGCCGGTGTGGCAGACGTTGCCGTCGCCGAGCCGTTCGGCCTTCACCAGCACTGTGTCATCGTCGCAATCGACGAGAATCTCGCGGACCGCGAGCTTGTTGCCCGAGGTCTCGCCCTTGGTCCATAGCCTGTTGCGGGTGCGGCTGTAGAAGGTCACGTAGCCCGTGCGGCGCGTGATGTCCCACGCCTCCTCGTTCATGAAGCCCACCATAAGCACCTCGCCGCTGACGTGATCCTGCACGACCGCGGGAATCAATCCATCAAGTTTCGAAAAGTCCATATCGCTTTCGCCGTACAACAAAAAACCCCGCCTTTGTTCCGGCGGGGCTGCATTGCGTTTGGGTGTCGGGTGACGAGGTCTTGGATCCCTCTACGCGCGCAGTCCTGCCGGCCGGCCACTGTGGCCGTGGTGATGGTGGACGTGCGCACGATGAAGGGAACGAACCATTGAAGTCAGAAGCCTATCAGAACCATCGCCGGACAGGCAAGCAATGCTGACTTCTGACCTGCGAACGCTGACAAATCGATGAATGTGCCAAGGTGTGCAGTCGAAGATTGTGCGCGGCGTGGGCCCCTCAGACAGGAAGCGCCCAAATGCGATCGATCTCGGCGTCCGAGACGCGGTGATGGCCGCCGCCCGTGCGGACGGTCCGCACTGTGCCCTTGTAGATCTACGTCACGCACCTGAGCGAGGAAGCGCTCAGCGTGGCGGATTGGCCAGTGCTGATCGACAACGGCCACGTCGTCACATCCGGGCCGCTATCTGACGTCATGCCGTCGACGAATCGATGATGTAGGCATCCGCTTCTATTTCGACCAGCATGTCCGGGTCGATCAGCTTCGCGATCTGCACCATTGACGTTGCGGGCCTGATGGTGCCGAAGAACTCGCCGTGCGCGCGGCCGACCTCTTCCCACTTCGCAATGTCCATCAGATAAATGCGCGTTCGCACCACATCGCTGAGTTGCGCCCCGGCCTGTCGCAGGGCCCATTCGATGTTTCGGAGCGTCTGCATCGCCTGTGCGTGAAGATCGTCCTTGCCGACGATCTGTCCCTCCGCGTCGGTCGCCGTCGTCCCCGAGATGTGCACGTGCGCACCAATCCGAACCGCGCGCGAATAGCCAACAATCGGCTCCCACGGCCGGCCGCTCGAGATGTTCTGCCGCTGCATCGCTCGATGTTATGCTGATCCGCGTGAAACGATATTCCACCTGCGCTCTCGTTGTTGTTTTTGCGCTTTCCTTCGTCGGCTGCCGACAGGCTGACGGTGCGCTTCCGGCGACGACCGGCACGGTTCCGAACGAGCTCGGCGACATCAGTCGCGACCTTCAGAACCTTGCGAGCGGAAACCCTGAAGGCCCCAAGGATCTCAGCGACGACCTGAGTCATTACGCTGAGGGGACCAACGGTGGCCCGGCCGCTGCCTCGGAGCTCTCGCGGCTTCTTGGGCAGGCGCTGACCGGCAAGACGTTCAAGCTGGCAGACGCGATGCCGCTGGCGCACACGTGCTGGGTCGCCGTGGCTGGCCGCCAGTTGAGCGAAAAGCAAATCGAGAATCTTCAGAACGAGATGAAGCGGCAGCTGACGACCATGGGTGTGAGCGAACAGCAGGCGCAGGAAGTGGCCCTGCAGGTGGGAGTCGTCCAGCAGGCGGTGACGGCACGCCACCGCCGCTGGTACGAACTGTTGTAACAGGCGGACCTGAAGGTCCGCCTCTACGCGTTAAGGTCCGCCTCTACGCGTTAAGGTCCGCCTCTACGCGTTAAGGTCCGCCTCTACGCGAACAAGGTCCGCCTCGACGGGTCCGGTTACTTCGCGACGGCGACGGCCTTCTCAAGGGCTTCCCACGGAAGCCCGGGTCGGCCGAAGTGACCGTAGTTCGTCGTGCTGCGGTAGATCGGACGCAGCAGGTTCAGCTTGTCGATGATGGCGCGCGGACGGAAATCAAACGTGCTCATCACGAAATCCGCCGCCGCCCGCTCGTCACCCGTTCCAAACGTGTCGACCTTCACCGATACCGGTTTCGCCATACCAATCGCGTAGCCGACCTGCAGCTCGGCGCGCTTCGCGAGGCCGGCCGCCACGATCTGCTTGGCGACGTAGCGGCAGAAATACGCGCTGCTGCGATCGACCTTTGACGGATCCTTGCCGCTGAACGCGCCACCGCCGTGCCGGCCCCAGCCGCCGTAGCTGTCGACGATGATCTTGCGGCCGGTGACACCGGCGTCAGCGGATGGCCCGCCATGGCTGAAGTCGCCGGTCGGGTTCACAAAGAGCGTCACGTCCTTCCGCCACCAGTTGCCCAGCATGCGCGGCCCGAGCTGCTCGCGCACGTACTCGGTGATCTTCTTCTGGTCGGCGTCCGGAGTGTGCTGTGTCGAGATGACGACCGTGGTGACTTCCTTCGGCTCGTTGTTCTCGTAGAGGACGGAAACCTGTGACTTGCTGTCCGGGCGGAGGAAGTTGACGTTGCCGTCCTTACGATCGTCGGTGAGACCCTTGGTGAGCCTGTGCGCGAGCAGAATCGGGAGTGGCATCATCTCGGCCGATTCGTCGGTCGCGTAGCCGAACATGATCCCCTGGTCGCCGGCGCCCTGGTCTCCGCTCTGGCTCGTGGTCGCGGTGACGCCCTGGGAAATCTGCGACGACTGCCGCGTGATGATCGGAATCAGCTTCAGTGTCGTGTCGCAGAACGGCTCCGACGTGTCGGTGTAGCCGATCTCCTTGACCGCCGCGCGGACGATCTTGTCGTAATCGAGGCTAGCGCTGGTCGTGATCTCCCCGGCGATCACTACCGTGTCGCTTTTGCATAAGGTCTCACAGGCGACGCGGCTCGTCGGGTCCTGCTCGAAACACGCATCGAGAACCGAGTCGGAAATGTAATCGCAGACCTTGTCGGGGTGTCCCTCGGACACTGATTCGGACGTGAAGATGAAACGCGACATGACGCTCCTTCGGGGAAAATCTCTTCGAATCCAGCAACAAAAAAGCCCGCGACTATGTCGCGGGCCATCCTTCGCGACTTAGACAGTAGCGCGCAGGCGTGAGCCTGGGCGACCATTATGCAGCGCGGCCCATCAAGTCGGTGAAATCGCCGCGCCCAACGAAACGGGGCAGTATAACACTCGCTACCGACCCTGTGCCATAGGCTGACAATGATTCTTCTCGTGCACCACGGGCCGGCCGTCGGACCGGAGATCGACCCGATGCGGCCACTTTCCTCGGTCGGGCGTGCCGCCACCGAGCGGCTGGCGGCCGCCGCGGCCCGCCGAGGTGTGCAGCCTGAGGCAATCTGGCACAGCGGCAAGCTGCGTGCGCGGCAGACTGCCGAACTGTTCTGGATGGCGTGTAACCCGCTTGCGTTGTTCTCGGCCGAGCGAGGTCTGCAGCCCGATGATTCGCCGCGCCTGATGCGCGATCAGCTCACCGGCGAAACGCGCTCCATCCTCATCGCCGGCCACATGCCATCGCTGTCGCGACTGCTGGCGAGCCTCCTAGGCGAGCGGGAGGAATCAGTGTCGGTCGATTTCCCATTACACGGATGCGTCGCGTTGGAACCGGATGGGGATGTCTGGAAAGAAGTCTGGAGACTCGAGGCGTAACAATATTGAAAGCGGAATTGCGAATGCTGAATTCAGAATTCTGAATTCAGCATTCATTCAGCACAACGTCGGTTCTACCAGCGGAACGCGAGTCCGACCGTGCCGCGCCAGAAGTCGAATTTGCCGACACCGAAATCGAACTCGTTGTCCGGCTGCGGGTCCTGGAGGCTGCGGTAGTACCGCACGTCGCCGCGGAAGCCGACGTGGTCAGTCGCAAAGCCGATCACTCCGGCGCCGAGATCGAATCCGAAGTCGTTGTTGGTGATGTTGAAGAGTTGATCGCTGGTCGCGACGTGTGTCTTCAACATGCCGAGCCCGCCGGCCACGTACGGCCTGAACCCTGGCCCAGTCTGTCCGCCGACCGGCACGCCGATAATCACGTTCGCCATTGCCGTCGTCACGTTGTCAGTATCGAGCAGGCTCGTGTTGTCGGTATCGTTTTCAAAGAAAGTCGGCGTGTAAGCGAGATCTGCCTCCCACCCGAGCACGCCGGCGCCCATCCAGCCGATCGATGCGCCGTATGTCAGTTTGTCGTTGCTGGGGGTATCGCCACCGAAGCCTACTCCGATGTTCGGGGTGAATAGCCAGTCCGCGCGCGCGCTTGCGGGTCCGACGACCAGCAGCACCGCCGCTATCAGTGCGCACTTCTTGAGCATGCGTTCCTCCGTTTTCTCCGCCCGGCCTGCTGCAAGCGAAGTGCCCAAGTCATGCCGCGAGCTGAGCCAAATCATTGAAGGCATTGTTTATTTGCTGCGGAGAGGCGATTTTTACGCCGAACGGCTAAGCGCGGCCGTGTGCTCGCAGAGCAACTGCCACGCTCGCGCCGTGTGCGCGGCCGTGGTGCGCAGGTGACCGATCGCCATGCGAATTACAAACATGTGACCGAGCCGGGTGTGCGAGAGAAACACCTCGCCGCCCGCGTTCACAGCGTCGAGGAGCTGCTCGTTGAAAGCGTCGAGCTCGGGCGCACTCAGCGTGATGCCGCGCGGCTTTGCTCGGAAGCAGACGACACTGAAGGGCACCGGCGCGACACGTTCGAAGTCCGGATGCTCATCAACGCGATCGGCGAATTCGCGAGCCAGCCGCATATGATCGCGCAGCACTTCGCGAATACGCGCGGCGCCGAAGTGTCGCAGGATCATCCACAACTTGAGGGATCGAAAACGTCGCCCGAGTTGGACGCCCGTGTCCATGAGATTGTTGGCTCCGCGCGATCCTTCCGTGGTGCGAAGGTATTCCGGCACGATTGAGAAAGCCTGTCGCACGACATCCATCCGACGGCAGTAGAACGCGCTCAGGTCGAACGGGGTGAAGAGCCACTTGTGCGGATTCACGACGATCGAGTCGGCGCGCTCCCATCCTGTGAAGTGAACGTGGCATTCAGGGAGCATCGCGGTCACCCCGGCGTATGCCGCGTCGACGTGCAGCCACAGGCGCCGATCGCGGCAGACATCAGCGATGTCGGCGACCGGGTCAACGCTCGTGGTCGACGTTGTCCCGATCGTGGCGACCACTGCGATCGGCGTGATCCCGGCCTTACGATCTTCGTCCACCGCTGCACGTAGTGCGTCGACGCGCATGCTGAACGCGTCGTCGGCGGCTATGCGCCGTAAAGACGACTGACCGAGTCCGAGCATGAGGACCGCTTTGTCAATCGAGAAGTGCCCGTGCTCAGAGCAATAGACGCGCAGCGGACCGACATCATTGCGGCCGGCGAGCCCTCGGTCGCGCACGCCGGGCACTGCCGCCTCGCGAGCCGCGGCCAGCGCATGCAGGGTCGAGATTGAGGCGGTGTCGTAAATGACACCCTCGAACGAGTCCGGCAATCCCATGAGACGCCGCAGCCACCCGAGCGATACCTCTTCGAGTTCAGTCGCGGCGGGCGACGTCCGCCAGAGCATTGCCTGCTGATTGAGGGCGGCGGACAGAAATTCCGCGAGCACGCCGGACGCGCTCGCGGTGATCGGAAAGTACGCGAAGAACCCTGGATGGTTCCAGTGGGTCAAGGCGGGGAACAGGACGCGCTCGAAGTCGGCGAAGATGTCTTCGAAGGGTTCGCCTTCTTCCGGTGCCCGGTCGGGAAGCGCGTCGCGCACGTCACCTGGGGCGACGTGCGGCAGGACCGGATAGCGCCCGGTCCCGCTCAGGTATTCGGCAATCCATTCCACGAGCGCGTGCCCGTGGCGCCGGAACTCAGAAGGATCCATGAATTGACGAATCTACGAATTTACGAATCTACGAATTGAACAGGCGCAATCCAAATCCGTCAATTCGTAAATTCGCAAATCCGACAATCTCACTACTTGTGGGCCGCGATGTAGTTGGTCGCGAACGTTTTCAACCCGGGGTTGAGCGGCGCGATCAAGTTCGCCTCTTCCACCGCGCGCTCCGGTGTCCAACCGTCTTTCAGCGCGCGCTTGATCATCCACATCGCCGCCGCGCGCCCGCCGCCGCCGCAGTGAATGTACGCCGGTTGATTGGCCTTGTCCGAGACGGCAACGAGAAATTGATCCGCGACCTTCGGATCCGGCGTCGCGCCATTCAGCGGCAGGTGGACGTACTTGATGCCCGTCGTCTGAATCGCCGCCTCTTCTTCGGCGACTCCTTGCTCGGTCGGAAGCCGGAAGCTGATGATCGATGCGAACCCCTGCTTCTTGAGGTTCGCAACGCCGGCGGCGTCTGTGGCGCCTCCGCAGGCGAACACCGCGTCGATCTGGTTGAAGTTCTGTATGCCGGGGACGTCAACCTTCTTGACCTGCGCGAACGCAGGCACAGCCATTGCCGCCACGGCAAGCGCCGTGGCCAGTCGATAACCAATCATGGTGGATCTCCTTCGGGGCAGATATTACCGCGAGGCGGGCGGAAGCCGACCCCGAGGTCGGCCTCCACGTGTGACCGGAGAGCTATTTCTCTTCGATGGTGACAGTTGCGGGTTTCACGAGGCGGACGGTGACCGGCGTGCCTGACGGCAGAGTCGCCGGGTTGCGCCCGCCGGCCATCACCGCGGCGGTGCCTGCGCCGCCTCCGGCGGTGGCGCCGATAACGGCCCCCTTCGCGCCGCCGAGAATCCCGCCCAGGATTGCGCCGCCGATGGCGCCCCCGCCAATCTTGGCCGCGCTCTCGCCGCCCGGGCCATCGCCTTCACGGTAGATCGTGTCGGTCTCGAGCGGCACGCGCGTGCCGTCCGCAAGCACCACCGACGTGAAACGGATGCCGAGCCGGGCCTTGTCGCGCACCTTGCCGCCGCGCTCGACGAGCGTCACTTCGCCATGCGCCCTGGCGCCAGCGGGAATCGCGACTCGATCGCCGACGCGCACGTCGCGCGTGACGCGCGCGACCACTTCATCCTCGACGCGGGCCCGCTCGCTGGTCAGCGACGTTTCCATCTGCAGGCCGAGCACCGAGTCGGTGGAGACAACCAGATCCTCGAAGCGGGGCGCGGGCGGCTCCGCCGCCAGTACCGGCGCCGGCGTGTACGGTTGAACAGGTTCCAGGGGCGCAGAAGCGACGGTCCGAGGCTCCGGCGTCACCGTTCGAGCTTCCTCGGTCGCGCGCGCGGGCGCATTGACGACCGGCGCCTGGCGCGGACGCTCGACCGCCGCGGGTGAAGCCGCCGGTCGCGCGCTTTCCGCACGCGCGGTCGTGCGTGCCGGCGCGCGTGCCGCCGCGACGCTACGCGCGGGCGACGCCTGCACGGGCGGGACCTCGACGACGGGCGGCGCGGGGGCATCCGAAATCACCCCTTCGGATTGCTCGACGCCGGCGCTGGACGAGGCAACCGCTGTTGCGGGAGCGGTTTGCGCATCTAACGCCTGGGGTCCAGGGCGACTCGCGAGGAACGCGCCTGCTGCCCCGACGGTAATGCACGCCGCCGCCACGATTCCGACCGCTGTCTTGCTGATCTCCATGTGCGTAGAAACTCCTCGCGGGGGCCAGAGCAAGGGCCATGCCCCGGTTCGCCAGCCGATTTCGCTCGGATTATCGCCTGTTTCACGGAATTCCGGTGTGCCCCAGCGAGGATGCTGTCCCCGCTCGCGGTCATCGGCTGAGGCCGGTCAGGTCTCCTCCGGACTGCTTATCCACCTTGCCTCCGGCGGCGCCAGCGGCTTGGAGAGTTCGTCCAGAAGCGCCGCGGGGTCGGCATGTGCAACGACGATCCGCCGGTTGGCTGGCTTGATGAATCCTTCATCGACCGCGCGGTCGACCAGCGCGATCAGCGGGTCGTAAAAACCCTCCACGTTGAGGAGACCGCAGGGCTTGGCGTGAACCCCCAGCTGCGTCCAGGTTACGACCTCACAGAACTCCTCGAAGGTGCCGAAGCCGCCCGGCATCGCGATAAACGCGTCGGCGAGCCCGGCCATCATGGCTTTGCGTTCGTGCATCGAGTTGACGATGCGCAGATCCGGCAGGGAGCGATGCGCCAACTCGCGCGCCACGAGCGCGTGCGGAATGACGCCGATTACGTGACCGCCCGCCGCGAGCATGGCATCGGCGATAACGCCCATCAGCCCGACGTTGCCCCCGCCGAACACGAGACCAATGCGGCGCCGCGCCATCTCGTGCGCGAGTTGTTCCGCAGCGCGCGCATACTCCGGCCGGGTGCCGATGCTCGAGCCGCAGAAGACACAGATGCGCGACGGGACGCTCACGGCTCGAAGAATAGCGCGTCCACCTTGCCGGACTATGCCTTACTTTCGTCACGTTCGCGCCAGAGACGAGCCCGCGGAGTCACGTAGGCGCCCTTGGAAGCGTTGAGGATCACCCAACCGGAGACGGTAGACCGTAGACCGCTACAATCACCAGGTGAAGATCACCGTCGTGGGGGCCGGCATCGTCGGATGCTCGGTGGCCCACGAACTCGCCTCACGTGGAGCGCGCGTACACGTCGTGGACATGCGCGGCACCGGTTTAGGCGCGACCCAGGCATCAGCCGGCATCCTGGCGCCGTACGTCGAAGGCCACATCGATGCGTTACTCCGGATTGGCGTCTGCAGCCTCTCGCTTTACGATGCCTTCGTGACGCGCGCCTCCGAGGACGCGGCTAAGCCGATCGAGTACGAGCGGACAGGCACGCTGCAGGTTGCCGTCGATGAGGATGAGGCTGCGGAGCTCGAAGCTTCCGCGCAGCGACTCGCGCGGAGCGGCGTAGCGCACAGCTTGATGGACGGCGACCAGGCGCGGCGTCTCGAGCCGTCGCTCTCACCACGGATTCGTACCGCCTTGCTCTTGCCTCAGCACGGCTACGTACGTGTCGCCCAGTTGACGTCCGCGCTTGCCGCCGCCGCCGCGAATCGTGGGACCACAACGATCACGGCAGTAGTGCAGCATGTCGAGCCGCGAAGTGGCGTCGTCATCGTCGCAACGCCCGCAGGGGGGATCGAGAGCGACGCCGTGATTCTTGCCGCCGGAAGCTGGACGAGCGGGCTCGCGCAGCCGCTGGTGTCGCCGCCGCCAGTTCGTCCGGTCCGCGGCCAACTCCTTCATCTTCACTTCAAGCAGCGGCCCCTGTCGCGCGTTGTGTGGGGAACGGACTGCTACCTCGTGCCATGGCACGACGGCTCGCTGCTGGTCGGCGCTACGGTTGAAGACGCAGGTTTCGACGAGAGCGCGACCGCTGCCGGCGTGGCGCATCTCCTGAGGGCGAGTGGAGAGTTGCTCATGACCACGCCCACAGCGCGGTTTGATGCAGTGCGCGTCGGACTGCGCCCCGGCACCCCCGACGAGTTGCCTCTGATTGGCCCTTCGTCAACAATGCGCGGCGTCTATTACGCGGCGGGTCACTATCGGAATGGCGTCCTGCTGTCACCGTTGACGGCCAAGCTGGTGGCGGACCTGGTGATGGATGGCCGGCGCTCGCCGGAGCTTGAGCTCGTGAGGCCCGATCGGTTTGGATTGTGAGGGGTTATGGCGCTTCTGTCGAAGGCGGAGATCGATGAACAGCTCAAGACACTGAACGGGTGGACGCTCGATGGCAAGGCGATTCGGAAGCAGTTCACCTTCAAGGGGTTTCCCGAGGCGGTCGCATTCGTCAATAGTCTCGTGCCTGACGCCGAGCGCGCCGATCATCACCCCGACATTACGATCAACTACCGCCGCGTCGCGCTGTCCTGGTCGACCCACGATGAAGGCGGTCTCACGGCGAAAGACATTGCGGGCGCAAAGATGGCCGACCGCCACGCGCAAGAACTGGCGTGAAGCTCAAGAAGTTCTACTCCTCGCGCGAGGTGGCGTCACTCACCGGGCTGACCGCGCGGCAGCTTCAGTGGTGGGATGCGCGGCGGCTGTTCGCGCCGGCCATCGCGCCGCAGCGGACGGAAGCGGGCGGCTTCACGGAGCGTCGCTACACGACGCTTGACGTCCTCGAATTGCAGGTGCTGGCTGATCTGCGCCGTCGCGGCTTTTCGATTCCACGACTCCGCCGTTTGCTGTCGACGCTGCGTGAGGTCTTCAGTGTCAGGCTGTATGAGGCGATCGGCGATGGCGGGGCGCTCACGCTGTTCATCGGCGGCGATCAGCTCTATGCGCGCACGCTCGACGGACAGCTTTTCAATCTCGATCAGCCGACGCAGGCGTTGATGATGGTGGGGGAGGAGTTACCGATGCGCCCGCTCGCGGCGCGCGAGCGCAGACGCCGCCGCCCCGTGCTGAGACAAGCCACGGAGAACACAAAGACGATTTCAACCACGAAGGGCACGAAGACGACGAAGCACACGGGACACAAAGACATCTAGGCACTTTGTGCGCCGAGGAAGCCCGTCAGGTGATGGGGAAAATTTTCTCGAGGCCGTCGGCGGGTCGAGCGATGACATGTACGCCGATCAGCTCGCCCACCCGGCGGGCGGCAGCCGCACCGGCGTCGGTCGCGGCTTTCACGGAGCCGACATCGCCGCGAATGAGCGCCGTGACGAGACCGGCATCAACTTTCTGCCAGCTGACGAGAACGACATTCGCCGTTTTCAGCATCGCGTCCGCGGCCTCGATCATACCGATCAAGCCGCGAGTCTCAATCATGCCGAGCGCATCGCCAATTTCCGGTTTCTCGCTGGCTTGAGGTTCGTTTTTCTGCGCGGCCATGTGTGGCGGTGAGTCTACCATCCTTCCCGTTCACGCAGCCGCGTAATGTGCGCCACATGGTGGCGCGAGTGCCAGCCGTACGACTGCAGCAGATAGTCGATAGTGATCGGCCCGATCTCGGGATGGTAGAGCGATCGCCTGAACTGGGCCGGTGTCATCGACGTCCAGACCGCCATCCATCGCGCGTGCAGCGCGTCGAGCAACAACAACGACGTCTCGATTGGAAGCCGCTGGTCAGCGAGCTTCGCGAACTCCTTCTCGTCGTACGGTTTGATCGTCGGATTGTCCTCTGTGAGGGCGAGCTTCAAGCGGACGTACGCATTCAGATGGCTGTCGGGCACGTGGTGCACGACCTGGCGGACGGTCCATCCGCCGGGGCGATACGGCGTATCGAGCTGAGACTCGGAAAGGCCGCGCACCGCATCGCGCATACACGATGGCAGCGTCGCGATCGCGTCGATCGCGGCGTCACGCATGTCGGGCGTTATCGAGGATGGCGGCTTGAACTCGCCGATCGGGTAGCGCAAGTCAGCGGTCATGGGGACGTTGTACATCCAAAGTCGGACGGATTGGCAGCGGTACAATAAGGAAAATCCCAAAACCCAAATTCCAAATCCCAAACCCCAGACCGAAAGTCGACGTAACCGGCGTCAGGCATGCAGCTCGTAATAGCGGAAGGGAAACTGCTCGAGGACATTGTCGAGGCGACGTTTCCTCTTTGGAACGAAGGCTTGACGCGTTCCGCGTACTCGCAGTGGAACGCCGCGCAGATGCGCACGGAGTGGGGCCGCGAGAATCTCCATCGCTTCGCCCTGCTCGACGATCGAGGGCGTTGGGTGGCAACTGCAAAGCGGTACCGCCTGCCGATGCGGTTCAACGGCATAGACGGTTGGATGTGCGGCTTCGGCGCGGTGTTCACGCGTCCCGAGGAACGCGGCCGCGGGTATGCCGGTGTCATCATCGAGCAGCTCATCGAACGTGCCCGACACGAAAACGCGGCGTTGGCCGGACTCTTTTCGGAGATTGGCGAGAAGCTGTACGCGCGCCTCGGGTTCCGAACCGTTCCGCTCGACGAAGTCACCGTTCATGTCGAGACGAAGCGCGGCGGATCGCCCGCGATGCTCGTGCGCTCCGGCGAGGAGCGCGATCTCCCTGCGCTTGCCGCGATGCATGAGACACGCTCCCAGGGCGTCCGTTTCGCGCTGCGCCGTAGCGCGCCGCTCATTCACTATGCGTTGTCGAAAAAGCGGCTGCTCGCGGGGCTCGGCCTGCCCGGCCTCCGGCACACCGAATTCTTTGTCGCCGAGGAAGGCGTGTCCGCTGTGGCGTACGTGGTCCTCACCGTCAGCCAGGGAGGGTGGACGCTGGAAGAGGCCGGAGACCGAGACCCGGCCGGCGCCCGCCTGGGCGCGATCCTGCAGGTGCTGCTCGCACGCGAACCGTCGCACAAACCGCCGGTGATCCGGGCATGGTGGCCCCCGGCCGTTCCGACACCACCGCAGATCCGGCTGATCGACCGTGTCCCCGCCAGGGACATCTTCATGCTGCGGCCGATCGCGGACCTCTCAGTCCCGACCCAGGCCGACGACGTTTTTTATTGGCGGAGCGATTATTTTTGAAGGGCCGATAGGCCGCCCAAGGCGGCTCTGGTGCCAAACTTCCAATTCCCAACGTCCAACTCCCAAGGCGCCCCGAAGCGAATCTTGGGAGTTGGGAATTGGGAGTTGGCAGTTCGATGCGTGGGGGCCGCGCTTTAGGCGGCGTAACGATAAGATGGAGATATGAGCCAGGAAGTGCTCACTGAGTTGGTCAAGGCGCTCGAGCGAGGGGAAGAGGTCGCGCTCGTCACCATCGTCGCCGCCCAGGGCTCCACGCCGCAGCGCGTGGGCGCGAAGATGATCGTGTATCCGGACGGCCGGACGGTTGGCACCATTGGCGGCGGCTGCTACGAGAACGACGCCTTCTGGAAGGCGAAAGAGGCCCTGCAGTCGAGAAAGTCCCAGCTCGTTCGCTACGATCTCACGGACGACTTTGCGCAGGAATCCGGACTCATTTGCGGGGGACAGATGACGGTCTACATCGAGCCCGTTGAACCGGCGCCGCAGCTGTACATCGTCGGGGCGGGGCACGTCGGCCATCAGCTCGGGCAGGTCGCGGGGCCGGTTGGCTTCGACATCCACGTGCTCGACGATCGAGAGAAGTTCGCCAACGCCGAGCGCTTCCCCGCAGCCGCCGAGGTCATCGTCGACTCTATCCCTGATTGGCTGCACAAGGCGGTGATCCCTGCGAACGCCTACGTCGTCGTGGTCACCCGCGGCCATCAACACGATCTCGACGCGTTGCGCTCGTTGGCGGCGCGCGACCTGCGCTACATCGGTCTGATCGGCAGCAAGGCCAAGATCAAGAAGATCTACGACGCGCTGGTCGAAGAAGGGATGCCGCTCGAGTGCCTGTCGCGCATTCACGCGCCGGTCGGTCTCGACATCGGCGCCGTCTCCCCGGAGGAAATCGCAATCAGCATCCTGGCCGAGCTGATCGCCGTCCGTCGCGGCCGTATCGAGGAGCCCCACGTCGCGGCGGCGTCGCTGCAGTGGAAGAAGCTCCCCGCATCCCTGACCAAGGAATGATCCCGGCGATCGTGCTGGCGGCAGGGAAGTCCTCGCGGATGGGACGTCCCAAGGCGCTGCTGCCGATAGGCTCCTCAGGGGACACGTTCCTCACCCACATCCTTCACGTTCTCCGCAGCGGTGGAATCGCGAGAGCGGTTGTCGTCATTGGCGGCGACGCGGGCGTTGTCCGCGCGACGCTGCCGCCAGACGATGAGTTCCTCCGCGTTGTCGAGAACAAGAATTACGAACAGGGACAGCTGTCGTCGCTGCTAACGGGATTGTCGTCCGTCGAAGAGAGAAGCGACGTCGTGGAAGCCGTGATAGTGACGCTCGTCGATCTGCCTCTCATCACCTCGGCGACGGTGCGCGCCGTGCTCGAGGCGTATCACCGTGCGCCCGGTGCGCCGATCGTACGTCCCAGGCGCGGCAACCGCTACGGGCATCCGGCGATCTTCGACCGCCGGTTGTTCGCGGAGTTGAGGAACGCGGATCCATCCACCGGCGCAAAACCGGTCGTGCACGCGCACGCCGCGGACGAAGTGAATGTCGATGTCGCCGATGACGGGGCCTTCACGGACATCGACACGCCGGAGGACTACGAGCGATTCATCCGCCCGACCCTGAGCCAAGCCACAGAGACACAGAGACACAGAGAAAAGTAATCTCCGTGACTCAGCGTTCTCGGTGGCTTGTGATCAGCGGTTGACGAGCTTCAGGTCAAGGGCTTTTGACTCGCCGTCAGCCAGCGTAAACCTGGTCGCGCGGTTCTTGATCTGATCCAGAAACTGCGGGTCGCCACCTTCGCCGTCCTCCAGATAGTCCACGGCCACCGCGAGATAGCGGTCGTCCGCCGGGAGCGCTTTGATGCGGAACTGCCCCTGCTGATCGGCGCGTGCAGTCTTCACGAAGCGCGATGGGAACGCCCATTTGGCGGGATCGTCCGGGAACACGACGACGGTGTAGTCGCGCGTCACTTCGCCCCTGGCGGTCATCACCTTGCCGTTGAGGTCGCTGACCTTATCGGTGACGACGATCTGAAGGCCGGAGGTCTGCGTGCTGCCGCGGAACTCGAGCGCGGAGTCGGTCACGTCGGCGCCGTTCAAAGTCACGGACTTCAGCGTCCACTCCTGCGGCAGGCCGTTCACCCGGATGAATTTCTGCCCGGTGAGGTTGAAGAGGATGAAGTTTCCCTCGGCATCGACCTGCGCAGGTCGATTCTGAAAGGGGCCGGGCTGGAACTGCGCACTCTGAGCCACGATCGTGATCGAATTCGTGCTCAGCTTGGCGACCGATCCTTCAGTCGCGACGACGTTACCCGTGATGCTCGCGCCTTTCGAGGTCACGAGCGTGAGCCCGGTGAGATCGTCGCTGCTGACGACGATCGGCATCGAGGCGAACTCGACGTCCATCGGGCCCAGAGGGCCGCCGCGACCACCGGGCCCGCCGATTCTCGCCGCGAAGCCTCCGCCGCCGCGGCCGCCGCCGAAGCCGGCGACCGCCATCAGCGTGTAGCTCCCTGGCGAGACGTTGGCGATGGTAAAGGTGCCGTCGGGCCGCATGCGACCGGCGTTGCCGCCGAAGCCGATGAACCCGCCGGCCGCTGCGTCTGCAGGCATCATGTTGACCATTCCGCCGGAGAGCGGAACGCCGTTGGAATCGAGCGCCATGCCCGAAATCTTCACCGTGCGCACCGGCTGCAGCGCGAAGTTCACGTTCGGCTGCTCCTGCCCGATGCCGAGCGTGACGCGCTGCGCCTCGGCCACGTTGCCGGTGCCCGGATAGTAGGTTGAGGCGTAACTGGTCGTGTCGCCGCCCTGATCGTCGAGCGGTCCGTTGTTGTTGCCGCGAAGCGTCGCGCTGACGTAGTAATCACCGGGGGGAAGACCGTAGATCCGATAGGCACCCGTATCGTCGCTTTGATCGCCGCCGCCGCTCGGCGTCAGCCGTCGCGTCCCCTGGACCATCTGGTACCGCAGCACCTGCACCCGCGCGTTCGCCACCGCGTCGCCGAACTCATCGAATACGCGGCCGGTGATCGCGGCGCCTCTCGGCAGCGAGAAGTCCGCGCGTTCCATCAGCTGGCCGTCCTTGATTTCGACTGGCGTGCCCGCTTCGAACGCCCGGTGCTGCCCGTAGCGCAGCGTCATGAAGCCGGCCTTTGACGCCGTGAGGTTCCAGCGTCCGGCTGGAAGATCCTTGAACTCGAAGCGGCCCTGGGCATCGGTGCTGACGAGACGATTCGCGCGGAGCTCGCCAGATTGCGCGCGCACCTGCGCGCGCCGGACCGGGGTGCCGTTGTCGGACGTCACGACGCGGCCCCGAATGATCGCGGTGCCCGCCGTCTGATCGCCCGTCCCGTTTCCCGTCCCCGTCAGGTCGCGCGGTGGGAGCTGTCCTGCGCGGCCACCACCGCCGCCCTGCCCGAAGCCGCCGCCCTGGGCCCCGCCGGCTCCACCCTGTCGCTGTCCCTGGGCCACGACCGACGAAGACGGGATGAAGGCGACCAGGAGGAGAGCAAACAGCGCCGACACGGCGCGGGTCGCGGGGTGTTCCATGGCGAAATTATGACGCCGCTCGTTCGGGAATGGTTGTGAAGAGTTAAAGGCAGGGGCTAGGGCGCGAGTGCGTCTGCGGCCCGGTCGAGGGCAGCCGCAAGGCGGCGTTCCTCCTCGGCGACGCGCACGGTATCACCGGCATCGACCGCTTCCGAAAGGCCGGGGAGGAGCGCTGGTTCAAAGCTGAACGCGGGTGCGTAGATCTGATGCCGATACCATGGCCGGCCTTCGAGGCCGGCGGGATCAAGAAGGGCCCCTTCGACGCGCATCAGGCGCTGGTTGATCGCATCGATCGCGAGTCGATCCCCCCGCGCGAGCGCCTCAGAAGTGCGGTGGACGCCGTCAGCGGCCGCAGCAGCGAAACGCGCCAACGCCGCAGCCGCGATCGTGAAGTCGGTTGATGTGCCGTGCGCCGACTTTGAGGTCCAGCGATGCTGAACGGCGGCGAGAAATTCGCCAATCCGCCGGGCGTACCGGACCTCGTCGAACGGCAGCACATCCGCGTTCGCAAGACGCATCGTCAGTGTCGCCCAGATGCGGGTCAACTCTGCGTGCCGGAGAAAACCGGGATCCGCGAAGCGCGATACCCAGTCGTGATTGTCGTAGGCCGAGTGATACACGCCATACGGTCCCTCGAAGCGCAAGTCGACAATCGGCACGCCGAGGAAGTTGAGGAACACCGTGTAGTCCGAGCCTCCGCCGACGCGGGTTTGTATCGCGGAGTCGGGCGCGCCTGCGACGGATGACACGAGGCCGGCAAGCTCCGGCACGGCAAGCGCGGAGAACGTCGATCCTGAAACGGCGGCGTCGACATTCAGGTACGCGACAGCTTTCTCGCGCAGTTCATACTCGTGTTCCTCGCCCCACTCGGTCGACGAGGCCAGGGCGTATTCCTCCGCGTCCCAGCTTGCAAGGACGATCGTGCGCGCGGGGCGGAAGCCGCTTTGCGCGAGTGAGCCAAGCACGCGCGCCGTTTCCATCAACACCGTGGAGCCGCTTGAGGGATCGACGCCGCCGAACACCCATGCGTCGCGGTGGTTGCCGGCGATGACCCATTGATCGGGATGCGCCGATCCGTTGATGCGCCCGATGACCGTCCAGATCGGGCGCACGGCTTCGTTGTTGGTGACGCGGACGCGCATCAGCGCTCCAGGCCCGACCTGATAACTCGTGTCGAGGGCGCCACGCCACGAGCGCGGCGACGAGGGACCGCCAAGTGCCTGCAGGATCACGCGCGCGTCGCGCGCGGAAATCGGCACGCTCAGGATCGAAGGCAGCACCTCCGCTGCGTCACGCGACAGCCGGCGGGCGCCTGGCGTCGACGACCAGCCGGGCGTGAGTGGATCGCCGGGCGCGAGGAAATCGAATCCGACAGCGCCTCGTTGAATGTGATCCCCGGGTCCTCGCGGACCGGCCGGATACGTCGGGGTGCGTGCCTCTCCTTCGTCGATCGGATCCGAGTACATCAGGACCGCCGTCGCGCCGCGCTGCTGCGCCGTAAGCACCTTGTATCCGCGGTAGCTGTAGGGAACGGAGTGGCGGAGGAGCACGATCTTGCCGCGCACGTCGACACCGCGATCGGCAAGCCAGTCGAAATCGGATGGACTGCCGCTGCCTGCAAAGACGACAGGAGCGGTGACGTCTCCGCTCGCGCTATATGCGTGAAACGCGACGGCGTCCTCCTTTCCCTCGCGCAGCGTGGCACGCCATGGATGCGGCGCGATCATTTCGACGGAGGTCTCTCCGGGGTACGGCAGAAGAACGTCGTGCTCGACGATCTCGACCGAATCGAGCCCCGCGGCCAGCCACTGGTCGCGCGTCCATTCGGCCAAAAGCCGGTCACGCGCCGTGCCGGCGATGTGAGGTTCAGCGGTAAGAAAGCGGTGGTCGGCCTCGAGACGTCTCGCCGATGGAAAGCGCGAGATGTGCCGCTCGACCGTGTGCTGGGCGGCAACGCTCGTCGCACGAAAGCCCTGGATTGGTGTGGTAAGGCCAGGACGCGCCGGCCGAGCGACAAGGAGGACGATCGCGCCCGCGACTGTGGCCGCCAGCGTCGTCCAGAGACCTGCGTAGGCTCGCCAGCCCATGCCGCGCATCCTACACTGGGGTCAGACCCTGGTGATGACTCGACTCAACTTGTCGACGGCGTCTCGCAACTGGTTGTCGCTCAGATACGGCGCGGGTCCAAGGCGGAGAATGTCGCCGCGAGCGTCGGCGAAAACGGCCACGTGCCGCAAGGCACGCACCAGCTCCCTGGCGCGCGGTGTGCGAATGCCGAGGAAGCCGGCGCGGCGCGCCGCCGGGATTTCTTCAACGCGAGCCATCGACGGATCGACATCCAACGCGGCAAATGAGGATGCGAGAAGGCCGACCTGATGGAGGCTGATCTCGCGAAGGTGGTCCGGCGTGAGCCGCTGCGCGACATGAAAGTCGAAGACCGCAGCCGCGCGGTAGTGTGATGTTGGATCGTACGTCGCTCCTGCAAACGCGGCGGCGCCAGGCGCATATTGCACGCGTCCGTGCCCCGCTGATTCCAGTTGTTCGAACTCCGCAAACCATCCCGTCAGGACGGGTCGCATCCGGCAGCCCGGCGGCACGCGGAGGAAACAGTTGCCCTCGCCAAGCTGGCAGTACTTGTAGCCGCCGCCGGTGATGAACGCATTTTCAAGACCCATCGCACGGACAGCGAATGGAACGACGTTCAACTGGTGATAGGCATCGACCAGGAGCGCGGCGCCGTGCGCCTCGCACGTGGCGGCAATTCGATCGAGCCCGGAGACGATTTCCGCGGTCTCGAACAGGACCGATGACGCCATGACGGCAAGCGTCCGATCGTCGACGGCTCGAGCAATGCGATCGCTCAGGTCGTCCACAGGGGCGGTTACGATTCTGACGACCTCAACGCCCTCTTCGGCAAGGCGATCGAGCTGGCGGCGAATCGAGTGAAATTCCCCGTTTGTCGTGATGATGCGGCGGCGCTGCCGATACGGGAGCGCGGACAGCCAGCGCGTGACGAGCTCATGCGTGTTCTGGCCGAGCGCGATGTTGTCGGCCGAATCTCCCAGCAGCCGCGCGAAACCGTCGCGCACCTTTCCTGCAATCTCAGAGGCGCGCACCCACTTATCGTCCACGAGCTCCGCTGCGTCGAGCCAGGCGCGTTGCTGCGCTTCGAAGGCGACATCCGGCCACGCCTGGTGCGAGTGGCCGGTTAACAGCAGCCTCTCTGTGACCCGGAAGCGTGAATAGTGACTAGCGAGCGCCGTTGTCAGAGATGTCCTCTGATCTCCCAGAGATCCGGGAAGATTGGTTTACCCACGGTGCTGGCCAGATACGCAGCCCCGCTCGATCCGCCTGTTCCGCGCTTGACGCCGATCGTCCGCTCGACCATCTTCACGTGCCTGTAGCGCCACTCCTGAAGTCCTTCGTCAAGGTCCACGAGTCGCTCGCAGAGCTCGGCGTTCTTTGGATCGCGCCGATAGATGTCGATCAGGACATGCTGCACCTCGGCGGACGGCTCGACTGGCGACGTGACGGTTCGAGACAGCTGTGCGGAAGGAATGGGGTAGCCCTCCCGCGAGAGGTAGTGAAGAAACGAGTCCCACAGCGTCGGCGCGTCATATCTCTTCATCAACGCCCCGCGAGCGCGGCCGCCTTCCGGAAATCGCGCGATGGCCGCCTCGCTCTTCGCGCCGAGCAGGAACTCGATCTGGCGGAACTGGTCCGACTGGAAGCCGCTTGCGGCCTCCAACCGCGCGCGGAAGCTCAGAAACTCCAGTGGCGTCATCGTCTCGAGGATGTCGAGCTGCGCCACCATGACTTTCAGGATCGTGAGGATCCGCTTCAGCGTGTGCTGCGCGCGGTGCGGCTCGTCGCCGGTCAGCAGCCGCGCGACGCGATCGAATTCGTGCAGCAGCTCCTTGAACCAGAGCTCGTAGACCTGGTGAATGATGATGAAAAGCATTTCGTCGTGCTCCCCATCGGACCTCGGCTGCTGCAGCGATAGAAGCTCGTCGATCTTCAGATAGCTTCCGTACGTGACGGCGGGATGTGCGTCAGCCATGTCAGTCCTGTGGAACGTCGAGACCGACGGCGCGCATCAGCGCGATCGCGTTGCTGCGCGTCACCGGCCCTGGTTTCATGACGTAGTCGAACTGGATCTCTCCACGCTCGAAGCGGTCGTCGAAGTGCACGTTGACTGCGCGCGGCGCGAGATCGTCCGCGACCCTCGTCAGCGCGAGATCGTGGGTGGTGATGAGGCCGATCGCCTGGCGGTCGACGAGGGCGCGGAGGACACCCGACGCGCCGACGACGCGATCGTGAGAGTTGGTGCCATGAAAGAGCTCGTCGAGGAGGAACAGCACCGGCACGGCACCAGACGCGAGATCAGCGATGTCGCGAATGCGGGTGATTTCAGCGTAGAAACGCGATCGTCCCTCCTGGAGCGAGTCCTGGATGCGCAGCGTCGCCCCAATGTGCAGCGGCGTGAGCCGTAGCGTGCTGGCGCGCACCGGGGCACCGGCGAAGGCGAGCACGGCATTGACGCCAACGGTCCGCAGCAGCGTGCTCTTCCCCGACATGTTCGAACCGCTGACGACGAGTAGCTGCGGCGCGGACGTGTCACTCCTCGACTCGGCTCGGTGTGACCCTGAGCTTGACGAAGGGTCAGATCCGCTGGGTTCGCCAAGATGTACATCATTGCGAACCATGCGAGCCGCCGGAACCAACGGATGCCCGAGCGCGACGCCGTCGAACACCCCGTGGCGGGAAGCGGGCGTCATGATTTCTGGAAATGGGTCATCGGGGTGTTCGTACCGATACGCCGAGAGCGACGCGATTGCCTCGAACTCCCCCGAGACGCGCAGCCACTCGCGCACCTCGCGTCCGTGGACGCGCCGCCACGCCTCGATGGCGAGCGCCAGGTGTGTGCCCCACAGCACCGCCGCGGCAAGAGGCGCAAAGAACATGTTGTGCTGCCAGTCGTGGAGCTCCACCAGCCGATGGAGTCGACGTATGGAAGCGGATGCTCGGGCGGCCGGGTTCGTCGTCCTGGCGCCGGCCAGCTGACCCTGCAGCTGCGTGAGGCGTGTCGCAGTGAAACGTTCCTGCTCGAGGAGGGCCAGTACGACTGCGAGTACGTCAAGGTCTCGCGCGGCGGCATCCGCGCTGTGCAGCGATGTGGCGATCCGTTGCCGAAGCGGCAGCGAGAAGAGGATCTCCAGCAACACCACGGCGACGAACGCCGCCGAATCGCCGGTCGCGATCCAGAATCCGGCCGATGCGATCGCCGCCATCGTCAGGATCGTCGCAACAGGACGCATCCATCGTCCGCTTAGATGCGGCGGTTCCTCCGCCCATGCGACGACGGCCTCGCTGTGAACGCTCGCGCGGATGTCGGCGCCGGCAAGCGACAGCGCCTCGCGAAGATCGAGACGCGGCGTGAGGTCACTCGTCGCCTGCTGTCGCGCGAGAATCTCGGGAGCTTCAGCGGGTGCCAATAGCCATCCCGCGAGCGTTTCTTCCCCGGCTCGAGTGCGCGCAATCGACAGCAGCTCGAACAGCGATGCGGGGCCGAAGAGATCGAGGTCCTGCGCGTACAGATGGTCGGGATTTCGAAAGCGCTCGCCCGTGTCTCCGGTGCCCGCCCACCGGTCTTCGATGCGCGCGAGCCCGCGCTCGTAGAACGCGATGGCGCGCGCTGCCGCGTCGCGCCTCCGCAGCACACGGTCGTGTCTCACGACAAGTACAGCGAACACGGCGACCGGAAGCGCCAGCCACCAGGGAGCGATCCATCCGCGCCACGCGGCAATCGCACACAGGACACCGCCGACAAACACCGCCAGCCGCGAATAGCTGAAGCGGGCGTCGAGCCGCGTCAGACTGTAGTGGGTCTCGCGACGGGCGCCCAGGCGTGCGCGATACTCGTCGGCCGGGCCATGCGGCATCGAGCGATTATGGCGCGAGCGAACGTGCGAACTGCCGGAAGTCCTTTTCAGGAGGCCCGTGCAGGGTTTCCCGACCGCCGATCATCGCGCGATTGAGAAAGTCCACGAGCGGTGACACGGCACGGAACACTTTGAGGAGGTCCGGGTAGAACCGCGCGCTGAGCGCGAAATCGGCCGGGAATTCACACCCTGCGACAAACTGCTTGTGCCGGAGGTAACCGGCCGCACGATGATCCTTTGCGTATCCGCGCGGTACGCGCGACAGCTGTTCGCCGCCAAGACTGCCGACCGTCCGGGTAAACGTCGTCGCGGTGACGATGCGGTGCAGCTTGCGGTGGTGCCGCGCGACCGACGCGCGAATCGCCTGCAGATCAGCCGGCGACGGCATGTAGGAGCCGCCACCGACCCAGACCCATTGCGGCGCGATTTCGAGATAGAGTCCCGCGCCTTCTCCCTTCGGGAACTTGCGCGAAGGGAAGTGGGCGGCGACATGCGTCTTCAACGGCGTCTTGTCTTCGCTGAAGCGGGTGTCGCGGTAGATCCGGTATAAGGACACACGCGGATCCGCGACGAGATCCGGCGCAAACGCCGGGAAGTCCGCCGAGAGCTGCTCGAGCAGCACCACCATCGGCCCGCGGACGTGCTGCTCGTACTCAGTCTTCCGCGCGCGAAACCACTCGCGATCGTTGTTCCGCTTCAGCGCCCGCAGGAACGCCAGCGTCTTCTTTGTAAACGGCGAGCGCACGACTAGTGGACCGTCCGAAGCGAGCGAGAACTCGTCACGACGAGCCATCGAGCACGAATTGTCCGGCCGCTGCAACGGAGCGGCCGGTTGTGTTTCACGAAGGTCATGCCACTACGTGCGCTGCGCGGCGGCGGCCGCGAACCGCTCCTGCATCGCACGCGTCAGATGCGGGACCTGGCCGATCATCCGCTGCATCAGCATCAGCTGCGCGCGGTGGTGCATCTCGTGCTCCTTCAAGCTCATGATCATCTCGAAGCGCGTCTTGGTGGCCGGTGTCATGCCTGGCGGCTGGTTGAACGGCTCGGCGAGAAAATCGTCGCTGAGCCCCTCGATCCATGACGCTGTCTCTTCCCCGCGTTGTGTCAGCAGCGCGATCACCTCCGACTTCGTGCGGGGCATCTGCTCTTCTGCCTGCATCTGCCCGATCAGCTGTGGAAAGTTGATCCCCTCAAACGACGTGCGCTTCTCCTTGTGCACGCCTGAAAACGAATCGGACAGGGCAATATGCGTCAGTAACTGCCGGATCGTGCGCGTCCCTGGCGCCGCCACGAAATCGAGCTTCGATTCGGGAATCTCCTCGACGATCTTCAGCGTATTCGCGCGTACCGTGCGATATGAGCGCGCGAGGTCCTTGCCTCCGTAACACATCATGGGCATCTCTCCATTGGTGATTGATGATTCGTGATCGTGATTCATGATTTAGTGATGAATGATTCGTGACTAGTGATTGTTGATCAACCACGAAGAACTCGATGGACACAAACAATATTAGAGGGTCAATCACGAATCACGAATCGCAAATCACCAATACTACAATCGTCCCGTGACTTCCGTCCTCTCCGCGACCTCGCGTGACGCGCTCGTCGCCGATCTGCGCGCCGTCGTTGGCGACCGATGCACGACCAACCCGACACAGCTCGAGCATCACAGCCACGGCGAGTCGTGGCACGCCCAGGCCGAGCCTGATGTCGTCATCTTTCCGACCAGCACGGATGAGGTCAGCGCGATCGTGAAGGCCTCGGCACGCTACGGCGCGCCGGTAATCCCGTTCGGTATCGGCTCGTCGCTCGAAGGGCACGTCAACGCCATCAGCGGCGGCGTGTCGATTGACTTCTCGCGGATGACCCGGGTCCTCGCGGTGAACGCGGAGGATCTCGACGCCTCGGTCGAGGCGGGTGTGACGCACGGGCAGTTGAACAAGGCATTGAACAACACAGGGCTGGCCTTCTGGGTCGACCCCGGCGCCGACGCGACGATTGGCGGCATGGCCGCGACGCGAGCATCGGGGACGACGGCGGTGCGCTACGGCACGATGAGGGAAGCCGTCCTGGCTCTTACAGTGGTGCTGGCCGACGGCCGCATCATCCACACGGGAAGCCGCGCGCGGAAGTCATCGTCAGGCTACGACCTCACCCGCTTGTTCGTCGGTTCTGAAGGGACCCTCGGCGTGATTACCGAAATTACGGTCCGCCTGTTCGGGTTGCCCGAAGCCGTTTCCGCCGCCGTCTGTCCGTTCGATTCGATGGAAGGCGCTGTTCAGACCGTCATCATGACAATCCAGCTTGGGATACCGGTCGCGCGCATCGAGTTGCTGGACGAAGCCCAACTCGACGCGGTGAACCGCTACTCGAAGTTGAACTGCGTGCTGAAGCCGACGCTCTTCTTCGAATTCCACGGGACGAGCGAGCAGGCGGTCTCTGAAAGCGCGAAGTCGGTGCAGGAGATCGCCGCGGAGCACGGCGGCCGCGATTTTCAATGGGCGACGACAACCGAGGATCGCGCGAGGCTATGGCAAGCCCGGCACAACGCGTTTTACGCGGCGCTTGCACTACGGCCCGGCTGCAAGCCCTGGACGACGGACGTGTGCGTGCCGATCTCACGATTGGCGGAGTGCGTCCTCGAGACGCGAGCCGACGTGCAGGAAGCTGGTGTCCTCGCGCCGCTCGTCGGTCACGCAGGCGATGGGAACTTTCATCTCATCTTCCTGATGAATCCGAATGACCCTACGGAGCTGCCGAAGGCGAAAGCGATCAACGCGCGGCTCGTGAAGCGTGCGCTCGCGATGGGCGGCACGTGCAGCGGTGAGCATGGCGTCGGAATGGGCAAGATGGAGTATCTGGTCGACGAGCATGGCGAATCGCTCGAGGTGATGAAGGCGATCAAACGGGCGCTCGATCCCGAGAACCGGATGAACCCGGGTAAGATGCTCGTTCTGTGAGACGGGCCACGGAGACACGGAGACACGGAGTTTTAGTTGGCTAAACGACGGTCCGAGCCCTCTCTCTTCGATCTTCCCGAAAGCAAGTCCAGCGCTCCTCCGCCGCCCTCCGGTACCGAAGCGGTGGCGTTGCACGAGGCGGCGCAGAGCCGCTATCTCAACTACGCGCTGTCGGTCATCACCTCGCGCGCGCTGCCCGACGTGCGCGACGGCCTCAAGCCCGTGCAGCGTCGCATCCTGTACACGATGTGGCAGCAGAACCTGACGGCGGACGTCAAACATCGCAAGTGCGCGAAGGTGGTGGGCGACGTCATGGGCAGCTATCACCCGCATGGTGACGCCGCGCTGTACGAAACGCTCGTCCGCATGGCGCAGTCGTTCTCACTGCGCTACCCGTTGATCGACGGCTCTGGAAATTTCGGCTCGCTCGATGGCGACAGTGCCGCGGCGATGCGCTACACCGAGTGCCGCCTGGCCCGCATCTCCGACGAAATGCTGACGGAGATCGAGCAGCGGACCGTCCATTTCCGGCCGAACTACGACGGCACGAAGACCGAGCCCGTGGTGCTGCCGGCGCGGGTCCCCAACCTGTTCATCAACGGCGCGACCGGCATCGCGGTCGGCATGGCGACGAACATCCCGCCCCACAACCTCGGCGAGATCTGCACCGCGTTGATCAAGCTCCTCGACAATCCCGACTTGAGTAGCGCGCAGTTGTGCCGCTACGTCAAGGGCCCTGATTTCCCGACGGGCGGTCAGATTCTGAATTCGCCGGAGGAGCTGAAGGAGATTTACAAGACCGGGTCCGGCACCGTTCGGCTCCGTGCCACGTGGGAAGAGGCCTCCAGCACGCGAGGCGGCCGGACGCTCTACGTCACGAGCATTCCGTACACGGTGAACAAGGCCGCCCTCGTCGAGCGCATCGCGGACGTCGTCCTGTCTCGCAAGCTGCCGCCGCTTCTCGACGTCAGGGATGTCTCCACCGACGATGTGCGGATCGCGCTGGAGATCAAGAAGGACGCCGATCCAAAGATGGTGATGGCGTATCTGTTCAAGAACACGCCGCTCCAGACCAACTTCATCGTCAATCTGACGTGCCTGATCCCGACCGAGAATGCCGAGGTCGGGCGTCCCGAGCGTCTCGATCTGCACCAGGCACTGATGTATTTCCTGCAGTTCCGGCTGCAGGTCGTCACGAATCGTCTCGAGCACGAGCTCGAGTCGCTGAGGAAGCGGATTCACATCCTCGAAGGGTTCGAGAAGGTCTTCGACGCGCTCGACGAGATCATCAAGATCATCCGAAAGTCCGAGGGCAAGGCAGATTCTGCCGAGAAGATCATGAAGCGCTTCGGACTCGACGCGGAGCAGGCCGACGCGATCCTCGAGTTGAAGCTGTATCGCCTCGCGCGCCTCGAGATCCTCGTCATCCAGAACGAGCTGGCCGAGAAACGAAAGCGCGCGCGGCAGATCACGACGCTTCTGAAGGATGAAGACGGACGCTGGAAAGTTGTTCGCGACGAAATCGAGGAGATCCACAAGAAGTACGGCGGGAAGGACGACAGGCGCCGGACGCTCATCGAATCCGAGGCGGAGGTTTCCTTTACAGCGGACGATTTCATCGTCGATGAAGACAACGTCGTCATCGTGTCCCGCGACGGGTGGGTGAAGCGCCAGAAGGAAGTGCGCGACGTTTCGACGACGCGGCTGCGTGAGGGGGACTCCGTGCTGGCCGTGCTGCAAGGCAGCACGCGGGCGACCGTGGTGTTGTTCACGAACTTCGGCGTTGCCTATACGTCGCGGATCATCGACGTGCCCGCGTCGACCGGGTACGGCGAGCCGGTACAGAAGCTGTTCAAGCTGCGCGACGGCGAAAAAGTGATCGCGGCGTACAGCCTTGATCCGCGTGTCGCCGGCAAAATTGCCGTGCGCAAGGAGGGCGAGACGCCGCCAGTGCATGCGCTCGCCGTGACCAGCGACGGGTACAGCCTGCGATTCAGCTTCGAGCCGTTTGTCGAGGCGAGCACCCGGACGGGACGACGCTATGCGCGGCCGTCGGAAGGCGTGGAAGTAGTTGGCGTGGCGCGCCTCACGGGCGACGAGATCGTCATTGCCGCGACGCAGGACGCGCGCGCGATTCTCTGCCGCGCGGACGAGGTCAACTACCTTTCCGGGCCGGGCAAAGGCGTCATCCTGATCAAGCTGAGCGGCGGCGAGGACCGTGTGCTCGGCTTCATCGCCTCGACCGGCGACCGCGATCTCTTGCGCGTCGAAACGACCCGGGGCAGCGAACAGACCATCAGCACAACGAAATACGAGGTCACAGGACGGGGCGGCAAAGGTCGCGAGCTGCTCCAACGCGGACAATTCACCCGCATCGTGCCCGGCGAGGTCGAGAATCCCCAACCTCTGGACGGTGGGGGCTGAGGGGCTGACACGTGGTCTGGCGCCCCGTAAAGGGGCAACCTACACCGTCCTACAAACGTCACGTTCTCACTTGCGTGAGGTGGGGCTTTGTCCCTCGCGATATCGGTTCGCGATTCGCACAAGAGGGTTCGTGCGTCCTCGTCGACTCGCAAACCTCTCATATCGAGGTTGTCGACAATATTTCCTGACAATTTGTACTGACCAGAATCGCGAATGCTTTGTCGACGCGCGCCTTGTGCGTGATGTTTGGTTGCAGTTTACACAAGCCGCGAGCGCGAGCGACTTTGTAGCCCTGGCGTACTGTTTCATGCCCGACCACCTTCACCTGCTCGTTGAGGGAACCAGCGACGAGGCAGATCTTTGCGGGTTCGTCAGTGCGGCGAAGCATCGCGGAGCATACGCCGCGCGGAAGTGGATCCGGGGAAGACTGTGGCAGCGCGGATACTACGAGTGCGTGCTCCGCGACGAGGACCACACCCGCGACGTCATTAGGTACATCCTGCAGAACCCCGTAAGAGCTGGGCTCGCGAAATCCCCGGACGAGTATCCTTTTTTAGGGGGAATCCACCGATCGGACGACCTCAACGTCGCCACGTCATGGCGACCCTAGATGATCCATTGATCGGTGTAGGGCGGGCTTAGTCGTCGGTGTAGGGCGGGGCTTTAC
>DAIRVG010000028.1:0-30486 GCA_036802945.1 Vicinamibacterales bacterium
TTGCGCGCCGCTGACGCGCGACTCAATGACCTCGGCCGCCAGGAAGATGCGACACGACTGAAGATCGCCTTGACGCGGATCGACGAGGCACAGCGCACGGCCGGGCAGCTCAGTCAGGACGCGAACTCTCAGGCCGCCGACGCGGCAAGGACGATCAGCGAAGTGCTGGAAAACACCGCGAAGCGGTGACGAAGGGAGTGCCCGCGCCCACGGCCGCCGCCAGGCTGCTGTCCCTGCTGAATCGGTACGCGACCACAAGAGGCAAGTGACTCGTCCACGAAGGTAAGGAGGAGTGCCATGCTGTACACCATCGCCGTGATTCTGTTGATTCTGTGGTTGCTCGGTCTGGTGAGCGGCTACACGATCGGCACGTTCATCCACGTCCTGTTGGTCATCGCGATCGTGTTGTTTCTGGTCGGGTTGCTGAGCGGCCGCCGCGTCGTGTGACCGGTTCCGGGCAATCGCTAGCGGCCACCGCCGTCGCGTATTGATGCCACAGGATGTACGCGCTCCATAAGGTCTGCACGTGCCTCTTCGCCGCGTCAAGGGTCGCGCGGTGGCCGCGTTCATGGAGTTCGGTGTTGCCAGATTTCCAGGAGCAACACGGTGACCGTGAGGGTCACAGGACCCAGAATCAGGCCGGACGGGCCGAACACAATCAGGCCACCAATGATGGCCATGAACGCGGGGATGGTGTGGAGCTTCAGCCGGTTCCCAACCAGGATGGGATAGATCACGTTGTCGATCCCGCCGACGACCACGCCGCCCCACAAGGCGAGAATCAAGGCTTTTCCCCAACTGCCATCGAGCGCCAGGAAGAGGGTCGCCGGAATCCAGACGACAAAGGCGCCCAGCACCGGGACCACGGCCAGTACGCCCATCACCAGTCCCCACAACAAGGGAGCCGGCAGACCTAGCCACCAGAACATCAGTCCACCCAACGTGCCCTGTACGGCGGCGACGACCAACGTTCCATAGATCGTGGCGTGAACGGTATCGCCCACGCGGCTGAACAGCCTGTCCGTGTCCACCTCTGAGAGAGGCGAGAGAGCGCGCAGCGACAAGAGCACGGCACGCTGGTCCCGCAGGAAATAGAACAGCAGATAGAACGTCAGGAGGAGCCCGATCGCTTGAATCACGGAGCCCCTGACGAAGGACGCGGTGGCATTGGTCAGCCAGGCAGCGAGCGTGCTGACGGTTCCCGGCAAGTCAATCTGCCGCTCGATCCATTGAGCGATGGGCGCGATGCGGGGGTGGACATCGAGGACGCGCTGCCACTCCCCGGACTCGACCCTGGCGCTGATGGTGTCCGCGCCTGTCACCGCTTCCGAGACGAGCCGCTGCCCCACGAACGTCGCAGGCACGACCACGATCAGGCCGATCACCAGGACGGAGACCGAAGCCGCCAGGTTGGAGTGCTTCACCGTTGACTCCAGCCACCGGTGGAGCGGCATGAACACGACTGCCAGCGCCAGTGCCCAGGACAGCGCTGGCACGAATGGCAGCGCCATCCGGTAGCAGAGATAGACGCCGAGGGCGATTGCCGCCATCAGCGTGAGCATGTGGATGTCACCGCGTGAGCCCAACTCGCTGCTATTCTCAGTGTTCATGGATAGGCAGGATGATGTCGATGCGTCAACGAGTCAATCGAAGGCTTCAAAGGCGTAAAAGGGGGTCGTTATGAAAGGGTTTGTGCAAGACATCGAGGATCTCGCCGTCAAGAATGAGGATTTTCGCCGTGTGCTCTACACGGCAAAGCACTGCCAGCTCGTGGTCATGGCCTTAAGACCCAAGGAAGAGATCGGGGCGGAAATACACAAGCTCGACCAGTTCTTTCGCGTGGAAGAGGGGACCGGTGAGGCAGTTCTCGATGGCGCTCGGACGGCGATCCGAGCAGGCTTCGCCGTCGTCGTCCCGGCGGGGGCGACGCACAACATCATCAATACCGGCAGTGTTCCACTGAAGCTCTATACGCTCTATGCGCCGCCGAATCATCGGGACGGGGTCGTCCACCATACCCGCGACGACGCGGACAGAGACGAGGAACAGTTCGACGGCAAGATGACGGAATAAGCCTAACCCAGTCACGCGCAACGTCGGCCGTCGCGCGCGTGAAGAAATGCGCTGCCGTCGGTCCTGAGCACGCCTCCGCTGACGAGTGCTTCCAGTGCCCTCCCGCAACGGACGGGCTCGATGTTGAACAGGCGGGACGCCTGCGCCAGGGTGAGCTTCAGTCCCGGCATCTCCCGATACTCCGCATGAATTCGTGCGCGAACGTCCTCGTCTTCCGCCTCGGTGGCGCAGGTTCTGGAGTCGCGATCGATGATTGTCACTGTGTCGAACCCTTTCGCCTGTGCGGTTACGCGACACGCCGAGCAACCGTCGTGCCGCCTGACTCGCACGGCGAGATGGTCCAAGTCACCGCCAGAGCGTGGACAGAAGCCTTGATCGTGTTTCGGGCGCCAGAAAATCCCCACTCTCGTGGAAAATTCCGCTGCCGTTTAAGAACGCGATTGGAGCCTCGCGGACGCTTGTCCCCGCTGCTCCATGGTCCGTTCTGTGCTTCGATGGCTGGCGCCGACCGAATTGCGCGGGCGCTGGATCGAGGAGGAACAATTATGATGCGCGTGCAGGATGTGATGACGGAAGCCGTCGAGAAGATCGCCCCCGCAGCCGCCGCCGAAGACGCCTGGCAGATCATGCGGCTTCATGGGATCCATCACCTGGTCGTCGCCGAAGGGGCCAGGATCGTAGGAGTTCTGTCGGATCGGGACGCGGGCGGGCGAGCGGGGACGTCGGTGAGAAAGGGACGAACGGTCGCGGATCTCATGACTGGGCGAGTCGTCACCGTACCGCCCACGACACCGATTCGAAAAGCGGCCAACCTGATGCGAGGGCGATCGATCGGATGTCTCGTCGTGACCAACCGGGGGCGCATCGCGGGCATCGTCACCGTGTCGGACCTGCTGACGCTCCTGGGCCGCGGAGAGGAGCGTCCCACGACCCCTGCGAAGCGCTGGACGCTGAAACATCGGGCGCCGCATCGCAAGGGAAGCACTTCGGCGGGTGTCTGGTAGCCGCCATCCTGGATGACCGGGACTGCTTTAACCTCGCAGGACCGTTGTCCGGGCGCGTCATCCGTTTCACCGCGCTCATATCGTCCCTTGCACGGCCGGCCTCGTTCGCCTCTCGGCCTCGGCCACCCGCAAGGTGGTCGCGATGGCCGCGTCCGGATTGAGGGAGATAGAGTCGATCTGCTCGCCGACGAGCCACTCGGCGAACTCCGGATAGTCCGACGGTGCCTGGCCGCAGATGCCGATCGGCTTGCCGACCCGTCTCGCCGCCGCAATCGCGCGCGCGATCAGCCAGCGCACGGCGTCGTTGCGCTCATCGAACAGGTGCGCGACGGTGCCCGAATCGCGATCGAGACCAAGGGTGAGCTGCGTCAGATCGTTCGACCCGATCGAGAATCCATCGAAGACGTGGAGGAAGTCTTCGGCCAGAATCGCGTTCGACGGCACCTCGCACATCGCGTAGATCTCGAGCCCGTCTACCCCTTGGTGGAGGCCGTTGGCCGCCATCGCTGCGATGACGCGCCGCCCTTCGTCGACCGTCCGGCAGAAGGGAATCATCACCTTGATGTTCGCGAGACCGAGGTCGCGGCGCGCACGCAGCAGCGCCTCGCATTCCAGCGCGAAACCGTCAGCGTACCGCTCGTCGTAGTAACGCGCCGCGCCGCGGAATCCGAGCATGGGGTTCTCTTCCGTCGGCTCGAACTGCCGGCCGCCGACGAGTTCCGCGTATTCGTTCGTCTTGAAATCGCTCATGCGCACGATGACCGGCTTCGGATGGAACGCGGCGGCAATCCGCGCGACGCCTTCGCTGAACCGCTGGACAAAGAACGCCCGTGCGTCCTCGGGCCCGATGCGGCGGGTGATCTCGCGGACGACCGCCTCGTCCGCCAGGTGTGGATAGCGCGCCAGCGCCATCGGATGAATGCCGATGTGGTTGGTGATGATGAACTCGGCGCGGGCGAGACCGACTCCCTGATTCGGAATCATCGACAGGTGGAACGCGCGGCTCGGGTCGCCGACGATCAGCATGATCTGCGTGCGTGTCCGCGGTACGAGGATCGCGTCAAGGTGGTCAACGACGAAGGGCAGGCAGCCGGGGTAGACGTGTCCTTCGGCGCCTTCCGCGCAGCAGACGGTGACCTCGTCGCCGTCCTGCAACATCCGGGACGCCATGTCCGTACCGACGATGCAGGGCAGACCGAACTCGCGCGAGATGATCGCCGCGTGAGCCGTGCGGCCGCCCTTGTCCGTGACAATCGCGGCAACGCGGCGCATCACCGGCTCCCAATCGGGATCGGTGTTCTCCGCGACCAGGATTTCTCCAGGTTGCACGGCCGCGAGCCCTGCGACATCGCGCACCACCCGGACACGCCCGGCGCCGATCCGTTCGCCGACGGCCTGACCCTTGACGAGCGGCGCGCCTGGAACCACCGTGAGGCGGTAGACCTCGGCCATCGCCGTCAGCGTCTTGGCGGAATGCACCGTCTCAGGGCGCGCCTGCACGATGAAGAGCTCGCCCGTCACGCCGTCCTTCGCCCATTCGATGTCCATCGGTCGCGGATGCCCGGCGAGCGTTGAATAGTGGTCTTCAATGGTCCGAGCCCAGCGCGCGAGCGTGAGCACGTCGTCATCGGTCACGCAGAAGCGCGCGCGCTCCGCCGCGGGCGTCGGCGCGCTTCGCGTGCCCTTGCTCCCGTCGGCGTAGACCAGACGCACTTCCTTCGTTCCGAGCCGACGGCCGATGATCGCGCGATGGCCGGTGGCCAGCGTCGGCTTGAAGACCGTCCATTCGTCCGGGGTGACGACGCCCTGCACGACGAACTCGCCAAGCCCGTACGCACCTGACACCGTGATGACGTTGCGGAAGCCCGACTCGGTGTCGAGCGTGAAGATCACTCCCGAGCTCGCGAGATCGGACCGGACCATCGGCATCACGCCGACCGAGAGCGCGACCTTGAGCTGGTCGTATCCGAGCCGTGCGCGGTAGTTGATCGCGCGGTCGGTGAAGAGCGACGAGAAACACGCCTGCACGGCGCGCAGCAGCCCCTCCCGTCCACGAACGTTCAGGAAGGTTTCCGCCGCGCCGGCGAAGGAGGCTTCCGGCAGATCCTCCGCAGTGGCAGAGGAGCGTACCGCCAGTTCCGGTTCGCGGCCCAGTCGCGCGCAGAGCCGGTCGTACGCGGACAGGATCGCGGCCCGCAACTCTGGCGGCACCGGCGTCTCGAGGACTGCCGCCCGAGCCGCGTGCCCGCGGCGCGATAGCTCGGTTAAGTCCTCGGGGTTGAACGGCGTGAAGATCGCCCGCAGCCTGTTCTCGAGATCGCCGCTCGCCAGGAGTCGGCGATACGCGTCGGCCGTTGTCGCGAAGCCATCGAGCACGCCGACGCCTTGCGGCTTCAGCGCTCGAAAGAGCTCACCGAGCGATGCGTTCTTGCCGCCGACACGCGGAACGTCAGCGAGAGTGATGTCAGCAAAATCGAGGACCGCATCGGCGGATGCGCGATCGTAGGACATGCGGATTGCCTTCCGTGGTCGTCTGAAGGCAATCGATGTACCCCGGTGCGGCGTCGGCGACTTTAGCCAAACCGCGACTCAGTCGCCGTCGGTAGGGAAATTTCTCACGCGAGAGGGAAAGATTTCCCGCGCAGACGACATGCGTGTGCGGCTCGACCCACGAGGGCGTGCGGTTAGAACTACGAGCTCCCCGACGAGATGCCGCTATTCGCCCACCCCGCGTTCAATTCGTGCGCTTCGTCAGCGGTCACAGGTCACGTTGAGTGCGCCGCTCGATGTCGAGGGTCTGGCGGGGGTGCGAGGCTTGCACGGATCTCTCACGAGGCGACCCAGATGAAAGGCATGTGGACTCGAAGTGGTCTCGCTGCCGTGATCCTGCTCGTAGTAGTCACGGGGCCGGGACACTCAATCGCGCAACAGAACCCGCGGTCGACCGATGGGCAGGCCAACGTGCAGATCAGCAAGGGCGACGAGTCGATCGCCCGGGAGATTGCGGACGCCGTATCGGGATCGCTGTTCTACACGATGTTCGACGACGTCGACGTGCGGGTGGCCGACGGCGTCGCCACGCTCACCGGGTTCGTCACAACGTCCAACAAATCGAAGGAGTTCACGAAGCTCGCGTCGAAGGTGCGCGGGATTCAGCGCGTCGTGAATGAGATCGAAACGCTGCCCGCCTCGATGATGGACGAAGCACTGCGGGCCGAGATTGCGGTGAAGATCTATCACAGTGAGGCGTTCTCCGATCACGCGAAGCAGCGGGTCGGTCCCGTGCACATCATCGTTCGCGACGGCATGGTCACGCTCACCGGAGTGGTTGACTCGGAGGCCGAGCGCCAGAGGGCTGGAGTGATCGCGCGCTACGCGCACGGAACCTGGAGCGTCGACAATCAACTGCGTCTCGAGAAATGACACGCCAACCGCGCTGATTGGAGCGCCGCTTTCACTTCGTCGTCGGTTGTCTGACCGAAGTCCTCATACCACGCGCCGACGGATCCGAACTGTTCGGGCATCTCGGCACAGACGACCTGGTCGGCCATCGCTGACAGCTCCTCGCAGGTATCACGCGCTCCAACGGGCACTGCGACAACCACCTCAGACGGCCGGAGCCGTCTGACGGCCGCCACGGCCGCCCGCATCGTCGAGCCGGTCGCGAGCCCGTCGTCGACGAGGATCGCCACGCGGCCTGCGATTGCCAGCGCCGGACGACCGTCACGATACGCGCGCTCCCGCCGCTCGAGCTCCTGCTGTTCGACGCGCGCGACGTGTTCGATGATGTGGCTCGGAATGCCGCACACCCGGATAACGTCGTCATTGAGGACGCGAATGCCGCCGCTTGCGATAGCGCCCATCGCGAGCTCCGGCTGGAATGGGACACCGAGCTTCCGCACGACGAAGACATCGAGCGGAGCCCCCAGGGCAGCGGCAACTTCCAGAGCAACGGGAACGCCGCCGCGCGGCAGACCGAGCACGACGACATCGCTGCGCGCGGCATATGCGCCGAGTCGGCCAGCGAGGATTCCGCCGGCTTCGCGCCGATTGGCAAACCGGATGACGGGGGCAATGCCATGGAACATGGTGCGTGTTCTGTACGTGGGCGTGTGCAAGCAAAGTGCCCGGCGTGCAGGGTCGAAGGACGTCCGGGACATCCCTGCTGGGAGGACTTGGTGGGAACAATCCCCCGGTCCCGCAGAAAATTTCGCGGACGATATTCATGGTTCGTGCGACACGCAGCCGATGTGGCGCGTATTGCGCGGCACGGTCGTTGCCCTGACGACAGTGCCATGCAACAGATCTTTGCCGACCGACATCATGCCGGCACGCAGCTCGCCGAGCAGTTGCGGCACTACCAGTCACGCCACGATGTGGTGGTCCTGGGGCTGGCGCCCGGAGGCGTACCGGTCGCGTGGGAGGTGGCGAAAACCCTCGGGGTCCCGCTCGATGTGTTTGTCGTACGAACGGTACGTGCGCCCAAAGATCCGGACCTGGTCGTCGGCTCAGTGGCCAGCGGCGGGGTTTCGGTACTGAGCCACCGCGTCGTGACCGCGCTCGGGCTTCCGCGCGCCACACTGGACGCCCCAATCCGTCGAGCCCTGGCGGAACTGCGCCGCTGCGAAGCGGCGTACCGCGGGTATCGTGTGCCGCTCTCGCTTGCCGGCCGCATCGTCATCATCGTCGACGACGGCACGGCGACGCGTGCGACGATGCGCGCGGCGGTTCATGCCGTTCGGGAGAGCAAGCCCGCCCGAATCGTTGTGGCAGCGCCCGTGGCCGCCCGCGCGACCTGCGACATGCTGGAGACGCTGGCCGACGAGGTCGTCTGCGCGTGGACTCCTGAGTCGTCGTGGATGATCGGTCTCTGGTACCGGTATTTCTCACCGATCACCGATGACGAAATTCGCGCGTTGCTGCGGCACACCGATACGCACAGGCACGAGTGTGGTTCGCACGTGCTTGCGCAGTGGGACGGATAGATCGACGCAGGCTCGGATTCCGCGAGCTGAGGAGGAGTGCCATGAAACGCAAATGCTGGTGGAGCAGCGCTCTCATCGTGCTGGTCGTTGCCACGGCCGCGACGGCGCAGACGACTCAGAGGTTCCAGCCACCGCCGTCAACAACAATGTGGCAGCACGGCAGCACCCTCAATCTGTTTGGAGGCGCAGCCTCCGCCCCGTCGCATCGTGGGGCCATTGGTGGGGGCGCATTCGGCTGGGAACTGAAGCCGCGATTTGCCGTGGAGGGCAGCGGAGAGTGGATGGACTGGGGGGCCGGGTCACACGCGTTCGCGGCCGCAATCACGGTCCAGACCGGCCTGGCAGGTCCGCGTCCCCTCATGCCGTTCCTCACTGGCGGCATCGGGCTGTACCGCGCGTCGTTCGCTCGGATTGATTCGGCGATGCCCGCGTTCTACGCCCGCCGCAGTACGACGGACGGTATGGCCATGGGGACCACCGCCACGTTTACCGACCCGACCGTCGTGTTCGGCGGCGGCGTAAACGCGTTCCTGAGCCGACACTGGGCGATTCGTCCGGATGTGCGGGAGATGGTCGTCCTGCGCAACTCGCGCAGCTACTTCGTGACTGCCTTCGCCATCCATGTCGCGTATCACTTCGAGGATCATCCGGTCACGCCGAAGGTGCGGTGACCGGGTCCGGGTGAACGCCGTGCAACGCCGGATCGCCACGCTGCTGTTGATCGTCGGAATCCTGCTCGTCCGGGGATCGACGGCGGCAGTGTCGGATATTCCGCCGGATCCCTTCGCGTGGCTCCACCCGGCGATCAGCCTCGACGAGACGGCTCGGAGCCACATCGATCGCGGTGACGTCTTGGTCCGAATTCTGCCGGCAGGCGACGGCGAGCTGGGGGTGTTTGCGGCCTCCCGCCTGGATACGGAGCCAGAGATGCTGGCCACCTGGGCTGCGTCTATCGCCGACTTGAAGAAGAGCCCGTACGTGCTCGCCGTGCGACGATTCTCCGATCCTCCCGCGATTGAAGACCTCGACACACTCGCGCTCGACGACTCCGACCTGGAGAGCGCACGGCGCTGTACGCCAGGGGACTGCGCGCTCAAGATCGCCTCTGGAGACATCGAGTCGCTGCGTCGAGCGGCCAGAGCCGGAGGGACGCAGTGGAAGGATGCGGTGCAGCGGCAGTTCCGGCGCATCGTCCTGGATCGTGTGAACGCATACGAGGCCGAGGGCTTTGCGGGGCTGTCGCCGTATGCGGACCGCCAAAAACGGGTGTACCCGCAGGTAGCCTTCGCCTCGCTCCTCGCCAGCTCGCCTTACCTGCAGTCGGATCCAATCACGGATGTGGCCGCGCGGACCGAGTCGTTCTTCTACTGGTCCAAGGAGCAATACGGGACCGGCAAGCCTGTCATTACCGTTACGCATGTTGACGTCGTGCGCCCGCCGGTCCCGTGTGCGTTGCGCGTCGCGCTCGTGAGCACCGAGATCCTGGCGACACACTACCGGAACGCGTCCATTGGTCTCACGGCCGTCGTGGAGGACGTGGCCGGCCAGGGGTATCTCGTCTACGTGAACCGCTCGCAGCTCGACGTCCTCGGGGGCTTCTTTGGCGCGTTGAAGCGAGCAATCATCGAGAGCCGCGTCAGGAGCGAAAGCGTTCAGGTCTTCGGGGAACTGCGCCGGAGGCTGGAGAGCGGCCCTCCCGCAAGCGACGCTACCGAAGCCAGTCTGCGAGGACCGACGCCAGATTGATTGACTGAGCGATGAGGCAGATGTGGCCATGCCCGTTAAGGACGCGAACGGTAGACCCGGAGACGCGAGTGGCCATGTAGCGAGCCTGCGGAACGGAGGGCACGAGGTGATCCTGTTCGGCGGCGAGAAACAGCGTCGGACAGCGGATATCGTGCAGGCGATGCCGAACGTCGTACCGCTCGAGGATCCGGAGCCTGCCGATGTAGCCGGCTTTCGTCGACTGCCGTGCCAACGCGAGAAAGCGCTGCACGTCATCGCGATGGGTATGCTTTGAATGCATTCGGAACGCCGTCAACCGCCGCACGAGTGGCATCGCTCCCCAGGGAAGGATGCCGAGGCCGTGAATGGCCAGGCGGAGACGGAGCTGCGGCGCGAAGTACGGGAACGAGTTGAGGATGACAAGCGCCTCCACACGTTCAGGACGCGCGAGGGCGAGGCTCAACGACAGCGCGCCGCCGAACGACTCGCCCACGACGATGACGGGCCTGCCTGCCGGCGCGACGGAGTCGATCACCGACGCCAGGTCGGCGACCAGCGTCTCCATGCGTGTGGCATCATCGCGCAGCGCGTAGGTGGCCACGCGGTACGACCGCGCCAGCAGCGGCGTCTGGCGGTAGAAGAGACGCCCGGTGCCGTCCATGCCGGGGACCAGGACCACCGGCGGTCCATCTCCCTGCACCTCCACGCGGGGGTCGTAGGTGCTGCCCATGGTCTCTGATCGTACCGTGGACCTACAAGGTCCGCGCCGCTCCGTCGGCCCGCGCGGTCTGGTCGTCGCGACGCGCATCGCCTGGACGGTCGTCAGCGCTGCCGTCGTCCAGGCGATCGTCTGCCTGCTGGCCGTACTGCCGGTCGTCGTGATCTGGTCCCGGCTTCTGGCCATGCTCCCTCCGGATGGCGCCATCCGTCTGTTCGCGATCAGTGGAGCGGTCATCCCCTCGTACTTGCTCTTCAGCCTTGTGCTGATGCCGGTGTCGGCGTTCGTCATGCGCCTGACCGGGTGGCGCACGATGCCAGGGGTGGAAATGCGCATTGCCGACATGGACTGGCGGCTTCTCGACTGGGCGCGCGCAATGATCGGCACGCATCTGGTCCGCTTTTTTTCGGGGGCGCTGTTTCGCGGCACACCGATCTGGACCGCGTATCTCCGGATGGCCGGGGCGCGAATGGGCCGTCGCGTGTATGTGAACAGTCTCGGCGTCAGCGACTACAACCTTCTCGAATTCGGTGATGGCGTTGTCATCGGCGCCGATGTGCACCTCTCCGGTCACACGGTCGAAAAGGGAGTCGTGAAGACCGCTCGGGTCACCCTCGGGCGCAACGTGACGATCGGCCTCTGCTCCATCGTCGATATCGGCGTCGAGATCGGAGAGGACGCGCAGGTCGGCGCGATGAGCCTTGTGCCGAAGCACACACGCCTCGACGGCGGCCTGGTGTATGCCGGCGTGCCGGTGAAGCTGCTTCCCACGCCGTGAAAAATTTCGCGGACCAGGCGAAATTCTCTCGCGCGTCAGGCGGCAGAACGCTTTCGATTCCCTGAAAGAGGTCGCAATCGCAGCGGCCTTTTCCTTGCTCTCCAGTCTCGGTGCATGGCCATTCCCGCAGTCTCGCGAACCACGCTGCCGCCGATTGCAGGGGAGACGACGATCGGTGTCTCGCGTGTCCCCTGGCGCTGGATTCGACGTGGTCTCATCGTCGCCGTACTCGTGGGCTTGGGCGTCGCCGTGCGCGCCACTTACTTCGCCCCGACCGTGGTGCCCGTAAGCGTCGTGCGAGCGGAGGTCGGCCGCGTAGAGGAGATCGTCACTAACAACAAAGCCGGCACAGTCAACGCGAGACTGCGCGCGTCATTGAATCCGGAAATGGGCGGCCGCATCGAGCGGCTCCCGGTGAAGGAGGGCGACCGTGTACGAGAGGGTGACGTGCTCCTCGAGCTGGCGGATGCTGAGCTGCAAGCGCAGCTCTCCGTGCAGGAGAACGCCTCCATGGCGGCCCAGGCGTCGGTGATCGAATCGTGCGCGGCGGCGGAACTCGCTGCGCGTAACCTCGCACGGACGGGGCGCCTCGCCGAGGATCGACTGGTATCCCGTCAGACGGTCGAACAGGCGATGAATGCGGCCGTCGGCGCTGCCGCAGGATGCGCAAGCGCCAGAGCGCGTGTCGAGCAAGCGGACGCTGCGGTCGACATGGCCCAGAGCGGTCTCGAGAAGACGGTACTGCGCGCGCCATTCGACGGCGTTGTCTCGAGGGTGCGGGGACAGCTGGGCGAATGGCTCGCGCCGGCGCCGGCGACCTCTCCGACCCCGAGTGTGATCGAGTTGATTGACACACGCTCCATCTACGTGCGCGCGCTGCTCGACGAGGTGGACGCGGCCCGGATCCGAGCAGGTCTGCCGGTGCGCGTCACGATGGACGCGTTTCCAGGACGGTCGTTCCCCGGACGGCTGACGATGGTCGGGGCATTCGTGTCGGAGGCGCAGCAACAGAACCGCACGCTCGACGTAGACGTCGAACTCGAGGACGCGGCGTTCGCACGTACCTTGCTTCCGGGAATTTCCGCCGATATCGAGATCGTGCTCCAGGCGCGCGACAGCGTGCTCCGCGTGCCAACGCCGGCGATTCTCCAGGGCGGCCGCGTGCTCGTTGTCCGCGACGACACGCTCGTCGGCGTGAAGGTGCGCACGGGGTTGACGAACTGGGAATACACGGAGGTGCTCGACGGCCTCAAGGCGGGCGAGCAGATCGTGGTGTCGCTCGACCGGACTGAAGTCCGCGAAGGCGCACACGTTCGCGTCGAAGCGGAGACAACCCCGTGATCGAGATGCGCGGAATTTGCCGGGATTACGTGGTTGGCGCCGGCGTCGTGCACGCGTTGCGCGACATCAACCTCACGATTGACGACGGGGAGTACGTGTCGATCATGGGACCGTCGGGTTCCGGCAAGTCGACGCTATTGAGCGTCATCGGCTGCCTCGACCGGCCGAGCGCCGGCACGTACCGGCTTGATGGCCGGAACGTGGCCGCGCTCGATGACCAGGCCGTCGCCCGGATCCGCGGGCACAAGATCGGATTCGTATTTCAGTCGTTTCATCTAGTCCCGCGGCTCACGGCCGCCGGCAACGTCGAGCTCCCGATGCTGCTGGCCGGGGTCGAGCGCGAAGTGCGGTCGGCACGCGTGAGCCAGGCGCTTGACGCGGTCAGTCTCTCCGGCCGTGCGCATCACAAGCCAGAACAGCTTTCGGGCGGCGAGCGCCAGCGCGTCGCGATCGCGCGCGCAATCGTGATGGGCCCCGCCGTGCTGCTGGCCGACGAGCCCACAGGAAACTTGGACAGCGCATCCGGCGCGGAAATCGTGGCGCTCCTCGAGCGGATGAACGCCCAGGGGCTGACACTGATCGTGGTGACCCACGACCCGAATATCGGCCGCCGCGCGCATATGCACCTGAGCATGGTCGACGGAGCGCTCGCGGACCAGGCCTTCGTCAGAGCGGCGTCATGACGATCGGGGACACCTTGGCGTTCGGCGCAAGTGCGCTCAGAGGCCATTCGCTGAGGACAGCGCTGTCGCTGCTCGGCGTCGCCGTCGGCGTGACGTCGGTGGTGTTATTGACGAGTCTCGGGGAAGGCGCGCGTCTCTACATTACGGGTGAGTTTGCCTCTCTGGGATCGAACCTGCTCATCGTCACACCTGGCAAAACCGATACGACCGGTTTCGCTCCGCCCATCGGCGGAGCGCCGCACGATCTCACGATCGGCGACATCGACGCCCTGCAGAAGCGCGTGGCCGGCGTCCGGCGCGCCGCGCCGATGTCACTCGGCAGCGCCACGGCGCGGTACTCAGACTTGACGCGCGAAACGGTCGTCGTCGGCGCGACCGCTGCGTGGAAGGACGTGCGCCGCGTCGAGATGCGTGTCGGTCAGTTCCTCCCGGCGACCGAGGCCGATGCGGACCGTCCCGTGTGCGTCATCGGTGCCCGGCTCGAGGAGGAGCTGTTTCGCGGGCGTAACGCCCTGGGTGAGCACCTGCGCCTGGGCGATGAGCGCTTTCGGGTGATCGGCATCATGGCCGCGCGCGGTACGAATCTGGGGATGAACCTCGACGAAGTCGTCATCGTCCCGCTCGGCCGTCACATGAAGATGTTCAACCGCACCACGATCTTCCGCGCGCTCGTCGAAGTGACGTCGCACGACGCTCTTCCAGCGGTGCGACGGTCGGTCATCGAGGCCATCAAAGCTCGGCACGACAACGAGGAGGACGTGACGGTGATGACGCAGGACTCGCTGCTGGCGACGTTCTCGCGGCTGCTGGCGATGCTTACGGCGGCGCTCGCCGGCATCGCGGCGATTTCGCTGTCGGTTGCGGGAGTCGGCATCATGAACGTGATGCTCGTGTCGGTGTCCGAGCGCACGAACGAGATCGGCCTGCTGAAGGCGCTCGGCGCCACACCCGGGCAGGTGTTGCGTATCTTCGTCGCGGAAGCGGCAACGCTCTCGGCGGTCGGAGGTCTCGCGGGACTGGCCGTGGCCCTGGCGCTCAGCGCCGCCGTACGCCGTCTCTATCCGATTTTCCCGATGCAGCCGCCACCATGGGCCATACCGGCCGCACTGCTGGTCTCGCTGGCCGTCGGGATGCTCTTCGGCGTGTTACCGGCGCAGCGGGCGGCGCGGCTCGATCCGATTCGAGCCCTCACCCGGCGATGAGGCGATCGTGGCAACTTATGACTTGTTTCGCTTCGCGGCGTCCTCGGTGCTCGCGCACCGGCTTCGCTCGATCCTCACGATGCTCGGCATTGTCATCGGGATCGCATCGGTGACGCTCCTGACGTCGGTGGGGCAGGGCATACGCGAGTACATCCTGTCGGAGTTCACCCAGTTCGGCACGAACCTGCTCCAGATCAATCCGGGCAAGACCACGACGGCCGGCATTCCCGGCGCCATGGGCGGAACCGTCCGCAAGTTGACGCTCGACGAGGCCGCGGAGATCAGTCGGCTCCCGGGCGTCGAGCGCGTCGTGCCGGTCTCGTTCGGTCAGGCGCGCGTCGTGGCGGGCGAGCGTGGGCGCAGCGTCTTCGTCTACGGTGTCACGTGCGACGTTCCGGCAGTCTGGAAGTTTGATATTGCGCAGGGACGCTTCCTCCCATCCGGCGATCCGCGCCGCGGCGCACCGGTTGCCGTGCTCGGCCCAACGCTCGCGCGCGAGCTCTTCGGCGACGCAAATCCCCTGGGCGCGCGCGTTCGGATCGGCGGCCGTCGGTTCCAGGTGATCGGCGTGATGGCGCCGAAGGGACAGCTGCTCGGCTTCGACATCGACGACGCGGCTTACGTGCCGGTCAGCGTCGCGCAGCAGCTGTTCAACCAGGACGAGCTTCTCGAGATCGACGTACTGTTCAGCCGCGCGGCCGAATCGTCCGTTGTCGTCGAAGACATCCGCCGACTGCTGAAGCACCGTCACGACGGGGAGGAAGACTTCACGATCCTGACGCAGACGGAGATGCTCGCCACCGCCGATCGCATTCTCGGTATCGTGAGCTGGGCGGTGAGTAGCATCGGCGCGATCTCACTGATTGTCGGCGCGATCGGCGTACTGACCATCATGTGGATTTCCGTTGGCGAGCGCACGGGAGAGATCGGATTGTTGAAGGCGATTGGCGCCACGCCATCACAGGTTCTTCTGATCTTCCTCGTCGAGGCCTTGATGCTCTCGGTGACCGGCGGTGCGGTGGGTGTCGCGGGTGGTTTCGGAATCGCAACGGTCATCGGGCTTCTGTTTCCCGGACTGCCGTTTTCGACCCCGATCGCATACGTGCTTGCGGCGCTCATCACGAGTCTCGTGGTCGGTCTCGCGAGCGGGGTGCTCCCGGCGCTGCGGGCGACCCGGCTCGATCCGGTCGACGCGCTGCGAGCGGAATAAGTCGATAACGGGTCAGGCGCCTCGGGATCCGCGCCACCATCCGGCCATGCGATCGGCGCGTTCCGCCGCACTCTTCGCGACACCGGTCACGCTCTTCACATCGTCCAGGATGTCGTTGACCCGCGCCGCGGCGGGAGCGACCTGGCGCTTCTCGATTCCCTCAATCAGCGTCATCATCCGGCGAAACAGCAGGTACCCGCCGATGAACAGTGCGACGACCGCAAGCGTCTCGAGGACGCTGACGGTGGCCAGGATGCCCAGCAGGACATTCGTGGTGGTCAGATCCATAGCCATAGTGGCTCCTTGTCCGAATCGGAGACGACCAAGAGCCGTGCCACCGCACGATCATCCTCTCGAAGAGGTGTTTGAGCGGAGACCGCGCGCTGCAGCGTGAACTCCTGCCCACTGCCGCGAAGTATTCCGCGCCTGTCCCGCGCCGGATCCTGGAGGGGCACCGTCATGCCTCGCAGGTGTCGCGTGCTTCGTGTGTGTGATTCCGGTATGCCTGTTGCTGAAGGCATAGCAGAAGCGAGGTTCTCTCCATGATCGATGTCAAGCACGTGCTGTGTCCCATCGACTTCTCGGAGTTCTCGTCACGCGCGCTCGCCTACGCCGCGGCGCTCGCGCGATGGTACGAGGCACGTCTGACGGTCCTCTATGTCTACGCAAATGTGCCGGCGGTCGACATCATCCCGTCCTTGCAGCAATACGGGTCTCCTCGGGTCGTCCTATCGGGGGGCGACAGGAGCGCCCTCGATGCCGAGCTCAGGCAATTCTGCGCGCGCGCGACGCATGACGCGCACGTCACGACGATCGTAGCGGACGCACCGAGCATCGAGAAGGAGATACTCGCGCAGATTGAGGCTCTTGATACCGACCTCCTCGTCATCGGCAGCCATGGCCGCTCGGGGTTCGAGAGAATGCTCCTCGGTTCGATTGCCGAGAAGGTGGTTCGCAAGGCCACTTGTCCGGTGATGGTCGTCCCTTCCCATGATGCGGTTCCGTCCGACAACGTGCGGTTCAAACGCATCGTGTGCCCGGTTGATTTCTCGGGATACTCGGTCAAGGCGCTCGAGTACGCGTTCTCGCTGGCTGAGGAATCGGATGGATGGCTGACCCTGCTCCATGTGCTCGAGCTTCCGCCCGAACTGCATGAGATGCCGACGCGCGAGGGCATTGACGTGATGCAGGTGCGGGCCGTAGCCGAAGCCGACGTGCTCAAACGGTTACGCGAGCTGATTCCGAATGATCAACGGTCGTTTTGCACTGTGGAAACGATCGTGCTCGACGGGAAGGCTCATCGCCAGATCCTCGCGGCGGCAGCCGACCGCCATGCAGACCTGATCGTCATGGGCGTATCGGGCCACGGCGCGATGGATCGATGGGTCTTCGGCTCGAATACGTCCAGCGTGATACGCGGCGCCCAGTGTCCCGTGCTGACGGTCCGCGGGCCCCTGTGAGGTTCAACGATGGCTCGACGGACGGTAACAGCCATCGCGATCAATTGACAGTTGCCAAAGGCCAGGGAGTGTTGGCATGAAGCTGACAGCGGTCGCCCTCGACTACGACGGCACGATCGCACACAACGATCGCGTTGACGCCGAGGTGCGCTCGGCCATCGCCGAGGTGCGGTCGCGCGGCATTCTCGTGCTGCTCGTGACCGGGCGCATCCTCGACGATCTGCGCCGGGTCGCCGGCAGTCTGCACTTCGTGGACGGCGTCGTTGCCGAGAACGGCGCCATCGTGCATTTTCCGGACAGCGGTCACACAACGGAGTTGGCGCCACGAATTCCGGAATCATTCGTCGCGGCGCTGCAACGCCGAGGCATCCCGCACCGCGTCGGCACGTGCATTGTTGATGCTGCGGCGAGCGACGCGGTTCGCATGCTTGGCGCAATCCAGGCCCTCGAGCTTCCACTGGCCCTCGCATTCAACCGCAGCCGGGTCATGACGGTACCCCAGGCGGTCAGCAAGGCGACGGGACTGCATACGGCGCTCGACATGCTCCGGCTGTCCGCCCACAACGCCTTGGCGATCGGCGACGCGGAAAACGACCATGAGCTATTGCGGTTTGTGGAGGTGGGCGTGGCGGTCGAGTGGGGAAGCGCCTCGTTGCGCGCGGCGGCAGATGACATCGTGAGAGGCGAAGGCCCCTCCGCAGTCGCGGAATACCTCAGCCAACTGGCCCGCACCGCGCGTCTGCCCGTGCCAGCCCGTGCCAGACGGCAGTTGCTGCTGGGCCATACCGAGGACGGACACGAATTCTCGCTGGCGGTACGCGGTCGGAACGTGCTCATCACTGGTGATGCCAGGTCGGGTAAGTCCTGGATGGCGGGCCTGCTCTGCGAGCAGCTCATTCTGCACGGCTACTGCATGTGCGTCATCGACCCCGAGGGCGACTATCGATCGCTCGAAGCGCTGCCTGGAGTCTCGGTCCTTGGCGGCGACGATCCGCCGCCGACGCCCCGCGAGTTGTTGCGAGCGCTGCGTTATCCCGATCGGAGTCTCGTGATCGATCTGTCGCATGTCCCGCAGGACGAAAAGATCGGGTACATCCGATCCGTGCTGCCGGCGCTGAACACAATGCGGAGACGCACCGGTCTCCCGCACAGGATTCTGCTCGACGAGGCGCACTATTTCCTCCACGACGCCGATGCCTCCGCGCTTCTCGATTTCGAGTCCAACGGCTACATCGTCGTGACCTACTGTGCGTCGCGGCTGCCATCCGACCTGCTCGCCGCGACCGAAGTGATGATCGTCACGTGCGAGTCGAACCCGGCGGAGATCGACGCGCTTCATCGATGCTGCTCGCGTCATTCACGCGTTGACCGCGTCGCATGGTCCGCGCTGGCGCATCTCGGGGAGGCGCAGGCGATGGCGCTTCCGAGCACCGCCGAAGCCACCGGCGCTCTGAAGCCGTTCACGATGGCCCGTCGGCTGACACCGCATGTTCGTCACCGGGAGAAGTACGTGGACGTGCCGGTCAGCGATCGACGGGCTTTCGTGTTCGTCGAGCCCGACCGCACCGTGCGCGCGCGGACACTGCGGGAGTTCGTTGCCGAGCTGGAGCACGCTGCGCCCTCCGCGCTCGTCCCGTACATTGTTCGCAACGACTTCTCACGATGGATTCGCGAAGTCTTCGGCGATCATCCGCTGGCGTCAGAATTACGAGCGCTGGAGGTGCGACACCGCGAGCTCAAATCTCCCGAGACGATTCCCGAGATGGTGAATGCCATCCGAGTCCGTTACGACCTTCTCCATGAAGAGGAGACCGCAGCCGGGTCGTCGGCTGCGACCCATCCCCTAGCTCCCGCGTTGGCGTAATCGGCGGTTATGCGGCGTGACTGGCGGCGGGGAGGGGGTGCGCGCAGATCGCTTTCATCGTCGCCAGCACCTCCGTTGCGCTGACCGTCTCCTTGCGGCCGGCGATCAGCGCGATGTCATTGAGCGATACGATGCCGTGCAGGATGCCCTCCTCGGTTGTGACCGGCAGGCGACGCAGGCGATGCTGTTTCATCAGCGCCAGCGCGGTCTGCAGATCGTCGTCGGGACGGCACGCCACCACCGATCCCCTCACCATGTCCACGGCGCGTATTTGCGCGGGTGCGAGATCCCGGGTTCCTGTGGCAATACAGATATCGCGATCCGTGATCACGCCCAGCAGGTGACCCCCGTCGTCGACGACGGGGACGATGCCGCAGTCGGCGTCCCACATGTGTTCAACGACCTGCCCCAGATTGTCCGTCGGTCCGCAGGTGGCGGGTGACGGCGTCATGATTTGTTCGATTTTCATCGCAGGCTCCTTGAATGTCTCCATCCCTAATTAAGCGGCCGCGGTTTGACCTTGATGTGATTGTCGACCTTGGTGACGCCGGGCGCGATCGCCGCCGCGATCCCCGCTGCGTCAAGTTCTGCCCAGGAAGAGACCTCGCCGTGCAGCGTGACAACCGATCCATTGATCTGGACGTCAATATGCCGGGCGTCGACATCGGCCATCCGGTGCAGGGTTTCGGCAATCCGTTTCCGGATGTCGCGCGGAGTGGATCCCGACATCACCTCGATCCGGTTGACAACTTCGACGACTCCCGAAAGATACCGGACCATTTCTTCTGCCAAGTCGCGCTGGAACAGCCACGAGACCGTGCCCGTCAACGTGATGTGCCCCTGGTGCACCGCCGCCTGAACTTTGTCCGGGATGGCGGCGCGAAGCTGGAGCGCCCGGGCCGCGTCGCGCGCGATGTCGTCGTCGGTGCGTGCGAGCCGCAGCTTGACCTGCAGGTCGTTGGCGACGGCGCGCACTCCGCGGACCCGCTTGGCGGCGCGCTCGGCAGCAAGCTTCCCCTCGTAGGTATCGATGAACCCCGACAGCAGTACCGCGCCATCGGTGGCGCTTACCCCGACCTCGCTGGCGTCGACCCGCGGATCTGCTTCGAGCTGCCGCATCACGGCCTCGCGCGTCCGCACGTCAGAACCCTTCAGTGTTGCCGTAGCCATACACGACCTCCACCGAGCGTGAGGGCGAAAGACGTGCCACCGATACGTGTAGGGAAGTCGAAACAGCTGCCGGATTCGGTTCGGTGCAGCCCGTCACGTGCGCGGCATTTTTCGCGGCTCGGCGAAACAGTTCGCTGGCGTCGAGCCGCGAACCGCTGGCAGCGACTCACGGTCCGCGCCCAGCCCGTGGCTGTGGGCTTGCACAGGCTGGGAGTAGGTGCGACATGGGAGTCATCGGGTTCATGCAATCGAGACCGGGACGCGTGCTGCAGGTTGTCGGCGGCGGCGCGCTGATCTGGTACGGCGCCGTCCAAGTCACCTTGCTTGGGCTGTGCCTGATGATGCTCGGCATGCTGCCCCTGGTTGCAGGCATTTCGAACGAGTATCCATTCGATTCGCATGGCACCCACGCTCCGTGACCGCCGCGGCCCGACGGCGACGCGGCCGCTCGCCGCGCGTGCGGTGACGATCCCATGGCATGCGCGTAGCGCCCCTAGGTTCTCGGCGCACTCCACGCGACCGACGGCGGGCTCTCGTCGCGTGACGCGGCGGAGCGGCTACGGACAGCGGGACTGAATGCCATTCCAGCCAGGCCTCCAGAATCCGCGTTGCGACTGCTTGTCGCGCAATTTCGCAGCGTCGTCGTTGCACTGTTGGTGATCGCGGCCGGCGTCGCCGCGATGACCGCTGATCCGACCGAAGCGGTCGCGATTGCGGCCGTTCTCGTGCTGAACGTCGGCCTGGGGTTCACGATGGAAATGCGCGCCCGGCGGGCGATCGAGGCGCTTGCCCGACTGGAACCACGCCGTGCGACGGTCATCCGCGACCACCTCCCGAATCGTCTTCCTTGCACAGTTGTCCACGGTTGTGTTCGATCCGCTTGCGCAGGTGCTTCATGTCGAACCGCTGGACGCGCGTGAATGGATACTGGTCGCCGTCGCCAGTCTTGTCCCCGCTGCCGCCGGTCAAGCTGGGAAGTGATTCACGCGCTTATGAGGTGCGGATTTCTACCGACCCGGCCAGCCGTATACTGAGCTGCTCGAATCCCACAATGTCCGAACGGTCTGCCTTCAAGCCGGAGGACGAGGCCGCACGCATTCTCGCCGCCGTCGTCGAATCCTCGGACGATGCCATCGTTGTCACCGACATCGACGGCATCGTCTTGACGTGGAACGGCGGCGCGTCGCGTTTGTACGGCTACGACGCGTCGGACATGTATGGCCGGCCCATTTCGATTCTCGTCCCCGATAGCCACCGCAGCGAATTCTTCGCCATGTTCGCGCGCCTCAGAGCCGGCGAAGGCGTCAAGGAGCTCGAAACGGCCCGCCGGACGAAATACGGCGGTCTCGTGAATGTGTCGATCACGATGTCGCCCATTGTGGATACGGGCGGGATCGTCGTCGGCGCCACCAAGGTTACGCGCGACATCAGCGCGCGGAAACTGGGCGAGCTCGCGCAGAGGAGCAGCGAGATCCGATGGCGGTCGGTCGTCGAATCGGCCGTCGACGGCATCATCGTCATCGACCAGCGCGGCAGGATCGAGTCCTTCAATCCCGCCGCCGAGCGGTTGTTCGGCTACCCGGAAGCGGAGGTGCTGGGGCGCAACGTCAAGATGTTGATGCCGTCGCCCTATCACGAGGAGCACGACGGCTATCTGTCGCGGTACGTCGAGACCCACGTCAAGAAAATCATCGGGATCGGGCGCGAGGTGACGGGACTGCGCCGCGACGGCAGCACGTTTCCGCTCCATTTGTCGGTCGGCGAGATGGACGTCGCCGGCGAGCGAAGGTTCACCGGCATCCTCCACGATCTCTCCGATCGTGTGCGCCTGGAAGAACGACTGCGCGCGAGCGAAGCGCGCTGGCGGGCGGTCGTTGAATCCGCCGTCGACGCGATTATCGTCATCGATGCGAAAGGCCATATCGAGGCGTTCAATCCCGCCGCGGAACGCCTGTTCGGCTACAGCGAACAGGATGTGGTGGGCCGCAACGTCAGCATGCTCATGCCGTCGCCCTACCATGAAGAGCACGATGGATACCTCGAGCGATATCTGGCGACGGGCGTTCACAAGATCATCGGCCTGGGCCGGGAGGTGACGGGCCGACGGCGGGACGGCTCGACGTTTCCGCTGCATCTGTCGGTGGGGGAAGCGGTGCTCGCTGGAGAGCGTAAGTTCACGGGCATTCTTCACGACCTGAGTGTGCGCGTGGCCATCGAGACACAGCTTCGCGAACAGACGGCGCTTGCGAGACTCGGTGAGATGGCCGCGGTAATTGCGCACGAGGTGAAGAATCCGCTCGCCGCGGTTCGGGGTGCGATTGAGGTCATCGGTGGCCGCCTGCCGGGTGACAGCAAGGATGCGGGCGTCATGAAGGAGATCGTCAGCCGTATCGATTCGCTGAACGAGCTGATGAAAGACCTGCTGCTCTTCGCACGGCCGCCGCAGCCGAAGCCGTCGCTGGTCGAGATTCGATCGCTGGTGACGTCGACGGCGGAGCTGCTCAGAGAGGATCCCTCGCTCAATGCCGTGAGCGTGGAAATTGAGGGAACAGGGCCGTCGATTCTGGCAGACCCTGGACTGCTCCAGATCGTTTTTCTCAACCTGCTCGTGAACGCGGCTCACGCCATGGGCGGGCAGGGCAACATCAAGGTCTCGGTGGACGTGTCCGAAAGCGCCTGCCACATCGCGTTCAGCGACAACGGCCCCGGTATTCCTCCCGAGATTCTCGAGAAGATCTTTACGCCGTTCTTCACGACGAAGTCACGCGGCAGCGGCCTCGGCCTGTCGACCGCCAGGCGGCTGATCGAAGCGCATCGAGGCACCATCGACGTGCGCTGTCCGCCCGGAGGCGGAACAACGGTGACCGTTCAATTGCCGATGAACGAGTGACACCCGGCGCGGATCTTGAACAAGACTCCCCCAGGAGTTGACGGGTCGCCGAAACCCTCAATGAAACAGCGCGCCGCCGCTGGCGCGAAGCGGCCTCCGCGGGATATTCCGCACGGCCGCGACTTATTTCGCATGGTCTGGGGAGCACTTCATTGCGTGTTCTTGTTGTAGATGACGAGTTCCTGATTCGGTGGTCGATCGCAGAAACGCTTGGGGCCGCCGGCCATGAGGTGACGGAGGCGCCGGATGCCGCTTCTGCACTCGCGGCCCTGGAGGAGACCCCGGATCCGGATGTCGTCCTGCTGGATTTCCGGTTGCCGGATTCAAACGACCTGGGAGTGCTCGCCAAGATCCGCCGACTGGCGCCCGCCAGCGCGGTCGTGATGATGACCGCGTTCGGCACTCCAGAGGTCACTGCGGGCGCCCTGCAGCTTGGCGCGTGCAAGGTCCTCAGCAAGCCGTTCAATATGCACGACCTCGAAGACATCGTCCGCACGCACGGACCACGTCCGCCCGGTCTTCAGTAGCGCCCGCTCACCTGACCTTCCGCGGTGCGCTCCGCCCGCTCTTTGATTCCAGGCATCACAGCATCAGGCCCAGAGCACATAGAACCTGAGCTGAGCCGATCGCATACGCCATCCAAGTCCCCGGAATCAGGGCCGAACGCCTGCCACAGCGAGTCGGCGTGGTTGTTGCTCACTAGGCCTGCAGCCCCTTGAGAACGGGGACTTTACGCGGAAAGATTCGCACCCGCGCGAACTATTTCTCATCGAGGTTTTATGAACACCGCAACGCTGCTCATCGTGGACGACGAGGACCTGGTGCGATGGTCGCTTCGAGAACGCTTTGCGCGCGAGGGTTACAACATCCTCGAGGCACGGACGGCCGCCGAGGCGATCGACAAGATCGGCATGGGCGCCGCCGTCGTGCTGCTGGACTACAAGCTCCCTGATGGGGACGGCCTGATGGTGCTGCGCCGCATCAAGGAGGTGGCGCCAGAGACGCTCGTCATCCTCATGACCGCCTTCTCCACCGTAGAGAATGCCGTCCAGGCGATGAAGCTCGGCGCGTGGCATTACATCGACAAGCCATTCAATCTCGACGACGTGGCGATGACGGTGGAAAAGGCGCTCGAGACATTCCGTCTCCGCCTGGAGGTCCGGGTGCTGCGCACCAGTGCCGGACGCGACTTCGGATTCGACGCCATCGTCGGTACCTCACGCGCGATGGTGGAAATCAAGTCGCTCCTCGCGCGGGTGGCGGCGAGCCCCGCCTCAACCGTGCTCCTGACTGGCGAAACCGGGACCGGCAAGGACCTCGCCGCGAAGGCGATTCACTACAACAGCGCCCGCGCCGCCAAACCCTTCGTCAACATCACCTGCTCAGCGCTACCGGAGCAGCTGCTGGAAAGTGAGCTGTTCGGGCACGAGCGGGGAGCGTTCACGGACGCCCGGCAGCAGAAGCGCGGGCTGTTTGAGACGGCGGACGGCGGCACTGTGTTCCTCGACGAGATCGGAGAAATCAGCGCTGGACTGCAGTCGAAGCTGTTGCGATTTCTCGAGGAGAAGACATTCAAGCGCGTCGGAGGCCTGGCGGATGTTCGCGTTGACGTCCGTGTCATCGCTGCGACGAATCGCGATCTCGAGCAGGAAGTGAAGGCAGGCAAGTTCCGCGAAGACCTGTTCTACCGGCTGCACGTGATGCCGGTGTCTCTGCCTCCGCTGCGTGAACGCCAGGGTGACGTTCTGCTGTTGGCGCAGTACTACATCGACCGCTTCAACCGCGAGTTCCGGAAGAAAGTGCGCGGTCTGAACGAGGAGGCCGCGGCACTTGTCGAGCATTTCCAGTGGCCGGGCAACATCCGTGAGCTGCGGAACGCCATCGAACGCGCGATGCTCCTCGTCGATCATGAGTGGCTGACACCTCAGGATTTTCCGACGCTGACGCGTTCCGGATCGGCACACTCGCTGTTCCGTCTCCCGCCGTCCGGCGTGAACCTCGAAGAGGTCGAACGTCAACTGCTGGTGCAGGCGCTCGAGCGCTCGGGCTGGAACCAGACTCACGCCGGCCAGTTGCTTCACATCAATCGCGACCAGGTCAGATACCGGATCGAGAAGTTCGGGTTGCGATCGCACCCCGAGCAGATGTCGGCGTCGAAGATAGCGTCGTCGGAGATGACGATGCCCGCGTAGGTCATCGGACGCTGGTTGCCGCGGGCCCTGGAGGGCGGCCATGATGCGCACACCGCACGTCCTGCTGGCAGCACTTGTGACGGTGTCGTTGGTTTCAGCGGACGCCCGCGGCGGCCGCGCCCACACAGGTCGTTTGAGCGGAGGGATCACCGTCCACACCGTAATCCGCAACGAAAGTCTCTCTCGCGTTGGATCCACGTTCGGCGTCGACGCCGCGACGCTAGCCGCGGAGAATCACCTGGACCCGCGCGCGCCGCTGGCCGTCGGTCAGCGGATTCGGATTGATAACCGTCACATCGTTCCCGAGGAAGCATCGGCCGGCGGCGTCGTGATCAACATCCCGCAGCGCATGCTGTTTTTCTCCGACGACCAGGGGCACCTCGATGCATCTCCGGTAGCCGTCGGCCGGCCCGACTGGCAAACGCCCACAGCGCCCTTCACCGTCATCACCAAGAAGCAGGATCCGACGTGGCACGTCCCGGCATCCATCCTGAGAGAGAGCGCTCGGCGCGGACGCACGCAGCCTCCCGTCGTCCCGCCAGGGCCAGACAATCCGCTCGGCGCCTTCTGGATTGGCCTGAGCGTCTCAGGGATCGGCATCCATGGCACGACGGCGCCAGCGAGTATCTACAACGCCGTCACGCACGGATGCATACGTCTGAGCAGTGCCGACATCCGGCGCCTGTTCACGCTGGTGGATGTGGGGGTACAGGGACGGCTCATCTACGAGCCAATTCTGCTCACCGAGGTGGACGGCGAGGTGTACCTCGAGGTCCACAATGACATCTATGGGCGGTTGAATATTGAGCCAATCCAGGTTCTCCGTGTGCTTGCCGCAGACGCGGCTCTCGCCGACCGCATCGACTGGATCGTGGCGGACGCCGTCCTCGCGGCGCGTCAGGGCGTCGTCCGAGTCGTCACCCTGCGCTCGGACTGAGACGGAACCGCATCGCCATGTTCTTCCGTTGTGAGGTCGGCAGATTCCTGAAGGCAATAGATTTTCGATTTCTGCAGCACGGGCATCCATGAAGGTCAAGGGCAAGCTTGTTCTGATCACAGGGGCTTCAAGTGGTATCGGCGCCGCAACGGCGCGGATTCTGGCCGCACGCGGAGCGTCAGTCATTTTGGTGGCCAGAAACGTGGAGCGACTCGCCGCGGTCGCGGCGAGCATTCAGGCAGCGGGCGGTCAGGCCGAGACGCTCGCCGCCGACCTCGCAGACGCACAGGAGGTGAGTCGCGTCGCTCGCCTCGTGCAGGAGCGGCACGGTGTTCCCGACATCTTGATCAACAACGCGGGCGCCGGCCGGTGGTTGCCCATCGTTGACACGACCCCGGAGGAGCTTTCTGCAATAGTGGCAGTCCCGTTTCTGGCCGCCTTCAACCTCACCCGTGAGCTGTTGCAGGGGATGCGTCAGCGCGGTACGGGCCACATCGTGAATGTCACATCGCTAGGCGCATTTCTGGTCTGGCCAAGCGCAGCCGGGTACATCTCGGCGCGGTGGGCCATGAGGGGCTTCAACGAGGCCCTGAGAGCCGACGTGCACGCTTCGGGCATCGGCGTCAGCCTCGTGGCGTTTGCTCAAGTGAGCAGTGCCTTTTGGGAACACAATCCGGGGAGTTGGGATCGACTTCCGGCGGCGGCACACTGGCTGCGTACACTGACACCCGACGATGCGGCAGTCGCGATCGTTGATGCAGTGGAGCGCGAAAAGCGCCTTGTGCTGCGCCCGCGGATGATTTACGCGCTTCTCGTGATGAACGCTCTGTTTCCACGCGCGACAGAACGCAGGATGTGGCGTTGAGGCTCCTCCCATTGACCGAGGCGTTCCGACGTGTCCAATGCGAAATCGTTGCGCGCAGGTCACAGGTGGCCGCGATGCCCCGCTCGGGTCCGAGCAGCGGGTCGTTGCGTGGACCGAATGCGCTGAGGGGGCTGCTCTCAGGGGGTGATCGGCGATCGATCGCGCAGTCGAAGCGTGTGCTCGCGCTGGTACGCGCGGCACCCGAGCGCGTGGGCGAACTTGCGTCGCTCGCCGACGATCCTGACCGGCTGGTGTCGATGCGCGCGATTGACCTGCTCGAGAAGATCGCCCACGAGCACTCCGACTGGGTTCAACCACACAAGAAGCTGTTCATCAGCGGTCTCGCGGACAGCGACAAATGGGAGATCCGACTTCAGATCGTGCGGGCACTAACGCTCTTCGACTGGACGCCTCGCGAACGGAAGCGTGTGATCGAGATCCTTCGTCGGAATGTCAAGCACCGGCAGAAATTCGTGCGGGCGTGGGCGCTCGACAGCCTGGCGACGTTCGCCGAACACGACCCTGGTCTCGTTCCTGTCGTGAAGCGCGCCCTCGACGATTTTGACCGGTCGGGCAGCAAAGCGCTCGAGACGCGGGCGAAGCATATCCGTGCGCGTCTTCGGGCGGCGTCCGAGACGCATAGCGGCGTGCCCTTCCGCACGTCACGTCGAAGCGCGCGTACCTCCACCAGCGGGGCCGACAGATGATGGGAGCCTTCGAACGTTCCGTCCGCGCCCGCCCGCTCGTGTGGTTTTTCGCCCTCGCGTACGCCGTCTCCTGGGCGTTCTGGCTTCCAGCGGTTCTCGCAAGCGTCGGTTGGATCGGTCCGGTGCCGTCTCGCCATCTCCACCTCGCCGGCGGTCTCGGCCCGATGGTCTCTGCGATCCTCGTGACCTCTCTTACGGAAGGACAACCTGCGCTGGTTCGACTCGCGAAGCGCTGTATTTCCGGAGGCGTGTGGATCATCATCGCGATCCTGATACCCGCCGGTCTCTTCTTTGCCGCTGCCAGCATCGCCGTTTTCTCCGGCGCCGAGATTGAATGGTCGAACGTCGGGCGAAGCACCGAGTTCCCAGAGCTTCCGCGGACGGTCTATTGGGTCGCGAACATCATCTTTTACGGCTTCGGCGAGGAGGTCGGGTGGCGTGGGTTCGCGCTGCCCCGGCTTCAGTCTCGTGCCTCCGCATTCCGTGCGTCGCTGGTGCTCGCGCTCGGGTGGGCGGCCTGGCACGCACCGCTCTTCGCTTTCAGCACAGGACTCTCGAACCTCGGGTTCGTGGGAGCCATCGGATGGTTCGTGTCACTCTGTCTTGGATCGATCCTGTTGACGTGGCTGTTCAACTCGAGCGGGGGATCCATTGCCGCCGTCGCACTCTTCCATGCGGCCCTGGACATCTTCATCGCTTCTCCAGTCGCCGCGGAGCTCCCGAACGCCATGGGAGCATTGCTGACGGTGGGCACGCTCGTAGTGATTCCGATGTTTGGTCGCCAGAATCTCGCGCGACAGCCACGTTGCGCGGTCGGATAGACCCGAAGATGCTGACCAGGACCTTGCGACAGCTTGAACGTGACAGCTTGGTGACGCGTCAGATTCACGCCGAGGTCCCACCGCCTGTGGGCTACAAGCTGACCCCGCGTCGTGAGAACCTTCGTCAGTCGGTCTGTGGCGTGTGGACATGGGTGGGCGTGCTGCGATCGATAGCGTCTCCGACCCAGACGCGGAAAGAGCGTCCGTGAACGACAACGCCAAGATCGTCTACTGGCACCGCGAGCTGCCGCCCTTGAATGCGGAGTTGGTGGCCGAACACACAATTGAGGCGACCAGCGGTCGTGTGGCAGGGACTATCAGTCATCGAGATGAGCTGTGGGATCGCTGTTACACCGAGCTCATGGCCAATATCCAGACCCGACTGACGCAGGAGATCGCTCGCCTCGGGGGCCATTACGCACACGTTCACAGCGAATCGATCGACACCCGCCATGACGATGCGGCGGGCGAGGCGTGGCTGCACGGCCGCTTTTCATACATGTTGTACCGTCGGCCGTCCCAGTCACCGTAGACAATTCAGATTAGGACGCGAGTGCGGGGCCGCGCTGCCGAGGCGAATCCGGCGGGCGCTCCCGTTCGTTGCGCCCGAGAACATCATCGTCGCCACCGATTGCGGGATGAAGTACCTGCTACGCGACGTCGCCGACGGCAAGATGCGGGCGATGGTGCAGGGCGCTGCGGTCATGCGGCGTGAAGTGGGGGACGGACACGATGCGGGTCCAGAGTCACGACCCGCACCAGCGCGACATTCGCAGGCGCCTTTGATGTCGAAGGCGCGTTCCCGCATCGGCTCGCGGGCCCCGAGGAGTGATCATCCGCGGGGCCCACCGGCCGTCACTGCCACCATATCTCGCGATGGATACGCCAGGCATCGCCGTCCTGCTTCCACAGCTGGACGTAGTGACCCTTCGTCACCTCTCCTTTGTCGGTCACGTCGTACTCACCCTCGAGATGGGCGAGGTCATCCGACATATAGGCATCGGTCAAGGTCAACGTTGTCGTTGGCTTGCTGTCCCCGAAGTCCTGTTTCCAGAACGACCCGATCGCGTCTCGTCCCACCACGTTACTGTTCGGGCGCGTCGAAAGCTCCGCATCCTTGTCATACAAGGCCATGAGGCCCGCGGCATCACCGGCGTTGTATGCAGTCGTCCAAAGTGAGGCTAGACGATCCGCTGTTTGAGGTCCGCTCTGCAGCGACGGATCGAGTCGCCAGATTTCATGCTGGACCTTCCACTGGCTGTCAATGCGCCTCCAGAGCTGCTGGTATTGCCCCTTCCCCAGTGCCACGCCGTCCTTTCCCGCAACCTCATAGGTGCCGTCGACGTGCAACAGGTCTCCTTGGACGATGGAATCGCCGGGAGTGATCTTGGTGACGATGCCACCGGATCCGATGTCCTGGCGCCAGTACGACTCGATCCCGCTGCGGCCGCTAATCGCGGCTCCGCCCGGGGGCATCGAATGCGCATCCTCTGCATACAGTGCTGCCACGGCGGCTGCGTCGCCGGCATTGAGGGCCGTAGCCCATGTGGCAGCGAGTTGGTCGGCAGTCTCCTTATTCGCCGCCGGAGCAGCAGCGCCCCCGCAGGCCGCGAGACTGGTCCCAACAATTGCAGCCGCCACCCCGACAATGAGTCGGTTACCAAGAGTTCGGTTCATCTGAGCGCTCCTTCCACGCGGTAAATGGCCAGCTGTTTTGGCCGCTGGCACGCACCGCGGTTCAGTGGAATTCCGCGCGCGATGGGGAATATTTCGGGCACCAGCAGGAATGCCAGTAAAAACCCTTGATATTCCACGGCGGAATGTCATGTGTTGTCGGATAGAGCATGCGGCACGCCAAGTC
>DAIRVG010000028.1:30586-49793 GCA_036802945.1 Vicinamibacterales bacterium
TATTCCACGGCGGAATGTCATGTGTTGTCGGATAGAGCATGCGGCACGCCAAGTCGGTTGAAGAAGTGCTTTGCTCGATCGGATTGAGATCGACACTGTAGGCTGGCAGGTAGCGCAGGGTGGCGCCGGCGGCTTCGATCGCGTCGACGGCTTGCCCACACGAGCTAGTAGAGCGTCAGGCGGCGTCTGGTGGCTGGGCGGCGGCCGGCAGCGTCACCGTCACAGAAGTGCCGCCGGATTCGGGGCAGGTGAGCGACAGCGATCCGCCGTGCAGCTCCGCCACCCGTTTCGCGATCGGCAGGCCGAGCCCCCCACCCCGCGACTTCGTGGTGAAGAACGGTTCGAGGACCTCCTGCTGGATCGCCGCAGGAATGCCCGGGCCGCTGTCGCGTACTTCGATCGCCCATGTGCCGTCGCGTCGTTCGCCCGTGACGCGGATGCGGCCACGACCATCCATCGCCTGCGCAGCGTTCAACAGCAGGTTGAGCACAGTTGCCCGAAGCAGGTCTGGATCGGCGGTGATGCTTCCGTCCCCGCCCTCAACCTGCACGTCGAGCGACGATCCGATCGGATCGCGGCGAAGCATCGTGACCGCCTCGTCGAGCAGGTGGCGCATGTTGACCTGCGTGAGGCGCGGCGGTTTCGGCCGCGCGAACATCATCATGTCCTGAATGAGCTCATTGAGCGCATCGATGCGCGCGACGACGTCGCGCATGACGGCGGATTCGCTGTCTCCGCTCGCCCGTCGCGACATCAGTACCTGCATTGCCCCCTTGATCCCCGCCAGGGGGTTTTTGACCTCGTGGGCGACGACCGCGGCCATCTGACCCAGACGTGCCAGCGCTGCCTGCTGTGCGAGCCGTTCTTCAGCCGCTTTGCGCGCGGTGATGTCGGCCCGGATGGCGATGTACTGATACGGCCTGTCGCGCGGATCGAGAAACGGAACGATGGTGGTGTCCACCCAGTAGTAATGGCCGTCCTTGGCGCGATTGCGGATCTCGCCGTGCCACACGCGCCCGTTCGCGATCGTCCGCCAGAGATCGCGAATGAATTCCTTTGAATGAAACGCGGAGTTGATGATGCGGTGGTCCTGGCCGATCAGCTCCTCCCGGCTGTACCCGGAGATGTCAATGAATTTGTCGTTCACGTACGTGATTCGTCCGGTGACGTCGGTCGTCGCGACGATCGCGGCGTGGTCGAGCGCGCGCTTCAGATCCTCGAGCTGCTGCACGTCTGTCCGGGATTGCTGCTCGAGCCGCGTGAACCGCATTACCAGGGCCGCCGTGGTCAGGAACACCAGCGCGAGCAGGGGCTGGTTGACGTAAGTGCTTGGTGGAGGATTCGGCGTCCAACCCGCCGCCGTGTCAATGGCCACCAGCAGGAGGGCAAGGGTCGCGGCGGCAGCGGGATACAGCCGCCACTCCACCCAGAGACCAAGCAGGATTACGAGCACGTACAGCATGCCGATGCTGTAACCAAGCGGAAGCGCGAGATCGGCGACGAAAACGGCGGCGGACAAAGCCAGCGCGCTGGCTATCACCCCCTTGTCTCGTTTCACGCTAGTCATCGATATACTGAACCCCGTGGCATCCGCGACACTGTTGATAGTTGACGACGAATCGCTGATCCGGTGGTCTCTGTGCGAACGCCTGACCGCGGAGGGGTATGACGTTCTCGAGGCAGGCCTCGCGTCCGAGGCGCTCGATCGGATGTCGGCGACCGAGATCGATCTCGTGCTCCTCGACTTCAAACTCCCCGACGGCGACGGCCTGACGGTGCTCAAACGCATCAAAGAGGTCAGGCCGGAGACGCAGGTCATCATGATGACCGCCTTCTCGACGGTCGAAAACGCCGTCGAGGCGATGAGGCTTGGCGCCTACCATTACGTCAACAAGCCGTTCAATCTCGACGAAGTCGTGCTGCTGGTGGAGAAAGCGCTCGAGACCAGTCAGCTTCGTCGTGAAGTGCGGGCATTGCGGAGCGGCCAGGGTCGCGAGTATTCGTTCGATTCGATCATTGGTTCCTCGCCTGCGATGCGGGCCATCAAGTCGCTGCTCGAACGCGTCGCAAAGAGCCCCGCCTCGACGGTCCTGCTGACCGGCGACACGGGAACCGGCAAGGACCTCGCCGCCAAGGCCATTCACTACAACAGCGACCGGGCACGGCGGCAGTTCGTGAACATCACGATGTCGGCGCTCCCCGAGCAGCTCCTCGAAAGCGAGCTGTTCGGCCACGAGCGAGGCGCGTTCACCGACGCGCGGCAGCAGAAGCGCGGCCTGCTCGAGACCGCCGACGGCGGAACCGTGTTCCTCGATGAAATCGGTGAGATGACGCCGGGGCTGCAGGCCAAGCTGTTGCGGTTTCTCGAGGAGAAGACTTTCAAGCGCGTCGGCGGCCTCTCCGATATCCGCGTCGATGTTCGTGTCATCGCCGCCACGAACCGGAACCTGGAGCAGGAGGTCCAGAACGGGAAGTTTCGCGAGGATCTCTTTTACAGGCTGCAGGTCATGCCGATCGCGCTGCCGCCTCTTCGCGAACGGCACGGCGACATCCCTCTGCTTGCCTCGTTCTACATCGACTTGTTCAATCGTGAATTCAAGCGACATGTGCGTGGGGCCTCGCCTGCCGCGCTCGCAATGCTCGAGCAGTATCAATGGCCTGGGAACGTCCGTGAAATGCGGAATGCGATCGAGCGTGCAATGCTGCTCGTCGATCACGACTGGCTGGAGCCGTCCGACTTCACGACGCTGACACGGACCGTCACGCCAACCGAATTCAAGCTGCCTGCCGAGGGGATCAGCCTCGACGACGTCGAACGACAGCTCCTCATCCAGGCGCTCGAGCGCGCCGGCGGCAACCAGACGCACGCGGGCCAGCTCCTCGGCATCAATCGCGATCAGGTGCGGTACCGCATCGAGAAGTTCGGTCTGAGCGCGAAAAGCTAGCCCCTAGCCCTCAGCATTGCCCGTCGACGCTCGATGTCGCCATGAGCGCGGGCGGCACCTCGACGGCAACCTCGCTCGTCGTCTTCGCCTTCGCGGTCGCCGGCGTCTCACGCACAGTCAGCACCGGGCACGGCGCCGTTCGAATGACCCGTTCCGCGACGCTCCCCATGAGGAGGTGAGACATCCCGCCGCGGCCGTGGGTACCCATGATGATCAGATCGATATCGTGCCCCCCGGCATACTCCACGATGGACCCCGCCGGCGTGCCGATGACCGCCGCGGTCGTTGCCCCGAGCTCCCGCATATCAGACGACTGCAGACGATCCTTCAGCCTGGCGACGCCGTCGGCAAGCAAGTCGTCGCGGAGGCCCTCCACTTCCGGCACGTAGACTTCAGTCGCATACGCGGCTCGAAACGGGTCGTCGACGATGTGCAGCAGGTGCAGCGACGCACCGAAGCGCGCGGCCACAGCTCTGGCGTATTCCAGCGCCGCATCCGAGGGCGGGCTGAAGTCGGTTGGAACAAGGATGCGATTGAACATGACGTCCTCCCTCGTACAAGAGTTCACTCACGAGTAGAGCAGTGTCCGTACCATCGCTCCGCCGCGTCCTCGTTCGCGCGGCATGGGTGCTGGGGTGCGTCGCCGCGGAATAGTCCCCACAGCGCCGTAGTAATTCCCACCGAGCCCCCTCAAAGACGCGCGTCCGTGCAACCCAGCAGGCGCACTTTCACAAGTGTCGATGATTGCCAGGGTCGCGATCTTGCAACCTGGATCGCAGGTGACGTCGATGGATCGACTCTGGGCCAGAATCTCCGTGCTGGCGCTGACACTGACCGCGATCCTCTGCGCTTTCTTCGCAGTCGTCAGACCGTGGTACCTGCAATGGGGCGCGAGCGATATCGAAGGGCGAATGACGTTCCCGGGCGATGAGATCATCCCTCGTGCCGCACAACAGGAAACGCGAGCGATCACCATCGACGCCGGAGTCGATGCGGTGTGGCCCTGGCTGGCGCAAGTCGGCCAGGATCGCGGCGGCTTCTACAGCTTCGACCTCCTGGAGAACGTGGTCGGTTGCCGGATGCCGACCGTGGACGTGCTGCGTCCTGACAAGCAGTCGTGGAGCCCGGGCGACAAGCTCTGGATGTATCCACCGGAGGGAGCTGGCGGGGCAGGGTTCGCTACGCTGCGCTGGTACGTGCCCGGACGCGCGCTCGGCTTCGGCACGCGCATGGTGGGCACGCCGATCACGGCGCCGGAGGATGGGAGCTGGACGTTCGTGCTCCAGCCGCTCGACGGCTACACGACGCGCCTGCTGATTCGCGGTCGCGGTCCTGTGACACGGTCGTGGCTGGGTCTTGCGTTCGATCGCTCGATCTTCGAGCCCGTTCATTTCGCTATGGAGCGCCGGATGATGATCGGCATCAAGCAGCTGGCTGAAGGTCAAGACCGCGCCAGGGCCATCAACCACCTGCAGGTTGCGTTGTGGACGATCACATTCGGGTTGTTCATCGTGTCCGGCGCGCAGGTGCTGCTCCGGCGCGAGTGGCGGCGGCCGCTCACCGGATTCGTCGCCGCCGCGGCGGTCTTTCAGGTGCTGACGTTTGTTCAGCCACCCATCATGCTGGGCGCGGGGCTGGTCGCCGCCGTCGTCGCCACTCTCTGGTGGCGGGGCGACTGGGGAATTTTCCCCGGCGCTGAGAGATCTTCCGCATCAGGCGGGTCGCCGCCCAACACAATGTCGAAGGTTGCGGCGTCACACTAGCTGCGGCATGTTTGTTGAACCATGAACAGCTGGAGATCACCAGAATATGAAGCGTATTGCGTTAGTGATGGCTGTTCTGTCTCTCTTTGCGGGTAGGACGTTTGCCCAGGACGCCGCCAGCGGCAAGCAGGCGTTCACCGAATCGAAGTGCTTGGTGTGCCATTCCCTTGGCGCCGAGGGCAACAAAAAGGGCGCGAGCCTTGACGGCGTCGGCGCCAAGCTGACCACCGCCGAGATCCGCCAATGGATAACCAACGCCCCAGAGATGGCGGCCAAGGCCAACAGCACCAGGAAACCGCCGATGAAGGCGTACACGGATTTTTCCAAAGAGAAGGTCGACGCCCTCGTGGCGTACCTCTCGACCCTGAAGAAGTAGGTGGACGCCGCCGACGCGCGGGCCGCGCATTCGGGCCCGCACGCGGCGAATTGTTCAGGCGCGCGTCGAATCTTGCGGGCTGAGCGGGAGACGTTGAATCTTCAGCCACAGGGTGAGGAGGAATGCCAGGATCACGAGGGTGGCGACCGCGAGCCCTCGTCGACGCACTTGAAGTTCGCGCATCGCGGCATCGCCATCCTCCTGCGCACGCCTCGCGGACATGATGCCCTGCGCGGCGGTCTCGCCGAATGGCTGGGCCGCGAACGCATGGACGAGCACCCGCGACTGGACTTGGTGCTCCCGCGCATCCCGCAGCGCGGCGCGTCCCTCGTCCACCAGCATGCCGGCGCGCTCTGCCCGCGTCAGGACGGCATCGGCGGACGCCAGGCCCGCCGAGAGGCGGTCAAGGTCGTCCCGCTGGGTGCGAATCGTCGCGCCGCTCTCGCCGGTTTCGTCGTGGCACTCGGCGCACACCGCCCCTTTCTGGAGGCCGACCAACATGTCGGACGGCGACTCGATGCGGTGGTTCGAGTGGCAGGCCAGGCATTCGGCTTGGCCGAGGGCATCGAAGATTTCCTTCTTGGGGCTCGCGCGGAAGAGTTGCGCCTCGCGCACGTGGCACTGCGCGCAGACGTTCACGACGTCCGTAACCCCTGGCGGCGTGGCGCCGTGGCTGCCATGACAGGAGCTACAGGTCGGCGCCGACGTGTCGCCGCGCTTCAGCAGCGCTGCGGCATGGACGCTGCCCGCCCAGTCAGCCGGAGGATTGTCGACGCGCCCGAAGGGCTTCATCCGCGCCGGATCGCCGTGACACCGGCCACAGGTCGTCGCGACGTTGGCCGGCGCGACGGGCGACCGGGAGTCGCGGACGCGGAAGACGCCATGCGTCCCGTGACAATCGATGCAGGTGGCGACCCGGCCCTCGCCAGCGGCCATCCGCTTGCCATGCGTGCTCGTGAGGTATTGCGAGTACTGATCGATGCGCACCTGCGGCGCAAACCTACGCATGTACGCCGCGTCGCTGTGACACGTGGCGCACATCGGCGCGATCGACGGCCGTGGCAGGGCGTCGTAGCGCGCCTGTCCGGTTGCACCGCCCTTGTGGCACGACGCACACGTGAGTCCTGCGGCCGCGTGCACGTCGTCTCGAAACGCCGCCGTCGCGGCATCGACCGTGGTCTGCGCCTGGACGGCGTACGGCCACAGCGCCACCGCGACCGCGAGGAGCGCGATTCTGGCCGCGGCCGTCCGTGTCATGGTCGCCCTCCTCTGAGCGAGAGCCAGGTCATCAACGCCATGAACGCGAGCGCGCCGGTCCCAATCCAGACGACGATCCGCCGGGACCCGTGGCTGTGACCTGCGAACAGGGGCAGAAGCAGCGCACAGGCGGCTGCGCCCCCCATCACCGCGACCGCGAGTAACTCACCGTTGATGCCGGCGACGGTGGGGGGCACGTACTTCAGCGTCTGGAAGGCCCACAGAAAGTACCACTCGGGACGAATCCCCGCGGGCGCGGGCGCGAACGGGTCAGCCTTGAGGCCCAGCTCCCAGGGATAGAACGTTGATAGTCCCGCCAGCAACGCGAGGACGATGGTCCAGGCAAACAGATCACGCAACAGAAAATGTGGGAGGAACGGAATTGTACGCACCATGCGCGGGTCCTCGGCGGCACGCCGCTCGACTGACGGCGGCGTGCTCATGCCGTGCCGCTGGACCAGCATCAGGTGGAGGCCTACAAGCATCGTCGCGATCGCGGGGAGGATGGCCACGTGAAACCCGAACAGCCGGGTGAGCGTCGCGCCCGTGACGTCCTTTCCGCCGCGCATGAAGCGGACGATGAACTCGCCGATGCCGGGCACGGTCGCTGCGATGTCGGTGCCGACCCGCGTGGCGAAGAACGATACCTCGTTCCACGGCAGCAGATAGCCGGTGAATCCGAATGCGAGCGTCAGGAGGAGGAGCACCATCCCGCTCATCCAGGTCAGGTCGCGGGGTGGTCGATACGCGTGAAGGAACAGCACGCTGAAAAGGTGGGCAAAGGCGCTGGCGACCATCAAGTTCGCCGACCAAGCATGAATGGATCGGATCAGCCAGCCGAACGGCACGCGCCCAACGATGAACTGGACGCTCTCGTAGGCCTCGGCGGCGCTCGGGCGATAGTAAAGCAGCAGCAGGGCGCCGGTGCCTACCTGAATGCCGAAGAGGAAAAGCGTCATTCCGCCGAAGTAGTACCAGATCGAGTAGCGGTGATGCGGAACAGTCTTGTGCCGAAGCGCATCGACTACGTCGGCGAGCGGCAGCCGATCCTCGAGCCACCCGCGCAGGCGCCCGCTCATCACGATCTTCGAGTGATCACGATGTCGTCGCCTTGCTCGGTGGCGTCGTACGCCTCAAGGGGCCGAGGCGGCGGACCCGCGACGTTCCGGCCGTTCAGGTCGTATTGGCCGTCGTGACACGCGCACCAGATGCGCTCGAGATCGGGTCGATACTGCACGGTGCAGGCAAGATGCGTGCACGTGCCGGAGAACGCTCGGAGCGCGCCGGTGGACGTGCGGATGAGAAGGACCGCCTGTGAGCCGAATGGCACGATCCGACCCGAATTGGGCGCGAGCGCGCGTCCGCTCCCCGCGTTGACCGACTGCGTGGACGCTTCAGGAATGTCGGGTGGCGTCAGATAACGTGCAACTGGGTAGGCGATCGACCCCATGACGCCGCCGCCCCAGATTCCTAAGAGCCAGTTAAGTAAATTGCGACGGCCGGTGTTGGACCTCATGAGCGAACAGCCTAATGCAGGGCGACGGGAAAATGGATGGGGAAAATTTCTCGAGCGCGGAAGAAATCGTCGATGGGTGCGCTGGCCTGGTGCACGTTGACGTTGCCGAAATAGAGGCCGTGTAGGATCATGATGCGCGGCACCGAATTGATCGTACGTTTGTCGTGTTTGATCGTACCGTTGTCGTGCAAGGAGGGCGCTTGGATCACATGTTGACGAAGAGTGTCTTGGTCGCGGCCGTATTGTTCGCAACGGTGGCGATTGCATCCGCGCAAAACGCGCAGGTCGCAGCGGGCGAGAAGCTGTATGCGGCCCAGAAGTGCGCCGTCTGTCATTCCGTGGCTGGTGTAGGCAACAAGAAGGGGCCGCTCGAAGGTGTCGGCGCAAGACTGTCGGCGGAGGAGATCCGGCAGTGGATCGTCGATGCGCCTACGATGACGACCAAGACCAAGGCCGATCGCAAGCCGGCGATGAAAGCGTACCCGAACCTGCCGAAGGCCGACGTCGATGCGCTTGTCGCCTATGTGCAGAGCTTGAAGAAATGAGGTGATAGACGTCCCGCGGATAGGAGTCTAGAACTCTCATGCGCACGCCGTTTCGCCTGCCGGCTGTTACCCGCAACCCGCTCTCTCTAATTGGCATGGCCATCGCGACCGCGATGGCCATGCTGTTCCTCGGGCTAATGCTGCTCGAGACGTTCGGCTATCTGACCAATCCGTACATCGGCATCGTCGTCTTCGTGACGGTGCCAGTGATCTTCATCGCCGGCCTGCTGCTGATTCCGATCGGTGGGTGGTGGAGCAACCGGCGGCAGCGCCGGGATCCCGACCGTCCGGTCGAATGGCCGGTCATCGATCTGCGCCAGGCGCACCATCGGCACGTGCTCGTGGGAGTGCTGGCACTGACGTTCGTCAATATCCTGATCGTGTCGATGGCGGCCTACGGCGGCGTGCACTACATGGAGACCGCCGAATTCTGCGGGCAACTGTGCCATTCGCCGATGGAACCCGAGTACGCGGCGCACCAGGCTTGGCCCCACGCGCGTGTGGCCTGCGTGGCGTGCCACGTCGGGTCGGGCGCTGGCGCGCTCCTCGAATCGAAGATCACCGGGACGCGACAACTGGCGCTCGTGGCGCTCGGGCGGGTCCCAAAGCCGGTGCCGACGCCGGTGACGACCATGCGGCCGGCGCGCGAAACGTGCGAGCAGTGCCATTGGCCTGAAAAATTTCACGGTGACAAGATTCGCGTGATACGCGAGTATGCGGACGACAAGGCGAACAGCGAGACAACGACGACGCTGCGCCTGCATGTGGGGGGCGGCACAAGGGCGCTAGGCACCGGTACGGGTATTCACTGGCACATGAATCTGGACAACCGAATTGAATACGTCGCAACGGACGCGAAGCGCGAGACGATCCCGTACATCCGCATGACCGACCGTGGCGGTCGCGTGTCAGAATTCGTCGTTGCGGGTGCCAGCGCCGAGCAGATCGCCGCCGGCACACGCCGCACGATGGACTGCGTGGATTGCCATAACCGCCCCGCACACACCTTTTTCCCGAGCCCGGAGCGTGCCGTCGACAGCGAGATCGCGCAGGGCAAGATTCCGCGCGAACTGCCGTTCGCGCGTCGCGAGGCAGTGGCGGCGTTGAGCGCGCCCTACCCGGACCGGGCCAAGGGGCTCGACGCCATTGCGCGGCGCCTTCGTGACTTCTATCGCGGACAGGAGGGCGCGGACAGCCGGCTGGTCGAGCGAGCGGTGGCCGCGTCGCAGGACGTCTGGGCGCGCAATGTGTTTCCAGCGATGAACGTGACCTGGGGGACGTACTTGAGCGACACGGGCCACATCGACGCGCCGGGTTGTTTCCGATGCCATGACGACGAACACAAGACGAGTGATGGACGCGTGATCAGTCAGGACTGCGAGCTGTGTCACAGCATTGAATAGGCAGTGAATCGCGCGACGCGGTGCCACGGCGCAGACGGCCGCGAGACCGACGGCACGCCGACGCTCGGTCTGATGCGCAAGTGTCCAAACGGGGAGTGAGTCGCGTGATCAAGTGATCAAGATGCCCACAGCGAAGATATCCGCCGCAGCGATCCAGCCGGTCAACATTTCCTCTGGCGACCAGGCGGCGCTGACCGCGTATGTGACGGGAATGAGATGATGCGTACCTTGCTTGCCACGATCGGCGCGTGCTGGCTCATCGTCGTGGTGCTTGCCGCCGCGCCGCCTGCACCAGGCGGCCCGCCGCCACAGGGCGCCCAGGCACCTGCGGCAGCGCCAGCCGGCCCGAGGGATCCCGCGAACCCTCGCCCAACAGCGGGTTTCCTGGGTGCTGATATGTGCATCGCCTGTCACGATGAGGTCGAAAAAGGCTACGTGAACAGTCCTCACGGCAAGGCAGCCGACCCGCGCTCGCCGGCGGCGCTTCACCAGTGCGAGACGTGTCACGGACCGGGAGAGAAGCACCTCGACGATCCCACGGTTGATAGTTCGATCCGGAAGTTCTCTAAGATGGCGCCGCGCGACGTCAACGGCGTCTGCCTGTCGTGCCACACGGGCTCGCCGCACACCGCGTGGCAGGGCAGCCCTCACGACGCGCGCAACCTCGCGTGCACCACATGCCATAGCGTTCATACGCCGCATTCGGAGACCGCGCAGCTCAAGGCCACGACTGAGATCCAGTTGTGCGCCACTTGCCATAAGGTCCAGACTGCCAAGATTCAACGCGCCTCGCACATGCCGTTAATCGAAGGCCACATGCGGTGCTCGTCGTGTCATGAGCCGCACGGATCGACCAACGTCCGGCAGCTCCGCGTGGGCAACTGGATCAACGAGAGCTGTGTATCGTGTCACACCGAGAAGCGCGGACCGTTCCTGTTCGAGCACGCCGCGGGCCGCGAGAGCTGTATCACGTGCCACGATCCGCACGGCTCGTTGAACGATCGCATGCTGGTGGCAAAGCTGCCGATGCTATGTCAGCGATGTCATATCGGCACCAGGCATCCATCGACCATCTACGACAGCCTTTCGATCCAGAACAAGAGCGTTCGCGTGGTCGGCCGCGGATGCGTCAACTGTCACTCTCAAATTCACGGCTCGAACCATCCGTCGGGCCAGACGTTTACGAGGTAGGGCATGCGAACACACACTGCACCGGTGCTCGCTGTCCTCATTCTGGCCATCGCGTCGACGACGTCGGCGCAGGGAACCGCCGCCCCGGCTCCGGCGGCCAGCGCGACGGAGGCAGCGACGCCGCCAGCCGGCGAGGCGGAATTCGGAGGGCGCGTCAGCAGTGTCTCGGGCGACGCGGCACGTTTCGAGAGGTACCGCGACCTGAGAAGCGGCCCGACACTCGATCGGGCGCGATACGAGCGGATCAAGGAGCGGTGGGAGTTCAAGGCGGCGCTCAATCACGCTGGATACCGCGACCAGCAATATGCGGCGGGCTTCAACCAGTACGGCAAGTTGAAGGCGACCTTTCTGTGGGATCAGGTGCCCTTCTTTTACAGCATCGACACCAGAACGCCCTACAGTTCACCCGCGATCGGCGTGTTCCGGCTGAACGACTCGTTTCAGGCCGCGATTCAAAGTGCGGCGGCGACGACGTCGGTATTGGCGGCGGATCTTCGACCGTTCGATCTGCGATCTCAGCGAGACACGGCAGACGCCCGCCTCGAATACCGGGCCACGCCCGCGCTCGACCTCCGCGCGTCGTTCACGAGCACCAATCGAACGGGCGCGCAACCATGGGGCGCCGCGTTCGGTCAGAGCAACGCGGTAGAGCTGGCGGTCCCAATCGACCGCCGGACCAACGACGTCAACGCGACCGCCGAGTGGTCCAACGACCGGGCGATGGGTCGCCTTGCGTACGACGGCTCGTGGTTCAACAACCATATCGAAACGCTCGTCTGGGACAATCCGCTGCGCGCGACAGACGCCGCGGGATTGCCGTCGCAGGGGCAGATGGCACTCTGGCCGGACAGCACCGCACATACCGTCAGCGCGGCCGGTTCTCTCGGGCTGCCGGGCCGCACGAGGGCGTTCAGCTACGTGTCAATCGGCAGCTGGCTGCAGGATGCGGCGCTGCTGCCGTTCACCATCAACAGCGCGATCGCCCCCATTCCACTGTCGCGCCCCACCGCGAAGGCCGATGCGCGCATCGTCGCCATGAACTACCGCCTCACGTCGCGCCCGACACCACGATTGTGGCTGAACGGACAGTTCAAATCGTACGATTACGACAACCGGACACCACGATTCATCGAGAGTCAGTATGTGGGCCTGGACAGCAGCATCGTGACGTCGGCGACCGGCGGCAGCGAGCCATTCGGCTACGTCAGGCACTTCATCGATCTCGATGCGTCGTACACGCCGCTGACGTTTACCGCGGTGCGTCTCGGCTACGGCCGCGAGCATGATGAACGGACGTTCCGTCATTTCGAGGCCACCACCGAGCACACCGTCCGCGCGTCGCTCGACAGCACCGGCATCACCTGGGGATCCATGCGCGTCCAGTACGAGCACGGCGAGCGCACCGGAGATGGGCTCGACGAGCAGGTGCTCAGTGACATCGGTGAACAGGTATCGCTGCGCCAGTTCGACATCTCCGACCGCAGGCGCGATCGGGTCACTGCACTGGTCCAGGTGGTGCCAATCGCGTCGCTGGGGTTCAATGCGTCGGCCGGTGTCGGCCGGGAGCACCGTCCCGGCGTCTCGTTCGGGCTGCAGGACAACGACTTCCACACGTTCACGGTCGGGGTCGATGCGAATCGCACAGATACGCTGGTTGTCGGGACCGAATATACGTTCGAGCACTACTTTACGTTGCAGCGTTCGCGGCAGGCGAATCCGGGCGTCCAGTTCGACGATCCGACGCGGGACTGGTCGACGGACATGGACGAGAACGTGCACACCGTCACGGCCAGTGTCGATCTGCCGCACGTCGCGACGCGGACGGCGGTCCGGATCGCCTACGACTACGTTCATGCGAACGCCAGGTATCTGTATCTGCTCCCGGCAAACACGACGCTCGCACAGCCGCAGCAGCTTCAGCCGGTCGGCAACGAGATCCAGCGCGCGAGCGCTGACCTGCGGTACTCGCTGTCGCAGCGGCTCGGCATCGGCATTGGATATTTGTACGAGAGCTATGACGCGCAGGATTTCGCGCGTTCGCCCGGGACGCTCAACAGCCCGTTCTTTCCCGCGTTGATCAATCTCATGTACTTGAATCGCCCGTACCGAGCGCACGTCGCATCGGCGCGACTGATTTACACCTGGTAAGGACGAGAAGATCGCGAGACGCCATACGGCCGCTCGAAATCATTGGCCAGAAGCCTTCCACCACACTGACTGAGTATTGTTGGCCGTGGCCGAGCTGACCTTTCTTGGGGCGGCGCGAACCGTCACGGGTTCGAAATATCTGCTTGATGTCGAGGGCACGCGCGTGTTGTTCGACTGCGGGCTGTTCCAGGGGCTAAAGGAGCTGCGGCTCCGGAACTGGGATGACTTCCCCGTGGCGCCATCTTCCATTAAGACAGTGGTGCTGACTCATGCCCACCTTGACCACGTGGGATACCTGCCCCGGCTCGTTGCTCATGGGTTCAAGGGCCGCGCATTCTGCACGGCCGGCACAGCCGACCTCTGCCGCGTAGTACTGCCGGATGCGGGTCGGATTCAGGAAGACGATGCCAACCAGGCCAATCGCCATGGCTACTCTCAACATAGTCCGGCACTGCCGCTGTTCGCCGAGATGGATGCGCACCGGGCCTTGACGCACCTGCAACCGATGGGTTACGAGAGGCCGATCGAGGTGGCGCCCGGTGTCACGGTTGAGTTCATCTCCGCGGGCCACCTTCTCGGCTCGAGCTTCGTGATGGTCACGCTGGCCAGTGGCAAACGCATTCTCTTTGGCGGTGACCTCGGCCGGTACGGGCGACCGGTGTTGCCGGACCCCTCGCCGGCGCGCGCCGCCGACGTGGCGCTGGTCGAATCGACCTATGGTGACCGCGAGCACCCGCCGGACCTCGAGGGTCTCGGGCTGGCAGACGTGATCAATCGGACTACGCACCGAGGCGGGAAGCTCGTCATTCCATCGTTCGCCATCGGGCGCGTCGAAGAGCTGATTTACTGGATCCGCCGGCTCGAGATGGAGGGGAAGATTCCGACGCTGCCGGTGTACGTCGATAGCCCGATGGCCGCCGAGGCGCTGAAGTTCTACGCGGCCCGCCCCGAGGAGCTGGACGCCAGCATTCGGCCGGGGTCCCGAGACGTAAAGGTGTTTGCGACGGCGCGGTTCCAGGTCGTCTCCTCACCGCAGCAGTCGAAGGAGCTGACCGCTAGCCGTCGCCCAGCGATCGTGTTGTCGGCGAGCGGCATGGCGACCGGCGGCCGCGTGCTGCATCACATGGCGGCCGCTCTTCCGGACGCGCGCAACACGATCCTGTTCGTCGGCTTCCAGGCCGCCGGCACGCGTGGGCGGAAACTGCTGGAAGGCGCAGCCGAGGTCAAGATCCACGGCGCACTCATTCCCGTGAGCGCCGAGATTGCTCGAATCGACTCGATGTCAGCGCATGCGGATCGGACTGAGATCCTCCGCTGGCTGCGGACCTTCCCGGTTCCACCGGAACAGCTCTATCTCGTTCACGGAGAGCCGCCTCAGATGGACGCGCTCAAGCAGACCATTGCGAGCGAACTCGGCTGGAAGATCGCCACGCCAAAACACCTGGAGCGTGTGACGATCTAGTCCCTGAACTGAGCTTCGGTTATGCCGGAATCGGCACGCAGTACCCGGTCGCGGTAGCGATGGCCTCCTCGGCCACTGTCACCTGACGCACCGTCAGCACGGGGCACGGCGCGGTGCGTACCACGTGTTCCGCGACGCTTCCCATGAGCAAGTGCGCCAGACCGGTCCGCCCATGGGTGCCCATGACAACCAGGCTCGTTCCGGTCGCCGCCGCGTAGTCGACAATCGCGGACGCCGGCATGCCGATCACGGCGTCGGCTGTGACACGGATATGCGTGCGCTCCGCGACCTTTATCACCTGCGCGAGACGCTCACGCGCCTGCATGAGCATTCCTTGGCGAATATTTTCAGTGTTTGGCGCATATCCGTCCGCGACGAATGCCGACGACGCATTCGGTTCGTCAATGACGTGCAGAAGCTGAAGAGATGAGCCGAACTTTGCGGCGAGAATCCGTGCATATTCGAGCGCCGCATCTGACGGCGGGCTGAAATCGGTTGGAACGAGAATTCGGTTGAACATATCGCCTCCTGCTTGCTGGTTGCAGATCCAACAGCAGCGTCCGTGCCAGACGAATCGTCGCGAACGCTCCTCCGCCCACGACAGACGAGAGTAGGGCCAAGGCGAAGCGCGGAATTTCCGCAGGTCGATGCGAGATCTTTCGCTCCATGGGGGATCGGATTGTCGCACTGAAGGGCGCGAGGATTCGCCGGTCGTGTTCAAGACGATCGGCGCGATTCCCCTCGTCTCTCGGTTGTTCGTGCGGTATTTCGGGCGGATGCTGCCGTACCTAGGCGCCGCGTATTAGACGATCTGTAGGTTCCGTTCCCTGCGTGTTCCGCGCAAATCCTAACCTGAGAAACCATCGAACCTGATCGAGCGAACACGTGAAGTGAGGATTCGTTTGCCGCTGGCCGAAATCACCAGAAACAGGCCTACACCAATCCAACCAATCTTCAACGCACTCCCGCCAAGAGTTGAACCCTCGACCTGCGCTTGGGTCTCCTGGGGAAAGCGGCTACCGCCTTGAACCAGCGCATTCCAGCCACTCCCGTCACACATGACGAGGTTGTAGCGCGAGTTGCGTGTGTTGACAACGACCTTGGTGCCCGGACGAAGTGAGCGCAGGTCGATGCTCTTGACGCTGTCCCTATGCGGCGCGAAGTCCGAAGACTGGGACGCTGACAGGGGCTCATCGCCGTAGTCGGGCGCATCGCTCGCAGCGCTAGGCTCACCACATGAATTGAGCATTTGGGCCTCCGTCACGGTTGCGTGGCAAAGCCCACGCCAAGTCAGTCTCGTCCACCAAATCGCCCAGCCTGCGATCGCGTTCAGCGAGACGGCGACTTTCGCCGCACTCCGTCCTCACTTGCTGTGGGATTCCTCGCAGGGCCTGGGAACGATCGCGCAACGGGGAAAGTCACACGCCGCGCGAAATATTCCCCACCTTTTGATCGTCGATACGCCTGATTCTTTCAAGATCCCTTTAAATAGGCGCGTTTCACGTCGTGGATGCCTGTTGCCCAAGAGGATGACGAACTCAGGACAACAGCGAGGATCACATGCGAAAACACTCGGCGCTCACGCTCTTCTCGGCTCCGCAATGGCCATCACGATGTGCGTCGCTGGCGGTGCGCTCGCCGCCGCCCAGACACCACTCGCGATCGACTCAGCCCGCATCACGATCAGCGGCACTTCTAACATCCATGCGTACACGGTCTCAACGACCACAGTCCGCGTGACGCGCGCGCTGATCGCTGGCGCACGGACGGACCTGAGGTGTGGACGAACGCATTGAAACCGGGCGGTGTCGAGGCGTTCGAGATCGCGATCCCGGCGGGTACGCTGACGTCCCCCAAGGGCGACCTCGACAAAAACATGTACAAGGCGCTGCAGGTCAAGGACCACCCGGACATCGTCTTCCGTCTGCTCCGGTTCGAACCGCGCGCGGGAGATGCGGGCGCCGTACGTGCCGTGGGAGTCCTGCAAATCGCGGGCGTCGAGCGGGAGGTCAATCTCGACATCGTCACCGAGCGCAAGGACACGACGCTCGCAGTCCACGGAAAACTGCAGCTCCTGATGACGGACTACGGCATCAAGCCGCCGACGGCGATGCTCGGAATGCTGAAAACCGATCCGAAGGTGACGGTCACCTTCGAGACGCTATTGACGACGCCGGTTTCATAGACCGGTCAACGATTTACGCGACATCAGCACTTACGCAAAGGACAAGATCATGACATCCACATTTCGTATCGCAACAGCAATGACGGCGCTGCTGGCGATGACGTCGCCGGCTGTGGCGCAGCAAATCTCCGACGGTGCGACGCCTTCCACGGAGGGCGCTACCGGCTCGAACACTACCGTTGCCGCCGACCCCGCGGCGGAGGAAGCGGCCGCTGCGGAGTCTTCATGGAAGAAGGGTCGGCCGATCACGATGCAGTACTTCCGTGCGCAGGACAGGCGCGGCATCAACGTGTTCGAGACCCCCAAGGATCCTGGCGTCGAATTCACCGGCTTCAAGCTCGACTTCGGCGCGGCGTTCACCTCGCAGGTCCAGAACCTGTCGCACCGCAATGCCGCGGCGCCGAACATCGTGAACGGCGTTGATACGAATCAGCTCGCGAATATCGGGTTCGGCTTTAACAACTCGACGGCAAACTTGAGCCTGCACACGCAGCTCGCGCCTGGCATCCGCGTCGCGCTCACCAGCTACCTGTCATCCCGGCATCACAACGAGACCTGGGTGAAGGAGGGCTACATTCAGATCGATCAGTCACCGATTGACTTCGTTCCACTGAAGGCACTTATGGAGATCGTGACCGTGCGCGTTGGACACATGGAAATCAACTACGGCGACGCGCATTTCCGTCGCAGCGATAACGGCAACGCGGTCTACAACCCGTTCGTCGGCAACTACATCATGGACGCATTCACCACTGAAATCGGTGGCGAGGTCTATCTGAAGACGTCGAGCGTGATTGCCATGGGCGCCGTGACCGGCGGGGAAATCCGCGGAACCGTGCTCACGCCAGGCCAGCGAGGTCCGACCTACATCGGAAAGGTCGGGATCGATCGGCAGGTGAAGAAGGATCTCCGTGCCCGTCTCACCGGGTCCATGTATAAGTCGGACAAGTCGATGAGCAATACCCTGTATGGCGGCGACCGCGCCGGCTCCCGCTACTACTACGCCCTGGAGAATACGGTCGCCACCGAGACCGCGCAGAAGGATTCCGGGCTTATCAATCCCGGTTTCAAGAACAAGGTCACCGCGTTTCAGATGAACCCGTTTGTAAAGTTCAGGGGTCTGGAGCTCTTTGGAGTGGTCGAGCGCGCGGAAGGCAAGGCGTCGGCTGAAGTCACTGAACGAATCTGGAAACAGTACGCCGTGGATACGGTCTACCGCTTCATGCCCGACGAGACGCTATTCGTGGGAGCCCGCTACAACAAGGCACATGGTGATCTTCCTGGCATCAGCGGTGATGTTGGTGCCAATCGCTGGCAGTTCGGTGGGGGCTGGTTCATTACGCCCAACGTGCTGGCGAAGGCGGAGTACGTGAACCAGAAATACTTCGGGTACCGCCCACCAACATCAAGAACGGTGGACAGTTCAAGGGGATGATGCTCGAGGGCGTGATCGCTTTCTAGGATCAGAGAGAGCAGACATGGTCTCCAAGGTTGTGACGTCCCGCGGAGGCGCAAGCGGCGGCCGGCTTCTGGTCCCGGCCGCCGCCCTTTTGTGTGTCCTTTTGCAGGCCTCATTGGGCGCGGCCGAACAGTCGACGGAGAGTGTAACGGTCCGTGAGGAACAGGGCATCTACACGGTGACGGCTCGATTTCTGGTCGCACAGCCCCCGTCAGTTGCCTTGGCCGTCCTCACCGACTACGAACAGATTCCGCGCTTCATGTCGGATGTTCGTACGAGCACGGTCCGCGAGCGCGGGAGTGGATGGGCCGTTGTCGAACAGGAGGCGGTGTCGGCCTTCATGATGTTCTCGAAGCACATCCACCTCATTCTCGAGATCGAAGAGCGGTCCGACGCGTTGATGTTCCGCGATCGCTGTGGGCGGAGCTTCTCACAGTACGAAGGCGCCTGGCGCCTCTCGCCCCAGGACGGGCAAACCGTCATCACCTACGAGCTGGTGGCCGAACCCTCATTCGACGTGCCCGGATTCGTGCTCAAGCGCCTTCTCAGGCGCGACTCGACTCAGATGATTGACCGCTTGCGGCGGGAAATCGCAGCGCGGGACACACTCCCTGGTCTTACGAGGCAGAGCCTCAAGTAACCCGCGAGCGTGGTTGGGGGCTCACACGAAGAGGAGGCAGAGCCGTTGAAGGTGTTCCCAACTCCCAAGACGATTGGGAGTTGGGACTGGAAGTTGGGGGTTGGGAGTCTTCTGAGGTCAGGGCTTGAAGTAGGTGAAGCCCTTTTCCTGGGCCAGGGCAAGCGCCATCACGTGCGAGGGCATCAGGCGAACGCCTGGATTGAGGCCGGCGACCAGATCGGCCCGTACGTCGGCCAACGGCATCTGGAACGCAGTCGCCAGTTGTTGCGCGACGTTGCCGAGCGCCACGTTGCACTGCCAGAACAGCGTGCCGCGCG
>DAIRVG010000029.1:0-26663 GCA_036802945.1 Vicinamibacterales bacterium
CATGAGGAGCGCAGCATCCTAATCCAAGTGAAAGGATGTATGCGAACCTCACAAACCAAGACACATCCCGCCACAATCAGATCTATTCGCTGGCCCGGTATCGGAACGCCCCTGTAATGCACCACGATAGCGCGCTCGCGTTCGTACTTGAATCCTCGGGCATCCAATTCGAGGCACAGCGCTTCTTGATAGATCTTCTCGATGAATCCTGGCCCCAGGTGACGATGGACTTCAATTGCGGCCCCGATCACAGCCGTCGCAATGTGTTCGGTTTCCGCCGGAATAGCCGCGAACGTCTTCTCCATGCGCATTTCCTTTGAGATCTTTGTGTCCTTTGTGGCCAATCCGTCTTTGTGGCCTTCTAGGCGCGCGAAGCGCGTCACTCTATGAGCCGATACTGCAGCGCCTCGGCGACATGCTCCCGTTCGACGCCGGCGGACGCCGCGAGATCGGCGATGGTCCGCGCGACCTTCAGCAGTCTGTCGTAGCCGCGTGCGCTGAGGGCGAGCCGCTTGGCGGCGGCGAGCAGCAGCGTTCTTCCTTTCGTATCAGGGCGGCAGTGCGTCGCGACGGCGCCACCTCGAAGGTCCGCGTTCATCCGCGGACCGTCCAATCCGTAGCGCGACCGCTGAATCAGCCGCGCGGCAAGGACGCGTGCGCGCACTGATTCGGACGACTCGCCTGGAGCGGCGTCGGCAATCGCGCTGACCGGAACCGCCGGCACTTCAACAATCAAGTCGATGCGGTCCCGCAGCGGCCCCGACAGGCGCCCTCTATAGCGCGCGATGTGTGCAGGCGTGCACCGGCAGGTACGCCTGTCGTCCCCGTGGAAACCGCACGGGCACGGATTCATAGCCGCGATCAGGACGAACCGGGCCGGGAAAACAGCAGTTCGTGCCGCGCGTGCGATCGTCACCCGCCCTTCCTCCAGCGGCTGGCGCAGCACCTCGAGAGCGCGCCGGTCGAACTCGGGCATCTCGTCGAGGAAGAGGACACCGTTGTGTGCGAGCGAAATCTCGCCCGGGCGGGGAATGGCGCCGCCGCCGACGAGCGCGACGTTCGACACCGTGTGATGCGGCGCGCGAAACGGCCGCGACGTCAGGAGACCAGCGCCTGGGGGAAGCATGCCCGCCACCGAATGAATGGAGCTGCATTCGAGCGCCTCTTCGAACGTCAGCGGTGGCAGGATTCCGCCGAGCCTCCTCGCCACCATGGTCTTGCCGGCGCCCGGCGGGCCGATCAGCAGCAGGTTGTGTCCTCCCGCCGCGGCGACCTCCAGCGCGCGCCTTGCGAACAGTTGTCCTCGCACATCGGACAGATCGCCGTCGCAGGGCGTCGTCGTCACTGGGGGTGGGACCGCTGCGCTCGCAACCCTGGCGTCGTCCGGTTTATCGAGCGCGTGGAGCGCCTCGGCGAGAGAACCGACGATGCAGACCTGAAGGCCATCGACGACAGATGCTTCGGGGGCGTTCTGCGGCGGGAGAAGCAGTCGCGTCAGGCCAAGGCGCCGCGCGGCAACCGCGATCGGAAGGACACCCCGAATGGCGTTGATGCCGCCGTCGAGAGACAGCTCGCCGAGGACGAGCGTGTCCTCGAGCGCCCGCATTGCCAGCTGTCCAGTCGTCGCCAAGACGCCAATCGCAATTGGAAGGTCGAACGAGGAGCCCGCCTTCCTGACGTCTGCCGGCGCGAGGTTGACCGTGATGCGGTGGTGTGGGAACTCGAAACCGGAATTCCTGATAGCAAGCCTGACGCGATCACGACTTTCACGGACGGTCGTGTCCGGAAGGCCGACCATCGTGAACGAAGGAAGGCCGAACGAGACGTCCACTTCGATTTGAACCGGATACGCTTCCACGCCGAAGACCGCGGCACTCCGCAGACAGGCCAGCACAAGGGCGGGCTTCTGCAAATGCCGCGCGTCCGGACTCCATGCGATATGGCCGACGATGGGGCGGACTGCGATGCGGATTCTGCTACGGGGCAGGCCCTCCGTAGCGGCAGTTTCTCAGTACAAGCGAAAGCCCGGCGACCGCGAGGCCGTCGGGCTTTTCTTGGTAGGCGGGCCTTTGCGGCTCTTGCAGGGCGGGCCTTTGCGGCCCACCAGCATCCTAGGGCAGGTCCTTTGGGGCCGCCGGCCTCAATGAGTCGCTGAAGAAACGCGAGCGGTGGTGAAGATGGTCAGGCGCTCGCCCGCGCGAATCACATTCCCACTCAGGCCGTTCCACTTCTTGAGCGAAGCGACTGTGGTCTTGAACACGCGCGCGATGGAGGCGAGCGTGTCGCCCCGTTTCACTCGATAGACCAGTTTCGATTGCGCGGATGCGGCGGTGTCATCGGTCTCCCCGGCATTCGGCACGGTTGCGCTGGCGGTGACGATCGCATCAACCTTCTGCGTTTCCACCAGGGGCGCCGGGGTCTCGGTGCGCGTCGCAAGGAGCAGCGTCGGCGCGCGCGGAATGATCAGCTGCTGGCCCGCGGTCACGCGCGACTTGACCGACAGGTAATTCGCTTCGGCAAGGTCAGCGCGGTTGACCTTCAGCTTGCGGGCAATCGAGAGCAGTGTCTCGCCCTTCCGCACGGTGTGCCAGTTGAGCGCCGTCGCGTCAGGACCCGATTCCGCGAGGCGAACGCGCACGAGTTCAGCGGCGCCCTCCGGGACCCTCAACTCGTAATCCTTCAACCGAACCGGTGTCGTCCAGCGCCGTAGTTCGGGATTCAAATCCTGAATCGCCTGCACGGAGGTGCCTGCCCACTCGGCGACTCGCCGGAGGTCCACCGCGTCAGGCAGCATCACCGTCTCGAAGTTTGGTGTCTCGAGCAGTGGCTCGATGTCCAGTCCGTACTGGGCCGGGTTCCGCGCGATGATCATCGCCGCCAGGATCAGCGGAACGTAGTCGCGCGTTTCCTGCGGGAGATAGCGGCGGCTCGCACTCAGGCGCCAGAAATCCTTGACGCCACCGGCTCGTCTGATGGCGCCCTGCACGCGGCCCGGGCCCCCGTTATAAGAGGCGAGCGCCAGATGCCAGTCGCCGAACATGCCGTATAGCGTTTTCAGGTACTTCGCCGCGGCGCGTGTGGCCTTTTCAGGTTCGGCGCGTTCGTCAATGTACCAGTCGTTCTTCAGGCCGTTCTCGAGCGCCGTGCCGCGCATGAACTGCCACATGCCTTTTGCCTTGGCGCGTGACAGGGCGTCGGCTTTGAACGCGCTCTCAACCAGGGGGACGTAGGCGAGGTCTAGTGGAAGCCCTTCCGCGCGGAAGACATCCTGGATCATCGGCAGGTACTTGGCGCCACGGCCCAACCCGTCCTGCAGGTATCCCTTCAGCCGGCCGGTGAACAACTCGACATAAGACAACACGCGGGCATTCAGCGGAATGTCGATATCGTGTGTCGTGGACTCGAAATCGGCGGCTACGGCTTCCCTTGTCTCCGCGGTTGCCGGCTTGTCGAAGGTGGAGATAGCCAGGAGGTCGTCAATGGAGGCCGGCTCGTATTTCTTTTCCGTAAATCCGTCGCCTTGAGCGAGGGCGGTGACCTCAAATGTGCTGATCCGCTCGACCAGTCGATCGAAATGCTCGCGGATTCGCGGCTCCGATCGGGCGCCATAGGGAGATTCGAGGAGCACTTCCAGCGCCTGGTTGAACTCGCTTCGGGCCGACTCCAGGTGGCCGAGCAGAAGGTCGGTCTGGCCCGTCTCGAAATGACGGGTCGACACCGCTATCAGATCGGTCACGGGGTCTGAGATTGGCTGGGGAGCAGGGGCTGGAGGAGCGGGCGCAGCAGCCACCACAGCGGGTGCCACGGGTGTCGCCGTAGTTGAGGGCACACGCGTCGCGCAGGCTGCGGTGAGCAGTCCGAAACCGAGGACTGCCGCGGTCAGACCGTGAGGCATTCTCAGCAAGTCGGTAAGCCTAACATTCCGCTGAGCTCATGGTCAACAATAAGTCCACTAAACTCAACAATTGCAGCTGTTTAGCGCGGCCACCCGGCCTGAATAAAGGCTTTATTCGATTCCCCGAGGTCGCGGGCCGACGGTGTGACGATGGTCTTTTCATCAATTACTACCTTCCGCCCCGCCTTCAATGCCGCCCGCACATCGTCTTCGCAGACGAAAGCGGCTGGCACCTCAGGGGTAGGGCCGGGGCTGGGGAGGGCTTTCCCCACATCTACCTTGTCGGTCGGAACACGGTAACCCCTTGATTCCAGAAAGCTGTCGATCCGGGCCGCCAGCGTCTGCGCAGAAATCCCTGGCGTTTCGGGCCGTGCAGGAGCCTTGGGCAACGGGGGAGTACCGGGAGTTGGTGCCAGCGACCCGCCGGAAGGGGAGGAGGCGACCGCTCTCATTGTCGCCGACGGAACAGCCGGACGCAATTCGTAGGCGAGTCGCTTCACGTTCAGGAGGTGACGGGGTGAAATGTTGTCGGAGGTGATGTTGCCGCCCCAGCCTCCGCAACCCAGCGTCATGGCCGGATCAAGTCCGGTCGTCAGGCCAATCGATCCATGCGTGGTCGGCGTGTTGACGCAGATTCGAAACGCCGGCTTCTTGAGCCCGAATTGAAGGATGACATCTTCGTTCTTCGAATGGATCGACATGGTGTGCCCCATGCCGCCGTACCGAAGAATCTGGATGCAGCGTTCGCACCCCTCGCGCCAGTCCTTGACGACGTAGAACGAGAGGACCGGGCACAGCTTCTCTATTGAAAGGGGATAGTCGCGGCCTACGCCGCCAAGCGGAGCGATGAGGGCTCGGGTGCCTTCCGGAATGGTGATGCCCACCTGTTTCGCGATGTAGGCGGCGGGCTTTCCGACCAGAGCGGGATTCGGCAGACGCTGAGGGGTCACGAGTCCCTTCCCAAGCGCGTCCATCTCCGCCTGTTTGAGGAAATAAGCGCCAAGGCTTTGAAATTCCCGACGCATTTCCTCGGCGATCGCCTCGTCCACGACCACGGAGTTCGGCGAAGAGCACAGAACCCCGTTGTCGAAGGTCTTTCCGATCATGATGTCGCTCGCCGCTTTTTTCAGATCGGCGCTGCGCTCGACGTAGCACGGAGCGTTGCCTGGGCCGACGCCATACGCGGGCTTGCCGGAACTGTAGGCCGCTCGCACGAGTCCCATGCCGCCCGTCGCCAGAATCACCGCAACGTCACGGTGCCTCATCAGCTCCTGCGTTCCCTCGAGCGTTACGGCGTCCATCCACCCGATGGCGCCCGGTGGCGCGCCAGCGCGGTACGCGGCGTTTGCCATAACGTCGACCGCGCGTGTGATGCACCGCACGGCCGCCGGATGCGGGCTGACCACGATCGCGCAACGCGCTTTCATCGCGATCAACACCTTATAGATCGCGGTGGATGTCGGATTGGTCGAGGGGACGATAGCTGCGACGACGCCGAACGGCTCGCCGATCTCGACAATCTTCCTGTCTTCAATCCGGTTGATGACGCCAACCGTCTGCATCGGCTTGATGAACTCGTAGACCTGGCGGGACGAGAAGAGATTCTTCTGAACTTTGTCGGCGACGACGCCGTAACTGGTTTCTTCCACGGCCAGGCGCGCGAGCGCTTCGGCTTGCGGCGTGACTGCGTCAGCCATGGCGGTCACGATGGCGTCGATCTGTTCCTGGGAAAGCTCGGCGAGCAGAGACTGCGCCTGGCGCGCCGCGACAGCAAGCGCGCGCGCCTGCGCGATCGACTCGAGATCCTTGTTGGAAGCGGGAGCGCGATCCTGAACGACCATGGGACGTCCCGCTACGCCTTCGGCAGAATCCTCTCGACCTCGGCATGCGGCCGGGGGATCACGTGGACCGAGATGAGTTCACCCACGCGGCGCGCGGCGGCCGCACCCGCGTCGGTCGCGGCCTTCACCGCGCCAACGTCGCCGCGCACGAGCACCGTCACGTAACCGGCGCCGATATACTCCTTGCCGACCAGCACGACGTTCGCGGCTTTGACCATCGCATCCGCCGCCTCGATAGAGCCGATGAGACCCCGCGTTTCGACCATTCCGAGCGCTTCAGATGCCATGAGTGTCCACGCACTCTAGCAGAAAGGCGGAGTATCATTCCACTCTCGATGCTCCGTTATCCCGTGTGCGTGCGTGTGTTTCTGGCGACGATCGCGGTCTTTGCCTCCGGATGCGGTCGAACAGAGGACACCGAAATGCCTGTCGCCACACCGTCGGTGACCGTCGACCGTACCGACGCCGCGATCGGCATGCCTCTCGAGATGGCCTACCGCTTCGTCGTGGCGCCGAACGCGCCGGCAATCACCGACGACTACTGGGTGTTCGTCCATTTCCTCGACACGGACGGGGAGTTGATGTGGACCGACGATCACCCGCCTGCGGTGCCGACGCGTCAGTGGAAGCCCGGGCAGACGATTGAGTATCCGCGGACGATGTTCGTCCCGAAATTTCCGTACGTGGGGCAGACGCGCATCGAGATCGGGCTCTTCTCGCCCGAGAGCGGCACACGCCTCCCTCTGACCGGTGAGACACGAGGGCAGCGCGCTTACGGAGTCGGGACCTTCACTCTCCGCCAACAGACAGACAACCTGTACGTTGTCTTCAAGGACGGCTGGCACGAAACGGAAGTGGCCGACGAAAACGCCGGCCTCGAGTGGCAGTGGTCAAAAAAGGACGCGACGCTCGCCTTTCGCAACCCCATGCGGGACGTCATCCTTTACTTCCAGTGCGATCAGCCGGTCCAGGTGCTCGGTGCGCAGCAACGTGTAGAACTGCGCATCGGCCCTTCGGTTATCGAAAGCTTCACCCTGCCCCCCGGACCGAGGGAACTTCACAAGATTCCCGTCAGTGCAGCCCAGCTAGGCAACGCCGATACCGTTGAAGTCGCGATTACGGTCGATAAGACCTTTGTGCCTGCGACTATTACTCAACTGAAAAGCTCGGACGGCCGGGAGCTGGGGATTCGTGTATTCAGAGCGTACGTTCAGGCTAAATAGCGCGTACAATTGGACTTCGATGCGCGGGGAGCTCATCCTTTCCGCTCTCTTTGTGTTGATAACGGCCGTGGCGCCGGCACGCGCGGAGCTCGTCTTTTTTCAGTCCGGGCGGGCGATGTCCGTCAAAGCGATCCGGTCCGACGGCAACGAGCTCATCCTGCACCTACGCAGTGGCGGAGAAATCCGCTGCGATCGAACGCTCATCACCAAGGTCGAACCGGACGAAATCGAATACCCCGAAGAGGTGCTGGAAGCACTCCCTTTCGCCAGGGCGATTCTCGAGCCGGCTGCCATTCCGGCGCAGTACCGCGACCTGATTACAAAAACTGCCAGGAAGCACGGTGTCGATGCGCGTGTGGTTAACGCCTTGATTCAGGTCGAGTCCGCGTATCACAGCCGCGCCGTGTCGCCAAAGGGAGCGCGGGGGCTCATGCAGCTCATGCCCGCGACCGGCAGGCAGTACGGCGCACTCGATCTGTTCGACCCCAAGGTCAATCTCGACGCAGGCATTCAGCATCTGAAGAAGCTGTTGGCCCGCTATGATTTGCCGCTGGCGCTCGCCGCGTACAACGCGGGCGAGGCGGCGGTGGATCGCTTCGGCGGCGTGCCGCCGTTCAAAGAGACACAGAACTACGTCACCCGAATTCTTCGCCTCCTTAATCGGAGCTGACGGCTCCGGTCCCCGGCCGCACATGTGGTCATGCGGTCTAAGAAAGGGGTCAGACTGACCCCGATGCGGACCAGTCGCTATAATTGAAGGACCCTAAAAGTCGATAAATCAGACTATTACGATGGAGTTCCGTTGTAGGCTCGGGACGGCCGGCGGCGAGATCATCGAAGCGGTTTACGTTGCCGAAAGTGAGGCGCGGCTGCGGCGCGAGCTGGAGGAGAAGGGCCTTTTCGTGCTCTCCCTGCAGCGCCGGGGCATGCTGCCTGCTTTCGGCGTCGGACGTGCCAACCGGCGGCCCATCCGGCGGCGGGAATTTCTCGTATTTAACCAGGAGCTGGCGACCCTCCTCAAAGCGGGGATGCCGCTCGTGCAGTCGCTCGATATCCTGCGCCAGCGTGTCTTGAACGCGACGTTCAAAGCCGTTCTCGACGGCGTGTACGAGAAGGTGAAGGCCGGAACCGCGCTGTCGGACGCATTCGGAGAGCACCCGGGCCTGTTTCCCCCTGTCTATTCCGCCTCGCTGATGGCGGGGGAACGGTCCGGCAACCTCGACGAAGTCATCCGCCGATATGTCGCGTATGAGAAGGTCATCGGGGCCGTCAGGCGCCGGACCATCTCTGCGCTGATCTACCCGGTTATTCTCGTGACGCTGATGCTGTTCCTGATCGGCATCATCGTGCTTCGCGTCGTCCCGGCGTTCTCGGAGTTCTACAGCCAGTTCGGAAAAGAGCTGCCGCTGTCGACACGAATCATCGTTGGCATCTCGGACGCGGTGGCCGGCAACTTTCCGATCATCGTCATCGGCGTGGTTGCGGGTGTCGTCGCGCTGGTGAGCTGGTGGAAGCAGCCGGGGCAACACACGCGGGTAGATCGCTGGCTGCTGCAGCTTCCCTGGGCCGGCGAGACCGTGCGAAAGTTCGCGACGGCGCAGCTGGCGCGCACGCTGGCGACGCTGCTGGGCGGAGGCATCCCGCTAGTCAACGCGCTCGAGATCGGGGCTCGGGCGATGAGCAACCGCTATCTCGCGCTGGAGCTCGGCGAAGTCAGCCAGCGCGTCCGTGAGGGTGAGAGTTTTGCCGCGGCACTGCTTGCACGTGGTGTGTTCCCGGATGTCGCCGTCAAGATGGTGGAAGTCGGCGAATCGACGGGCGCGCTGCAGGAGATGCTGAACAGCCTGGCGGAGTTTTACGACGAGGACATCGAGACCGAGGTGGGACGCTTCATCACTCTGATCGAGCCGATCATCCTCGTGGTCATGGGCGCCGTGATCGCGCTGGTCGTGCTGGCGCTGTACATGCCGCTGTTCGAGTTGAGTTCCGTCGTGTCGTAGGAGCGTGATGGCCACTGTCGATCCAAGCAATCTCGTCACGACCCCCGAGGATTACTCGGAGGAGATCGCGCGCGCCCGGAAGGTGGCCGAGCGGTACCACGTGGAGTTCGTCGATATGGACGAATTCCGCATCGACCAAGAGCTGTTCCGCTCGATCCCGGCCGACCTGATGCTCCGGTACGGCTTCGTCCCGCACCGCCGCGAGGGCAAGTCGCTCGTGATCGTCGTCTCCGACCCGACCGACCTGCCGATGATCGACGAGCTCGGCATCGTCCTCGGCACGCCCATCAAGGTGACGGTCGGCGCGCCGTCGGCGATCCAGTCAATCCTGAAAAAGAGCGAGAGCTCGCAGCGCGTGCTGGAGGATGCGACCGAGGGGTTCCAGCTCAAGGTCGTCAAGGAAGACGACACGGGAGAGGAGAACCTCACCGTCGATCGCCTGACGAGCGACACGAGCCCCGTGATCCGCCTCGTCGACTCGACCGTGTTCACCGCGATCCAGCGGCGCGCGAGCGACATCCACATCGAGACCGGCGATGACGCCGTCTACGTCAAGTACCGGATCGACGGCGTGCTGCAACCCGCCATGCGACCGATCGCCAAGGAGTTTCACAGCCCGATCATCTCGCGCATCAAGGTGATGGCGGAGCTCGACATCGCAGAGAAGCGCGTTCCGCAAGATGGCCGCTTCCGGATGCGGATGCCCGGCAAGACGATCGACTTCCGCGTCTCCATCATGCCGAGCGTCTACGGCGAGGACGCGGTGATTCGTATTCTCGACAAGGAATCGATCAGCGAGCAGTTCACCGAGCTGAAGCTCGACATCCTCGGCTTCCCCGAGCAGGAAATGCGGCGGTTCCGCAAGTACATCCGGGAGCCGTACGGGATGGTGCTCGTGACGGGGCCGACCGGTTCGGGGAAGACGACAACGCTCTACGCCGCGTTGTCGGAAATCAAGTCTATAGAAGACAAGGTCATCACCATCGAGGACCCGGTCGAGTATCAGCTTCGCGGCATCACGCAGATTCCGATCAACGAGAAGAAGGGGCTGACGTTCGCGCGCGGACTGCGCTCGATCCTTCGCCATGATCCCGACAAGATCATGGTGGGTGAGATCCGCGATCCCGAGACCGCGCAGATCGCGATCCAGTCGGCGCTCACCGGCCACCTGGTCTTCACCACGGTCCACGCCAACAACGTCGTCGACGTGCTCGGACGATTCCTCAACATGGGCGTCGAGCCGTACCAGTTCGTCTCCGCGTTGAACTGCGTGCTGGCGCAGAGGCTGGTTCGCCTCATCTGCACGCACTGCAAGCGGCCGACGAAGATCGAGATGAAGCTGCTGGAGGAGTCTGCCCTGGACCCTGCGCTGGCGCAGAAACACCAATTCTACGAAGGCGCGGGCTGCATCGAGTGCGGCGGAACGGGCTTCAAGGGACGAACCGCCATCTGCGAACTGCTCGATCTGTCTGATCGCATCCGTGAGATGATCCTCGACAGACGGCCGAACTCCGAAGTCAAGAAGGCCGCGCACGAGGAAGGGATGCGCTTCCTGCGCGAGTCGGCGATCGAAAAAGTCCTGCACGGCCTCACAACGCTGCGCGAGATCAACAAGGTGACCTTCGTCGAATGAGCCTCTTTGCCTCATGGCTCGCGAGCCCACCGCCCGATGCGGCCGTTGAGATTGCCGCCGATCACGTATCGGTGGCGGTCGTCACGGAGCGTGGCCAGGGATTGGCCGTGCAGGGCTATGCGGTCGTGCCGCTCCCGCCGGGATCCGTAGTCGCCTCGCTGACCTCGACGAACATCCTAAATCGACCCGCGGTGACGGCCGCGCTGCGCATCGCGCTGGAACGGGCGGACGCGCGCCCCCGCCGCGTGGCGCTCGTGATTCCGGACCTCGCCACCAAGGCCTCGCTGGTCAGGTTCGAGACGATTCCTGCCCGCCGCGAAGACCTCGATCAGTTAGTGCGCTGGCAGATGAAGAAGGCCTCGCCGTTTCCGATCGAGGACGCATCGGTCACGTTCACGCCGGGCAGTCGCGGCGCGGATGGCAGCGCGGAGTTTCTCGTCGTGACGGCTCGACGCGAAGTGATCGCCGAGTACGAAGCGGTCTGCGCCGACCTGAACGTATACGCCGGCCTCGTGGATCTGGCGACACTCAGCGTCGTGAATCTCTTCCTCGGGTCGGACGACGCTCCGACGGGCGACTGGCTCGTGGTCCACCTGCGGCCCGACTACACCTCCATCGTCATCATGCGCGGCGGGGATGTGATTTTCTTCCGCAACCGTGCCGAAGGGGATGAAGCATCCATTGCGGACCTCGTGCATCAGACCGCGATGTACTACGAGGATCGATTGACCGGGCAGCGCTTTATGCGCGTGTTCCTCGGCGGCAGCGGCCGTATCCTCGGTTCCGTCGAGGCGGCGCGGCGGAGCCTCGAGGAGCGGCTTGGCGTGTCCGTCGAGTCGATCGATCCGACGCGCACGGCTGTGCTCACCGACAGAATTTCGGTGACGCCGGACCTGATGGACGTGCTCGCGCCCCTGGTGGGCATGATGGTCCGCACGCGCAGAGAGGCGGTCAGCGCCTGATGCTGCACACGAATCTCTCGACCAGGCCCTTCTACAACGAGCGAGCAGTGCAGCTCGCGCTGGCCGCGCTGGCGCTGCTCGTCCTCGCCGTCACGGCGTTCAATGCCGTTGAGCTGATTCGCCTGACCGACAGCCAGCGATCGCTTGGGGCGCGCGCCGTGGAATCGGAGCGGGAGGCCGCGCGTCTTCGAACACAAGCGGCCGCGATCCGCGCGCAGATCAACACGAAAGAGCTCGAGACCGTCGCGAACGCCGCCCGCGAAGCGAACGGGATCATCGATCAGCGCGCGTTCTCGTGGACCGACCTGTTCGGCCAGTTCGAACAGACGTTGCCTGAAAACGTCCGCATCATGGCCGTGCAGCCGCGCCTTGCGGTGAACGGCAGTTTCGTGGTCGGCATGACGGTGCAGGCACGACGCGCGGAGGATCTGGACGCGTTCATCGAGGCGCTGGAGAAGACTGGCGCCTTCCGCGACGTCACCCCACTCCAGGAACAAACCAACGAACAGGGGCTGCTCGAAGCCGTGATCGAGGGAACGTACGTCACCGAGGGTGCGCCCCGTGGGTGATGAGGTGCACGGCATGACGCTTGTTCGGCGGGCGATGAGCGAGCATCGCCGCGTGGTCCTGGCGCTGGCAATTGCACTCGGCATCAACGTCGTGGTGTACGTGGCCGTCGTCTATCCACTGTCGCAGCGCGTGGCGAATATCGAGCAGCGTGACCGGAACGCCGAGGAACAACTCCTTGCGGCGCAGCGCGACCATGCCCAGGCTGCGGGAACCTTGACCGGCAAGGATCGCGCGGCGACCGAACTCGCGTCCTTCTACAAAGATGTACTGCCATCGGATCTCGCAGGGGCCCGCCGATTGACCCACCTCCGGCTGGCGCAGCTGGCGCGCGAATCGAATCTCAAGTTCCTCCGTTCCAGCTTCGAGCCCGTCTCCGAGCGCAACCGGACGCTGACGCGCCTGAAGATCGAGATGGTGCTCGCGGGCAACTACACCGACATGCGCGCGTTCATCCACCAGCTCGAAACGTCGCACGAGTTTGTGGTCATCGATAACGTGCAGCTTGGTGAGGGCGCCGAAGGCGGACCGCTGAGCGTCACGCTGCACCTGTCGACGTACTACCGGGACACGGCCTCCGAGAACGTCGCGCCATGACGAAAAGAGTCTCGCGCGAGCTCCTCGTGCTGGCTGCGGTCCTCGCAGTGGCGATCGTCGCGGTTATTGCCCGACGGAGCGATATCCTCGCCGGGCCCGCGCCCGCGCCGTCCAATCTCGCGCGGACAGCCGCGCCCGCGGCCCCGAGTGCTGAGCCCGTCGCGGACGTGAAACTGGATCTGCTCAAGACTGCTCAGACTGGTCTCGAGCCGTCGACGCGGAATCCGTTTCAGTTCAGGCAGAGAGCAGCGCCGGAGGCGGCGCCGCGCGCCATTGGTGCCCCGGGACGTGGGGCACCCGTCATCGTGGGACCGCCGCCCCCGCCTCCAGGGCCGCCGCCGCCGCCGCCGATTGCGCTCAAGTACATCGGCGTGCTCGATACGGCGCAGGGCCAGGTGGCCATCTTCAGGGACAGCGGCGGCAACATCATCAACGGAAAAGAAGGCGCTATCATCGATGGCCGCTACCGCCTCCTGAAAATCGGCGTTGAATCAGCGGAGCTCGCCTATCCGGATGGGCGGGGCCGACAGACCATTCGTCTCTCTGGACAATGATGCTTGCATACCGACACCCAGCTTCGCCTCCCGGCGTCCACACGATGGCAATGATCCGTCCCGTGATGCTGATCCTCGTCATCGCGCTGGCGCTGACCGCGTCCGGGTGCGGGGCATCGCGCTCGTTCGGACGAGGCGAGAACGCATCACGCATCGGCGACTGGGACGCGGCCGTCGAGCACTACCGCCGTGCGGTGCAGGAGTCGCCGGACCGGTCCGACTACAGGATCGCGCTCGAGCGCGCGATGCTCAACGCGTCGCATCTGCACCTGAACCAGGCGCAGTTGTTCGAAGCGCGCGGTGAGCTCGAAGCGGCCCTCCGCGAGTACCGCCGGGCCAGTGACTTCGATCCGCCGAACCGGCAGCTCGCCGCAAAGGTCACGGAAATCGAGCGGCGAATCCGCGATCAGTACGAGGCGCAGCCACGAAACAACATCGCGCAACTGCGCGAGCAGGCGCGGCAGGCAGGGCCTCCTCCGCTCATCAAGCTGACCGAAGTGCTTCCAGGAATCCGGTTCGAGAACACGAGCATCCGCGACATCCTGAACACGATCGCCAACGCCACGGGCATCAACGTTACGTACGATCGCGACTACATGGATCGCGCGTACACCGTGCAATTGAACGGCGTCACCCTCGAGCAAGCGCTCAACCAGATCCTGTCGGCGAACCAGCTCTTCTACAAGGTGATCAACGACCGCACCATCATGGTGATCGCGGACAACCCGCAGAAACGCGCGAATTACGAGGAGCAGGTCATTCGCACGTTCTACGTATCGCATGCCGACGCGACGGAGCTGGCGCAGATGATCAACACAATCATCCGCGTGCCGGCAATGGCCGTCCAGCCGATGATCGCGCCGAACAAGACGAGCAACACGATCACCATCCGCGCCACGACAGCCGTCGCGTCGATCATCGAGAAGATGATCGAGTCGAACGACAAGCCGCGTGCCGAGATCGTGATCGATGTGCAGATTCTCGAGATCAATCGCGGCCGCGCAAAGCAGTTCGGCGTTGATCTGAGCAACTACACGATTGGAGCCGTCTTCTCGCCGGAGACGGACCCGCGGGGGAACGGCACCGTAGCGACCTTCGCGCCCCAGCCGTTCAACGCGAACACGGTTACCCGCGGCATTTCGAGCTACGACTTCTATCTGGCGGTGCCGTCCGCCATCGTGCACTTCCTCGAGAGCGATACTGAGACAAAGCTGATTGCCAAGCCCCAGCTGCGCGGCGCCGAAGGCCAGAAAATTACGCTGAACCTCGGCGATCAGATTCCCATCCCATCGACCGTCTTTACACCGCTGGCAACTGGCGGTGCGAACACGAATCCGCTGACGTCATTCACCTACAAGGACGTCGGCATCAACGTCGAGATGACACCTCGCGTGACGGTCGAGGGCGACGTCATTCTCGACATCCTGGTCGAGAACAGCACGCGTGCAAACGACGTCAACATTGCAGGCCAGAACCTTCCTTCGTTCGGATCGCGCCGCGTCACCACGCGTCTGCGCCTTCGCGACGGTGAGTCGAATCTCCTGGCGGGGCTGCTGCGCGAGGACGAGCGCAAAGCGCTGACGGGTCTGCCGGGCCTCGTACGTCTTCCGATTCTCAACAAGCTGTTCGCCTCGAATGATACCGAAGTCAGGACCACCGACATCGTGATGCTGCTGACGCCGCGCATCGTGCGAACGCAGGAGATCACCGCCTCCGACGTCAGCCCGATCTTCATCGGCACGCAGCAGAATCTCGGCCTCGGGGGTCCGCCGCCGTTGATTGCACCTCAACCCGAACCCGCACCGCCTGCCGGACCGGCTGTCGTGCCCCAGCCTGGCACCGCGCCTCCGGGTGGGGGCGTCTCGATCGTTCCGCCGGGCAGCGGGCCGATTCCCGGTACGACTTCGGTGCCAGCCGCCCCCTCACCTGCGACCCCCAATGCCGCAACGCCCCAGGGTGCGGCTGCGGGCGCTCCACCGCCTGCGCCAGCCGCGACGACGCCCCCGGTGAACCCCCCAATCGCCAGTGCCGGTGCGCAGATCGTCGTGACGCCGCCGGGTACTGATTTCCGCGTCGGCGGCGGCCCGTACACGGTGGCCGTATCGGCAACGAATGCGTCCCGCCTGTCGGGCCTGTCGCTGACGCTCACGTTCAACCCGGCGGCCCTACGCGTGCGGGCTGTGCAAGAGGGGAGTTTCATGCGCGCCGGCGGCGCACAGGCCGCCTTTACGCAGCAAGTCGATGCGGCGTCTGGCCGGATCGATATCGTGATTCTCCGGACCGCCGATGCGACCGGCGTGGCGGGGACAGGATTGCTCGCTGCCGTGCTCTTCGATGCCGTCGGCGGCGGCGCGGCGAATCTTGCGATCACGGGAACCGCAACGGCGCCCGGTGGGACACCAGCCTCGCTCGTGATCACGCCGGTGCCGGCGATCACAGTTCGGTAGCCGAAACGAATGACCGATATCTGGATCCGGAGATTGGCGTCAGAGAGGCAACGGCCGGATCGTGGCTATACATTCGTCGAACTGCTGGTCGTCGTCACCATCCTGATCATCCTGGCGTCCGCGGTCCTGCCGCTCGCGCAGGTGACGTCACAGCGGCAACGAGAAGGCGAACTCCGGCGCAGCCTCCGCGAAATGAGGACGGCGATTGATAAATTCAAGGATGGCGTCGACACGGGTCAGATTCCGCTGTCCGAGCTGGGTCCCGGGAACGAGGGATATCCGCCGGATCTCGAAACGCTGGTCGAGGGGGTGACGGCGGCTAACGACGCCACGGCCCGGAAACTGAAGTATCTGCGGCGCATTCCGATGGATCCCATGACCAACAGCAGCGACTGGGGTCTACGGTCGTATCAGGACAAGCCGGACTCGACGTCGTGGGGTGGACAGAACGTGTTCGACGTGTACTCGAAGGCCAACGGCACGGCGCTCGATGGAACCAAGTACCGGGATTGGTAATGCCGTCCTCGCGTCAGCGCAGCGGTGCGGGGTTCACGCTCATCGAGCTGATGATCGTGATGTCGCTGATCGTCATCCTCGCGAGCATCGGCCTCACGCTGTACACCAACAGCGTGATCCGCGCGAAAGAGTCGGTGCTCAAGGAGGATCTGTTCCGGATGCGCGACGCGATCGATCAGTACTACGCGGACAAGGGGAAGTACCCGGTAACCCTCGATTCACTTGTGTCCGAGAAATACCTGCGGTCGATTCCGGTGGATCCGTTCACGAACTCGGCGGACACCTGGCGCTCAATCCAGTCGGAACCCGATCCGACCAACCCGACGGCGGAGCCCGGCGTGTACGATGTCAGGAGCGGGTCCGATCAAAAAGCGATAGACGGAACCAACTACGCGGATTGGGACTGATGAGGGACAGAGGGACGCTCACGGCGATGGTGGTACTTGCGGCCGGCCTGGCAGCCTGCGACAAGGTGCCGTTGCTCGCGCCGACAAATTCCACGATCACGCTGACGGCTTCGACGCGCGTGCTTCCATTGAACGGCAGCACCGGGCTGACGGCGTTTGTGACCGAATCGAGCGGCACTCCCGTCCAGAACGGGACCACCGTGCGCTTTACGACGACTCTGGGGAGCGTCCAGCCGGTTGAAACGCAGACGATCAACGGGCTCGCCGTCGCGACATTTCTCGCCGGCAGTTCATCAGGCGTTGCCGACATCCGGGCTGTTTCCGGTGGACCGACAGGGACAGACGCTGCCACCACCACCAACCTCGTTCAAATCACGATTGGCGCGGCTGCTATCACCGGCGTCGTCCTCCAGGCGAGCCCCTCCAGCGTGCCGGCGAGCGGCGGTTCGGTCGAGATCATCGCGACAGCAAGCGGCCCCAATAACCTTGCCTTGAGCGGAGTGGGCGTTACGTTCTCGACCACCGCGGGTACCCTGAGCGCTAATACCGCCACGACCGACGGCAACGGCCAGGCCCGCGTCACGCTCGCAACCAACCGGGCGGCGACGGTAACGGCGCGGGTCGGTTCTTTGTCTGGCACTGTCGAAGTCACTGTGAGTCCGACCGCGTCAGTCACGCTCACGACAGCACCAGCCAGCCCGAACACGGGACAACCGGTAACATTGACAGTCACGCCAGCGACAGGCACTGCGCCTAGCGTCACGATCGCGTGGGGCGACGGCGCATCAACAGACATGGGACTGGTGAGCGCCGCGCGATCCGTGGCGCATACGTACGACAATCCAGGCTCGTACACGATCACAGCCACTGCAACGGACAACGGGAACACCTTCTCGACCTCGACTGTGATTACGGTCGCGCCACGCCTGGCATTTGGCGTCAATGTGAGCGCCAGCTCCAGCACTCCCAAGGTCAATACTCCTGTTGTTTTCACTGCGACGGTGACCGGTGACACAAACGCGCCTGTGGCCTCCTACGAGTGGACGTTCACGGATTCGGGCAGTTCTCAAACGGTGACGACCTCCGGCAACCAAATCACACGGGCATTTGGCTCCACGGGGACCAAGACAATTGATGTCATCGCTCGAGCAGCTGACGGCCGAAGCGCCAGCAGCCAAACCCAGATCGTCGTAGTGCCGTAGGTATGTCCATCCACGTGCCGGCGCGGCGAAGATTTGCCCGACGAGAACGTGACAGTTCAGGCTACGCCATGGCGGCTCTGCTCGTGGGCATGACGATCATGGCCGTCTTCCTCACGGTGGCCCTTCCGGCATGGAGCACCGCGGCGAAGCGTGAAAGGGAAGCCGAGCTCGTTTTCAGGGGTCAGCAATACGCACGCGCCATCGCCCTGTTCCAGCGCAAGTACGCGAATACGTTCCCGCCGAACATCGACATCCTCATGAACGAACACTTCCTGCGAAAGAAGTACAAGGATCCGATGACGAAGGACGGCGAGTTCCAAATCCTGTACGCCAATCAGCAGGCGGCCGCGCAGCCGAATGCCGGGCCGAATGCCGGACCCAATGCGGGTCTTAACCAGCTTGCCGCCCGGCAGGGAGGCGGTACCGTGCCGCAACGTGGGCAGCCGGGGCGCCCTGTGACTCAGGTGCCGGCCGGCGGCCCCGCCGGCGGTCAGCAGGGGGGTATCGTCGGCGTTGCCAGCAAGAGCACCGCGACGTCGCTGCGGCTCTATGACGGGCACGACAAGTACAACGAATGGGTCTTCGTGGCGACCCAAGTGACTAACCGCATCAACGCACCGAATGGATCCTTGGATCCGACGGGCCGCGTAAATCTACCCGGCGGCGCAGGCGGTCGTGGCGGGCGAGGAGGTGCGCAGCCTCCTCCCGGGACGCGCGGCAATCAACCTGGCGGCCGGGGCAATCCGAATCAGCCTGGTCCCTTTGGACGTCCGGGCGGGGGCGGATTCGGCGCTCCGCCGATTGGCGCGCCGTTCGGAGGCCCGCCGTTAGGTGGCCCGCCTGGACGCGGGCGCTAGTTTTGAGACCATTTCTAGACAGTTTTTAACTACGACGGAACACCGAGGCATTGAGGCACCGAGGCAAAACTGGAATGAATTTTCTCGGTGTCTCGGTGTCTCGGTGGTACGTGGCTGTGAAATTCGCTCTCTAGCGTAGTTCTGCGATCACTGCATCGTGCAGCGCGGGGCGCACCAGTTTGATCGCCTCGTTGGCGCGTGTTGGGTGCACCCGATTCGTCAACAGCGCGACGTAGACATCGAGTTCCGGATCAATCCAGAGCGACGTACCGGTGAAGCCGGTATGGCCGAAGGCGCGTGGCGACAACCGCGTACCGCATGACGAAGTCGGGAGCATCGTGTCCCAGCCCAGCGCGCGTGAGCTGCCTGGAATGTCGGTGCGCCTGGCGATGAAGGTGTCCAGCGTCGAGCGCGTAACCACGCCCGTGCGGCCGCCGAGAATCTGCATCATGTGGCGCGCACACGAACCGACGGCGGCCGTGGTGCCGAAGAGGCCCGCGTGTCCCGCAATCCCGCCCAGCGCCCACGCGTTCTCATCGTGAACCTCACCGACGAGCAGCCGGCCACGCCACGGGTCGTTCTCCGTCGGCGCAGTCCGCGCGCGCCAGAGCGCAGGAGGGTTGAACTGGATCTCCTCGACCACACCCATCTGCGCGAGCATGGCCGTAAAGCGATCGCCGAGCGTGGCGCCATCTTCAAGAACGAAGCCGAGGAGCATGAAATCGAGATCGCTGTAGATCGATTTCGTGCGGGGAACGTACTCGAGCGGTTCGTTGCCAATCGCCGCCTCGTACGCATCCCGGCCCTTGTGCTCCCGGAAAAAAGGGCGCCACCCCGGCAGCCCTGAGCAATGCGCAAGGAGGTCGCGAAGCGTCACGCCGGCGCGATCGTCGCCGCGCCATGCCGTGATGTGGCGCGACACGGGATCGTCGAGGCCGAGCGTGCCTCGCTCCACCTGCTGCATCACGAGCGGCGTGGTCGACAGGACTTTGGTGAGGGAGGCCAGGTCGAAGATTGTGTCGTGGGCTGCGCGAGGCGCATCCACGTCGAATGTCAGCCGTCCGAATGCCTCGCGCCACAGGATCTGACTGGCCGTGCCGACCTCGACCGAGGCGGCCGGACATGCCCGTTCAGCGACCGCCTTCTCGAGCACCCGCCGAGCGGCGGCAAATGTCAAGAGCCGTTGAATGCTCCGCGGCCGATCGCGGAGAGGTACTCGGTACCCTTGGGCGGGCTGATCAGACTGTCGTAGGAAAAGAGGATCACACCCTGAGCGCCGGCGCGGCGCGCCGATACGATGTTATCGAGCGTTTCGCGCTGTGAGAGACGGTTCGCGCCGATCCCGGCCCAGACCGGACGGGCGCCGGCAATCGCGTGAACCTGCGCGACCTGCGCGGCAAACTGCGCGCTATCCGTTCCGGACGCGATTGGGCAGAGCGCATCGAGGAATCCGTTGTCGAGCCACGTGCGCCAGTCCTGGAGTTTCTCCTGCCCGGCAGATAAGGCGTCTGCCGTCACGGCCGCGCTCACCAAAGCGGCCGGACGCGCGGCCTTCACCGTGCTCCGCAAACGCGCCACCAGCGCCGTCAGTTGTGACTGGCGGAACAAACGCCATTGATCCGGGAATTCGTTTGGGTACGCGAAGGGATCAATCGCTTCGATCGCATCGACCCGCTGCCGTTCGGCTGGCAGGAGCTGACCGCGCACGAAATCGCGGAAGACGTTCACGGACCGCCTGCTGTAATCGAAATCGTCTCCTGGGTACTGCACGTGATCGAAATAAACGCCATCGACGGCGTACCGGCGAACCAGGTCCCTGACCATTTCGGCGATTTGCACCGCCGCGTCCGGCTGGACCGGTGAGATGTATACGCCATCAACGCGTCCGCCGTTGGTCCGGGTCCAACGCGCGAGGCGTCCGATGTAGTCGGGACTATGGCTGTCGATGGCCAGGAGTTCCGCAGCGATCGCGCGCGGCACCATCAGCCATTCAGGATGCCGGTAGACAACGTGATCGCGCGCCGACGGAAGTTCGTCCGAAGGTGCAGCGAGCGCCACGTCGACCCAGGCATGGACGCGAAGGCCCGCCGCATGCGCCTGCATGAGCGTCTCGCCAATCGCGTCGAAGTCCGGCTGGGGCCGGGCGTGGGCATCGGCCCCGACCTGGACAAACAGCGTATTGAAGCCCGCGGTCGCGGCCGAGGCGACCATCTTCCGAATGGAATCGGACGAATCGAGGCTGGTGCGACGCACCCAGAGGGCGCGCATTTCATCTTCACGCCCGGCAGCGCCGAGCGGCACGGCGATTTGCGCCGCGATCGCGGCAATCAGGAGACAGACAGAAACGGCAAGCAAGGTGTGCGCGCGACGAACGCGCACCGGGACAGCATCCATGGGAAGACGGTCGACTGTACTACAATTTCGGTACATGCATGTGCTCGGAATCGACGCAGGCGGCACCAAGACCATCTGCCTGCTTGCAGATGGTGAGGGGCATGTGATCGGGGAAGCGCGCGGGGGCGGCGCGAATCTCCAGGCCTCGGGCGAGCTCGAGGTCGAGAAAGTCCTGCACCACGTGATGGATGCCGCGATTGGCGATCGCGATGTGCGTCCCGTCGCGATCTGCCTCGGGATCGCTGGCGTCGATCGCCCGCAGGATACGGCAGCCGTCCACAGCATCATGCGGCGCATCGGCTTCAAGGCGCGGGTCATCGTCGTCAACGACGCGCTCATCGCATTGGTAGCGGGCGCCGGCGATGGGGAAGGCGTTGTGGTCGTGGCGGGCACCGGGTCGATCGCCTACGGGCGCGACACGTCAGGCCGCGCTGCACGCGCCGGCGGCTGGGGATACCTGCTCGGAGATGAAGGCGGCGGCTTCTGGATCGGCCGGGCGGCGCTCCACGCCGTTGTCCGGCAGTTCGACGGACGAGGGCCGGTGACACTGCTCACGCCGATGATTCTCGAACACCTGGGACTCTCGACGCCCAGCGAGCTGATTCACGAGATCTACCACCGGGACGTCCATCGCCATACGATCGCGGGCATCGCCGGCCTCGTGCAGCGGGCCATGGTGCAGCGCGATGCGATCGCCGCCGAGATCCTGACGCGCGCGGGTGCCGAGCTGGCATCGGCTGCGGCATCGGTGATCGCGCGGCTCGAGATGCGTGGCCATGCCTTTCCGACCGTGCTCGCCGGCGGAATCTTCCGCGGCATTCCGTGGCTGGTTGACGACATCACGAATCGCCTGTCCGAGATCGCGCCGCGTTCGTGGATCCGTCCGCTTGACGTTGAGCCCGCCATTGGCGCCGTGCGCCTGGCGATCGCCGCCGTCCACGGTTCGTTTGCCCATCCCACCTATCTTTGACACAGCGTGAAGATCACAATCCTCGAAAGCAGCGACGCAGTTGCCAGGGCTCTTGCGTGCAACATCACCGATGCGCTGCGCGAGAAGACAGACCTCGTTCTGGGACTTGCCACGGGCCGCACACCTGTTGATGCGTACGCCCGGCTGCGGCGGATGCATGAAGAGGGTGACGGCGACTGGTCCCGCGCGTCGACGTTCAACCTCGACGAGTTCGCCGGCATCGATGCCGGGCATCCGGGCAGCTTTCGTCGGTTCATGCAGCGCCATCTGTTCGACGCGGTGAACATCGATCCGTCGCGCATCCACTTTCTGAACGGTGCCGCCGCGGATCTCGACGTGGAATGCGATCGCTACGAAGAGGCGATCCGCGAGGCCGGCGGAATCGATCTGCAGGTCCTGGGTATTGGCAGCAATGGTCACATCGGTTTCAACGAGCCGGGGGACGAGCTGATTGCGCGGACCCATCGCGTGCAGCTCCTTCCTTCGACGCGGCGGGACAACGCGTCGCTGTTCGGAAACGATCCGTCCCGCGTGCCGGCTGAAGCCTTGTCGATGGGGATCGGGACGATTCTGCAGGCCCGACGAATCGTGCTCGTCGCGACCGGAGCGAAGAAGGCTGCCTGCGTTGCGCAGACAGTTAACGGTCGCATCACCACTCGGGTGCCCGCGTCGGTTCTTCAGGTGCATTGCGACGTGGAAGTGTTGCTGGATCGCGCGGCAGCCGCGCGCGTCAGGCGCACCTAAAGGTCCGCCTCTACGATCGTCCAAGAGTACCTACGATTCTCGGAGCACCTACGATTCTCGTAGAGGCGGACCTTTAGGTCCGCCTAGGAACGTCCGTTGGTGGACGCTTCCGCGACCCCCTGGAGCATGCCGCGCAGGCGCGGTTCGATGTCCTCGCCGAGTGCCTCGCGCATCGAATCGTGCGCCTTGCGCAGGCGTGAGAGCGCCTTCGGGTAGGGCAGTCCCGTCTTCTGCATCACGATGGCGGCCTTCACGTTCCAGTGCGCGCGCTTCAGCAGCCCCTCGCATTCCTCATATTCAAGACCGGTCACGATGTTGAGGATACGTCGGGCGCGATCCTTCAGCTTCTCCGAGTTCGTCTGCACGTCCACCATGAGGTTGCCGTACGTCTTGCCGATGAGCACCATCGCGCCGGTCGTCAGCATGTTCAGGACCATCTTCGTGGCCGTCCCCGCCTTGAGCCGCGTAGACCCTGCGATCACTTCGGCGCCGACGCCGGGCGAGATGGTCAGGTCGACGAACGTCTGCAGCTCGGAGTTCGGATCGCAGGTGACGAAGATAATCCGTGCTCCCGCGCGCCGTGCGCGCGTCAGCGCTCCGCGAACAAACTGCGTCATGCCGCTGGCCGACACACCAATGACGATGTCGCGCTTGGTCGGCCTGAGCCGCATGATCGAGCGCGCGCCCTCCTCGTAGTTGTCCTCGACGCCCTCCTTCGCATTGAAGATCGCCTTGTGTCCGCCGGCCATGATCGCCTGCACAAGCGAAGGATCCGTGCTGAAAGTGGGCGGCATCTCGGCAGATTCGAGGATGCCCAGGCGGCCACTCGTGCCCGCGCCGACGAAAATGATGCGTCCTTCTTTCCTGAGCGCGGTGGCAATCATCTCGACGCCCACGGCGATGCGCTCGCGCTCGCGCTGTACCGCGGCAACCATCTTGCGGTCCTCGCTGAGCATCAGCTCGACGATGCCGTCGGCAGCAAGCTTGTCGATACCGAGGGTGGCGGGGTTGATGGCTTCGGTCGGCAGCGACTGCCACTTCGAACGGACGGGCATGAAGGATTCCTCTGAACGGACAATGAGTTCGCTACAATTCTACAATCCCGCGGACATCAGCCGTGACATCCAGACCTTCGTCCCCGGTGGACGCCTATCTCACGCACCTGACGGTCGAGCGTCGCCTGGCCGCCAACTCGGTGGACAGCTATGCGCGCGATCTCGTGCTGCTGCGCAAGTTCGCCGCCGGCCTGCGCGTGTCCGCCGAAGCATTGAGCCGCCAGCAACTCGAGGGGCTCGTGCGAGATCTGATGTCGCAGGGCCGATCCCCGCGCTCGGTCGCCCGCGCGATCGCCTGCTATCGCGGTTTCTACCGTTTCCTCGTGATCGATGGTCGCGTCAGAACAAGTCCGGCAGATGACCTGCGGCCGCCACGCGCCTGGAAGTCGTTGCCTCGACACCTCTCGGTGGAGGAGGTCGATCGGCTGATCGCGCAGCCGGACGTGAAGACGCCACGCGGGCTGCGCGACCGCGCGTTGATCGAGTTACTGTACGCAACCGGCCTGCGCGTGTCTGAGCTGACCAGCCTGCGCCCGGGAGACGTGAATCTCGAAGCGTCCTACCTGACCTGTACTGGAAAGGGCGAGAAACAGCGGATCGTCCCGATGGGAGACGAAGCAGCCGATTGGGTGCGGAGATACCTGCGCGATGCCAGGCCGGCGCTCCTGGGCAAGCGCAGCAGCCCGAGACTTTTCGTGAACGCGCGTCGTGGCGGTCCCGGGCTGACGCGCGTCGGCTTTTGGAAGATTCTCAAGGCGTACGGACGCACCGCACGCGTCTCTCCCGGACTGAGCCCGCACATGCTGCGTCATTCGTTCGCGACCCATCTACTCGAGCGGGGCGCAGATCTCCGCGCCATCCAGATGATGCTGGGCCACGCGGACCTGTCGACCACCCAGATCTATACGCACGTGCTGCAGGAGCGGATGCGCGCGGTGTACGACCGCTCCCATCCGAGGGCGTAAGCGCGTATCGTGTTCCGTCTTCTTCGCCGTCTCGTCATCCTCGTTCTGGCCGCGATCGCGTTGTTCGTGCTGCTACCGCCAGGCGCGCGCACGCTCCCGGATGCGCCGGCCGGCATTTCCCCCGGCGTTCGCGGGGTCATGCACATTCACACCGGCCGGTCGGACGGAACGGGTTCAATCGCTGACGTCACCGCTGCCGCCGCCCGCGCGGGCCTGAAATTCATCATCGTTACCGATCACGGCGATGCTACACGCGAGCCGGACCTTCCTGACAATCGTAACGGTGTGCTCTACATCGATGCTGTCGAGATCAGCACGAACAGCGGCCACGTGATCGCGCTGGGCCTGCCGAAGGCGCCGTATCCGCTTCGTGGTGACGCGCGCGATGTCCTGGAGGACATCACCCGACTTGGAGGCTTTGCGATCGCCGCGCATCCCGGCTCCGAGAAGCCGGAGTTGCGATGGACGGAATGGGACGGGGCGTTCGGCGGGCTCGAGTGGTTGAATGCCGATAGCGAGTGGCGCGACGAGCGATGGTGGACGCTCGCGCGGGGGCTGATCGCTTATCCGTTCCGGCCGCCCCAGTCGCTCGCGTTGCTGCTCGATCGACCCGAGCCGATCATGCAGCAATGGGACACCCTCACGCAGCGGCGTCGCGTGGTTGCCGTAGCGGGAGTCGACGCGCACGCACGCGTCGGTGTGCGGACGGTAGGGGAGCCGTACGATACCGGCGGATCATTGCATTTCCCTTCATACCTGAACTCCTTCCGCGAATTCTCGATCACGGTGGGTGACGTCCAGTTGACCGGCAATGCGGCCATGGACGCGCAACGCGTGCTCGCGGGTATTCGCGCCGGGCACGTCTATTCAACAATCGACGCCCTGGCAGGACCGGCGGCGCTGCGATTCACCGCGTCCAGCGGTTCGCGCACCGGGTCGATGGGAGACCTGCTGGCGCTCGGTGGTCCCGTCACATTGCGAATCGATGCGCAGGCGCCGCCAGACGCGCATATCACGCTGTTTCGAAACGGGATGCCGAGCGCCACTGGGGACGGTCCGGTGTTGCAACACGATGCGGCAGCGGAGCCAGCGGTCTATCGAGTCGAGGTCGCGCTGCCGCGTTCACCGGGCAACCCGCCAGTACCGTGGCTGGTCTCCAATCCTGTCTACGTTGGACGTAGCTCCGACGAGCCTGCCGCGCCGGAACGCGCGCGGCCGCGCGACTCTGAGCTCCTGTACGACGGCGGTCCTGGGCGCAATTGGACAATCGAGAAGAGTCCCGCGTCCGACGGCGCAATGGATACGGTCGCCACGCTGGGCGGCTCGGAGCTATTACTGCGCTTCGCCTTGTCCGGCGTGCCGTCCGACAACCCCTACACCGCGTTCGTGATGCCCGCGACGGGAAGGATGGCAATGCACGACCGTCTCGTGTTCACCGCACGAGCAGATCGCCCGATGCGGATGTCTGTCCAGCTGCGCGCGCCGACCGGCGGGGAAGGGGAGCGATGGCGGCGCTCGGTCTACCTGGACCAAACTCCACGAACGATTCAGGTATTCTTCGACGAATTCAGACCGCTCGGTTCCACCGGAGCCACGACACCGGCGCTGTCCAACGTTCAATCGGTGCTGTTCGTGGTCGATACGGTGAACACCAAGATCGGATCGAATGGGCGAATCTGGGTCGACGACATCAAGTATGCGAGGTGACGAAGGCAGAAAAAGGCGGCGCGGACCCTTCGGGTCCGCGAGGCGAGCCTGAAAGGCTCGCCCCGCATAGCTTCACGTGCGAACGGTCAATAACAGATACGCGGCCCCGGCCCCGAAGAGCAGGTTG
>DAIRVG010000029.1:26763-49121 GCA_036802945.1 Vicinamibacterales bacterium
TCACGTGCGAACGGTCAATAACAGATACGCGGCCCCGGCCCCGAAGAGCAGGTTGGGTGCCCATGCGGCAAGGACGGGAGCTACCACGCCCCCCGTGCCGAGCGCGGCAAACACGCTGAACGCCACCCAATAGCTGATCGCGATCACGATCCCGACGCCAATCCCGTACATTGCGCCACGGCGGCCCGTGCTCACCGCGAAGGGAACCGCAATGAGCGTCATGATCAGCGTGACGAATGGAAACGACACCTTTCGTTCGAGCGCGACCTGCTGTGCGATGACGTCGAACCCGCTGGTCCGCAGCTGGCCGATGTAGTCGCGCAGCTGCGAATAACTCATGAACCGCGGCTCGGGTTCCCGCGTCCCAAAGTACGACGGCGACTCGAGCACGAAATCAGCCTGAGCCTCTGTGCTGAATCTTCGCGTATCACCTGACGGAGTGAACTCGCGCGTCCAGCTCTGCTCCACCCGCCACGCGTTCGCGTCATCCGATGAGGCGACATATTTCGCGCGCTCGGCGTACGACCGGCGTACGAGCGACCGCATCCCGTCGGAGAACTGATAGATCGAAACGCCCATCAGCTGATTGTTCTTCGGGTCGAAATAGTTGTAGTTGTAGATATCGCCGCGGCTGCCGAGCACCCACTGCCGGCTGAGAAGGTCCATGATCTGCGGCGATCCGCCGTTCATCACGCTGCGAATCTCGTCGGCCTTCCGGTTGGACGGACCGAGCGACGTCTGTTCCAGCGCGAAAAGGATGCCGCCCGCCAGCAGCGCGCCACCAAGCATCGGCAGCGCCATGCGATACAGGCTGATCCCGCACGCCTTCATCACGATCAGTTCGCTATTCTTCGTCAGCACGCCGACCGTGACGAGCGTCGCGAGCAGCACCGACATCGGCAGCACGTAGTAGACGTATTGAGGTCCGATATACCAGAAATACGCGCCCATCATTCCCCACGTGGCTGTTCCCTTGAAGACCTTGTCGGAACGATCGATGAAGGTCGACACGTAGAAGAGGCCAAGGAGTCCAAACGCGCAGAGGGCAAATACTCGCCCGTACATCGCCGCCACATATCGATCGAGGATGCTGAAACGCGGGAAATACCCGCCGAAGCCGCGATCGGGCGCCTCGTACGCTGTCTCGCGGCTCGACGAAACGGTTTCGACACGGCTCTTCCGCTGCAACCATCTCGGCATCGAGAAGCGGAACTCCTGATCCGCCGTTCGCGAACGCCATAAGAAGAGTCCCGCACCGACGGCGCTGAGGATGATGTTCGGCAGCCAGACAGCGAGCCACGGCGCCATCAGGTGGCCCTTCGCGAGCGCAGGACCGAGGTTGAGCGGAATGTAATACGCGAAGATGACCCCGAGACCGAAGACAAAGCTGCCCAGCTTGCCGTCGCGTCGATTGGTCGCGCCCAGCGCAAGGCCGATCAGCCCGAAGACGAGGCACGCCACCGGGATCGCGAACTTCCGGTGAATCGCCATGATCTGGTTGTGAGAGGACTCGCCCCGTTGCTCGATCTCCGCCGCGCGGGCACGGAGCTCGGCGATCGTCATCTCGGGATCGCCCTTTTGCGGGCCGCCGCGCGGGAACACCGCCTCGGGATTCACGTTGAGATCCAGACGGTCGAATGTGAAGACCTTGTACTTACCGTCGGGGTCCACGGTATGTCCGGTGCCGTCTTCGAGAGCCATCCTCACCGTCCGCGTTTTCGCATCGAGGATGACGCGGCCGTGACGCGCAAGATAGATCGTGGGGGTCTGCCCGGGCCGGCTGTCGGACATGAACACATCGTTCCAGCCGCCGGTCGCCGGCAGCTCGCGGACGTACAGCACCAGATCGGGAAAGTCCTGGAAGAAGACGCGCGGCTTCACTTCCCCTTCCGCCCGCGTCGCAAGAACGTTGAAAGCGATCTGGCGGAACGCCTGATTGGCGTCGGGCAGCGCCTCGAGCATCACGTACGAGGTTGCGGCCCAGCCCGCTACGGCGATTACGCCAACCGGCCTCAGCAGCCGTGCGACGCTGACGCCGCACGCCTGCATCGCGACGAACTCGCGATCCCCCGACAGCCGGCCAAAGGCGATCAGCAGGCCAATGAGCAGCGCCGACGGGATCGACAGTGCGAGCGACGAAGGCAGGAGCGTTGCCATCGCGCGAAGCACGACCATGGTAGGCACGCCCTTGGCGATGAACGCCTCGGCGTACTGCATCATTGAGGGGATGATTAAGATGAATGTGAAGACCAGCAGCCCGATGAAGAAGGGCAGCATCACTTCACGAATCACGTACCGGTCGAGTATGCGCATGCAGAAAGTTGTTAGGGGTCAGGGGTTAGGGGTCAGTCTGAGACGAGCGTCACAGCGCGCGGCGCCGTCCCGTCCCCTAACACCTGACCCCTACCCCCTAATCCCTACAGGTTCCTCATTATGACGCGCGTCGCGCTGCTGTGGCACATGCACCAGCCGTTCTACCAGGATCTGGCGAGTGGCGAGCACATCCTTCCGTGGGTGCGGCTTCATGCGATCAAGGACTACTGGGGAATGGCCGCCCTCCTGAGGGAGTTTCCTTCGGTCAGAGTGACGTTCAACCTGGTCCCTTCGCTGTTGGTCCAGCTCGAGTCATTTGCCCGCGAGGAGGCGAGGGACCGCCATCTCGAGCTCGGGTTGAAACCGGCGGACAAGCTCACCGAGGAAGAGCGCGCCTTCTGCGTCGACCAGTTTTTTCACGCGCACCGGCCCCGGATGATCGACCCCTATCCGCGATACGCCGAACTGCTCGCGCGGCGTGACTCCAATGGCGCCGGCCTCCGCCCGCGCAGCCCCGCGGCGCAGTTTTCCGTCGACGACATCCGCGACCTGCAGGTCTGGCATAAGCTGGTCTGGATCGACCAGTACTACTTCGAGCGAGACGATCGGGTCCGCGCGCTCGTATCAAAGGGACGACGCTTCACCGAAGAGGACAAAGCGACCTTGCGCGCCGTGGAGCTGGAACTGCTGCGAAAGGTCGTCCCCGAGTACCGGGATGCCTCGGCGCGCGGACAGATTGAGATTTCGACGTCGCCTTTCTATCACCCGATCCTGCCGCTGCTGTGCGATACCGACGTCTACCTTCGTACGCACCCGACGTCCCGCATGCCGCGTGAGCGATTCCGGCGCCCGGGGGACGCGGCGGAGCAGCTCTCGAGAGCGGTGACTCTTCACCAGCGACTGTTTGGTCGCAGGCCTGACGGTCTCTGGCCCTCTGAAGGCTCGGTGTCGGACGAGATGGTGGCGCTGGTCGTGGCTGCGGGATTCCGCTGGATGGCCACCGACGAGGAGATCCTCGCCAAGACCTTACGACGGGAGTTTTCGCGCGACGGGTATGGGCAGGTTGACCAGCCGGAATTGCTCTATCGCCCGTACCGCGTCGGCCAGGAGGGGCGGCAAGTCGTGTGCGGGTTCCGCGACCACGTCGTATCCGACCTGATTGGATTCAGCTACGCCTCATGGCCGGCCGAATCTGCCGCCGAGGACTTCGTGCAGCGCCTCACCGATGCGGGCCGTCACTACACGTTGCGAACCAGCGGGGGAGAGGCCACCATCTTCGTGATTCTCGATGGCGAGAACGCCTGGGAGCACTTCGAGGACCAGGGCCGTCCCTTTCTGCGCGCGCTCTACCGCCGGCTCGGCGCTCACCCCGAGTTGAAGACCGTGACGATGGGCGAGGCGTGTACGGCAGCAAAGGACCCCCTGCCGTCCATCTTTCCAGGGTCGTGGATCAACGCAGATTTCTACATCTGGATCGGCCATCCCGACGATCACCGGGCATGGAGCCAGCTGGGGGATGCGCGTCGGGCGCTCGATGCGGCGTCGGGGGTCTCCGAGGAGGCGATGAGCCAGGCCTGGGAAGAGATGCTGATCGCTGAAGGGTCCGACTGGTTCTGGTGGTATGGCGACGATCACTCGTCGGACCACGACCGGACGTTCGACGAGCTGTTCCGGCGGCACGTGATCAACATCTACCGTGCGCTCGCCAAACCGGTCCCCGAAGAGCTGCTCGTGAGCAACATTACAACGCAAGCGCCCCCGGCGGATGTCTATCGGCCGACCGGTTTCATCCGGCCGGTCATCGACGGGGAGCTGACGAACTATTTCGAGTGGGTCGGCTCCGGCGGCGTCGAGGTCCCTTCGGTCGGGGATGCGATGCACGAAGTCACCGAACGTACCGCTTCAATCACGCTCGTCGAGTTCGGCTTCGACCTGGAGAACCTGTACGTAAAGGTCGCCGGCAGCAAGGCGGTCAGCGAGCTGCTCTCGGACGATCTCGATCTCAGCTTGAACTTCCTCGCGCCCAGCGGCGTGCGGGTGTCGGTGAGCGGCCACGGCGGGACGCCGCAGGTACGGATGATCGAGCGGGCGGCCGACGGTAAGGCGGTACCCCGGAACTGTCCTGATATTCAGGCCGCGACGGGTCGAGTTCTCGAGCTCCGCCTGCCGTTCCGATGTCTTGGCGCTGTGACGCACGCCACAGTCAGCTTCATCGTCGCGGTGAATCGAAACGGCACGGAGATCGAGCACCATCCACGTCACCGTCCCATCGAATTCGAGGTGCCAGACGCACAGTTCCCGTTGAGGAATTGGACCGCCTGACACGTCGGCCCTTCAGTAAGGGCATTCACCGAAAGGCCCTTCAACAGATCGTCCACAGGCCTGTTCCGTTCGCTAACCTTCAACGTCGCATAATAGATGTTATGTTAACTAGAAGGGAGGATTAACCAACTTCGGAGGGTTTGCGGCCACCCGATCTCGTGAAACTCAGGTGCCCTCCCACCCTCTTCCTGTCTCAGAAACTTGGCGTGGAGCCTTGCGTGTTTCGGTAGACCGAACCATCTCCGGTCCACCTGCGACCCTGGAGTTTCTACCTTGAAGCGCGCAGCTCTTTGATGATCGCTTCCAGCGCCGAAATGATCTCGCCCTTATCGACCCTGCCCTTGCGGAAACTCATTCGCAGCTGGAACTGTTTCGTCGGCGGGTTGAAGGAAAAGATGAAGGGCTTGGGACGGCCCGACGCTGTCTTCGTTTCTTTCCGGACGTCCTGGCGGGTGACGCCGTTGCCGCTGCTGATCAGGCGCTCGACCAGCGCCAGCATCTTCTTCGGGTCGGCCTGACGGACGATCTGCAGCAGCGTCGACTTGGACGAAATGTCGGCCAGCCGACATAGATTGCGAACCTCGTCGGGCATGTTGTTCAGCGACAGCGATTCGGTGATCGCTGTCCTCGACTTCCCGAGCTTCCGCGCCATGTCCTCGTGCGTGTAGTCGCACTTCTGCGCGAGCTGATGCAGGGCTTCCGCCTCTTCGAACGCCGTCAGATCCTTGCGCTGAAGATTCTCGACGAGGGCAAGCTCCATCACCTCGGCGTCATCAACCTCGCGGACGACGACCGGCACCTCGCGCAGACCCACTTGCACAGCGGCGTGATATCTCCGCTCGCCGGCGATGATCTGGTACCGCCCCAACCTCTGGCGCACGACGAGCGGCTCGATGATGCCCTTCTCGGCGACCGATGCCATCAGCTCGGACAGGTCCCCCATCACCTGCCGCGGTTGGTTCGGGTTGGGATCGAGGAGCTCGATCGAAATCATCCGGCCAACGGGGGCACCCGCCGACGCGGCGAGCGCCTCGACGTAGTGTTCGTCATGCCGCATCCGCAGCGTCTCAGGTAGTCCGCGCTTCGACACGTTCGATGACCTCCTCGCAGAGACTGTAGTAATCGGTCGCGCCGGTTGAGTCGGGCGCGAACGTGAAGATCGATTCCTTGTAGGCAGGACTCTCCTCGAGCCGGACGCTCTTGGTGATGACCGTGTGGAACACCTTCCCGCCGAACACCTTCTGGATCTGTTCCCTGATGTCGCGCGCCAGCGCGGTCCGCTTGTCGTGCATGGTGATGACCACGCCGAGGATCCGCAGCGCCGGGTTGGGGCGCGCCCGCACCTTCTCGATCGTCTCGAGCAGATCGTCGGTTCCTTCGAGCGCAAAGTACGACGACTGAATCGGGATGAGGAGATGGGTTGCGGCAACGAGCGCGTTGACGGTCAGCAAGCCTAGCGCCGGCGGACAGTCGATGACGATGTTCTTGTACTCGCCGTTGAGCGCCTGGATTTTGTCCTTCAGCTTGAAGTGCGCGTCCAACTCCCCCACCAGCCGTGACTCGATCTTCGCAAGCCCGATGCGCGCCGGCGCGATGAACAGGTTTGGCACCGTCGACGGCTTGATGACGTCGGCGAGCGAGCAGTTCGATTCCGCGATCGCATCGTAGGTGCTGCGCGCGACGGTCGCGAGGTCGAGGAATGAAAGCGAGCTGTTGGCCTGGGGGTCGAGATCAATCAGCAGCGTCTTCTTGCCGCGTATCGCCAGTGCGGCGGCAAGGTTCACGGCGGTAGTCGTCTTGCCGACGCCGCCCTTCTGGTTCGCGATCGCAACGATCATCGAGCGTATGGTTGTCGTGTCAGGAGTGCGCTCATTCTAGGGATAGTGTGTGCATGTGTCAAACACCCCAATTAGAAGGGCACCTGGACAGATGGGAAATCGTCACTGGGAATTCAGGGATCGGGATCGGGGAACGAGGAATTCAACCACGAAGGGCACGACGTGCGCAAGGGCGCGCATTTCTTCGTGCCCGGCGCGTTTCCGTGGTTTGTGTTTGGAACTTGGGATTTGGGATTTGGGATTTGGGATTTCCCAATTGTCGGCCGGCCGACAATTACATCTTGTACTTCCCGAGCTCTTCGGGGTCCAGGCTTTCAAGCCACTTCTGAAGGCGGTCGTTGTCGGTCCGATCGGCATTGAAGTCGACGGTCTTCGCCGTGTCGATGACGTTCTCTTCCACCAGGATGGGTGACCGCGTGCGCAGCGCCAGGGCAATGGCGTCGCTCGGCCGCGCGTCGATCGCCACGCGCTCGCCGCGCACGGTGAGGTGGATGACAGCGTAGAAGGTATTGTCTTTGAGGTCGCAGACCACGACACGGTCAACCTGCCCGTCGAGGTCCGCGATGATGTTCCGGAGCAGGTCGTGTGTCATCGGACGCGGTGTCGCGACGTTCTCAATCTGCAGCGCGATGGCGTTGGCCTCGAAGATTCCGACCCAGATCGGCAGCACGCGATCGCCGTCCTTGTCCTTCAGGATCACGATCGGCATGTTGGTGACTGGATCCACCATCAGCCCCTTGATCGTCATCTCAATCAGCATGGCCATTGTCGTCCTCGCACGTTTGGTACCACGGCGTCCCCCCACAAACTGTGGGGACCGGCGCGCCGGATGCGCACCGTGACCGTCCGCCCTATCCACTCCGCCGCATTCCCGTGATTCGCGATCCCTGATTCGGGATCCGGCGCCTCGAGTCCCGCCGGGAGCGCACAACTCACGACCGTGTTGCCGCTCGTGCGCCCCGAGATTTCCGATTCGCGCCGCCGGCTCGCCGAATCGATCAGCACCTCCACCGTCGTGCCGACCGCCCGCTCGTGCAGCCGTGTCTGGATCCCGCGCTGCAGCGCCTGGAGCGCCACGATCCGCGACGTCTTCTCCGCTTCGCTCACATCGTCCGACAGCCGCTTGAACGCCAGGGTGTTCGGCCGCACCGAATACTTGAACGAGAACATGCTGTGATACTGCACCGCCTCGGTGAGCGACAGCGTATCCTCGAAGTCTCCCGTCGTTTCGCCAGGGAAACCAATGATCATATCGGTCGATAGCGCGATGCCCGGGATGGCCTCGCGGATCTGCGCAACCAGCTCGAGATAGCTCTCGCGGGAATACCGGCGCCGCATCACTTTTAGGACGTGGCTGGAGCCTGACTGCACAGGGAGATGCAGGTGCTTGCACACCTTCGGGAGATCCCGCACCGCCTGGATCAGGCGCGGGCCCGTATGACGCGGGTGTGGGCTGGCGAACCGGATGCGCTCGACGCCGCGCACGTCGCTGACCGCGGCGAGCAGCTCCGCGAAGTCGCACGTGGGATCGTCCGGCGCGAGGTAGTGGTTAACGATCTGTCCGAGCAACTGAATCTCGCAGCGCCCCGAATCGACGGCCTCTCTCACGTCAGCGAGGATGTCCGCCTTCGCGCGCATGCGCTCGTGTCCGCGCGTGTACGGGACGACGCAGAAGGCGCAATGGTCGTTGCAGCCCTCGATAATCGTGACGTAGGCCTTGACGGGATCGCCGCGGCGCGTGATTCCAAGCGGGAACGTCACGTCGTCCCATGGGTTGATATCGACCTCCGCGGACGATGACCGGGCGGCCTTTTCGATGAGCGACGGCAACATCTTCAGCCGCTGCGTGCCCATGACGACATCGATCACGTGGCCGTTGGTCTTCCTGAGCAGCGATTCGCCTTCCTGCTGCGCCACGCAGCCGGCGACCGCGACTATCGGGCTGCGCCCGGTCTCCTGCTGAAGGACGCGGAGCTCGCCGAGGCGCGTGTAGAGCTTCTCCTCGGCATGCTCTCGGACGCTGCACGTGTTGATGACGATGACGTCGGCGTCGATGTCGTCCGTCGTCGCCTCGTAGCCGGCCTGGTCGAGCAGACCCGCCATGCGCTCCGAGTCGTGGAAGTTCATCTGACAGCCGAACGTCTCGATCAGGTATTTCTTCGCCACGGGACTTTCGCTTTCGCCTTTCGCCTTTCGCCCTGCGGTTTGGCCGCCGACTCGAGAAGCTCGCGAGCGCTGGCCCGAACCGGCTCCGTAATGGCGGTGCCGCCAATCATACGCGCGACCTCGTCAATCCGCCCTTCCGCGTCGAGCCGTTCAACGCTCGTGACCGTACGATCGCCTCGAACCGATTTCTCAATCCTGAACTGCGTCGCCCCGCGGGCCGCGATCTGTGGCAGGTGCGTAATGCACAACACCTGGAACCTGGCGCCAAGGGCCCGGAGCCTGGCGCCCACGACCTCCGCAACGCGGCCGCCGATGCCCGCATCTACTTCGTCGAAGATCAGAGTCTTCCCCGGCGCGTCCTCCGCGGCCAGCGTCTTGAGCGCGAGCATCACGCGCGACAACTCACCGCCTGAGACGATGCGGGCCAGCGGTCGGAGATCTTCTCCCGGGTTCGGTGAGACGAAGAACTCCGCCTGGTCGACACCGCGGTCATTCCATGCTTCCGGAGCGAGCTCGCGGTCGTTGAACCGCACCTCAAAGCGCGTGCGCGCCATCGCCAGCTCTCCAAGCAGCCCTTCCAGGTCACGCGCAAACTGAACGGCGCCGGCGCGGCGACGCTGCGACAGGTCGCGACTGAGTGTGAGGAATGCACTCGTCGCCGTGTCGAGCTCCTTGACGAGATCCTCGGCGCGTTCCCCAACCCCGGTCAAGAGCTCGCGCTCGCGTGCGAGCAGCTCACCTTTGTCGATGACCTCCTGAAGCGACGGCCCGTACTTCCGCTTCAGGCGCTCCAGGAGGGCGAGCCGGTCTTCAACCTGCTGCAATCGACCGGGGGACGCGTCAATGCCGTCAGCGTAGCTGCGAAGGAAGAACGCCAGATCCTCGAGCTGTGATTTGATGGCGTCGCGCGCGTCCGCGTACACGGCAAACTGCGGATCGATTGTCGCCAGCTCTCCAACGCGCTTCCACACACCTCCGAGTCCCGCAAGGACAGCGTCATCGCTGTCGTAGAGCGTCGCGTAACTCTCCTCGCACAGCCGCTGAACCCGTTCGGCGCTCGCGAGGACCTGCCGCGTCGCGGCAAGTTCATCGTCCTCCCCTGCCTTCGGTGACGCCTTTTCAATCTCACCGAGCTGAAACGCGATCAGATCGAGCCGCGCCGCCTTCTCCCGCGCATCCATGCGTGAGCGTTCGAGCTGCTCTCGCAGTGTGCGTACGGTGTTCCACGACGCGGCAACCTTCCCGGCAAGATCGCCGAGGTCGGCATATTCATCGAGCAACGGGAGGTGCGTGAGAGGATCGAGCAGCGCTTGATGTTCGTGCTGGCCGTGCAGTTCGACGAGCCGCGCGGAGAGGTCGCGAAGTGCCGCGGCTGTCGCGAGCGCGCCGTTGATGAAGGACCGGCTGCGTCCCTGGCTGCTGATCTCGCGCCTGACGATCAGCTCTCGCCCGGCGGCGTCTTCGAAAATTGCCTCGATCGCCGCTAGCGCCTCGCCGGTTCGAACAAGATCAGAGGAGGCGCGGGCGCCGAGGAGAAGGCCGACGGCTTCGACGAGGATCGACTTGCCCGCCCCCGTTTCTCCTGTCAGTACATTGAACCCGGATTCGAACTCGACCTCCACGGCTTCGATGACCGCGAGATTTCGGATGCGGAGGAAACGCAGCATGCGAGCGGAACTGCAATCGTATCATATGTTTGACAGCACTCAGGTCGCGTGCTACGCTCGCTCGTCTGCGCTGTCCCAGCGGCGCGCTGCCGATGCTTCGGAGGCTTCGTTGCACACGCTTGGCTCCTTCGTCCTCGCGCTACAGGTGCAGGACGGCGCTGCCCCTACTACCGCTGGATCGCTACGTTTAGTCCAGATCATTTCGCAGGCCACCGTCATCAATCAGGCGGTGCTGGCCATCCTCGTCGTGATCTCCATTGCGTCGTGGGCGATCATTCTGTCGAAGGCGTTGTCGTACCGCAAGGTCGAGAGACAGACAGCGAAATTCCTCGAAGCGTTCCGTAAGAGCAGCAAATTCTCTGAAGTCCAGGCTGTCTGCGCGACGCTACCCGCGAGCCCGCTCGTGGGCGTCTTCCAGTCCGGCTATGCCGAGCTCACCGCCCAATTCAAGCTGTCCGCTCCGCCGCCAGCCAATCCGGCAGGACCTGCGCCGCGTCCAACGTTGAAGAGCCTCGCAGCGGTTGACCGCGCGCTGCTGCGTGCGGCAACGGTCGAGATCAACAAGCTCGAGAAGCGCGTGCCGTTTCTGGCAACCGTGGCGAGCGTCGCGCCGTTCATCGGCCTGTTCGGCACCGTCGTTGGAATCACGCTTGCGTTCGAACGCATCGGGACGACCGGTTCCACCAACCTTGCGGTCGTGGGCCCGAGCATCTCCGAAGCGCTGATCGCAACGGCTGCTGGACTGTTTGCGGCCATCCCCGCCGTGCTCGCGTACAACCACTTCAGTACGCGCGTGAAGCTGCTTGCGGCGGAGATGGACGATTTCTCGCTCGAGTTTCTCAACATCGCGGAGCGCAACTTTACTTGATGGCAAGTGCTTCTCTCGAACTGACGGCCGCTCCGTTGTCGCGGCCCGATTGACCGCGCTCGGAGGCTTGTTGTGAATCGGACGCAAGGGGCTGGGACGGTCCACTAGATGCCGAAAGTTCTTCCTTCAGCTCCAACGCCAGGCGGCGGACGATTGACGCGCGGCCGCCGCGTGTCGGCGACCCTTGCCGAGATTAACGTGATCCCGCTCGTCGACGTCATGCTCGTGCTGCTCATCATCTTCATGGTTGCGGCGCCGATGCTGCAACGGGGCGTCGAGGTCAACCTCCCCGTTGCGAGCCGGTCGCAGGAGATTGCGAGCGACCGCATCTTCGTCAACGTGCCGCTCTCCTTCCGCGACGATCGACGGGTGTTTATCGGCCAAGATCCAGTGCGGGTCGACGTGCTCACCGAGCGCATGCGCCAGATGATGGTGAACCGCACGGATCGCCAGGTTTTCCTGCGCGGCGATGGCGGGGTTGAGCTGCAGGAACTGCTCGACATCATGGACCGGCTGAAAGCCGCCGGCGTCGAGAAGGTCGGGATCGTCTCCAAGCTGCCAGGAGAGCAATGACCGAGGGCACCGTCACCGACATCATCGTCTCGCGCGCGCAGATCTCTGAAGAAAGTCTGCGGTCGATGATCGTCTGGTCGGTCGCGGCGCACATCGCGCTCGTCGCGTTCATGATCTTCATGCCGGCAAGCTGGCGCGGACAGATGGACGAGGGACCGAAGACCGTCATGACGATCAGCCTTGGCGGCGCGCCCGGACCCAGGAACGGCGGGCTGACGACAATGGGTGGACGGACGGTGCAGGCGCCCCCTCCCGTCGAGCCCGTGCGGAAGGTAGAAACTCCGCCGGCGGCAAAGACTCCGGAGATGGCGCTGCCGACGAAGAACGCAAGACCCGCAAAGCCGCAGCCGCAGCAGGCGCCGAAAGAGGCAACGGCGCGTACCCCATCCACCGGTCAGCCGCAGGAGGGGTCGACTCGCGTCGACACCGGCGCACGTGGTCAGGGATTCGGGCTGACCTCAGGCGGAGGCGGCGGCACAGGCGTGCAGGTCGATTTCGCGAACTTCTGTTGCCCTGAGTACCTGTCGCAGATGGTCACGCTCATCCAGCGCAACTGGCAGTCGAATCTCGGAACCCCGGGCAAAGTAGTGATGAAGTTCACGATCAGCCGGACCGGAACGATCGAGAATGTACAGGTCGAGCAATCGAGCGGATTCCTCGCGCACGAGCTCACCGCGCAACGTGCACTCCTCTTGACCAGACTCCCAGAGCTGCCGATTCAGTATCCCAACCCGAGCCTGGGCATTCACATGACTTTCGAGTATCAACGTTAGATGGAAAACCCGATGAACTTCCAACTTCCAACACCCGACTCCCAAGGCGACCCCCCTCCCGATTCCAAAGGTGATTGCGCCCGTGTGAACTCTTTGGGAGCTGTGAGTTGGGTGTTGGCAGTTATCGTGGCCGGCGTTGTCGTGGCGACGCTGATGGCGCAGGCGCCGCAGACGCCCGCTCCTGCTGTACCCCCACCGCCACAGCAGCCGTCGGAGATTCAGCTTGTGATCAGTGGCGAGCCGGGGACGCCGCCGCGGTACGCCGTCCCTGACTTCGTCGCGCTGTCCCCCGACGCCGCAGACATCGCAAAGACGCTCGGACAGGTCCTTTGGGACGACCTCAATTTCGAGCGCGAGTTCTACATGATTCCGCGCGACACCTACGCGACGATTCCTGCCGCGCGCACCGCCGAAGAGGTGCCCTTTGCCGCGTGGCGCGAATTGGGCGCCGACGCGGTCGTCTTCGGCACCATCCAGAAGACCGACCCGAGCACGGTGCGCGTGCAGGTGCGCCTCTATAACGTCCGTTCGCGGCAAACGGTGTTTGCGAAGGAATACACAGGCAGCGCCACCAACCCGCGGCTCTACGCGCACACGATGTCCGACGAGATCCATCAGCAGCAGCGCGCGCTGCGCGGTGTGGCGCGCACGAAGCTGACGTTCTCCTCCGACCGTAACCGCGAAAAGGTCGCCGGGCCGGTACAGAACCGGGACGTCAAAGAGGTTTACATCGCCGACTACGACGGTGAGGGCCAGCGTCGAGTGACCACGAACCGCCAGCTGAACATCTTCCCGGTCTGGTCTCCGGACGCGCGCGCGATTGCCTACACGTCGTACCGCCGTGGCTACCCAGACATCTTCATCGCGTTGATTTACCAGGGACTCCAGGAGACGCCGACCAACGGCGTCGGCCAGAACTGGCTCCCGACGTTCTCTCCCGACGGGACTCGGATCTGCTTCACGTCGAACCGCGACGGCAACCCGGAGCTCTATGTGATGAATCGGGACGGATCCGGCGTACGCCGTGTCACCAACAACCCGGCGATCGACACCACGCCGACCTGGTCACCGAATGGGACCCAGATCGCCTTCACGTCCGACCGCTCCGGCCAGCCGCAGATCTACATCGTCGGCGCCGATGGCTTGAATCTGCGGCGCATTACGACGATGGACTCGTACGCGGATCGGCCGACCTGGGCGCCGGCACCCTTCAATGAGATCGCCTATGCAGGAAGGAGCGGTCCGGGGTACGACATCAAGGTCTTCGACCTCGCGTCGAGCACGACTCGACAGATTACGTTCGGGGAAGGGAGCAACGAGAGTCCCGCGTTCTCGCCGAACGGGCGCCATCTAGCCTTCACGTCATCGCGCACCGGGCGCGTGCAGGTGTACACCATGGGGCGCGACGGCAAGGGACTGAAGCAAGTCACGCGCGACGGCAACAACTACACGCCAGGATGGTCAAATTGAAGCACGACATACGTTGGATGAACCTCGGGTTTCTTGTACTGTTGATCGCCGTACTGGTCGTGGCGGCTTGCGCGAAGAAGAACCCCGTGGCCGGTGCGCAGCCCGCGCCGCCGCCGGAGATCTCAGGCCCCTCCGCAGTTCCCTCAGCGCCTCCCGCGCCGCCCCAGCGGGTCGAGGACTCTGTTCCACTCCCCGCGCTCAACGAGGACGCGATCGGCAACCGTTCGCTCGAGGACTTGAACCGCGATTCGCCATTCAAGCCCGCATTTTTTGGCCTCGACAGCTCGGAGCTGGATGACACTGGACGCGCGGACGTGACGGCAAACGCTGAAATAATGAAGAAGTATCCGAGTTGGGTGATCACCATCGAAGGCCATTGCGACGAGCGAGGAACCGCGGAGTACAACCTGGCGCTCGGCGAGCGCAGGGCGGTAGCGGTGAAGACGTATCTCGTAGCGCTTGGCATTGCGCCCGATCGGATGCGGACGGTGAGCTATGGCAAGGAGTTCCCGTTCGACACCGGCCATGCCGAAAGCGCGTGGGCCAAGAACCGTCGCGCGCATTTCCTGATCATGTCCAAGTAACAAGGAGCGCGGCGGCGGATTCGCCGGGCACGCCAGAGGATTCCGTGATGAAGAAAATGATGACGAGATTATTGGCTGCGGTGCTGCTGTGCGGCATCAGCGCCGCGTCCGCTGCGGCCCAGAGCCGCGAGCAGCGCCAGATGATGGCCGACATCCGCATGCTCCAGGAGCAGACCCAGGAGCTGGCCGTGGCCGTCGCCGCGATGGCGCAGGCGCTGCAGGATTCGATCAAGGCGGTCAATACCCGGCTCGATGACGCGAACAACACGACGCGCAAGGGCTTCGCGGATCAGAAAGTGATCGTCGACGACATGGGCAAGGACATGCGCGCGATCCGCGAGCGCGTCGACGACACCAACGTGCGCGTCTCGAAAGTGAGCGAGGAGCTCGAGGCGCTGCGGACGTCGATTCCGATCGCGCCGCCGCCGGCGGCCGTCTCGATCGACCCCGCGGATCCGAATGCGCCCGTGACGACCGCGCCGGCGCCCGCCACTCCCCCACCGCCTTCGACCGCGGGCCTGTCGCCGACGCGCATGTTCGACACCGCGCGTGCCGACTACGCCGCGGGCCAGTGGTCGCTCGCCGTCACCGGCTTCGACGCGTTTCTCAAGACCTTTCCACGCTCGGAGATGGCCGACGACGCGTACTTCTACATCGGTGAAACCTACTTCGCGCAAAATCGCTGGAACGACGCGATTGGCGCATACAATCAGGTGATCCAGAACTATCCGATGGGCAACGCCGTGCCCGATGCGTACTACAAACGCGGGCTCGCGCAGGAGCGTCTCGGTCAGCTCGATGCGGCGCGCGAGTCGTGGAACACGGTGGTGAAGGTCTATCCCGATAGCGACGCCGGACGAATCGCGAAGCAGAGTCTCGATCGGACCGCGCGTCGGCCCTAGCAGTAGGGTCTGGCCGGAACAGCAGTGACCTTCCCTGTCACGCGGGCTTTTAGAATCAGTGTAGGGGTGGGTCTTGAGACCCGCCCGCGGCGAAAGGATTCAATTTCGATGGGAAGCGTGAACAAGGTCATCCTGGTCGGAAATCTCGGACGCGACGCGGAGTTGCGGTATACGCCGGGAGGCGCCGCAGTCGCGACGCTCAACCTCGCCACGACCGAAGTGTGGAACGACAAGGGCGGCCAGCGGCAGGAAAAAACCGAGTGGCATCGCATCGTCCTCTGGGGCAAGCAGGCCGAGAGTCTCCAGGAATACCTGACGAAGGGCAAGCAGATCTACGTCGAGGGCCGGCTGCAGACGAGACAGTGGGACGACAAGGACGGGAACAAGAAATACACGACCGAGATCAAGGCCGACCGCATCACGCTGCTGGGTGGCGGCGGAGGCGGCGCCGGGCGGAGCGGCGGGATGGAGCGCGGTGAGCGCGGTGGTGGTGCGTCAGCGCCGCATAGCGGTGGCGATGAGCCGCCGATGGAGCCGATCACCGACGACGATATTCCCTTCTAGAGTTTGTGACTCGTGATTGGTGATTGCGGCCGTGGGGTCTTGAATCACTAATCACTCATCACTAATCGCCAATCACGAATTCTTCGCCTCCACCCGTCCGTATCGATCCTCGATCCGCACGACGTCGTCGAGCTCAGGCGTCGACACCTCCAGCACGTCGCAATCTTCAATCGCGGTCATCCGGTGCACGGTCAGCGGCGTCACGTGCACCGAATCGCCCGGCTGCATTTCGCGCCTCGCCAGCGGCCCGTCCTGTTCGCCAATCTCGAACAGCATCTTTCCCGAGTGCAGGAAAATCGTCTCGTCCTTCTTGTTGTGGTACTGGAGGCTCAGGGCGTGGCCGGCCTTGATGTGCAGCACTTTGCCCACGTAGCGCTCCGTCTTCGCCCAGTGAAGCTCGTAGCCCCACGGCTTCTCGACACGGATGACACTCATTGTGTTTTGACTTCTTTCCGATCGCTCAAGTGGCCGAATGACTCCAGGAGAAACCGCTCGATGTCGTCGACGGTGCCGAGCGTCATCACGCGCGCGGCGATGCGCGCCATCTCGCCCGCGCTGGTTTCATGAACGACGCGCCGCGCAATGGTGATCGCACCCGGCGTCATGCTGAACTCCGTCAGTCCGCACCCAATCAGCAGCCGGAGAAGCAGCGGATCAGACGCCATCTCGCCGCATACAGCGACGGGGATTCCCTCCCTGACAGCGCCGCGGCGCACCTGGCGGATCAGGCGCAGCACCGCGGGGTGCAGCGGCTCATAGCGATCGGACACTCGCTCGTCGGTGCGATCGACCGCCAACGTGTACTGGATCAGGTCGTTTGTGCCGATGGTGAAAAAGTCGACTTCGCGCGCAAGCAGCGACGCCGTGAACGCGGCCGACGGCACCTCGATCATGATCCCGACCGGCGTCGTCGGTGTCGGTATGCCGCGAGCCTCGAGCTCTGTTCGTGCCTCCGCCAGCAGCGCGCGCGCGGCGCGCACCTCCTGCACCGACGAGACGAACGGGAACATGACGCGCAGCGCGCCGTAATTCGCCGCCCGCAACAGCGCGCGGAGCTGAGTTTTGAAGATTGACGGCTGCGCCAGGCCAAACCGGATGCCTCGCAGGCCGGCGTGCCCCGACCGCTCGTGATCAGGGAACCACCGGGCGTCGAGGCCGGTGTCGATGAGAGGACGCGCCAGCTGGCGTTCGTCGATGTCGAACGTCCGGATGGTCACCACCTTCGGCGCCATGCTCTCGACGACGTGGCGATACACCTCGTACTGCTCGTCTTCACCAGCCAGGTCTGGTGGTCCGCCGGCCAGCAGAAACTCTGACCGATAGAGCCCGATGCCTTCGGCGCCTGACGCCAGCGCCAGCGACACGTCGTCGCTCCGCTCGATGTTCGCGAGCAGCTGGATTCGAATACCGTCGGCCGTTTCGTTCGGCCCTTCCGCGCGTGATGCGGGCTGACGGCCGCGCTGCAGGCGCGTCCGCGCCTCCGCCTCTTGCCGGTCGCCCGGCGCCGGATCGATGAGGACGTCGCCGGTATCGCCATCGATGATGACGGACGCGCCTGCCGGGATCCGCCGGCTGACGTCGTGCAGGCCGACGACGGCCGGGACCCCGAGCGAGCGCGCGAGAATCGCGGTGTGATAAGTGCGGCTCCCCGCATCGGTCGCAAAGCCGAGAATCCGGCTCCAATCGAGCTGTGCGACGACGGAGGGGGTGAGTTCGTCGGCAATCAGAACGCACGGCGAATCGAGATCCTGCAGAAGATCCCGGGCGCCGCCCTTCTCGCCGCGCAGGTTCATCCGAAGACGGCCGGCGACGTCCTGTAAATCCCCCTTGCGCTCGTGCAGGTACGGGTCCTCGACGTCGTTGAAGACGGCGGCAATCTCGTCAAAGGCGCGCTGGACTGCCCATTCGGCATTGACGCGCTCGTCGGCAATCAACGTCGCCGCGCGGCCAACGAGGACCGGGTCATCCAGCATCAGCAGCTGCGCGTCGAAGATAGCGGCGAGATCGGCGCCCTTCAGCTCGGAGATGCGCCGGCGAATCTGCTGGAGCTGTTCGTGCGATCGCGCGCGGGCGCGTTCGAGCGCCGACAGCTCGCGGGCCACGCGCTTGGGCGCGATGGGAAACCGGATGACCTGTGTCCTCTGGATTGCGACGAGCGCGGGACCAACCACGATGCCCGACGAGACGCCGATGCCCTTCATGCGTTGCACGATTCTTCTCCGAAGCCGGATTCGACGAGCTGGGTAAGCGCGTCGACGGCGTTGGTTTCGTCCACGCCATCCGCAGTGATGGTCAGCGTGGTACCGCGCGCGGCGGCGAGCAGCAGAATCCCCATGATGCTCTTGCCGTCCATTTCCCGCGTGTCGCGCGCCACGCGGATCTGCGAGGTGAACCGGCTTGCCAGGTGGACGAACCGCGCCGCCGCCCTTGCGTGGAGGCCAAGCGGATTCGTGACGTTAACAGAGCGGCTCGTCACCGCAAACCCCGCATCCCACATCCCACACCCCAAATCCCAACGCGTCGCGCGTGCGGGGGGTCATCACGATTTTTCACCCGTTTTTTCTCCGCGCAAGAGATCTGACGCCACCCAGATCGCCGCGCGTCCTTGTTCCCGCATCTCGCGCGCTGCGGTGAGCAGGTCTGCGTGTTCGGCGAGTCCCGCGATCTTGATCAGCATCGGCAGGTTGACGCCGGTGATGACTTCGACCCCATCGCCCAGGAACGTCAGCGCCAGGTTCGACGGTGTGCCACCGAACATGTCGGTGAGGATCAGCACGCCGCCGTCCTGCTTCACCCGCTTCACCGCCTGCTCGATCTCATTGCGCGCGTCATCGGTGTCCTCGTGCCAGCCGATCGAGACCGCCGCAAAGCGTGGCAGGTCGCCGACGATCGTCTCGGCCGCGTTGAGCAGCTCGGTGGCCAGTTGTCCGTGTGTCACGACGACGACGCCAATCATTGAAGAACCCCGATGTTCACGCTTCTCTGAACGATACGTTTAGCTATCCCTATGTTTCACCCGAAGCCGAACGCCCTTCACCCCAGTCAGCGATTTCTTGAGCGCCTCGGCCATCATCACCGATCGATGCTGACCGCCGGTGCAGCCGATCGCGACCGTGAGGTAGCTCTTCCCTTCCTGCACGTACTGCGGCAGCGCGAACTTCAGGAACGACGTCAGGCGATCGATGAAATCGTGCGTCTCCTGGTGCTTCCGCATGTACCGCACGACCGCCGCGTCGCGTCCCGTCAACTTCCGCAGGCTGTCCACGAAATGCGGGTTCGGCAGGCACCGCACATCAAACACCAGATCCGCATCGACCGGCACGCCATTCTTGTAGCCGAAGCTGACGAGATTGACGACCATGTCGGCCCGGTGCCGGTCGTCGCGCGACATCTGCATGAAGCTGTCGCGCAGCTCGTGCACGGTGAGGTTGCTGGTGTCGAGAATGAGGTCCGCCATGGCGCGGATCTGATTCAACTTACCGCGCTCCTCGGTAATGCCTTCGCTGACCGAGCGATCGCGCGCCAGCGGGTGCGGCCGCCGCGTCTCGCTGAACCGCCGGACGAGCGCCGTATGGCTGGCCTCCAGAAAGATCAGCATCGGATTGACTTTCGGCGTGGCGCGCAGCTTCCGGAAGACCTTCGGGAACCGCTTGAGAAACTCCTTCTCGCGCACATCCACCACGATCGCGACCTTCTGCAGCGCGGTGTCCGCCCGTGTGGCCAGCTCCGCCATCGTCGGAATGAGCTGCGTGGGCAGGTTGTCGATGCAGAAGTACCCAAGATCTTCGAGCGCCCGTATCGCCTGCGTCTTCCCCGACCCGGAGAGTCCCGTCAGGATGACGAAGCGTCGCGTGCCGCGCGCGGATGTCGAACGCCGCGCGGCCCTAGCGGTGGAGCGCACCGGCGCGAGCCGCAGCGCGGTCGCGCGCTTCACACATGGCCTCCATGCTCGAGATCGTCTTCCGCATCGACGTCGGGGTGGACATCCTTCTCGCGCAGCGTCTGTTCGAGACGTTCGGCGAGATCGCGCGCCGCGTTCAGACCGCGCGCACGCAGCAGCTGGTTCCGCGCGGCGACCTCGACGAGCACGGCAAGGCTCCGTCCGGGCGCCACCGGCATGCGGATCAATGGCACCTTGAGCCCGAGGATGTCGTAACGGTTCTCTTCCAGGCCGAGCCGGTCATACTCGCGATGCGGATCCCATCGCTCGAGCTGCACGACCAGCTCCACGCGCTTGGATGCGCGAATCGCGGCGACGCCAAACAGGTCGCGGATGTTGATGAGGCCCAGCCCGCGAACTTCCATGTGGTGACGCGTCAGCTCCGGACACGTGCCGATCAACGTCGTCTCGCGGCGGCGCCGCACCTCGACGGTGTCGTCGGCGACAAGGCGGTGACCACGCACGACCAGGTCGAGTGCGCACTCGCTCTTGCCGATGCCGCTCTCTCCGATGATCAGCACGCCGAGGCCGAGCATGTCCATGAGGACGCCGTGAATGACCACGCGCTCCGCGAGCTCGTCGTCCAGGAGCGACGCGACCTTCGCAATCGCGACGGGCGTCTTCACCGACGTACGCAGCAACGGAACGTGATAGCGATCAGACGCCGCAAGCAGCTCGACGGGCGGGGTCCATCCACCCGTGATGAGCACGCACGGGATGTCGTGACTGAAGGCGGCCGCCAGCACGTGCATCCGTTGCGCGGCGTCGAGGCTCTCGAGGTACCGGACTTCGCTCTCGCCGAAGACCAGGATCCGCGAGGGTTGGAGATAGGCGTCGAAGCCCGCCAGCGCGAGTCCGGTCTTCTGGATGTGAGGGCTGGATATCGTGCGCTCGATACCAGCAGCGCCGCCGAGCATCTCGAGCGGCAGGCCGATCACTTCGGCCCGGCCCTTGAGCAGGCTCCCGACGGTCACTGAGCGATTCATATCAATGCCCAAGGCTCAATGCCCAGGGCCGAACGCCCACGTCCCGTGCTCCTGTATCAGCGTTGGGCATTGAGCGTTCAGCATTGGGCATTGGGCCTTGTTCACGCTTCAGGCTCTATCAAACCCAGGTTCCCATCCGGTCGACGGAACAGCACATTGATTTCCTCGGTTGTCGAGTTGCGGAAGACGAGGAATGCGTCCCGGCGGTCACCCACTTCCATCGCGGCTTCATCGACCGACATCGGCTTCACGGCGTAGCGACGGGCGCGGATGATGCGAATCTGTCCGGCGCCATCGGGTTCGCGCTGCGCCAACCCCGTGCCGAACATTGCCGCGCCACGGCGGGGCCGCGGAGCCGCGGACGCCGCCTTGGCCGGCGAAATTGCCCGGCGCTTCCCTTCCGTCCACTTGCCCTTCAGCTTCTTGAGCTGGCGATCGATCTTGTCGATCGACGCGCTGAGCGCGGTCTGGGCGTCGCGGCCCGTCGCCTCTCCGTGGAGGAATTGCTCGCCGCGCACGTGCAGCGTCACCTCCGCATGGAAACGCGCCTTCTCCTTGGTGATCACGATCTGCGCAGACACGACGCTGTTGTTGAGCGGCCGGAAGGCGCGCGCGAGGCGCTGATCGACCAGCTTGCGCAGGGTGGCGGTGAGCGTGAAATGGCGAGCGGTGAGTTCGAGGCGCATCGAGTCTGGCGATTCCTGAACGCTCAATGCGGAATGCTCAACGCCCAACGCCGACGATCGTACTCGGCGCTGAGGCTCGAGCCTCGGGCATCGGGCTGTGGTTAATAGAGAACCTTGCGCTGATTGGATGTCGGAATCTTGAGCTCCTCGCGATACTTCGCGATCGTCCTGCGCGCGAGCTCGAGCCCTTCGCGCTGCAGGATGCTGACAATCTTCGAGTCGCTCAGCGGCTTCCGCGGATCCTCCTGCTCGATGATCTTGCGGATACGCTGCTTGATCGTCACCGACGAGACCGCTTCCCCGTACGAGCTGGCGATCCCGCTGTGGAAGAAGTACTTCATCTCGAACACGCCCTGCGGCGTATGCATGTACTTGTTGGTCACGACGCGGCTCACCGTGGACTCGTGCATGCCGATGTCGTTGGCGACATCGCGCAGCACGAGCGGCCGGAGGTACTCGATCCCGTGATCCAGGAAGTCGCGCTGGAAATTGATGATGCTCGTTGCGACCTTGTGGATCGTCTTCTGCCGCTGCTCCACGGACTTGATCAGCCAGAGCGCCGACCGGAACTTGTCCTTCACGTACGCGCGAGTCTCGTCGGTATTCTCCGTCGCGGTCTTGTCGAGCAGCCGCCGGTAGACGGGGCTGATGCGCAGCTGCGGCAGCCCTTCCTCGTTCAGCACCGCGACGTACTGATCCTCGACCT
>DAIRVG010000030.1:0-19529 GCA_036802945.1 Vicinamibacterales bacterium
CTCGCAACGGCCGCAGACTCACCCTCGTAGTGGTCCGAGAAAGCCGGTCCCCTCAGAGTCGCATAGTCGATGCCATAGCGTGGTCTGAAAATCCACAGCAGGCGCGACGCCGTGTGTGTCGAGAAACACGTCAAAGACTCTGGCGGACAATTCATCAAATAGCTGCACCGCAGCATGTCGCGCCTCGCTTCGTCGGTAACTCAAGAATACCCGGCGTTGGCGAGGCAAAAGGCCGCAGCACTCGAGCAGCGCCGTGGCGACCCGTTGGGCACCGCCTTCCCTGTAGTCGAGACAATTGAGGGGCCGAAGGACTTCAGGAATCTCTTCGCGGATTCGCGCGAGATCCGAGACCACGGGGAGGATCGGAATTGCGCTGCGCCGCAGGCTGTCTAAATTTCCATGCGGTGCGTCGACGCCGCCGAAAAAGACCGCCGCAGCGGTCGTTGTTTGCTCAGGGTTGAAAGATGGGGGTCGAACGGACCATGCGATCTCAGATCCCAGCGCCATGCCAAAGGCCCGCACTGCGCGCGACACAAACCCTCGGAGGTCTTCGACCTGCGCTTCGGCGGGGTCACCGAGGACGGCGAGCTCGTACAAAACAGCCACAGGTGAACGCGCAATCCTACACTACGACTCAATGCATCCTTCGGCCACGCGAGTCCGTCCGTGACGGCTCGCGGTCGACCTATAACAACAACGCGCTGGTGAACTCAGGCACCGTAGGCGCCCCAGTCAAACGTGTCCGCTTCCTTCAGCCAGTGGAACAGCCGGCCGCTCCCACACACAATCCGCAGCTCTGGTATCGCTGACGGAATCCCGGTAATACCCGGCCAGTTCTCATAGAGGACCTCGTTGAGCGCCGACAACTCGCGCAACCTTGCGGCCATTTCGTCGACGATCGGCTTGAAGGCGACAACCGCGGCGCGACGGGCTTCTGCCTGAACCTGATCGCGGAGATGCCCGTACGCGCGGGAGAGCGCCTCGCGCCGTGGAGAAATTTCCTCCAATGCTTCGCGCTGCGCCTTGAGTTCCGATTCGAGTAGTCCACGATGAGAGCGCAAGCGCGCTTCGTCCGCGTCGGTCGCTTCGCCCTTCAACACTTGGAGCGCAATCGCCTCGATGGATTGGTTGGTTTGGCGCAACCGCCCAAGTGTCCGCTGTGCCTGCTCAGACGTCTTCGCGAACTCCACATCGAGAAGGTGGAGGCGTTCTATCGCCGCTCGGAGTCGAGGATCCTGCTCCCAGTTCCTGGGATCGTGTGGTTCGGTCTTCTTTGCCATATCGCCTCTCTCTACTTCCTGCCCGCGTTGATCGCGAGCGCACGAACTTGACTCAGTACTGCTCGAAGACTTTGTTCAGCGGCGAACGCATTCAGGTCGGCGCACATCATTCGCAGCTCTGGCGTCATGCTCGTTTCGACATCGCTCTTCACGCCAGTCACGACAGCCTCGGCATTTGCTGGGATGGTGACCACCGAGATCTCCCACAGCTTTAGTTCGAGGAGTTGCCGAACGCCGCCTTTCATTGTCGATTTGACCGTGTCGTATCCAATCGATAAGCCCCGGGCAATTCCCTTTCGGAGGGCGGAGTGCGCACGGCGCCCGATCTCGACGTCCAGATCAAGCTGGCCCCGGAGAAATAACCCCTTGCCGGGCTGATCGGACAGCTGGGCGAGCCCGATCGGCTCAGATTGCATGTGCGACCACAAGATCGGCACTTTGCCTCCGCTCTCCGCTAAGGTCTTCGCGAACGCCCCCGGCATCACGACGTCCCCAACCCGGTCGACGTTGCCGTAGGTCGACGCAAATCCTTCCAGCTCGCCGGTTGGACCTAGCGCCTTGATCTCAAATCCGAAATCCAGAGTCTTCATATGTCCCTCTCTTCGTCGCGGCGAGCGAGCGCGCGCCGCGTGTTCTGAATGTCTTCCCACTCGTCATCGTCGAAGAGCGCACGCACGCGCGGCCCGCTCGTGTCGGTGTGGGTCAACACGATCGCGCCCGCGCAGGCGTTCGCCCGGTCGTCGTGGCTCCCCGGTGCGTGATCGACCGAGTCCCGTCCACCGCGCGAAGTCCGCCGCTCCAGCCCGGTCAGCTGGTTGATCAACCGCTCGTCGTCGAGCAGCTCAACGCGCTCGCTGTTCACGAGCGGCAAGAGGAACAGATACAACTCGGATTTGGTCGTTCCGGCCGGCTCATAGTCGATGCCATGGACCCGGAATCGCTCGCGGGGCCACTCCCCCGCGTAACGGTCCCCGCGGACCTGTCGGATCCCGTACGACTTCAGCACGTCGGAGAATTCCTTGACGACGGCGTCGGGGCTGAACGGCGGTTTCCGTTCGCGAATCGCATCGACAACGGCGCGATCCCCCTCGGTGTGCGCGATCGCCAAGGTAAAGCTGTCGGCCGATCCGCCGGATGGATCGGCAAAGGCCACATAGTCGAGCCCGTGCCGCGGAGCCAATTCGCGCCGGTCGGTGATGACGCACTCCGTCAGAGCCTCCCGGTTGAATAGCCCTTCGACATCGGACCGGAAGTTTCCGCCGTACTCCGCGCTGGCAACCGCTTCGTCCTGTTCGTACGCCTTCGCGATCACGTGATCCGACACGGTCGGGTTCATCGTCTTGGTGTCCGCCTTCGCGACGAAGGTCAGATCCCCGTCCTTCCCGAAATGTAGGCTGTAGGCCCGCCACAGCTCGCCACGGCGCGCGTAGGGACTGGAGATGAACAGGAACAAGGCACCGGGCACCGTCGCCATGGCAGGCCTGATGGCGCCGATGATTTCCTTGTCGGGCTCCGCGGCGTCATCGGTCGGCAGGAACGCGCCCTCGTCCACGATGCAGCCGACCACGGTGTAGCCGCGCACCGTCCGGAACGAGGCCGTGTGAACCTCGATGCGCAGCCCGTTCGTCAGCTCGATCGCGTCCCTCGTCTCGCTGGCGATCAGCGCCGCCAACATCGGCGTCGACTTCAGCAGCCCGGCGATGTAGCCCTTGATCACTCGGCACTGCTTCCGGTCCGGGGCGACGATCATGAACACGCCGCGCTCACCCGGCGCGAGCCGGTATTCCTTGAAGCAGGTCAGGTAGATGGCCACCAGCGCCATGACCATCGACTTTCCGGCACGTCTCCCGATCGCAAGCCACAGCTCCAGCGACGGCGCCGTAGGCCACAGCGTCCGGCCGGTCAGCTGATGCAACGTCGCCATCGCGTCGTCTCTCTCAGCGGGTGGCAGGGTCACGATCGGCAGCCCGAACGCGGCCGCCAGCAGGACGCGCCAGTTGCGCCAGGTCGGCCCGCCGAAGAACGAGCCGAGCAGGTTCGGGTCGTTCATGACGTTGATGATGTTCAGAAGAGCGGCAGCCATAACCTCAGTCGCGTCGATGGTTGGGGCGTCCGGCGAAGGCCCGGCGCTGCGTGAAGGGGCACAAGAGCGCGCCTTTGCCCCGCCAGAACAGCCCCAAGATGGTCGACCTCAATGCGGTCGTAACGTCGTTGGTCACTACTGAACTTCGTCTTTCAGACCGCCAGGCACCGCTTCGGCGTCGGCGATCAGTTGCCGCAACAGCTCGCACCAGCACCGCAGGGCAAAGATTTCGTCGGCTGTTAGCGCGACGGGTCTGTTTCTTGCCTCAGGCTTCATTTGCTTTTCCTTCCTCACTCAGTGACCGGGCAGGTGAACGAAGCGCGCGCCGCTCCTCGTTATGGTGCGGAACTATTTGTTCCGCCTCGTGTTGTCCCGTCCGATTTCGTTAACGGTTTCGCTGCTCTTTGCGTCCGCGCAATCAAACGCTAATCACTTTTTACCGGCCGTCAGCTCGATCAGCCCTGAGCGGGGAATGCGAATCAACCGCCCGCACCGGATCGACGGCACGTCTCCGCGGCGGACGAGTTCAAATGCGAGGCTCCGACCGATGTGCCACCACGTCCTGAATTCTTCGACGGTCAGGTATTCGGGCAACTGGTCGGCCGGCGTGTGCCGCGTGATGCTCTGCGCCGTCATCGTCGCCTCACCGTCCATACTTTTCCTGTGTATAAGCCGCCAGCTCGTTCGTCTTCCGCGCGCGGCGCTCAAGGCCGAGCAGCGTGTCGATCCGGATCGCAGAGGCAACGAGCCCTTCAAGCCGTTGCAGCCACGCGACGCGCAGCTTCCCGCTCTTGTCGGTCATGCCGCGGGCGTCGAGCGCGTCGGAGAGCTGCGCGATCTTCCGGTGCAGCAGCGCCCGGTATTCATGCTGCGCAAGCCGCCGCGCGGGTATCTCGGCCGCCCCGCCGTCGTCTTCGATGCTCTTCGCAAGAATCTCCGCCTGCAGGGCGGCGTAAGGCGGAGCGACGCGCTCAGCGTCGAGCCCGTGCTGCAGCGTGAGCGTGTGGCCCGGCAATAGCCTGCCGTCTTCGCCCTGCTGCGGCGTGGGCGTTGAAGCCCCCACGCCAATGTTTTCCGCCGTGTCCGCCATGCCTTCGTCCATTCCGTCGCTTTCGTAAGAGTCCGTGGGTGTGTTTCCGCGCTATCTCCGGTCTGAGCTTTCTCTTCTTGATCTCCTTCTTGAGTCTCACACCCCGGTAAAGTTGCCGGTTGCGATTCTGGGCAGAGTTCCCCCAGGCGAGATCGGAGTTGATCTCTGCGCTGGGGATACTCGCCTCGCCACACCCCGTATAAAGCGCCGGAGCGACCGCGGGCTCGATGCATTCGCGGCGAACGCGGCATCAACAGGTCGGGTTCGCCGGTGTAACCCGGCGCCGGGCGATTCGCCGCCCGCCTCTGCGTGCTCGGTTGATCCCGACTGTCCCCCGACCCGGGCTATCGCCCTGATCCCGGACCCACCAGCCAACGCAGATGCCCGAGTCCACGGTTTCCACCGTGGAGACCCCAAACGGAGTCGTAGCTGGTGTTCGCTCAGTCATTCGCGAAGAAGGTCCGCATTTCGCGGCTTCGCGGTCGAGCATCTTGTGATTTCCGCGTGCGACTGCTCGGTGGCTTGGCGCTCCCCAGTCGCACGAAATTGCGTCTAACGCCGACTTTGCCTGCCAGCTCCGTCGGCTCGACCTTCTCTACCCACCGTTAACCCTCACGTCGATGACGGTCAGCAATTTAGTGAAGCCGCTCATTGCTGCGCGGCGCTCTCAAGGCACTCGGCCGCAGTACTGAGGCCGAGCATCCCGCCGATCTTCACGATCCGCTCGGTGTGCGCTGGCCGAACGTCGCCGCCATGAACGAAACGGCTCAAGGTTGACGGCTGAAGTCCCGCGATCCTCGCGTACGTGTACATCGGGCGCGGAGCTAACTTGAGACGAACGGTCAATTCGCGCGATAACAACATCAACATCTCCTATCCATCAACTCTGAGTAGCACTTTAGAAACTTGTTGATCGCTCGTCCAGTGAAGGAGGGACCGGACTGCTCCTGTCCATCAACTCTGAGTACGAGTGTAGAAACTTGGTGATCGCGCGTCTACGGGGGAGGAACCGAACCTGCATCGCAAACTCGCAGTTTTAATTTCGACCGCATCCTCTTGCTGTATCGCAATGTAGTTAGTTGGCAATTAATGCAGTCTCATGCGACATCGCAACGGTCCGGCCGTCTGCGCTGACGCGGATCGAGCGTTCCCTGCTCTCGCGAATCTCGAACAGGCATGCACGAGTGTCCGACGCAGGCAACTGCTATCGCGACGGCGCTCAACGCCACGACAAAGCAGCTATTCGATCAAGAGGACCACTCAGAAGCGGCGGCGTAATAACACTCAAAGAATTGATAGTGAAGATCGGCGTAGACGGTCGGGAGTGAAACCCGGCATGGATGCGCGACCCTCTCCGCCAGCCTGACGGTGCCGATGGCGCTCGTGGGCGCCGCTGCGATCCCGGTCCTCGATCAACCTCGGTGAGCACCGTCGCGTTGGTCAAGCATTACAAAGAGAAATCGTCATTTCTCTCAGTAATTCACGCTAATTTCAATTGACGGGCTGGATCGTCGCGGGTAGGATGTGTGAGTCGCGACGCCGTCGTGTTGATAGCACGCCGGCGCCGCTAAACCCGTCAACCGCCGTCACGGTCGACGAGCCTGCACCAAGGGTAACAACTTTCCACCCTCGGCCAGAGCCCCGTCCGCCGTACGCGCATGGAGGCTCAATGGCCAGCAATCGAATTCAGAGAATCGACTAACCGCGACAGCCCGCCGACGACGGCGGCTCGTGCTCCCGGTGGTCGAGTTCCCGATCTTGGTTACGTCAGGTAATGGTCACGTGAAAGTAGCGTGGTCTGAATCGGAGGCGCTTGCCTTCGCGGCGCTGTTCCTCGCCGAGCAGCTCCACGCCGAAAGAATGCCGTTTGCAGTCGCCGAGGAATTGGCTGCGGCCCCACTGCTATCGGCCAGCTGTTGAACGAAGGGAGTCCCGTGCTTTTCATTCGCGAAGTCGCAACCATATTGCGCGGCAAGCAGAAAGCCGCTCTGAGGAGAAATCGATGCGAGGCTGTATCGTCAAACGAAAAACGAAGAAGTGCTCCGCGCTCGTTTTGAGCGAGCGCCGCGCCGACCCAGTCACGGGCAAGAAAAAGCTCTGGCAGAAATGGGTCAGTTTTAAGGGCACACGGGAGCAGGCCAACACGAAGATGGCCGACCTGATTTCCGCGTTCAGCAAGGGCGAGTTCGTCGAGCCATCAAAGGTCACGGTGGCCGAATGGCTCCGTCGTTGGCTGAAGGAATCGATAGAACCAGCAAAGCGGGCCTCCACGACTGAGCGTTACAGGGGGCTGATCGAGCACCACATCGTTCCGGTGCTTGGGGGAATTCGGCTTCAGGCGTTGCGCCCCGGACACCTTGAGCACTATTTCGCCGCGAAGCGCGAGGGTAGCAACGCGGAAGGGGCTAAGGCAAAGCTCGGAAACGGCTCGCTGATGCTGCATCGCGTCGTCCTGTTCTCGGCGCTCAAGAAGGCGACGCGGACCGGCCTGGTGCCACGGAATATCGTGGAACTGGTAGACGGCATCCCGCGTGGCCAGCGCCAGCACGAGGACCTGCTCGCGCACTGCTGGACGCCGGAGGAAGCGACTCGCTTCATGGCGGCGGCGAAAGCCTCGAATCCGCAGGACGGCGCGTTCTACGGCTTGCTGTTGGAAGCCGGGTTGCGGAAGGGCGAGGTCGCCGGGCTGAAGTGGCCTGACGTCGATCTCGATGCCGGCACGACCACAGTGTTCAGGACGCTGCTGAAGCCGAAGGGCGAGGACGGCAAGCCGGTGTTGGGCCCGACCAAGACGGGCGCGGTACGAACGATCAACCTCAGCGACGACGTCGTCAGGTTGCTTCGGGACCATCGCCGGACGCAGGCGGAACTGAAGCTTGCGAACCGCCGCTCGTATCACGACCACGGGCTGGTGTTCGCCAAGCAGCTCGCCGACGTGACCAAGAAGCACGACGTCCTCGGGGACGCGCTGCAGATCAATAACATCGGGCAGCGGTCGTTCGCCAAGCTCATCTCGGCGGCGAAGGTGCGGACAATTCGGTTCCACGATATGCGGCACACGGCGGCGACGCTCGCGCTGCAAGCGGGTGTGCCGGCAAAGGTGGTGCAGGAGCGGCTCGGGCACAAGCGCATCGAGATCACGCTCGACATTTACAGCCACGTGCTGCCGACCATGCAGCAGGACGCGGCAGCCCGGGTGGCAGCTCTGCTACGCGGGTAGACGCTAATCACGTGCTAATCACCTGCATAACACGAGGCAGCACGAGCCAGTAGGAAGGAGAGTCGAAAGGCTCGGATTGCTGAATGAAACCGCACGAACAGAGATCAGCCAGCACGCCCCATCACTCGGCCGATTGAATCCCCGCTTCCGCACCAAACCATCGCTCGGTTTGGCGCGTCACCGCGCCCTCAGGCACTCGGCCGTCGCGCTCCGCGCTCGGCCTTCGAGCACAAGTCCCGCTTCCGCACCATCGCTCGCCCGCGCTCGCTCAAAATGTATCTGTAACCCATCGGCGCGAGTGTGGCGACGCCTTCCACTAAATCGCCGTGTCTGCGGCCTGGCTCATCGAAGCAAAACTACCGAGATCGAAGCGGATCGCCAGCAATTTACGCTGACCAGCTCTTTGTACTGCAAGTGGGTCCGAGATTGCATTCGTTATGGAAAGTTATGAAGGTGTGGCTGATCCGCAAGTACGCGGAGCGCATCGACGGCGTCGACCTGAGCGGTCGACACATCGGGGACAGGATCGACCTCCCGCAAATCGAAGCGGAGCTGCTGGTCGCGGAGCAGTGGGCACTACCCGATCGACGAATCACATCCACTCCTGTTGAGTGCGAGCGTCGAGCGGACCACTGACCCGCCGAGCTTGGGCCGATCTCGCGCGCTCCATTGCTCGCGAGCTGGGTGTTGGGCGTTATGAACGCAGCTCAGTTCGAGTCGAGCTTGTTTATGTCCCGTACGTCGCGAAGGATCCGCCGCATCTCCTCTACGACCTTCATGTGTTCGAGCGCGGTGTGGAGCGATGCGATGGAGGCGTGCACCGCATGGATCGACGCATGACGGGCGGTCTCAGCCGCAACTCGTGCCTCCTCGCCGGCGACCCGCGCCGTTTCCCCCGCGTCGCGTAGGCGTTCTCGTCCTTCCCGGAGCGTCTCGAGCGCGTCGCGGTGCTGATCGCGGATCACCCGCGCTTCCTCAGCCAATCGCCTGCACTGCTCCGCCTCATTCCTGGCAGACTCCGCCTCTTCTTGAGCCTTTTCGGGCGTGCTCTCTGACTCGTGCAGACGCTGCTCAGGATGGATGTAACCGTTCGGCATGGTTTCCTATTTCTCGATCGAACGTCGGCGGATCGACGAGAAGCCCGTCCATTCCGCCATTGATAGCGTACCAGAGAGGGCTGGACGAGAGATGTTCTGAAAGTGACACCGACCCACTGGTGCGTGGAGCCGCTCTGCGGCGAAAAACTTGCGGCGCTTAAGCGGGTCGACTAGCGCAGGTGTGGCAGGGGCAACTTTCCAGGATGCCCTGCGCTTGGTTCCCCTATGGCGCCGAACAGGTGGCGATGCTCGTCCAGGATGCATCGATCCTTCACAACCAGAAGCTCGTGTTTCTCGGCCTCGTCGGCTGCAGCGCGACTCCAGGTCCCCGGCGGAAGCCACACGGCCGTCGCGCGTTTGGCCGCCGCCTCACCGATGTGAGCCGTGGCCGCGTCGGCACGACGGAAAATGACGACCAGATCGACGGATCCTCCGACATCACCAAGCCGGGCGAACGTCGGCAGTTCCGCCACAGTCATCCTGTCCGGCCGCACCGGAATGACGTCGTACCCGACGCTGTGCAGATACGCGACCACCTCTCCGCTGTGGCGCCCGGGACGCGGGCTTGCGCCGATGACCGCGATCGTCCGTGTCTTTCTCAGCAGACCCTCAATCAGGACTTCCTCCCGATGCACGTGCTTCATAACGAGGCGACCTCCGGGCTGCACGTCACGAGGTTGCCGCGATCTCGCAAAACGTGCATCGCTCTCCTATTCGATAGCACGAGCCGACGCCGTGACCGCGCAAAACGGGTTCCCTTGCGCCAAAAGGGCGCCGGGAGCTTCGAAGCTCAATGGCCGCGTCAAACCGCGCGAGTCCACAATTCGGGGAACGTGAAGTAATCTTCGAGAACATTTTTCCTTGAAGGAGTCTTCGATGAGCCAGGTTACGTTCAAACGCGCCGACGGCAAGGAGTGTTCAGGCTTCTACGTTGAGCCGGCTGCCGGCAGGCAAGCGCCGGGTGTCGTCATCATCCAGGAGTGGTGGGGGCTCAACGATCAGATCAAAGGTGTCGCGAACCGGTACGCCGAACGCGGCTACCGCGCACTCGTCCCGGATCTGTACCGCGGTCAGATTGGCCTCGACGCGAAGGAGGCCGAACACTTGATGGGAAACCTGAATTTCGGCGACGCCGCAGGTCAGGACGTACGCGGCGCGGTGCAGCACCTGAAGTCCACGGGCAGCGGGAAGGTTGGCGTGGTCGGCTACTGTATGGGCGGCGCGCTGACGCTGCTGTCGGCCGTGTTCGTGCCGGAGGCCGACGCCGCGGTGGCGTGGTACGGATTCCCTCCGCTCGAGTACATCGACGCGTCGAAGATCAAGGCGCCACTCATGGGCCACTTCGCCATTCACGACGCGTTCTTCCCGATCCAGCAGGTGGATGCGCTCGAACAGAAGCTGAAGGATGCCGGGGTCGCTTACACGTTTCACCGGTACGACGCGCAGCACGCGTTCGGAAACGAGACCATGACCAACCCGCCGATCCCGGTGAAGTACGACCCGGCTGCTGCGGAAACGGCATGGAAGCGGACGGTGGCGTTCCTCGACAAGCATCTCGGCGTGGCGCAGCCCGCCTGAAGGTCTGGCACCTTCCAGGATTGGGAGTTGTCCTTGACCGTTTCGCCGAAGTTAGGCAATCTGCGATGCGTATGCGTTCCACCCTGGCGGCCGTCCGACGGATGACAAAGGATCAGTGCAGGGACACTGGCATGGCCATGGTGCTCCTGCTCCTGATCTTTTCGATCACCCTCACACGCAACGAACTGGTACTGGACGCGCTCGTCCTTCAGGTGATTGCCATGACGGTGCCGCGGATCTTCGCGCCGATCGCGGTGGCCTGGCTGGGACTGTCGCACCTCCTCGGCGCGGTGACGTCGCGAGTGGTCCTGACAGTCATCTTCTTTCTCGTCGTCACTCCTATCGGCCTGGTCAGACGTTTGTTGGGAAAGGATTCGCTGCGACTGCGGGCCTTCAAAGCCAGCGATGACTCAGTCATGCAGCCGCGTAACCACATCTTTTCTGGCGCGGATCTCGAGCGTCCGTACTGACGGTCCGACGATACCAACGTGGAGTTTCTGAAGGACCTGTGGGGCTTCCTCAGTCATCGCAAGAAATTCTGGCTGCTGCCGCTCATTTTCGTGCTCCTCGGCTTCGGGGCTCTGACCGTGCTTACAAGCGGCACCGCGATCGCGCCATTCATCTACTCGCTGTTCTAGCGCGCCCATGAAAACGGCGATCCTGGGGATCTCCGCCTTCTACCACGACAGCGCCGCCGCGCTGCTTGTCGACGGAGAACCGGTCGCTGCGGCGCAAGAGGAACGATTCACCCGCACGCGCCACGATCCGGCTTTTCCGCTCAACGCGTGCCGTTACGTGCTCGACGACGCGGGCGTCGCGTACGAGGATCTCGCGGCGATCGCGTTCTACGAGAAGCCGTTCCTCAAATTCGAGCGCCTCCTCGAGACCTACCATCATTTCGCGCCTCGCGGCCTCGCCAGCTTCGTCATGGCGATGCCCGTCTGGCTCAAGGAAAAGCTGTTCATGCGGCGGCTGCTCGCCGAGCAGCTGCACCAGCTTGGCGAAGCGCGCCATCGGATCTACTACCCGGAGCACCACCTGTCGCACGCCGCGAGCGCGTTCTATCCGTCGCCGTTTGACGACGCTGCGATCCTTACTATCGATGGGGTCGGTGAATGGGCGACGACGACAATCGGCCGCGGTCGTGGCGCTCAGATCGAAGTACTGAGCGAGCTGCAGTTTCCTCACTCCGTCGGACTGCTCTACTCCGCCTTCACCTACTACCTGGGATTTACGGTCAATAGCGGTGAATACAAACTGATGGGACTTGCGCCGTACGGACATCCACAGTCCGCACGAACCGTAGCGTTCCGATCGACGATTGCACGCGAACTGGTCGACATCCGCACCGACGGGTCGATCGTCCTGAACATGGAGTACTTCGACTTCGCCACAGGGCTGAGGATGGCGAATGAGGCGCGGTGGGAGCGGCTCTTTGCACTGCCACGCCGAGCACCAGAGTCGGAGATTTCGCAGACTCACATGGACCTGGCGCTCGCGGCTCAGCAGGTCACCGAAGAGATCATCCTTCGCCTTGCGCGAACGGCGCGCACGCTCACCGGCAGCCGGCACCTGGTGCTTGCGGGCGGCGTGGCGCTCAACTGCGTGGCGAACGGAAAAATTCTGCAGGCGCGAATTTTCGACGACCTCTGGATCCAGCCGGCGGCGGGCGACGCTGGCGGCGCGCTCGGAGCGGCATATGCCGTCTGGCACATTCATGGCGCTCGCCCACGCGACGTGACGGGTCACACTCGCTGCGGCGGCGATGCCATGAGAGGCTCTTACCTGGGCCCGGAATTCTCGGACGCGGACATCGCCCGCACGGTGCGCAGGCACGGTGCCGACGCACGCCACTACGAGATCTTTGATTCGCTCGCCTCCGACGTCGCAGAGCGACTCGCGGCGGGGCAGGTTGGCGGCTGGTTCCAGGGCCGCATGGAATTCGGCCCTCGCGCGCTCGGCAACCGCAGCATCATCGCGGATCCCAGGAATCCGGAGATGCAGAAGAAGCTGAATCTGAAGATCAAGTATCGCGAAGGCTTCCGGCCGTTCGCGCCAGCGGTGCTCGAGGAGGATTGCGCCGACTACTTCGACCTCGATCGCCCATCGCCGTACATGCTGCTCGTGACGCCGGTCCGCCGCGAGAGGCAGATTCCCGTTCCCGCGGGCGACGCGGAGGCACGCATGTACGACCGGCTCTACGTCCCCCGATCGGATCTGCCGGCGATCACCCACGTCGACTACTCGGCACGCATCCAGACCGTGAGCCGGACGACGAACCCGCGCTATTGGGGGTTGATCAACGCCTTCAAGTTACTAACCGGCTGCGCGGTGATCGTCAACACCAGCTTCAATGTTCGAGGGGAGCCGATTGTCTGCACGCCGGACGAGGCTTATCGGTGTTTCATGCGGACGGAGATGGATTTCCTGGCCGCAGGAAACTATCTGTTCGACAAGAAAGATCAGCCCGCGCTCCGGGAAACCGGCGACTGGCGGAACACGTTGAAACCGGATTGATCGAGTCCGGCTGAAGCCGGACACCTAAGGACGATCGGTGGGGTCCGCCTTCAGGCGGACCCCACCTGTCCAGGCGCCCGTGGCCAGGATGGCCTTCGCGATGAAGTCGGCAAGGCGCTGGTTTCCCACAAGGGTGTAGTGGCAGCAATCATCGATGTAGACAGCCGCACGTTCATCGTCAAAGACATGGACGGCATTCAAGATGTCCGGCGCACGGCCGTTCGACTGCAGCGCCATCTCCAGAAACGCATATCCCCTTGCCGCGCCTTCTTTGAAGGGCGAAGCCGCGTTGAACGCGACCTTTGCCTCCGCCGCGCTGAATGTCCTCGTTGAGTAGTACTGGTTCGGCTGGAGCACGTGAAAGTACGGCACGGCGTGAGCCGCGAGCAGCTGCTTCATCAAGAGTGACGACGTGATCCAGTCGCGGGCGATCTCCTCGTAGACGGTCGCCCCACGCCGCTCTTTGATCGGCGGTGCGACATGGATCACCGACTGCTGCGGCGGATTCGACGGCAGTCGGTCGAAGCGCACGAGCTCCTCTCGGTATTTCCGTTCGACGAACGCGTGATAGCGCCCGAGAACCAAGTCGATCGATGCGAGGCGGTTCCGATTGAGTCGCTGAGCCAGCGCGTTCAGTCGCTGCTTATCGCGCCTGATTTCGGCGAGCGAATCGAGTTTCTCCAGTGTCAGCGTCGACTGATTGACCAGGTTGATCAGTGGATCGAGGTGCATGATGCTCGGCATCGAGATGTCCCATCCATGCTGATCGTTGAGCGGCGCCAACGCGACCTCGTTGAATCCGTCGATGTTGATCACCAGGTCGAACTGCTGGCCAATCGATAGGAAATAGGCAAGCGTCAGGAGCTGCTGCGGCTGTTTGTACCCCTCGTGGCTGAAACAGAGCGGAACCAGCTCCCGTGTGGCGAAGAACGGATTCTGCTTCAGGACGGCTTCCAGCCGGCTCACACCCACATGGCAGAACCATGCACCCACGGAGCCGCCGAAGATGCCGATGACGAGCTGGTCGTCCCTCGTCCGGTTGAACGGATAGTCATGAGGCGAGGCAAAACCGAAGTTGTTGGCCACCACGCGCGACGGCGACGCGGGCGTTTCACGCAAAGCCGCCGGAATATCGAGCGCGCTGCCGGCCCGATGAGTCGGCCCGAAATACGGACTCAACCCAATGTCGGTGAACGCCTCGCCCTGCGCCGCATCCGGTACGACTTCGTACGTCTGCCGATAGGGATTGGCATAGAAGAGCCAACCATGCTCGTAGTAGTAGACGGTCAGGCCGAGGATCTCAGCGCACGCGCAGAACACTGCGACGTTAACAAAGAGCAGGATGACCAGTCGTTTCAACATCATGGGCGCCGCGGCCGTATCGCTATGGCAGTGGGTCGACAGGCATGCCGATATCGATCAGGCGCATCGCGATGTCGGTGTTGCGCAGCACCTGGCGCTCCATCGGATCGAAGCCTTCGTACTGGTACGGCATGAACTGCAACGGGTGCGGAAAGCGCATCACCTCGAGGATCCTGGACGGCAACGGCGGTCTTGGCGCACGTGGATGATACAGGTGCTGCGCATTGAGCAGCACCCATTGCGACGGCTCGTGCGGGTTGATGAGCGGCGGACCTTCGAGCGTCATATCGTGGTCGACAGGGCCGTATTTCGCCGTGATCTGTGCCATCACGTCGCGCGGGAATCGCTGCTGCAGCGGCTGCCGGAAGTTCCACGCCACCTGCAGCACGAGCGCGGCCACGCACGCGCCGACGACCCACCTACCCTGCCGCCGCTCGAGCAGCTGAGCGATCGCGGCGGCCGTGGCCAGGCAGAAGAACGGCACGAGCTGGCGCGACTGCCGTCCCATGACCACGAAGATGTGCAGCAGCGCGGAGCTGAACGCCAGGCCGAGATAGACGAACACCGCGCTCACGATCCACACCGTCGCCGTGTGACGCCGCCGCGAGTTCCACTCGCCCGTGTCAAATACCACAAGGAGCGCCGCCACGAGCCACACGAGCAGCAGCCCGTGCTCCGCGTGCCACAGGTACGCCCATGTGACGCTGAACCCTTCCGGCGCGTAGCCGTCAGTCACCGTTCCAGCGAGGCGTTGCATCCCTGAAAGAAGGAATGGCGCGCCAGTCGCGACCTGTACGGCCATGATCACCACCGGCACCAGAAGGGCACCGACGCCCGCAAATACCGCCCGTTCGAGAGCGAGCCGCATCGGCGTCCGTCCCTCGTGGAACAGGTGCACCAGGATGACGACGGAAACGAGGAGCCAATAGCCGTTATAGGCGATGAACGCGGCGCTGGCAGCCGCGCCGCACGAGATCGAGTCCCTGCGAGTCGTGCCAAGGCCGCACCACAAGGCCAACAGGCCAAGCGCCATCGAACTGTCGTACGGCAGCAGGTGTCGCGCGTAATAGAACATCGTCGTCGCCGACGCCATGAGCGCGGCGGCGATCAGCGCTTCGACGCGATCGCGGCCAGCCCGGCGTGCGATCGCGTACACGAGGGCAATCGCGGCCACAGAGAACTGTGAAAGCACAACGCCAGGCAGAATCGTGAGCGCGTTGCCCGATCGGCCAAGCGCACGACTGAGCGCAAACTGCAGACCGGCCGGCCCGGCACTGATCAGCGCGAAGCCGAGGTGATCCTGCGTGCTGACGAGCGCCTTCACGACGCCGAACCAGCTCGATTGATTGAGGTCGAAGATGTCCAACACCTGCGTGTAGAGACGCTCGTCAGGCCAGTACAACTGCCCGCCCTGGGCGACGAGAGCCAGGCGAAGGAGCGAGGCCGCGGCGAGGAGAAGAATCAGCGCGCGGTGATGCACGGACCAGATTATTGCGCGTGACATGGCAGGCCGGTTCCCGGATCCTCGAAGTCCCGCACGGGCCAATCTCCGTAGAGCGCCTGCTGCGCCCGCGCCAGCATTACGAAGTGATCGTTTTCAATCGGGCTGATCGTGAGATAGCGGAAGGCAAACGCCACGAGACCGACGACGAACGCTCCAACCGCTGCGCTCGACAGCATCGCGCGATTGGAGGAGGTTGCGGGAAAACGCACGCGGGACCTGACGGAAGATATCCTAGTCGAGGGCGGCGCCAATTCTCAGAATGGCGCCCTGGTGAATGCGTTCGCCAGCCAGAAACCCGTTCGTCTTGTAGCCGCCCTGCGCGACGATCGACAGACCGGAGCGGAGGCGGCGACGGGCCGTCCCCGTCGCTTCCCCGCCCCACTCAGGCTGACGCCAGAGATGTCCTTCGCCGTCAAACGTCCACTGCTTCCAGACGGCCACTCGCGTGGACTGCAGGCCCACCCCCCACGTGCGCGCGCCGATGGTCTGTCCGGCGCGTATCGTGGCATCGATGAAACGGCCGTTCCGCACGAACGCATTGTCGATCACCCATTCGGTCCCGAATGACGTCGGCTGGAACCGAACCATCGGCAGATACCGTGTGGCGCCAATGGGGATCATCGGCACCGGCGACTCGGCGTGGCCGCTCCACACGTACGAGATATACGCGCTGTAGTACGCGTACGCAATCATCGGGTTCGCGAATCCAGCGAGCACGTAACGGCGCAGCGTCCGGGCATCGAGTGTCTTCTCGTCGTTGTTGGTCGCGACTTCGTTGTAGATCTTGATGAAGTCGCTGACGTCGTGCCCTTCCTTTTCCAGATCGTGCGTGTGCCGGATGTAGTGGATCGTGTCGTACTCGGCGTACCAATAGCGCCTCGCGTCGCGATAGTGCCAATGGCCTGACGTCAGCGCATCCTGCGTCAGGATGCGTGCCGCCATCCGGTTCGCCTCCATCCCACCCACCGTCACGGACAGTATTTCCTCGACGGTCGGATTGCGATCGAGCTGGAAATACGTCGCGCCGCCGCCGCGACCGTACGGCGGTGGCGCGGGAAGGGCGTAGTGAACGGGGCCGTCGAACAACTCGCGCAAGCGGCCGCCGTGACCAAACAGCTCGTGGTTGGCGACGTGCAGCCAGTTTTCCTGCGGGTCGTCAAAGAGCTCGAGCTTCGCGAGTCGGTACACGGCGTTGGTCGCACGCCGCAGCTTGCCTTGCTCCTCGAAAAGACGGAGCGGCACGAAGCGGTCCTCGATGCCCGCCATGATCCGACCCACGGTGACCGTCGCGCTCGCGCCGGCCGCCGGCAACATGTCGCGGTCAACGAGAATCGTCGTGCGAGGCCCGGTCGAGGATTGCGCCGCGCTGATATTCGCCCAAAAGAGCGAAAGCGCGAGCCCAAGCGCGCACGAATGGGTCCCGATGTGTCGCCGGCGTCGCCCCTCGACGCTGCTCGGGGCGACCTTGAGCCTGTCGAGAGGTCGCATTTTCTACTCTGGTCCCTCGCCAAAGGCGACAAAGTCTAGGACAATGACGCGGATGTTTTGTCGAGTTCTGGGGCGCGCCTATGTCGCTCTCTGCATTCTGCTTACGGTTACAGTCGTCCACGCCACCGCGCAAGCACTCGCCGGCCCGCCGGCGATAACCCCGGTCGACGCACCCGCGGCGCCGGCGATTCTCTTGGACGGCCCTCCTGCCCCGATCCCGCCCGAGGTCATCAACCGCGACGAAAAAGGACGTGCGACGATGCGCGCGGTCCGCATCGATCGGCCGCTCAAGATCGACGGACACCTCGACGAAGAAGTCTACGTGAGGGTGCCCGGGGCTGGCGATTTCGTCCAGCAGCTCCCGCGAGAGAACTTCCCGGCAACGGAGCCGACCGAGGTGTGGATTTTCTTCGACGAGACGAACCTCTACGTCGCCGCGCGCTGTTTCGACAGCCAGCCCGAGCGCGAAGTCGCGACTGAACTGCGTCGCGACGACAACAACATTCTGCAGAACGAGAGCATCAGCATCGTTCTTGACACCTTCTACGACCGGCGCAACGGCTTCATGTTCCAGACGACCCCGCTCGGCGCGCTTCGCGACCAGTCGATCGCCGATGAGCAGTTGAACCAGAGCTGGAACACGGTCTGGGACGTGAAGTCGGCACGCGACAACCGTGGATGGACGACGGAGATGATGATTCCGTTCAAGTCGCTGCGCTATCGTGGATCGGGACCGCAGGTCTGGGGAGTCAATGTCCGCCGCATCGTCAAATGGAAGAACGAGAGCGACTATCTCAGTGCCTCGCCTGCGGCGTACGGCATGGGCGGCATCAACCGGTTGAATGGCGGCGGCACGCTGGTGGGCGTGGAGACGCCGATCCAGTCATTGAACCTGGAGCTCAAACCATACCTCGTATCGTCGGTCAATACCGACAGAGCCGCGACGGTGCCGTACTCCAACGACATCACCAAGAACGCGGGCTTCGACTTCAAGTATGGCCTCACGCGGGGCCTCGTGCTGGATGCGACGGTCAACACCGACTTCGCGCAGGTCGAGGAAGACACGCAGCAGGTCAATCTCACCCGCTTCAGCCTGTTCTTTCCGGAGAAGCGAGATTTCTTCCTCGAGGGTCAAGGGATCTTCCAGTTCGGCGGCGCCGCGATCGGCGAGCGTGGAGGCGGCGGGACGACGCCAGAGGTGCCGATCCTGTTCTTCAGCCGCCAGATTGGCCTGAGCGGCGGCCAGACCGTGCCGGTGCGCACGGGCGCCCGCGTCACCGGGCGCGCCGGCCAGTACAGCATCGGAGCGCTGAACATCGAAACCGGTGAGAAGCTGTCAGCCAATGCCGCCGCTACGAACTTTTCCGTGCTGCGCGTCAAGCGTAACATCCTGCGGCGCAGCACGATCGGCGTGCTGGCCACTCGCCGCGCGCCGACCGTGACGACGCTCGGCCACGGATCGAATTACGCCGGCGGTTTTGACGCAAACCTCGCGTTCTTTCAAAGCGTGAACTTCGTCGGGTATTACGCAAAGACCGGAACACCAGGCGTGGATAGCCACGACACAAGCTATCGCGGCAGGTTCGACTACGGCGCCGATCGCGTCGGGGTGCAGCTCGAACACATCATGGTCGGCGAACAGTTCAACCCCGAAGTCGGATACGCCCGGCGCAGCGACTTCCGCCGGACCTACGCTGACGTCCGCGTCAGCCAGCGGACGACGAAGAACCGGATCGTGCGCCGCATCAACTTCGACACCGGCATCGACTATATCGAGAACGCCGCGCGCACGCTGGTCCAGGAGAAGGAGTTGAAGGCCGCATTCAACCTCGAGTTCCACAACAGCGATTCGTTCCGGATGGACTATCAGACCAACTACGAGCTGCTTCCGAAGAACTTCGGAATCGCGACCGGGGTGACCGTCCCTGGCGGCGGCTACGAGTACGGCAGCGTCAACTCGTCATACACCCTCGGGCAGCAGCACTTCTTCTCCGGCCAGGTGAGCACGTCGTTCGGGTCGTTCTATCACGGCACGAAGAAGTCACTCGCCTTCAACAATGCGTACCTCGCATTGAACCGCCACCTCTCGTTCGAGCCAGGTGTGGGGCTGAACTGGGTCGACCTGCCGTACGGCAACTTCACGACAACGCTGATCACGAACCGGACGATCATCACGCCGACACCGCGGATGCTCATCAGCAGTCTGATCCAGTACAACGCTGCTCAGCACGCCCTGTCCACAAGCGCCCGCCTCAACTGGGAGTACCAGCCCAGCAGCCAGCTGTTCATGGTCTACAGCGACGGACGCGA